>JBKPNZ010000033.1:0-35642 GCA_046732895.1 Actinomycetota bacterium
TGGCTGGACCTTCGAGTGCCGCTTTGGACGAAAAGCGGCTAAGCCGCTTTGCATGGAAAGCGAAACGATCCGAGGCTCCTCCTTCTCGTCCAAAGCGACTATCTCTCGGATGCGGAACGGGGCCGCAGCCGTCGCTAGATCTCGCAGTTCACGACCAAGTCGATATCGGTCTCGCAGGTGTCGTTGCCCTTACCGCCGTTGATCTCGTCGGTGGCACCGTCGATCGCGTGGATCACGTCGTTGTCATCGCCGCCGCTGATCCCGTCGGGATCGTTACCGCCGTCCAGCTCGTCCTTGCCCGAGCCACCCCTCAGGCTGTCCTGGCCCGAACCACCGGGAATGGTGTCGCGTCCTGCTCCGCCGGTGACGGAATCGTCTCCTCCGGCCGCCTCCATGGAGTCGCTCCCCTTCCCCATCTCGATTCGATCGTCGCCTCCGCCCGGATCGCTCCCATCGTCCCCCGGTCCGAGGATGAACACGTCGCGGCGGTCATCGCCCCCGCCGCTGAGCAGGTCATCACCGGGGCCGGACTTGACCCAGTCGGGGCCATCCCCGGTGGAGACGCTGTCATTCCCACCGCCGCTGCAGATCCGGTCGCGGCCGCTCTTGGCGTCGATCTGATCCTTGCCAGCGCCGGTCACGATGACGTCGTCCCCGTCGGTTCCGCTGACGTTCGCGCCGCCGTCGCCGCGAACGATCGTCGCCGGCTCGCCGAAGCAGGTCTGGGCCGACTGCCGGGCCGCGGCCATCATCGCCCAAGCGCCGGCAATGACAACCGTCGCCAGGATCATCGCTACTGCCATGCGCCTGCCAGTCACGGGAGTGATCCTATGGAGATCTGCATTCGGTTTCAGACGCCTATCACTTCTCGTCCAAAGCGACTATCGCGACGCCCGGCGCGTGCGATGCTCTCAACGTGGATCCGTGGAGGGCGATCACGTCAGGGATCGGACTCGTGGTCGGGATGATCTGCCTCGCGGCCGGAGATCAACTCCTTCAGATCATTGGGGCCGTAGCGATCCCGATCAACGGCGTTGCACATGTTGCGGCCGCCGTGCGCGCACGACGCGAACATTGATCGCTTTTCGTCCAAAGCAGCTACTCCCGAAACCCGGCGGCAGCGAGGGCTTTGTGTCTGTGGTCGGGTGGGTGAAAGGTTGGCCCCGACGCTGGCCGGGGCCAACCGGGTCTCTCAGTTACTGCCGCCCCTGCAGCCGTCCTCGAAGCCGGGAACGCCCCCGTGACCGGGAGCGCCGGGGGGCGCAAGCCCCGCGAGCATGAACTCGCCAGGAGTCTGGACGATGGTGTCGGTTGGCCCGTCGACCATGTCATTCAGCCCGGAGAAGACACACGCGGAGTTCGCATGGTCTTCCGCCCCAGTCGGCCCCCCCGCGGGCGGGATCGCGAGCGACGGGTCAGCATTGGGCGTCCCGGGCGGTCCCTTTACCTCACCTGCGAGAGCGACCGTCGCACTTGCACCCATAAGTGCGGCTGTACAGAGCGCAACGACGAGCAATGGCTTCCTGCGCATTGCTTTACCTCCTTCGTGGCGGTTGCCTGGATCAGCCGACCCTCTCACGCGGGGGCGGGGCGAGTCAAGGAGCGGCTTACCGCTTTCCATGCAAACCGAGCGGATCGAGTGCTCGCGTAAGTAGGTGTCAGCGTGCGCGGACGGCGGCCTCGGGACCTGCTGCGTGACTCATTGAACCCAGCGGCTTGCCCATCCGTACTCAGTAACGGAGAGGTCGGCGCTCGGCGCCGCTGCGGCGTCGCCTACGGCAACACGCTGGGGTACTCGTCCGTGCCCCTGTCAGAGGAGGTTCTTATGCGCAAGCTGCTTGTCGCGAGTTTGGCGGTGGCAATCGGCCTGTTCGCGTTCTGGGTCATTGGGGCTGGGGCGAGTCGTAGCCACCCAACCGTCCATCGAGTGAAGGTGCCGGAATCAGATCGCTTTTCGCCCTTCGCACTGACGATTCACAGGGGCGACGTCGTGCGATGGATCAACAACGACGAGGACGATCACACCGTCGTCGGCGATCCTCCATTCGACACTGCCGGGCACGGGAGCGCTGATGAGCTGATCGCCGCCGACGGTGGGGCGACGGCGCTTCGGTTCAAGCGTCCGGGCACGTTCGTCTACTACTGCCGTTTCCATGCCCAGCTCGATGACTTCAATCAACCGATCGCGCCTGGCCCTGATGGCGGGATTCAGGACCACACGGGGAACTTCGGAACGCCGATGAGCGGCGTCATCACTGTTCTGCCCGGCGACTGAGTGCCGGCGGGCTGTCGCTGCGAGAAACCAGGAGGCGTCCCCCTCCATAGTCGGCAGCATGGCTCTAAAGGCGGTAGTTCGTTTCCTGTGTCTTGGGACGGCTAGAAGACCCCTACGGGCCCCGACTTCGTTTTCCTACAGACCCCGTTGGCGAGCTGCTTCGGCGGCACGACGGCGCGGTACCAGCCGCCGGAGAACGGGTTTGGCGCATAGGCCCAGCTACCGTCGCGATTCGTGAGGTTGCCGGTGGCGACCGTCGAGTAGCCCGAATCTCGATTCGGGCTCTGCTGCAGATTGACGGCCCGGTTTCGGAAGCACCCGCGCTTGTCCGATTTAACAACGCCGTAGAAGGCGCCACCACCACCGGCATTCGTGAAGTGGGCCGTGACGGTCGAGCCGAAGCTGCTCGCGAGGGCGCTGGACGGGGCGGCGAGCGCCGCCGCTGTGACGGTCATCAGGACTAGGCGATTCACGAGCCAATCTTCCTCCGGGTACGGCGGGCCTGTCAAGTGCATCGATGAAGAGCAATTGGCGTGATTCAGCCCTAGTCCGGGCGAGCGGATGCATCTGCTTTCCATGCGAAGCGGGTAGCTGCCTCGTCCAAAGCGACTGCAAGCGCGTGCTGCCTCGCGTAGCGTGTTGCCGTTGCCGACGCAGATAGGAGGAGACGCATGGAGGTAACAGCGCACATCGTGGTCCCCGACGCCGCTGCCGCAGCCGCTTGGTATCGGCGGGCCTTCGGCGCGGAGGAGCGAGGCCGCGTGTCGCTGCCCGGGGACAGGGTGATGACGGTCGAGCTGCGGATCGGCGAATCGACCGTGCATGTCGCGAGCGAGTTTCCGGAGGCGGGGATCGTCTCCCCGCTGACGATCGGGGGAACCGCGACCGTGCTGCAGATCTCGACCGATGATGCCGCGGCGCTGTGGCGGCGGGCGCTCGATGCCGGTGCCGAGATCCGCCACGAGCTCGCGGAGCAGTTCTGGGGAGAGGTCCACGGCCAGCTCGCCGACCCCTACGGGCATCACTGGAACGTCACCCAGCACATCCGCGAGGTCCCTCCCGAAGAGGTCGAGGCTGCCGCGGCGAAGCTCTTCGCCTGAAGCAATCAGCGGAACCTCTGGGGGAGGTGGCGAGGCCCACCACCCGCCGAGTTTTTTTCGCGAAGAGTTGGGGCGCAGATCAGATTCGGGCCGGGCAGCTTTTTTTGGGTACCCCCCGGGTCATCGGTCGCCCTTAGCGGCGTTACAGGCTGAGCAACACGCCTGCAGGTTGTCGGGCGTGTCCGTGCCGCCCCTTGCCACCGGGACGATGTGATCCACCTGCGTCGCCCGCTTGCCGCAGCGGTAGCAGGTGTGGTGGTCACGCTCGAGGACGAAGGGCTTCAGGCGCTTGTATGCCTCGCTCATCTGCCGGCCGCTTCTCGAGCCAGGCTTGTATCCACGGGGCGTGTGCTCGTCGCAGTAGGGGCCAGCGGCCGTTGGTCTGCCGCATCGAACGCACACTTGCCCGTGGCGAACACCCTTGGCGCGGATGACCGTCATCTCACCACTCCCGCGACTGGCGCCGATGCCGAGACGTTGCCCGGTTGCAGCGACGGTGCTCCGGGCCTGAATAGAGGGTCTTGGAGCCGTCCACGTGCCCGAGATCCCAGGGCTCGCCGGGGAGAATCGGGCGGTGGCAGCGCGCGCATTCGACGACGCCAGCGGCGACCTTCGGCTTCCACAGCTTGCGCAGCTTGTAGTGGCGCCTGCCATAGCCGCGCTTGTGACGACTGGGAAGTGGCGGGTTCTCGAGCTTCATGACCTCAGGGGGTTGCGACCAAAATCAAGCGGGGGGAGAGAAAAGGTGCTGGGGCGATGCTGAGTAGGCGGCCCCCCACGGCTGGCCACGGCCCCCCTGGGGTGGACGCGCCTCTCACGGCCGCCTTTCCTGATCTCGATGGGCGCGGCGGCCTGCAACTGGATCCTCGTGGCGATCATTGCTCCTCCACCCGCGAGCGATCGAGGTAGTCGGCCAGGTCGGCGGAGTCGATCCGCACCGGCCCGAGCTCGTCGCCGAGGCGCAGGGCGGGCAGGTCGCCGGAGGCGATGTGGCGATACACCCATTGCTTACCGACGCGCAGCCGGGCGGCAGTCTCTTCGGCGGTTAGCAGTTGTCTCGAAGCAGTTTCTGTGTCCATGCGTCCATTGTCGCGGGGGGTGCGAACGGTTACGCCCGGAGCGCATGCGCCAGTTATGCGCCAGTGAGCGCCAGCGCCAGCCGTCCTCTAGCGGGTCCCAGCGGGCTATTTCGTGCGTGACGCCAGGGGTTCGTGCTTATGCCGAAGATCACCCAGATCTACGAGGGCACGAACGAGATCCAGCGCCTCGTGATCGCGCGGACTCTGTAGCCCCCGAACCTCGCCGCGCCGCGTTCGCGTCCAATACGGTTCCGCCTTCACAAAGGGCCTGCGAATCACTCGAGAGGAGACTCAAGGACACATGGGACTGCTGGACGGCAAGAGCGCGATCATCACCGGTTCGGCGCGCGGGATCGGCCGAGCGACGGCTGAGCTCTTCGTGAGTGAAGGCGCTCAGGTGCTCATCAACGACCTCGACGGTGACGTCGCCGAGCAGACCGCCGGCGAGATCGAGGGCGAGACGGCCGTCTTCGCGGGAGATCTGACGAAGCCCGGAGTTCCCGACGAGCTCGTGAAGAAGGGGCTCGACGAGTTCGGCAAGGTCGACATCGTGGTCAACAACGCCGGCTACACGCGTGACGCCGTGGTCCACAAGATGACCGACGAGGCGTTCCAGGCGATGCTCGACATCCACACGATCGTCCCGTTCCGGGTCATCCGCGCGCTCGCACCCACCTGGCGCGAGGCGGCGAAGCAGGAGCTCGGCGAGGGCAAGGAGGTCTTCCGCAAGATCGTGAACGTGACCTCGATCTCGGGCACGATGGGCAACGCCGGACAGGCGAACTACTCCGCCGCAAAGGCCGGTGTGACCGGCCTGACCAAGACGGTCGCGAAGGAGTGGGGCGGCTTCAAGGTCAACGTGAATGCCGTCGCCTTCGGCTTCATCGAGACGCGCCTCACGGCCGCCAAGGAGGAGGGCGGGTCGATGGAGATCGGCGGCGAGACGGTGGAGCTCGGCATCCCGGAGCAGACCCGTGCGATGGCCTCGATGATCATCCCGCTCGGCCGCCCCGCCCAGCCCTCTGAGGCCGCCGGCCCGGTGCTCTTCCTGTGCTCACCGCTTTCGAACTACGTCCACGGCCAGGTGCTGAACGTGACCGGCGGCCAGTTCGGCGGCATGACGACCTGAGAAGGCGTCTGAAGCTTCGGCCTCGACGACTCGCGGTGCCACTGCTGGCGGCGCTGGTCGTCAGCGTCGCGGCGTGCGGCGGTGATGGCGGCGGCATGAGCCAGCCCTCGAATCCCCACCGCACGATCGTCGCCGCCCTCGGCGACTCGATCACTGCGGGCTCGCCGCTATGGGATCCGGATCCCGCCGTCCGCGCCCAGATCGGCCACCCGGTGGAGCGCAGCCAGTTCGAGTACTGGGCCTCCCAGGAAGACCCGCACCTCGAATTCCGCAACTGCGGCGTCTTCGGCGAGCGCGTGGACCAGATCGCCGCCCGCCTGGACGACTGCGCCGCCGGCGCCGACGTTCTCCTCCTGCAGGGCGGCATCAACGACATAGCCCAGGCGTTCGGCGGCGGCCGCCCGGCGATGGCGCGCGCCGTCGACGCTGCCGCCGGTGGCCTCGACGGGATGGTCGCCCGCGGCCAGAAGCTGGGCCTCGAGGTCGTCCTGGTGGACGTCCTGCCCTGGAACAACGGCTATCCGAAGGCGAGCGAGCCGATTACCGAGCTCAACCGGCGGATCGCGCAGGTCGGACATCGGCACGACGTTCCCGTTCTGCCCTTTCACGACACGCTCGAAGATCCAAATCGGCCCGAGCAGATGCGCCCGGACCTGACGATCGACGGTGACCATCCGTCGGTCGACGGTTATCGCAGGCTGGGCGCCCTCGTGGCGCGACAGCTCAGTCCTTAGGCCGGCGCTCCTCCGCGGGCGGCTCGCCGCGCTCGCCGTAGACCCCAGGCGGCCAGGAGCCGAACCAGTTGTCGCGGGCGCCGTCGAGCGTGAGGACCGTCCCGGAGAAGAAGTCCCCCGCGGGCGAGGCGAGGAAGGCGACGAGCCAGGCCATCTCGTCCTCCGTTCCGAGGCGGCCGAGCGGCACGGTCCCTGCGACGTTGCGGGTCACCTCCGCCGGGTACTTCGTCCGCAGGGTCTCGGTGTCGAACTGCCCCGCTGCCAGGGCGCAGAGCTTGATGCCGAAGCGAGCCCATTCCACCGAGAGCGTTCGCATCATGTTCTCGACGGCCGCGCGTCCGGCGCCGGAATGGACCATGCCCGGCATCCCGTTGTGTGGCGAGAGCGTGACGCTCAGCACCTTGCCCCCCTCCTGCGGAATGAACGCCCTGGTCGCGGCGGCGTGGGTCATGAGCCACGTGCCCACGACGTTGAGCTCGATCACGGTCCGAAAGCCCTTTGGCGAGATCGCCTCGGCCGGGCTCAGGAACTGTCCCCCGGCGTTGTTGACGAGCACGTCGAGGCGCCCTTGCCGTTCGAGCACGCCGTCGAAGAGCGACTCGACCGCCTCCTCCTCCCGGATGTCCATGGGCGTCGCGAATGCCCTGCCACCCGTCGCCTCGATCGCTGCGACGGTTTCCTCGAGCGGCTCGGCGCGCCGCCCGCAGACCTCCACGACCGCCCCGAGGCGCGCAAGTTCCATCGCAGACGCCCTGCCGAGGCCGCTGCCGCCGCCCGAGACCAGGCAGACCTGGTCCCGGAGGAGATCAGGCGCGAAGATCCTCGAGACGGGGGCGTTCACGGCCGCTGAGCCTATTGCGGCAAGCCCCCGTTCGCGGCCGATGTGCGCGTCCCACGCCCCCTGACCCCCTCGCTACTGTGGCTCGCGATGAAGGTCCATGTCGAGCCAAAGCCCCTGACCGAGCCGCTCTCGCCCGGCTCCGATGGCGCGACCGTCGTCGTCGAGCCGATCCGGGTGGGCGAGGTCCAATGCCCGCGCACGATGTTCGAGAGCTCCGGCGGGCCGTTCAAGGACCTGCGCGTCCTGGGCATCGGCACGCCGCGCTCGCGCTGGTGGTGGGTTCCGTGCCCAGCCTTCCTGATCCGCCATCCGAGCTATGGACCCTTCCTCGTCGACACCGGCCTTCACTCGTCCGTCGCGGCGAAGCCTGCGGCCAACCTGGGCCGGATCGCGGCCCGGTTCGCGAAACCCAGGCTGGATCCCGATGAAACCCTCCCCGCGCAGCTGCGCGCCCGCGGAGTCGACCCGCGGGAGATCGGGCTCGTGGTGATGACCCACCTGCATCTCGACCACGCCTCGGGCATGGCCGAGTTCCCGCGGGCGACCTTCGTGCTCACGGATTCCGAGTGGCTCTCCGCGACGACAGACCGCCGGCCGCTCGCACGGGGCTATCGCCCGGAGCAGTACGACTACGTCTTCGACTACCGCACGGTCAGCTACGCCGGGGCGGGGATCACCTCGTACTCGAGCTTCGGGCACACCTTCGACCTCTTCGGCGACGGGAGCGTGCGGCTCGCGTCGACGCCGGGCCACACGGTCGGCCATCAATCGGTGATCTGCCGCCTTCGCGACCGCGACTTCGTGATCGCGGGTGATGCCATCTACACGATCGGGCAACTGGCGGACGCGCCACTGGCCCCCCGGCCGATCGATCCACACACGTACCGGCGCTCACTGCAGGAACTGCGCCTCTTTCACCGCCAATATCCGCAGGCGGTGATCGTGCCCGGGCATGATCCCGAGCACTGGCAGACGATCCAGCCCCGTTACGAGTAGACGCCTAGGCGTCTAGAGCTTCTGCTCGATCTCGCTCGCCTTGCGAGCGTGAAAGTCGGCCGCCTTGTCCTCGCGCGGCAGGCGCTCGGCAATCTCCTCGGCCTCGTGCCGGTGCGCCTCCGCCTCCTCGGCGTGGCGATTGGCGAGCTCGTCCTGGCGCACCGCCTCCTCGCGGTGCTCCGACACGGCCGAGTCGAGCTCCTGGGCCTTGGCCTGATGAGCCTCCACCTGCTGCTTGTGACCCGAGACCTCGGACGCCAGCCGCTCGCGGCGCTCCTCACGCCGCGCGGATGCCGTCCGCAGCGCGCGGAAGGCGACGAACGCGAGGATCAGGACGACGACGATGATCGCGATGATCAGGATCGTTGACATCGCAGAAGCGACTCCCCGATGGACGCGCTCGCAAACCCCAAGAGCGGATGTTGGACGCTCGTCGGAGCGCGGTTCGCGCTACGAGCGGACTGTGACCTTGGCGTTCGGCGCCGGGTCGAGGCCCCCGATGCCCTGCTTGAGCGCCTTGATCACGTCGCGCCGGCCCTTCTCCTCGAGGCCGACATACATCTTGCGGACCTCGTCGAAGATGCGCTGGGAGGCCTCCTCCTGCTGCTGGCGCGTGGGCTCGTCGACGGTCTCGAACGAGACTGGCTGGCCGAACTGGACGGTCACCTTCGGGAAGCGCAGCCGCTTCCAGCCACGGACGCCGATGGAGCCGTGGATCGCGACGGGCACGACGGGTACGCCCGACTCGAGGGCGAGACGGCCGACGCCCGGGCGCGGCTCGCCCAAGCCCCTGGATCGTGAGCGACCACCCTCGGCGTAGATCAGCACGGTGCCGCCGCGATTGAGGATCGCGTGGGCCGTGATGAACGCCTCGCTGTCGTGATGCCCGCGCCGGACCGGGAAGACGCCGCCGTGCTTGAAGATGAAGTCCCCCGCCGGATTCCCGAAGAGCTGAGACTTCGCCATGAAGCTCACGCGCCGGCGCAGATAGACCGCCGCGAAGAAGTGATCCATGTTGGAGAAGTGGTTCGGCGCCAGGATCACCGGGCCGCTGGCGGGGATGTTGTTGGTCCCGATCGACCACGCCCGGTAGAGCAGGATGGTCGGCAGGGTGAGGATGATCCGGATGACGCCGTAGACCCAATCCGGACGCTTGCTGCGCGCCTGCTCGTGAAAGCGGGTGAAGGTCTCCGCGGGGCGAGGATCGCGGTAGCGCTGCGGTTTGAGCTCTTCCATGACGAATGAGCCGGCACGGGCCGGCTCCAACGACTCCTACCCCCCCTTGCTACGGCGGTTACGCGCTCGGAGCCTCGCGCTGCGCCCAGCCGCGGGCACGCCCGACGGCGTCGCGCCAGCGCGCCATCAGGCGCTCGCGTTCGGCCTCGGCCATGACCGGTTCGAAGCGCGCGCGCTCGCGCCACATCTCGTCCACCTGATCGCGCGTCCACAGCTCTGTGGCGATCCCCGCCAGATAGGCCGCCCCCAGCGCCGTCGTCTCCGAGACCTCGGGGACGATCACGGGCGCGCCCAGCACATCCGCCTGGAACTGCATGAGCCAGGAGTTGGCGACGGCGCCGCCGTCGGCGCGCAGCTCGCTCAGGCCCTCGCCCGACGCCGCCTCCTGAGCGCGGACCGCATCGACGGTCTGGTAGGCGATCGCCTCCAGCGCGGCACGCGCCAGCTGCGGCCTGCCGGTGCCGCGGGTGAGCCCGACGATGGCGCCGCGGGCGTAGGGATCCCAGTGAGGGGAACCGAGCCCGGTCAGCGCCGGGACGAAGTAGACGTCGTCGTTCGAGTCGAGGCTCGCCGCCAGACGCTCGCTCTCCCCAGCGTCGCTAAGGATCCCGAGCCCGTCGCGCAGCCACTGCACGGCGGCCCCGGTGACGAAGACCGCAGCCTCGAGCGCATAATCGACCTCGCCGCCGATGCCCCATGCGACCGTCGTCAGCAGGCCGTCGCCCGGGTCGGGCGCATCCCGGCCGGTATTGAGGAGCACGAAGCTGCCGGTGCCGTAGGTGTTCTTCGCCATCCCCGGCGAGTGGCATGCCTGACCGAAGAGCGCCGCCTGCTGGTCCCCCGCGATTCCGGCGACGGGCACCTTCCCACCGAACTCCCCCGTGGTGCCGTAGACCTCGGCTGAGGCGACCGCCTCCGGGAGGCTCGCCGGGTCGACCCCCAAAAGGCCACACAGGTCCGGATCCCACCGCAGCCCGCGAATGTCGAAGAGCATCGTGCGCGAGGCGTTCGAGTAGTCGGTCACATGGCGGCCGGTCAGCTTGAAGACGAGCCACGAGTCGATCGTGCCGAAGACAGCGGTGCGGGCCCCCTCGGCGTTCTCCAGCAGCCACTCGATCTTGGTGCCGGAGAAGTAGGGATCGATGACCAGGCCGGTACGCTCGCGGACGAGCTGCTCGTGCCCCGCGTCCTTCAGCTCCTCGCAGCGGGCGGCCGTGCGCCTGTCCTGCCACACGAGGGCGTTGTGCACGGGCTCCCCGGTGCGCGGATCCCACCCCACCACGGTCTCGCGCTGGTTCGTGATCCCGATTCCGGTGAGCTGTGCTCCCTGGATACCGGCGTCGACGATCGCCTCGACCGCCACCCGCCTGGTCACGTCCCAGATCTCGTTCGGATCGTGCTCGATCCACCCTGTGCGTGGGAAGTGCTGCTCGAACTCGCTGTAGGCCCGCCCGGTGATGCGACCCTCGCCGTCGAAGACGAGGCAGGTCGACCCCGTGGTGCCCTGGTCGATCGCGAGGATCACTTCTCACCTGCGGCCTTGGCCGGCATACCCGGAGGCTATCCCCGGCGCGACAGGTAGACGTTCGCGAAGTCCCGGAGCTGGGCGCCGCGGTGGAGGAAGCCGCCGAGTGTCCTCCCGGTCGCCCGGTGCTCGAGGTCGAGCTCGAGCTCCTCGATCCGGTAGCCCGCCCGGACGGCGTCGATCGTCATGCCGATCTCCATGCCGAAGCCCTTCGCAAAGGGAATGACCTTGCGCAGGACCTCTGTGCGCATGGCGCGCTGGCCGGAGATGGGAGCGTTCGCGCGATACCCGCACCGTCGCTGGACGGCCCATCGCGCGAAGCGCAAGGCGATGCCGAACCCACCGCCGACCCGCACGCGGAAGGCCGCCACCGCCAGGTCGCATCGCCCCGCCTCCACTGCCTCGACCAGGCCGCGGAGGGCCACTGCGGACTCGCCGAGGTCGCCGTCGCACAAAAGCACGATCTCGGGAACCTCTGTGGAGCTCAGCATCGCCTCGGCGGCGGCCGTGACGTTCGCCCCTTTTCCGTGAGGCCGCCGCCGGCTGACGACCTGAGCACCCGACCCGACGGCCGCCTCGGCGGTGCCGTCGCCGGATGCGTCGTCGGCCACCCAGACCGCCGCGCCGGGGAACGCCTCACGCAGCGCGCGAAGCGTGGGGCCGATTCGATCGGCCTCGTTCCTTGCCGCGACGATCACGGCGAGCTCCGGGTTCGCGCTCATGGGCCGGGTATTCTGCCCCGCCATGCCCGACGTCGAGGCCCACATCACCGGAACGGTCTGGAAGATCGAGGTCGCGGTCGGCGACGAGGTCGACGAGGGCGACACCGTCGTCATCCTCGAGTCGATGAAGATGGAGATGCCGGTGGAGGCCGAGGACCCGGGGACCGTCAAGGAAATCCGCTGCGAGGAGGGCCAGTCCGTGCAGGAGGGCGAAGTCCTCGTCGTTCTGGAGTAGGGGTTGGCCGAGCAGGGCGGAAATCCCGCCGGCTCCGGACGCGACGCGGAGGAGCCGGAGGGCACTGATGTGGCCGGCGGCAAGCTCGTTCTTGATCATCCTGCCGAAGCCGTCGCTCGGCTCCGCCTCGACAATCCCGAGAAACGCAACGCCCTGGACCACGAGGTCCTGGCCGCGATCGCCGAAGAGCTGCCGCGGCTCGCGGAGGGGATCGACGTCCGCTGCGTGGTGATCACCGGTACGGGCGAGATGTTCTCTGCCGGTTACGACATCGCTGGGATCTCCGATGAGGCATTCGAAGAGGAGGCCGAGTCGCTCGTGGCGCATCCCTTCCAGGCGGCCATGGAGGCGATCAGCGCGCACCCAAATCCGGTGCTCGCCGCGATCAACGGCCATTGCCTTGGCGGTGGGCTCGAGCTCGCCGTCCGCTGCGACGTGCGTGTGTGCGCCGCAGGCGCAAAGCTCGGCATGCCGCCCGCCAAGCTCGGCCTGATCTACGGCCACACGGGCCTCGAGCGGTTCATCGACGTGATCGGCGTCGCGCGCACGAAGGAGCTCTTCCTCCTCGGGCGCAACTTCGACGCATCTCACGCGGGAGCGATCGGACTCGTCAATGAGGTGGTGGACGACGCCCGGGTGGAGCAGGCGGCCGTCGATATGGCCGCGGAAATCGCGTCGCACGCGCCCCTCTCGGTGCGCGGGAACAAGCACGCGATCGAAGTGCTGGCACGCGCATCCCGGTTGACGGCGGAGGAGGAGGCCGAGCTGGTCGAGCTGCGCCGATCGTGTTTCGCCTCGGATGACTTCCGGGAGGGCATCCGCGCCTTCGCCGAGAAGCGCAAGCCGCGCTGGACCGGACACTGATGCCTCGCGTATCGCTGCGCGTCCAGCGCGAGCACCTGGCCGCGGCGGACCCGGTCATGGCGAAGCTCATCGATCATCTCGGCGAGCTCTCGATCGCCACCCGCCGTCGCGGCCAGCCGAAGGAGGACGCCTACGGAACGCTCCTGCGCGCGATCGTGGGGCAGCAGGTCTCCTCGAAGGCCGCGTTCGCCATCTACACCCGCGTGAAGGAGCTCTTCGGCGGCCGGCCGCCCGCCCCCGCCGAAGTGCTCGCGACCGATGCGGATGTCCTGCGCGGCGCCGGACTCTCGGGCCGCAAGGTCGAGTACATCCGCGACCTGGCCCGGCACGTCGCCGACGGGGAGCTCGAGCTCAATCGGCTCGGGGAGCTTTCCGACGACGAGGTGGTCGCCGAGATCAGCGCCGTGCGCGGTCTCGGGGTCTGGAGCGCGCACATGTTCCTGATCGTCTTCCTCGAGCGGCCGGACGTCCTGCCCGTGGGCGACCTCGGAATCCGCAACGCCGCGCAGGCCCGGTACGGCCTCGACGAGATGCCCACGCCCGCCGAGCTCGAGCGAATCGCCGAGCCCTGGCGTCCCTACCGCACGCTGGCTTCGATCTACCTCTGGGGCTCGCTGGCGAACCCACCCGCGGTCTGACACAAACGGGAGCCGTCCGCGCCCGTTTCTAGCCTGCTGGCAGGTGGCCTCCCTGATCAGCTTCGACGAGGCCCTCGAGCTGGGGGCGCTCACGGACCACGACGAGATCACGCCGCTCGTCGAGCGCGCGTGGGCTGTGCGCCAGGAGCGCTTCGGCGACTCGACTGACATGTGCTCGCTCGTGAATGCCAAGTCGGGGGGCTGCGCCGAGGACTGCGGGTTCTGCGCCCAGTCCCGCTACGCCGAGGCGGACACGCCCATGCACGCGATGATGGAGCCCGAGCAGATCCTGGAGCACGCCAAGGCGGCGGAAGCGGCGGGCGCACACCGCTTCTGCATGGTGACCCAGGGACAGGGTCTGTCGAAACGCGACTTCGAGCGCATCCTCGAAGGCGCCCGCCTCGTCAGCGAGCAGACGAACCTCAAGCGGTGCGCGTCGATCGGCCACATCTCGCCTGACCGCGCGCGCAAGCTCGCCGACGCGGGAATCCAGCGCGTCCACCACAACGTCGAGACCGCTCGGTCGTACTACGACGAGGTCACGACGACCGTCCGCTACGAGGGACGGATGCGCACGATCGATGCGGTCAAGGAAGCGGGTCTCGAGACCTGCGTCGGCGGGATCCTCAACCTTGGCGAGACGCCCCGACAACGCGTGGAGATGGCCTTCGAGCTCGCCGAGATCAACCCGACCTCGGTGCCGATCAACCTGCTCAACCCCCGGGTCGGCACCAAGTTCGGCGACCGCGAGCTGATGGACCCGTGGGAGGTCGTCAAGTGGGTGGCGATCTTCCGGCTCATCCTTCCCGATGCGCTCTTCCGCCTGTGCGGCGGGAGGGTCGAGAACATCGGCGAGCTGCAGCCGCTCGCAGTGAAGGCGGGGCTGAACGGCGTGATGATGGGCAACTTCCTCACGACCCTGGGCGTCGAGCCCGCCGACGACCGCGCGATGTTCGAGGAGCTCGGGCTGAACGTCGCGCGGCAGTCCGACAACGGCTCGAACCCGCGGCCGGACAACCGCTCGGGCTGGCTCGACGGCGAGACTCCCGAAACGCCGATCGACGAGCTGATCGACAGCCAGGCCGAGGCGAACTTCTGGGATCCCTCGACGCAGCTGCGCGTCATCCGCAAGAAAGGCAAGCCGCCGGCCTACCCGCGGCGGCCCAGCCACGACTCGGCGAGCGCAGAGCCCGCCGACGACGCCCAGGCCGCGTGAGCGACGTCGCCAAACGCCTCGACGAGCTGCGCCGCGCGGGCCTGCACCGGCGCTTGCGTGTGATCGAGGGGCCACAGGGGCCGCGCGTGTTGCTCGACGGCGCCGAGGTGATGCTGCTCTGCTCGAACAACTACCTCGGACTCGCCGACCACCCTCGCGTGCGCCAGGCGGCTGCTGACGCGGCCGAGCGCTACGGCGCGGGCGCCGGTGCATCCCGCCTCGTCTCGGGAACGATGACCATCCACCGCCGGCTCGAGCAGCGGCTCGCCGAATTCCATGGGAAGCAGGCGGCGCTGCTCTTCGGCTCGGGCTACCTGGCCAACTCGGGCACCGTGGCGGCTCTGGCGAGGCGCGGCGAGGTCGTCTTCTCCGACGAGCTGAACCACGCGAGCATCATCGACGGCTGCCGGCTCTCGCGCGCGGAGTCGGTCGTCTATCGCCACCGCGACACCGAGCACCTGGCGTGGGCCCTGGAGCGGGCCGGCAAGCGCGCGAGCCTGATCGTGACCGACGCTGTCTTCTCGATGGACGGCGACGTGGCTCCGATCGGCGAGCTTGCGGCGCTCGCCAACCGTCACAGGTGCCGTCTGATGGTCGATGAGGCGCACGCGGTCGGCGCGCTCGGTCACGGCGGCCGGGGCGCGGTGGCAGCGGCCGGAATGATCGAGCAGGTCGACATCCTGGTCGGCACCCTGGGGAAGGCTCTCGGCAGCTACGGCGCGTACGTCTGCGCCCGCCCTGAGATCGTGGACCTGCTCGTGAACACGGCGCGACCCTTCATCTTCTCTACGGCCCCTCCCCCGCCGGCGATCGGCGCCGCCACGGCGGCGCTGCAGATCCTCGCGGGCCGTCCCGGCCTCGCCGAGCAGCTGCGACGCAACGGAGCCACGCTGCGTGAAGCACTCGGCCAGTACGGGCTCTCGCCGGGCCCGTCGCGTACGCAGATCGTGCCGCTGATCGTCGGTGATCCCCGCCACGCGATGGCGCTGTGCGAGCGGTCCCTCGAGGGCGGAGTCTTCGCCCAGGCGATCCGGCCGCCCACGGTCCCGGCGGGCAGCTCGCGCCTGCGCCTCGCGGTCATGGCGACCCACCGGGCGGACGAGCTTCGGGCCGCCGCCCGGGTGATCGGCCGCTCCGCTCGCGAGCTTGGGCTGGAGGGCGCCGCCTCGGTGATGGCCCGAGGCGACGGCCTCGGTCGCGCCGCCTGAGCGCGCATGCGCCTCGACCAGCTCCGGCCGGGGCTCTGGCGGTGGGTTGCCTCGCACCCCGGCTGGAGGCCCGGCGCCAAGCCTGAGTCGCCCGCGGACTGGCCGGAGCAGGTCGGCTGCGTCGCTGTGCGCCTGCCGGTTGGCTTCGCGTTCATCGATCCACTCCTTCCGCAAGAGGACCAGGAGGCCTTCTGGGCCGAGGTGGACGCGCTCGTTGCCGGGGCGGCGCGAGTCTGGGTGCTCACCACGATTCAGTTTCACCGCCGCAACCGCGACGACTTCGCCGCGCGCTACGACGCTTCGACCTCCCGCGCGAAGGCGCAGTTGCCCGAAGGCATCGAGCCGATTCCCATCCGAGGCGCCGGCGAGACGATGTTCTGGCTGCCCGAGCACCGTGCGCTCCTCACCGGGGATCGGATCATGGGGGACGGGCGCGGCGGCCTGCGGATGTGCCCTGAGTCCTGGCTCGGCTACCTCGGGAGCGGCATCGGTCTCGACGGCCTGCGCGAGGCGCTGGCGCCGCTGCTCGAGCTTCCGGTCGAGGCGGTCATCGTCTCCCATGGGGAGCCGGTTCTGGAGGGCGCGCGCACCGCTCTGCGTCGCGCCGTCAGGGGTGCATGAGATGAGGGGAATCTTCATCACCGGCACCGGAACGGAGGTTGGGAAGACGGTCGTCGCCGCGGTCGTGGCGCGGACGTGCGCGGCTCAGGGCGAGCGGGTCGCGGTCTTCAAGCCGGCGGTCAGCGGCCTTGACGAGGTCCCGGCCGGCGCGGCGGACCACGAGCTGCTGCGGCTCGCGGCCGGCAGCGACCAGACCGACGACGAGATCGCCCCCTACCGGTTCGGGCCGCCGGTCTCGCCGCACCTCGGCGCGGACCTCGCCGGGGACGAGATCGATCCCGCCAGTTTGGTCTCCCAGGCGCGACGGGCCGCGGAGGGTGCCGACGTGCTGGTGTGCGAGGGAGTCGGCGGCTTCCTCGTGCCGTTGACGCTCGGTTACCTCGTGCGCGACTTCGCGCGCGACCTGGGGCTCTCGGTCGGGATCGCGGCGAGTGCCGGCCTCGGCACGATCAACCACGCCCTCTTGACGATCGAGTCGGTGCGATCCGTCGGGCTGGAGATTGCCGCTGTGGTGCTGACGCCCTGGCCCGACGCGCCGGGAGACGTCGAGCGCTCCAACCGCGAGGCGGTCGCGCGCCTGGGCGGGGTCCGGGTCGAGGTGCTTCCGCACCTCGACCTTCGCGCGCCCGACACCTGGCCGGCGCTCGAGCTGGTCTGAAGGGCGCTACGCAACGGTCTTGTGGGCCGTGGCGAGCTCGCCCGTTGCCAACTCGCCGCCGGGACTGGCCGGCGCCTCCGCGGTGACCGGAGCGGTCTGACGCGCACTTGCCTTCCCGCGGATCAAGACCGCGGCGATGATCGCGCCCGTGAAGGCGACGCCCGTTGCGACCCACATCGAGCTCGAGAACGCGTCGACGAAGGCGGCGGGATCGCGCGTGCCCGAGGGGGCGATGCCCTGGAAGACGGCGCCGATCACGGCGACGCCAAGCGTGCCCCCGATCATGCGGCTCATCGACAGGATCCCGGACGCGATGCCCGCCTTCGTTTCGACGACGGCGTTCATCGCCGCCGTGGACATCGGCGACATCACCAGGGACATGCCCAGGCCCATCAGGACGAACGACGGCCAGATATCCGCGTAGGTCGTGTTCACGTCGATCGTCGTCAGCCAGTACAGGGCGGCCGACACAAGGACCAGGCCGCTCGTGATCAGCCAGCGCGCACCGAGGCGATCTGTGAGACGCCCGGCGACGGGCGCGAAGGCGACGATCATCAGCGTCGCGGGCAGGAACCTCACGCCGGCCTCGAGTGGTGACAGGCCCAGGATGTCCTGCATGTAGAGCGCGATGAAGAAGAACTGGGCCAGCATCGCGAAAGTGACCACGAGCGCCACGAGGTTCGAGCCGACGAAGTTGCGGCTGGCGAACAGGCGGAACTCGACCATCGGCGCCGGCACGCGGAGCTCGACCGCGACGAAGGCGGCCAGCATGACCACGGAGCCCCCGAGCAGCAGGACGATCGGCGTGGAGCCCCAGCCCCAGGAGTTGGCCTCGATCAGAGCGAGTACCAGCGCCGTGAGCCCGGCGGTCAGTGTCCCGACGCCGAGGTAATCGACCTCGCGGCCGACCGTCTCGTCGCGCGACTCCTCGACGGCGAACAGGGTCGTCACGATCGCGGCAACGGCCACCGGGATGTTGAGGTAGAAGATCGCCCGCCAGGAAACGTGCTCAGTGAGGAGCCCGCCCACCACCGGACCGATGGCGAGCGCCAATGCGGAAACGCCGGCCCACGTGCCGATCGCCTTGCCGCGCTCGTGTGGTTCGAAGACGTTCGTGACGATTGAGAGCGTCGCCGGCATCATGAATGCGGCGCCAACGCCCTGGACCACACGGCTTGCCACCAGCCACCCAGCGCTCGGGGCGAGGCCCGCCGTTGCGGAGGAGACGGCGAAGAGGCTCACGCCGATCAGGAAGCCGCGTCGCCGCCCGAAGATGTCGCCCAGGCGGCCGCCCGTCGCAAGGAGAACGGCGAAGCTGAGCGTGTAGGCGTTGATCGTCCACTCGAGGTTCGAGAGGCTCGTGTGGAGGTCGTTCTGGATCGAAGGCAGGGCGACGTTCACGACCGTGTTGTCGAGCATGATCATGAACAGCGCGAAGCACATCGCGCCGAGCGTCCACCACTTGGCGTTCGCGTCGGTGATCAGGTGGCGATATCGGGTCACTTGAAGGCTCTCTTTCGATGGGTGCGGTAGATGTCGGCGATGTCGTCGCGCTCGAGCAGCACCTCGAGGGCGGCCTCGAGCTTGCGTCGCTCGTCCGCCGCGAGGGTCTCGACGAAGCGCTCCAGGCCGGCGAGGCGCGCGGCCATGAGCTCGTCGGCGATCTTCTGGCCGTCAGCCGTCAGCGAAACGCGGCGGACCCGGCGATCGTCCGGATCCTCGACCCGGGTCGCCAAGGCCCGCTTGACGAGCCCGTCGACGGCGCGGCTTGCGGAGGCCAGCGAGATGCCGAGCTTCTCGGCCACGAGCTTCACGGTCGCCGGTTCCGAGTCGACGTGACTGGAGAGGGTGACCAGCGCCTTCATCTGCGTGAAACCGAGGCCGGTCTCGTCGATGGCGCGGATCACCGAGCCGCCGTCCGAGCCGAAGCTGCACAGCATCAGGGAACCCAGGCGCAGAGCGAGCTCGCGGTCACTGGTCGCCGCGCGACTCCCCTTGCTCTTGGTCTTGGTCGCTGCTTCCACTGAAGGAATTATTGCAAAAGCGCAAGCATTTCACCAGTGCAAGTGTGTGACGTCGGTCACAGAACGACCTCAGGGGTTCCGCCGCGCCGCGGGCTAGGGTCGTCGGTGGCTCATGGATTCGGTTGGGGAGCTCGATCAGCGACACCTCTGGCACCCCTTCACCCAGCAGCGCGACTGGGCTGCCGAGCCGCCCCTCGTGATCGAGCGGGGCGAGGGAACGGACCTGATCGACGACGGTGGACGCCGCTACATCGACGGCGTCTCGTCGCTGTGGTGCAACGTCCACGGGCACCGTCATCCCGTGATCGATGCGGCGGTGCGAGAGCAGCTCGACCGCGTTGCGCATTCGACGATGCTCGGGCTGACGCACCCCGCGGCCGCCGAGCTCGCGGGCGGGCTCGTCGAGCTCGCCCCACCGGGCCTGGAGCGGGTCTTCTACTCCGACTCCGGGTCGACCGCCACCGAGATCGCGCTGAAGATGGCCTTCCAGTACTGGCAGCAGCGAGAAGGCGGGTCCGGGCGGACCTCCTTCGTCTGCCTGAACGACGGCTACCACGGGGACACGCTCGGGGCGGTGTCGGTCGGCGGGATCGATCTGTTCCACTCGGCCTATGGGCCGCTGCTCTTCGATGCGCACCATGTCGAGCCGGGCAAGGCCGACGAGCTCAGGGCGGTGCTTGAGCTGCACGAGGGCGAGATCGCCGCGGTGATCGTCGAGCCGCTCGTCCAGGGCGCGGCCGGGATCCGGGTGCAGCCTCCCGGCTACCTGCGCGCCGTGCGTGATCTGTGCGACCGCCACGATGTCCTGCTGATCTGCGACGAGGTCGCCACCGGGTTTGGGCGCACCGGCACGATGTTCGCGTGTGAGCAGGAGCGCGTGGCCCCCGACTTCCTCTGCCTGGGGAAGGGACTGACGGGCGGCTACCTGCCGCTTGCGGCAACCCTCGCGACGGAGCGCATCTATGAGGGCTTCTTCGGCGCGCACGAGCAGTACCGCACGTTCTTCCACGGCCACACGTTCACCGGCAACCCGCTCGCGTGCGCGGCCGGGCTGGCCAGCCTCGAGGTGTTCGAGCGTGAGTCCACCCTGCTGCGCCTGCAGCCCAAGATCCGCCTGCTCGGCGAGCTCCTGGGGGAGGTCGCGGCGATGCCCGAGGTCGCCGAGGTCCGCGGGCGCGGCTTCATGGTCGGGATCGATCTCGGCGAGCACGATCCCGCCCTGCGAATGGGGCACCGGGTGACGCTCGAGGCGCGCGAGCGCGGGGCGATCATCAGACCGCTGGGCGACACGATGGTCCTGATGCCACCACTGGCGATCTCGAAGGAGGACCTGCGGCGGTTGGTGGAGATCACGGCGGAGTCGATTCGGGCGGCGGTGGGCTCGGAGGGAGCGGAGCACGAACGACGGGCACCCAGGGAAGCGGTCCCGGCCGCATCGCTTCCCGCCGCGGCATAGACCACGACCCACCTGAAGCAAAACCGGCACGGGGGGAGGGCAAGCCGGGGGGATATGGCTCTTGCGTCCATATACAGGACGCAACGTCCATAACCCCCTCCGACGCTCCCCCAAGTGCGCGCTTCGAGGCCGCGCGGCCGCCGCCCCTTTGCGGGCCTCGGCAAAGCGCCGATACTGTCTGTGATGGATCTCCGCTGGCGCCGTAGTACAGGCGTGGAGCAAACGCTCGCCGCACCAGCAGGCGCGATCCCAAGCGAGGCCGATGCCGCCTTCGAGGCGCTCTACCGGCAGTCGCGGGATGACGTCTACGCCTACGTCGCCGGCCTCCTGCGTGACCGTCACGCTGCGGAGGACGTGACGGCGCTCGCCTTCGAGCGCGCCTACCGCAAGCGCCGCTCCTTCAACCCCAAGCGAGGCTCGCATCGGGCATGGCTGTTCGGAATCGCGCGAAATGCGGCGCTCGACGAGCTGCGACGGCGCAGGCGCCACACCGAGCTCGTGACGGACGCCGCCGACGAGAACGCGATCCCCGCTGACGAGGCCGCCGACGTCGCCATCCGCCGCGCCGCCCTGCGCGAGGCGATGGCGGGGCTCACCGCCCGCGACCGCGAGCTCGTGGCGCTCAAGTTCTTCGCCGGCCTGACCAACCCCGAGATCGCCGCGGTCATCGGGACGACCGAATCGAACGCCGGCACCAAGCTGCACCGAGTGATCCAGAAATTGAGGAGGGCCTGCGATGACGCAGCCTGAGACGTTCGACCTGGGCGACGAGCTCGCCGTGCTTCTGCGCTCCGAGCGCGAGCTGCCGAGCCCGCAGTTCAGCGCGAAGCTCGACGCGTGGGCCGATGCCGGTTTCCCACGTGCCACGGCACCGGTCACGAGCCCACGTCACGGCTGGGACGGCCTGCGGGCGCGGCTGGCTGCGACACCACCACGCCGGATCCTGGCACCGGCCGGGGCCGCCCTGACGCTGATCGTCGTGATTGCCGTGGCGATCGGGGAAGCCGGGAATCTCGGGGGGTCCGACAACGGGACTGTCGCCGTTCAGAGCGTGCCGGACTCCGGCGGGACGGCCGATTCGACGGCACTGAAGGAAGCACAGACCACGACCCGGGGGCCCCTCGGAGACGTCGCCGGGAGCGAGACCGCGACTGCGCAAGGTACGCGCAGCGGGGCGCATCTCTCCCTGAGTGCGTCCCCGCACTCCGCCGCGGCCGTCCCCCCCAAGCAGCGCAAAATCGCCCGCACCGTCGACCTCGCCCTCGCGACCTCGGCCTCCGACTTCCGCGACGCGGCGGACGGTGTGCTCGACGTGGTCCAGACCCACCACGGTCTCGTCCGGACCTCCAACGTGTCGGGCGGCGACCCTGGCGTGAAGGGCTCAGAGCTCGGCCAGGCGCATTTCGACCTGCGCATCCCCGCAGGTCAGCTCGAGCCTGTGCTGGGTGAGCTCTCCGACCTGGGCCACGTCGTCTCGCGGACCGACGGCACGAAGGACATCACCTCGAGCTTCGTCTCGGTGAAAAAGCACATCGCGGCGCTGGAGCAGACTCGCGCAAACCTTCTGCACCAGCTTCAGAACGCGGTGACGATCGCCGAGCAGGAGTCGATCAAGCGGCGCCTCGACATCGTCGAGGGGCAGCTTCAGTCGGCCGAGGGCCAGCGTTCCGATCTCCAGCGCCGCGTCCGGCTCGTCCCGGTGAGCGTCACGATCAGCGCCGACAACGCCATCGGCGCATCCGGCGGGGGCGATGGGGACTGGTCGATCGGCGATGCCGTCGACGACGCGGGCCGTGTCCTCGAGGTGGCGGCGGGCGTGCTGGTGATCAGCGCGGCTGTGCTCGTGCCGGTCGGCCTGGTCGCTCTGGTCGCCCTGCTCTCGGGACGGGAACTTCGCCGCCGCCAGCGGGAAGCCGCGCTGGACTAGCGACTATTCGTCGTAGGGCTCGAAGTCCGCCTTGCGGGCGCCGCAGACCGGGCAGAACCAGCTGTCGGGGATGTCGTCGAAGTCCGTGCCCGGCGGGATCCCGCCGTCGGGGTCGCCCTCGGCGGGGTCGTAGATGAACCCGCACGAGGTGCACATCCACAGCTGCTTGGTCTCGGTTCCGGCTTCCATTGGGCGCGCAGCTTACCCAGCGTCGTCGCGGGATGGAGCAATAGGCTGACAGGGTGTCAACGGAGCCAAGGCCGGCCGCCACGCTGATCCTGCTGCGCAGGGGCGGGCACCACTCCGCTCGCGGGCTCGAGGTGCTGATGGTCCGCCGCAGCACGGAGGCGAGCTTCATGCCGGGCGTCTGGGTCTTTCCCGGGGGCGTCGTCGAGCCCGACGAGGATCTCGGGCGGCTCGAGGGCAACGACGACCTCGACGACGAGGAGCGGGCGCATCGCGCATGCGCGGCTCGCGAGCTTCACGAGGAGGCCGGCGTCGACCTCCCGAAGGACATGGAACTGGTCGCCTGGTCGCGCTGGATCACGCCCGAGCCGGTCCCGGTCCGCTTCGACACGCGCTTCTACATCGCGCTCGCGCCACCACACGCCGCGCCGGTTCCGGACGCCGCCGAGGTCAGCGAGGCCGCCTGGTTCGCTCCGGCGGCCGCGCTCGACCGCTGCAAGGCGGGCGCGATCAGCCTCGTCTTCCCCACGATCAAGCACCTCGAGTCGCTCGTGCCCTTCGCGACGCCGGAGGAGGCCCTGGCAGCGGCGCCCGAGCGTGTCGTCGAGCCGATCCTGCCTCGCGTGGTCGGCACGCGTCAGGACCACCGGGTGGTCCTTCCAGGCGACCCGGACTACTAGCTCATCGACGGGGGACTCGCTCGCCCGGCCGGACTATGTTTCCGGGCGTGACCTCGAGCCTCCCACAGGAAGTCCGCGACACCTTCACCAACTTCGTGACCACCGAGTTCACGACCGTCGACGCGCACGGGCAGCCGATCACCTGGCCCGTCACCCCCTACTACGCGCAGGGTGGAGCGACGATCGACGTCACCACCGGGATCGGCTACCCGAAGAAGGCGAAGGACGCTCGCAGCAACCCCCGAGTTTCCCTGCTCTTCTCCGATCCGACCGGCTCGGGCATGGACCCGGCCCCGGTGGTGCTCGTCCAGGGGATGGCCGAGGTCGACGATGCCGACCTCGCCGATAACCGCCGGCGCTACCGCCGAGAGGCGCTGGCGAAGCTGCCGGCCACAAAGGACATGCTCCCGCCGAAGGTCCTCGAGGGTCTCTTCGGCTGGTACTTCGACCGCATCTATGTGAAGGTCCGGCCGGAGCGGGTCTTCATCTGGGAGGGCGGCGACCTCACGCGCGAGCCGCAGGTTCACGACGCCCACTTGGAGGAAGTTCGCTCCGGCCACGTCGAGGAGGCGCCCGAGCCTCCGGCTCCGCCGGAGGGAGGGTCCGTCACGTGGGATGCACGTATGGATGAGCTGGGCGCGCGCCACAAGACCGCGGTGCTCTCCTGGGTGGCGTCCGACGGCTTCCCGCTCGCGACCCGCCTGCCAATCCGTCTCGATCGCGATGCGGGGCACGTCGTCCTCACGGGGAGCCCGAACGGGCTACCGCTCGCGCCTGGCCGCGCCTGCCTCACAGCGCATGCGCACTCACCCGACTTCACGTGGCAGGAGAACTTCCAGGTGCGCGGTGATCTGATCCGCTCGGGCGACGACTGGGCCCTCGTCCCCCACAGGCTCGTAGGCGGCTTCGAGCTGCCGGACGAGAGCGAGCTCGCGCGCTATCAGCGCAACTTCCGCAAGTCGGTCCGCTTCTACCGAATCTCGCGCGAGTACCGCAAGAGTCGCGGCTAGAGGTCAGCCGGGAAAGGCTCCAGGCCGGCGTGCCAGGGGCCGGGGCGGTAGGTGTGGACGCCCTCTTCCTCGACCTCGGCGCAGACCCGCTTGAAGAGCTGCCCACCGTTCTTCAACGCCAGCTCGTACTCGTCCTGGCTGCGCTCGCGCAGGCGCCAGTGGAAGTAGAGCTGGCGCTCGGAGACGCCGAAGTCGATCTCGCGATCGATCGTCGTCACCCACTCGAGGAACCCGGGGCTGAACATCTCGCGCAGCGCGATCGGGTCGTGATCGGCCGGCACCGTGGTCAGGAAGCGCTCGTTGAAGTCGATCGACTCGAACTCGACCCGCTTGCGACTGTGGCGCTCGACGAGGTCCTCGGCATTGCGCTCGAGCGACTCGACGTTGAACGGTGGCATCGCCGCCGCCAGGTCGGGAACGTGTGCCTTGGCGATGATCGCTCCGGGCAGCACCGCCTTGCCGCCGAACAGGCTCCCCTCCTCGGCCTCGTCGGCGTCGCACGACGCGCCCCAGAAGTCGTCGGTGAGCTTGCCGGTCAGGCGGTTGGTCCCGCCCGGGCAGAGGGCCGCCGGCGCTCCCCTCGGGTTGAGCCCGCCCACGACGTCGTACTTCAGATCACGCTCCTTCGCGATGGCCTGCACGGCTTCAGCCCATGCCTGTGCCTCGTCCTTGGCTCCCATCACAGCGCCCTCCTGAAGAGCTCGGTGAACTCCTCCTCGCTGGGAGCTCTCGGATTCACGAGCGTCGAGCCCTCCCCCATCGCGTCCTCGGCCAGCTGCGGGATCCCTTCCTCCGGGACTCCCACCTCCGACAGGCGGCCGGGTAGGCCCAGGCGCTCACTCATCGCGCGGACGTGGTCTGCGAGTGCCTTGCCGACGCCCTCGGCGTCGCCCGGCGTCTCGACGCCGAGCGTGTCCGCGCAGAGGCGGAAGCGCTCGGCGACCCCGTCGCCCGCCATAACGTTGAACTCGATCACCCATGGCAGGTTGATCGAGTTGGCGACTCCGTGCGCCACGCCGTAACGGGCGCCGCATGGATGCGACATCGAATGGGTGATCCCGGTCGCCCCCAGGCCGGTCGGCAGGATCGCCAGATTGGCCGCGACCAGCATGTTCCCCCGCGCATCCTCGTCGGAGGTGTCGGCGACCGCGCGCTCCAGGTTGTCGCGGATCATCCGGATCGCCTGCAGCGAGTAGGCGTCGGCGTGCGGGCTCCATTCGGTCGACGTAACTCCCTCGATCGCGTGCGTGAGGGCGTCCATTCCCGTCGCGGCGGCGATGAGGGCCGGCAAGGTGGCGGTCGCGGCGGGATCCAGGATCGCCAGGTCCGGCGCCACAGTCCAGTCGAGGATCACGAACTTGATCCCGCGCTCAGGGTCCTTGACGACCGCCACCGGGCTCGCCTCGGATCCGGTGCCCGCCGTGGTCGGGATCACCGCCATCGGCGCCATCGGCAAGGGTCGGCCCGCGCCATCGTCTTCACGCGGGAGGATGAAGACGCCCTCCCAGTCGGCCGCGTCGCCCCCATGGGTGAAGATCACGTTCGCGCCCTTCGCCGTGTCGATCACCGAGCCACCTCCGACTGCGAGGAAGCTGTCTGCGCCCGCCTCCCTGGCCGCGTCCGAGAGCGCCGCGACAACGGTCGTTGACGAGTCCTGCGGCACGTCGTCGAAGACCCCGGCGACCTCGAGCCCTCCGTCGGTGAGACCGCCCTCGGCGCTCTCAACCAGACCCGTGCCGCGGATCACCGGGTCGGTGACGACCATGACCCGCTTCGCGCCCTCCTTCGCGAACTCGAAGCCAGCGCTCTCGATCAGCCCCAGCCCGGCGATCACCCTCGTTGGCGAGGCGAATTGATAGAAGGGCTTGAACCCCGAGAACTGGGCTTGGTCGAAGGCTTCCACTCAGGTTCAGAGGATCAGGCGTCCACGAGGTCCGCGCGGCCCTGCTCCTCGAGCTGAGCCTTGTAGCGCGGGAAGATCGGCTTGGTCAACGGCACGAGCTTCAGGATCTTCGCGACCGGCCCCTTCGCCTTGATCTGCCCGCGCGCAAGCGCCACCGTCACGTTCACCTTGCCGAGCCAGAAGCGATGCGCCGTGTCCGCCTCCATCGACATCGTCACCTCGGGCTCCATCTGGGTCTCGCCGAAGTCGACGTCCCCGGGCTGTCCCTCCTGCAGCCGAACTGTGATGACTGAGTCGGGGTTGGAGTAGTCGTACTGGACGATCGTGTTCGCCTTGCGGAACTTCGGCGCAAGCTCCTCATCTGAGGCGATGTCGGCGAAGAGCTTGCCGATCGTGTCGTAGACCTCCTGGGCATCCTTGAAGTAGGGCACTGCACTCCTCTCTGCGCTCACGACCGGGAGTGGGCCCGGTCGGGTAGCCGAATCCTATTCGCGGGACATCAAAGCCCGGCGGCATTTATTACGGATCGGGATAGAGGGTCGGGAAGCGGCCGTTGCCGAAGCTCTGATCGACGTTCTGCCAGCCGCCGGCGACGACGCACGGCGCGAATTCCGCACCGGCGGGATTGCCCTCGTTCACGGAGCTCCCGTAGGTGTTCGGATCGCCGAGCTTCAAGGTCTCCTCCGAGTTCTCCTGAGCGCTCGTGACCGGCTGCACCGGATCGCTCGGGTAGTCGAGGTTCTTGCAATCGAAGTTGGGGAAGATCCCGCTGCTCGCCGAGGTGAAGCCGTTCAGCGACCCAGGCTGCAGGTAGCCGTTGCCGCGGTTGGTCGGCAGCCTGTGCGGCCAGACCGACAACGTCTCGGTCCCCGTATAGCCCAGCTGGCGGAGGTAGTGGCGCGCCGCGGGCTGGCCGGGCGCCGGGTTCACCGAGTTGGCGAGCGCCGCACTAGGCCCGACGAGGAAGTCGACGACCGTCTGGCGCTGCGCGCGCAGATAGCGCAGCACGGGATTGAGGTTCGCCAGGAACGGATCGAGCTCGTCGAGCACCGGGCCGAGCCCGTTCAGGAAGTCCGCGAGTGCCGGCAGGCCCTTCTTCGACGCGGTGATGAGGGGACCGAGGTGCTCGAAGAGGCTCTTCAGATGCGGCGAGAGCTCCCGGACGCTGTGCAGGGTGGGGCTCAGGTCGTGGGCCACCGGAATCAGGTCGCGCACGAGGGGATCGGTGTTGCGCTGGAACTGATCGAGGCGATCCAGCGTCAATCGCGACTCGCGCTCGAACGTCGGGAAGATCTGGAACGACTCGGCGAGCGCCTGCTGCTCCGAGGCGAGCGCATCGAAGGTGGCGTTGGAGCCGGTGATCACCCCGGCCAGCTCACCATCGCGCTGGGAGAGCGCATCGAAGACGGTGCCCGTGTCGCGGACGAGGCCCTTGAGCGCGACCTTCTGCTTGCGCAGGATCGCGAGGATGTCCGAGGCGTCGGAGACGAACGGCCCCAGGTTGCCGAGGGCGTCGTTGATGTCCTGGCCGCGGCCGTTGACTGCGATTGCCGAGTTCGCCATCCACTGCTGGAACGAATCCCTCGTCTGCTTGTCGAGCGCGTTGAAGATCTCGTCGATCTCCGTCGCGTCCTGCGTGCGCGAGATGCCGAGCGTGCCGCCCTCCGGGATCGATTCGACGTTCTGCGTGCTCGCATCCGAGTTGTTGGCCGCGGCGCCGAGCGAGACGGGCGCCGCATGGCCGTCGGGCTCGTCGCCCGAGGTGAGCTCGACGTAGGTCTCGCCGAGGAGCGTCTTCTGCCGCAGGATCGCGCGCGCGTCGCTGGAGATCGGCGCGAACTCGGGCTCGATCTCGATCACGGCCTCGGTCGTGTCGTTGCCGTTGACGCGATCCTCCGGCGGCGCGAGCTCGATCGACTTGACCTTGCCGACGGAGACGCCGCCGATGCGGACGTCGGACTCGATCGCGAGCTGCGTGGCCTCCGGGAAGTACGCCGTGATCCGGTAGCTCTCCGGCTTCAGCGGGATCGGTCCGCCAAAGGCGATCCATAGGAAGAGGATCAGGCCGAAGCACGAAAGCGTGAACCCAACGGCCACGAGGATGCGCGCAATGCTCGGCGCCTGCTTCTGCATCAGACCCTCACCTCGGTCATGGGGAACACACTCCCGTGGGTCCGAACAGCGGGCCGAGCCCCGTGACGAGCCCGTTGATGAGCTGCTGCGGGAGGGGGACGTTGTGGCCGGGGCCGCCGGTGATGATGTTCTCCAGCTGGGAGCAGCCGGCGGTGAAGTAGATGCGCCGGTAGAAGCCGTTGCCGTCGGCCGCCTGGAAGACGGAGTTGCCGTTGTGGCCGAGCCAGGCCAGCCAGTAGAGGTAGCCCTCGTCGCGGCCGGCGCTCCCGACCGGGTTCGCACCGTCGGGGTTGTAGGCCGCCATGTTCGTCAGCTTGTTCAGCTTCTTGCCGATCACGGTCAGGCGCGGCGCGGCGCTGGAGTACTCCTGCGCCGCCTGCCGCAGGTCCGGGACCGGCTTGCGCGCCGCCCGCACGAACGGGCGGATCTGGTTCTTCAGCGTCGACGTCGTCCCGTTCGCGAGATCGGTGAGTGACGAGTTCGCCTCGTCGAGGTTGCGCGCGAAGGGCCGGAGCTTGTCGAAGGTCGGGCCGAGGAGGTTGGCGTACTCGGTGACGTCGTTGAGCGTCTGCTCGGCGGTGGAGAGCGTGCCCGGGAGCAGAGCGACGGCGCGCTGCACGCTCGGATCCTGCTCGGCGATCCGCGCCAGCGCGGAATTCGACGAGCTGACGAGCTGCGTGAGGTCCTCGTTCGCGCGGCCGACCGCGGCGGTGAGCTCGTTGAAGTTGTGGATGAGGGTGCGAACGTTCTGCTGGCGCTCCGCCACCTTCGAGTTCAGCTTCCGCAGGTCGTCGTTGATCGGCCCGAGTCCGCCGAGGAGCCTGCCGAGGTCCTTGTCGCGGCCTTCGAGCCCCTTGCCGGCGCCCACCAGCAGCAGGCGCAGATATGACTGCGAGTCGCCGTCGAGCGCCTGGAGGATCTCGTCGAGGTTGACGTCGGGCGCGGTGTTCGCCGCCTGGATCGTGTAGCCCTCGGGGATGTCGCCCGCCTTGGCCGTCCCCGGATCGAGCTCGAAGAACATGTCCTTCAGGCCGGTCTGCGGGCGCATCAGGATCGTCGCGTCCTTGTAGATCGGCAGGTAGTCGCGATCCACCGCGAAGGTGACGACGCCATGGCCGTTCTCGAGGTCGACGGACTGGACGTCGCCGATCTTCACGCCCGCGACGCGCAGGGCCTGGCCCTGTCCGGGCACGACGGCCTGCGTCGTCTCGAACTCGGCCTTCATCTCGAAGGGCTTCTCCTCGAGGATCGGGATGCGCAGGCGCTGCTCCTGCAGGATCACGTAGGTCGTGACCAGGGCCACGATGACCAGCACCGTCACAGCGATGAAATCACGCAGGTGCTTGCGGATCGCGGTGGCCATCAGTTACCGCCCTGCCCGAGGCTCTGGAGGATCTGTGCTGTCGCCGGATTGGACTCGACCCGCTGCTTGAGCTCGTCGAGCAGCTTCGTCTGCGCGGCCTGAGCCTCCTGATCCTTGCCCTGGTTCGTGAGCTGCTGCACCTGGCCGGCGAGCCCCTTGAGGGAGCTGAGGTCGAGGCTCTGAAGCGACTTCAGGTAGCTCTGCTGGGCCGCCGAGCTCGACTGCTGCTGGGGCGGCGGGCCCGCACCGGCGTCGAGGTTCGGGGGCTCCTGCGTCTCGCAGCGAACGTCCGGCCGGAACGGCGTCTTCACGGAGTCGGCGTTCGCGCCGAACGGACGCGGGACCGATCCCATTAGGGGCTCCGGCGTGACGCCGAAGGCATCCTGGCCGAAGTCGCTGGAGGCGCCGGGGATCACGATGGTGTTGGTGCCGCCGCCGGCCTCGACGCGGATGTACTGCCCGTTCGCGTCACCCGAGCGGCTCTCACCGGCGATTCCGGCCAGTCCGTACGCCGTCTCCTCGGCGACGGTGCCAGGCGGATCATCCGGGTCGCCCGAGGAGTTCGACGGGTCACCGGTGACGTGGTCGTTCGACCACGGGATCACGACCTCGTTGAAGCAGCTGGAGAGCTTGCGGCCCTGGTTGAGGAACGGAATCGTCTTCTGCGACAGCTCCGCCAGGTCGGGGATCGTCGGCCGCAGGTCATGGACGAGCCCGCGCAACTCCGGCTTCGACACCAGGTGCCGGAGCTGGTTGATGAACGGAGTGGCCGCATCCAGCGTCGGGCTCGTCGAGCGCACGCCGGGCAGCGCCTCGCGGGCGAACGCGCGCAGTGGCGGGAAGGCGTTGTTGAGGCTGGCAAACGCGGGCTTCGCCGCATCGAGGACGTCGGGCAGCTTGGCGACGGCCTGCTCGAGCGCCTGGTCCTGGGCGGCGAAGGAGCCGGACACGATCCGGAAGTTCGAAACGAGGCCCTTCAGCTGGGACTCGTTGCGGTCGAGCGCCTTGACGACGATGTCGAGGTGCTTGATGAGGTTGGAGAGGTCGTGCGGCTCGGTGCCGAGGAGGGCCTCGTTCACCTGCGACGTGTACTTGTAGGCGCCCGCGGAGCCGCCGTAGAGCTCCCGGAACCCCTCGGCGCCCTTGTATTTGATGAGCGCGTTCCCGAACTGGTCCAGGAAGGTCTGCAAATCGGAGCGCACATCCGACTGCAGGGTCGTCAGCACCTGGTCGAGCTGGACCGAGTAGGAGGTCTGGCTCAGCGGGAACGTGTACTCGGAGTCGGCCTCAGGCGACTCTGGCGTTCCCGGCTTCAGGTCGACGAACATGTTGCCCTCGAGGAAAAGCCGCGGGCGGAGCTTGAAGGTGGCGTCCTCGTGGATGGGCCGTCCCTCGTCGGAGATCTCCATCGTCACCACCGCCGCCTGCTGCCCGGTCGGGCCGCCTCCGCCAGGGGGCGCCTGGTTACCGGTCGCGGCCTGGTACTCGGGGCTGTCGGTCGTCAGCGGCTGGACACCGGTCACCTCGCCGACCTGCACGCCGGCGATGCGGACCGGTGAATTCACCCGCACGTTCTGGGCCGAGCTGAACACGGCCTTGACCTCGTAGCCGTGGTGCCAGGGGAGCTGCTTGGTGTACGCGAGGAAGCTCGCGACCGCGACCACGACGATCGCGATCAGGCCGATCGCCCAGTTCGGCAGGCGCCTTGAGTGCTGGCCCCTCACTTGATCCCCTTCCAGGTGGTGGGCTGGCGCGAGCCGACGCGGGTATCGCGCTCCTCGCGGGTGCCGTCCTGCAGGTAGTAGAGGTCGGTGATCCCCTGGGACCCGGGCAGGTGCGATGCGGCGTGCGCCGGATTGCTGGGAGCCTGGCCGGGAACCGGGTCAGCGCCCAGGGTGGGTGTGTATCCCGTCTGGCCACCCTCGCAGTCACCGTCGCCCTTCTCACCGTGGTGGCCGTAGAGGCCCACGCCGTTCAGGATCGGGAGCTCATAGGGCTTGAAGACTCCATCGTCGGCGGGATTGGGCACCGCCCCGGCGATCCCGTTGGCCTGGACGCCCGAGTAACCGGCGACCGGCGTCTTCACGGCGCCGGGCACGGTGATGCCGCCGGGCAGGTGCGTCTCGCCCATCGGGAAGTTCGCGAGCGCCTGCCGGAACGTGAATCCGACCTGGTCCTTGTCGGAGAGGCCGTTCGGCAGGAACGTGAACCAGTAGTTGAAGTAGTTGCAGACGGTCTGCGCCGGGACCACGAACTTCGCCAGCGGCTTCGCCTGGTCGAAGGTCTCCTGCAGGCGCTGGAGTGAGAGCCTCGTGCTCGGCTGCTGTACCAGGTCCTTGAGCTGCGTCAGCGCCTTCTTCAGGTTCTTGTTCAGGACGGGCGAGCGCTCGAGCACGGGCGTCCCGGTCTCGACGGCGTCGGTGAGCGTCGGCAGCGTCACCCGGAGGTCCGAGACCCCGGGTGCCAGGGCCTTGGAGAGCTCGGTGAAGTCGGCCAGGAAGCGCTGCTGGCCGGGAAGCACGCGGATCGCAGTGTCGAGCGTGGCCGGACCCTCGGAGATCGTGTCCTTCAGGGCCTCGGGGTCGCGCGAGATCGCGTCGAAGGCGACGGCCATGTTGGTGAAGAGCTGGGCCTGCTCCTCGGCGACCGGAGCGACGATCTGGGCCGTGCGCGCCAGCGCCGGGAAGAAACGCTCGAAGCGAGTCGACGGCTCGACGAGGACCTGGGCGACGGGGTTGAGGTTGCGGAACAGCGGGTTGAGTGCGGCGATCGCCTCGTTCAGCGAGGTGCCGCGGGCGGCGACCGCATCGCCGTAGCCGACCAGGTTGGTGCGTGAGTTCGTCCGGGTGGGCCGATCGAACGTGTCGGCGATGTCGTCGAACTCCGTTTGCTCCTGGAAGCAGCCGTTCTTGGCGCTCTGCGGCTCGGTCGAGGCAAACGTCTTCGGCTCGACGGGCAGCTTGCAGGTGCTCGAATCGTCGGTGCCGTTGAAGACGAAGCCCTCCGGCGCCGGGGGACCCGTACCACGCACGATCTCGAGGTACTTGAGTCCGAACGAGGAGCGGTAGCGGACCCGGAAGATCGAGTCCTGCGGCAGCGGCTCGGCCGACTTGTCGAGCTTCAGGTTGAGCTGTGCGACGACGCCGCCGGTGTCCGCCGCGGTCGTCTCGCTCGCGTTGGGGTCGGCGGCCGCGGTCGTCTGGGACTGATCGCTCTGCACCGGCTCGATCGACTCGACTACGCCCACCCGGTGGCCGCCGATCCGGACCTCGTTGTTGTTGGTGAGGCGGGCGGCGTTGGGGACCTCAACCGAAACCCTGTACACCGGCACGAACGGCAGCCCGTTGTTCGCGTTGTACGCGAGGAAGACCGCGACGATCACGATCAGCGTCGTGACCGCGCCGACCATGGTGGGCGAGGCCGCCAGTGACTGCATGGCGCTACGCCGCCTCACGAGCGGCCTCCATTCGTGCGGGCACGGTCAGCGCTTGTCGAGATCGCGGTCGTCATGGTCCGAGCAGGAAGTCGAGGAGGTCCTGGGCGGCGTTTCCGGAGCCGCCGCCTGAGCCGCCGCCCGAGCCGCCCCCGCCACCGTTCTGGAGGCGCTCGCGCAGACGGCGGGGCAGATCTCCGAGGCCGCCCCCGCCGCCGCCATCTCCGTTGCCTCCGAGGATCCGGTCGAGCGTGTCCTGGATCGAGTTCCCTCCGCCGCCGGACCCGCCGCCGCCGGGCAGATCGGGCAGGGGCAGACCCGATCCGCTGCCGGAGCCGGCGCCGCCGGGCGCCGCAGGGCCGGACCCGGAGCCGCCGTTCGAGGAGGACTTGGGCTTCTTCTTGGGGGCCGACGCGGACTTCGCCTTCCCATTGGGATCGCAGAGGGCGAGTGCCTGGGACGGCGACGTCCCGTTCGGGCACACCGAGCTGTCGTAGGACGGGAAGTTGAAGTTGTTGTTGTTGACGCCCGGCTGGTTCGGCCCGAGCCAACCGACACAGTCGGCGATCTGGGTCGAGTCCGGGCCGGTGAGCGTCGGCGTGCTGGTCGTCCCGCCCGCACGGTTCGGCATGCTCACGGTGCCGGTGGAGGGGTCGCGGCCCGTCGTGAAGTTCCCGCAGGGGCCCGAGAAGATGTAGTAGAGGCTGAAGTGCAGCAGGTGGCCGATCGAGTCGTACTGGTTGAGTGACCCGGCCTGGTAGTAGGCGTAGTTCAGAAGGCCCTCGAGGCCGGTGTAGCCCGTCGGCCCGGTGCGGCCGGTCGAGTAGCACGGCAGCGTCTTGTCGTTACAGGTCTTGGCCGCTCGCGCGTCCTGCTCGACCGAGCGGCTCGGATCGTCGATGTCGCGCAGGAAGTCGGCCAGGATCTCGGTGGTCGCCGGAGCCTTCTTGCCCGACTCCGCCAGCAGGTGGAGCTCGTCCTTGCCCTGCTGGAGGGCACGCTTGCCGACCTTCGAGGCGTCGCCGAGGCTCTTCAGCGAGGTCTCAGTCGCCGAGTTGAAGGCCGGCAGGTCGAGGATGAGCTTGTTCAGGCCGGGGGCGGCGGCCTTCAGATTCGTCAGCGTGCAGCGCTGGTTCCCGACGCTCGCCAGGACGCCGGTCGCCTTGCACCCGTGCTCCGTCCGCGCCAGCTCGTCGAGCTTCGTGAGCGTCGGCTTCAGCTCGGCGAGGAAGTCGTCGAGCTTGCCGAAGTCGGCGGAGAGGTCGTCCCCGCGCTCGGCTGAGGCGGCGGCCGTGTCCCTCGCGTTCTTGATGAAGCTGACGACGTCCTGGGAGCGCTCGTTGAGGCGGCCGATGATGTGATCGGAGTTGACGTTGAGATCGCGGATGATCGTGTTCTGGTCACCAAGGACGTGCGTGACCTTGTGAAGCTGGGTGAGCGCCGGCGAGCCCAGGCGGATCGCCTCGTTCAGGTTCTGGGGATTGCCGGCAAGCGCGGTGCCGAACTCGTTGATCAGGAGCTGCAGGCGCACCTTGTAGGGCTCACGCAGCGTGTTCTGGACGAGGTCGTTCTGCACCGTCTGGGTGACGTGGCTCGCCGGGATGTCGGGCTTGTCCGGATCGTCCGAGTGCTCGATCGGGGGGCCGTGCGGGTCGCAGTCGATGAAGTACTCGGCGATCAGCGACTGGGGCTCGGACGAGCACTTCGTGTCGGTCCCGAGCACGCTCAGGGGGCCCGACAGCTCGACGGTCACGACGGCGCGCTTCTTGGCGTTGACGTCGAGGCTCTTGACGGTCCCGGCGTTCACTCCCGCGACGCGAACGTCGGAGCCGGTGACGATCCCGAACGCGTTGTACATCTCGATCGAGTACGTGTGGGAGTCATCGGCGGGCGCCGTTGCGACGAACGCCGTGGCCACGCCGACAAGCAGGGTCAATATGAGTGCGATCCGCCTCATGGCCCGGGCTGCACGTCGGTCGGGTCGCAGGGCAGGTCCTGGCCGGCATAGCCGGCGCCCTGGTAGAAGGGGACGGAGTCATCGGTGGGGTCGGCTCCTCCGAGCGGGCGCTCGTTGGCGCCGGGACACTTCTGGTCGCGGTCGGTGGTGAGGGCGGTGTTGATGTTGGGGATGAGGCCGCCGGGGATGTTGGGAAGGCCGGAGGGGCTGGAGATGGTGAAGGCGTTGAAGGTGGTCGCGATGCGGCCGATCCCGCCCTCCGCGTCGTTGTACCCGGAGCTCGTACTGAAGTCGTTGAACCAGCCGACCAATTCAGGGGTGTAAGGCCTGAAGTTGGCCAGATTCGGAAGCGAGTTCCGAAGCGCGCAGACCGACTCGCCGAAGGCGCCCTGGTCATAGTCGTCATCGGCGGCCTGCTGGTAGTCGGCCTGGGGGTCGGCGCCGCAGTCGGGCGAGCCGGAGCCGACCGCCGCCCGCGCCAGCGGCACCTGGG
>JBKPNZ010000034.1:0-17417 GCA_046732895.1 Actinomycetota bacterium
TGGAGCCTCGGCTCGGCCGGTCTGCGGCACGAGTTCTGGACCTCAGCCGACGCGGCCGGCCTGCCGATCCTGCCCGGCCTGGTCCGCTACGACGAGGTGGCGGCCGGTGAGGTCGACCACGCGATCCGCGTGACGTTCGACACGACACGGCGTGCCTTCATCCACCCGGCGAGCCACTACGCCTCGAGCATGTGTGGGCGCAACCTCCCACCCATGGGCCTGAGGATGCGGCTGAAGGAGGGCTACTTCAACGATCACCTCGGCGACTTCGCGCCCGGCAGCCAGGCCCGCCCGATCTTCGAAGCGCTCTACCAATACGGGATGATCGTCGCCGACAACGGCTCGAACTTCTTCTTCACGGGCTCAGGGACCGGCTCCGACTGGGACGACGATGACCTGAGCCACCTGAAGGACGTGCCGGGCAGGGCCTTCATGGTCGTCCAGCACGAGGCCCCCGTCACCGACGACTGCTGAGTGCCAAGTCATCGCCGGGAAGGATTCGCGGCTCGCTGGCGTCTGCAGTACGTGAAGGACACCACCAACCTACGAATCTAGGAGGCACCCATGAATCGCAGACTGCTCGTCGCCGGCACCGCTGTCGTCGCACTGGTCGTCGTCGCCGTCCTGCTTGCAACGGCACTCGGCGGAGGCGGAGGCGGAGGCGTTGGGTACTAGCCCGGCAAACACACTGGGTCGGCGCCCTCACGACGTGGGGGCGCCGAACGGTCGCGGATCCGGTCGAAGCCCAGACCGCCACGTCGAGGGGCAATGGTGGGTCCGTCCCGCCGCCGGGGTTAAAGCCCCTGCCTGCGAGCACCAAAGAGCCAGCGCCTAAACGGCGGCCAGCACTGCATCAAGTGCGGCGCTGCGCGCGTTCTCGCGCCAGACCAGGGCGAAGGGGAGCGTGACGACCGGCTCGACAGGAACGAGTACCGATTGCTCGAGTCGCGGGCCGAAGGCTGTGCGCACGTAGAGCACGATGCCGAGGCCCTCGCGAACAGCCTGCGTGCCGAGATCGGGGTAGGGGTCGGGCAGAGCGTTGGGCTCGAAGCCCGCGGCCCGGCAGGCTTCGAGCACTGCCGCGGTGTAACCCGGGCTGTCCTTGCCGCCGGCCACCAGCAGCGTCTCTTCGGCTAGCTCGTCCAGCGCGACCTTCCTGCGTTTCGCCAGCGGATGGTCGTCACGTATGTGCAGCACGGCCGGCTCGTCGCGCAGGGTCATGGATGCCAGCCCGGCGAGGGCGGGCGGGCAGAAGACGACCGCGAGGTCGAGGCGCCCCTGAGTGATGTCGCGCAGGAGTGCCCCGGTGGTGTCCTCGCTGGTATGCACCATGACCCCGGGCACGGCCGTCGACCAGCGCTCGAGCAACTCCGGGACGAGACCGAACCGCGCCGCTGGACTCAGCCCGCAGCGCAGCAGCCCGCTCGGTGACAGCTCGACCGCCTGCACGTCGCCGACGACCGTGTCGGCGTGGGCTAGCAGCTCTCGCCCCTGCTCGAGCAGCTGCTCCCCGGCGGAGGTCAGACGCACTTGCCGGGAGCTGCGATCCAGCAACGCGACTCCCAGCTGCTGCTCGAGTTGACGAATCGCCACGCTGAGCGGCGGCTGGGCCATGTGCAGCCGCTCGGCGGCGCGCGTGACGTTTTCCTCCTCAGCGACGGCGACGAAGTAGCGGATGAGTCGCAGCTCGGGCTGCATGCGTGCCGATCCTACGCCGCGCGTATCTCGAACGAGCACATCGGTCTTGGACATATGCGCCACGGGCCCGCATGCTGGGTGTCAGTCCAAGCCCGAACTTCAAATAGGAGCATGTGATGAGCAAACCGAGCATTCCGTCCGAACACAGTTACGGACCCAGCACGAAAGCCGGGCGGATGACCGCGCTCGACGCGAGACTGACGAACGGACGCTTCGAGCTTCCCGCGTCCGCTCGCGGCGTGCTCGTTCTCGCCGACCCACCCGAGGCGGGCTGGCAGATGCGAACGCGCTCGAACGAGCAGGCCACGGTCGACGCCGAACTGCTCGCCACGCCCGACTACCAGCCCGACTGTGAACAGGCGTGCGATGCGCGTGGCTTCGAGAACGGGGACCAGAGATGAATACCCCGATCGCGGAAGCGACGCGACGCGCCGGACCTCTCCGGTCCGGTTCCGCCCCCACCCACACTTTCCCGGCGCGGCGTCCCGTGCGCCCGAGCACCGCGAGGGAGCACGTACTAGATCCAGCGAGGCTGGGCGACCACTTCGATCGGCTCTACCGCTCTGCCTGGGCGCTATCCGGCTCGCGCCAGGATGCCGAGGACCTCGTCCAGGAAACCTACGCCCGGGTTCTGGCCCGTCCCCGCCGGGTGCGCAACGATGACGATCTCGGCTACCTCCTGCGCGCCCTGCGAAACACCTTCATTTCCGGCCACCGGGCGATGGCTCGACGTCCTCGAGCGGGGGGCGCCGATCCCGAGGCCCTGGACCTGCCACACCCTCGTACGCGCGCCGATGAGCCGCCGGTCGCGGCCCACGCGCGCGAGGTCTTCGCCGCGATTGCCACGCTGCCTGCTGACTTTCGCGACGTGCTCGTGGCCATCGACGTCGCCGGCCTCTCCTACGGCGAGACCGCCAGGGCACTGCGGGTGCGCGGGGGGACCATCGCCAGCCGCCTGTTTAGGGCCCGCGAGCAGGTCGCGAAGTTGCTTTCTCCCTAGCGGACCACGGTCCGGAATCACAAGACAAGGAAGGACCCAATGACAAACAAGATCAGTCGGAATGAGCTGAAGGACCTCGTCGATCGCAACGGTGCAACCCTGGCCGAGGCCCTCGCCGAGCAGTACTTCGACGACGAGCACCTGCCGGGGGCCGTCAACGTCCCCCACCTCGCCGGCGAGGAGTTGATCAACGAGCGCCTGCCCGACAAGGACGCGCCCGTGGTCACCTACTGCGCCAGCCTCACCTGCCGCAACTCGGAGATCCTCGCGGAGCGCCTTGTGGCAATGGGGTACAGCGACGTGCGCGAGTACGCCGAGGGCAAGGTCGACTGGATCGAGGCCGGTCTACCCGTGGCCGGTCGGGTGGCGGCCGGAACCTGACGTTCGGCAGCGCGGCCCGGCTTGAGGAGGCCGGGCCGCGTCGTCCGTCTGCGAACCTCGCCGCGGTCCGGTTGGGTGCCAGCCTCGATCGGATCATTGCAGCGCGGCCGTTTTCTGACTCGCGGGAAGAAATCGCGCCGTCGCGCGTCCTTGGGTGCGAACAGCAAAAACCCATGGAAGGAAACCCAGATGACAACCCCCACTACCAACTCAAGGCCCAGGCGGCCGTTTCACATGGTCGCAGCGACCGTCGCCCTCGGGCTTGCGGCGCTCGCCTTTCCGGTTAGTTCGAGCGCCAGCAGCACGAAGGTTGACGGCGTAAGCGCAGCCGTCGAGCACCGAACGCTCAACGTCAAGGGAAGCCGTGACGGCGACGCCGTCGCGCTCCGCCTTGATGCCGCCGATCCCAGCCGGATCGCGGTCGACGTCGGCGACGACGGCTCGGCCGACTTCTCGTTCGCGCGCGGCCGCGTCGACGCGATCGCGGTCCGGACGGGCGACGGTAGGGATTCCGCTCGCATCGACGACGCGAACGGAGCCTTCACCGACACGATCCCGACGACGATCTCCGGCGGCGACGGCAACGACTCGCTGGAGGGCGGACAGCTCCAGCTCGTCGCCGAGAACGAGAAGTACAAGGCCGGCGATGGCGACGACCTTGTCGACGGCGGCAAGGGCAACGACACCGCCAAGCTCGGCAACGGGAAGGACACCTTCCGCTGGGACAACGGCGAGGGCAGCGACGTGATCGAGGGCCAGGACGGCCGCGACACGATGGTGTTCAACGGTGCCGCGGTGGACGAGCAGGTCACCTTGACCGCGAACGAAGGACGGCTGACGTTCTTCCGCGTCCAAGGCAACGTCACGATGGACACCGACGGCGTCGAGATCGTCGACGACAACCCCCTCGGCGGAACCGACACCATCACCGTCAACGACCTGACGGGCACGGACGTGAACCAGGTCAATCTCGATCTCGCGTTGACCGTGCCGGGCGGCACCGCCCCCGACAGCGTGGTCGACAACGTGGTGGTCAACGGCACGAACGGTGACGACGAGATCAACATCGACGGCAACGGGGCGGGAGCCGACGTGACCGGCCTTGCGGCCACCGTGTCGGTTACCCACGCGGATGCGACCGACACCCTGTCCGTCAACACCCTCGAGGGCACGGACAACGTGACCACGACCGGTGTCGCCGGACTGATCGTGAAGGTCGACGGCCTGGAGGTCTAGGCACCTCGGAGCTCGAGGGCCCCGGCCGATGAGCCGGGGCCCTCCACTCCGACCCGCTTCAACTTGGCGATGACGGCTACCGGAAGCTGCACCCCTCGGACGCGCTGCGCGAGATGGCCCAGCTGACACAGCCCCCAGAAACGCGAGCCCCGCGCGCTGAGCGGCGGCCGCCGCGACGCGCTCGCGCCGCGACGGCCGCCTCGTGCTCAGCTGAAGCTGACCTGCGGCGCGGTGCGCTCGGAGGCGTCCTCGATCTCGAAGAACTCCCGCGGAGTGAATCCGCCGGAGCCGGCGATGAGCGAGTTCGGGAAGACCTGGATCTTCGTGTTGTAGGCCTGCACATTCGAGTTGTAGATCCGGCGCGAGGCCTGGATCTCGTCCTCGATCTCGCTGAGGTTGCGCGTCAGCTGCTGGAAGTTCTCCGTCGCGCGGAGCTGCGGATAGTTCTCCGCGACCGCACGCAGATCACCCAGAACGGCGTTCAGCCGGCCCTCAGCCCTGGCCGACTCGACCGGGCCCTGGGCCTTCATGGCCTCGGCGCGCGCCTCGGTGACCTTCTCGAAGGTCCCGCGCTCGTGCTCGGCGTATCCCTTCACCGTCTCGACCAGATTCGGGATCAGATCGTGGCGCCGCTTGAGCTGCACGTCGATCCCCGACCAGGCCTCGTCGACCCGGTTCCGCGACCCGATCATCGAGTTGCGGATGAGGATGTAGATCAGGCCGATCAGGATGATCAGGCCGATCACGATCAGGACTACGGTCATCGCGTTCCTCTCCTGGAGTTGCTGTTGAGTTGGGTGTTCTACACCGAATCGCGGTCGGCGTCGAGTACGCCGAGTCGGCGTAGGGCTGCCTCGACCAACTTCCGCGGCAGATCGTCGCGCCCCTCGGCGTCGGCGCGGCCGAGCTCATACGCGAGCGCGGCGACATCGCTCGAGGCGATCGCTGCCTCGACCGCGGCCGCGTAGGCGGTCTCATCTCCGCCCGGGCCGGTGAGCTCACGCATCGTCCGCAGGTCGCTCTCGCGCGGAGCAAGGGTGCCGGGGCCGAAGCTCGCGCTCCCGACCGTGGTGGCCACGTCGGTCCGCCGCGGCGGTTGGCCGCTGGCCGTGAACGTCTCGGGAACGGCGCCGACCCGGCGCAGGCGATCGATGTGCTGGTAGACCGCGTTGCGCGTGACGCCGATGTCCTTGGCGATCTTCTTCACGGGGTAGCCCTGCTCGAGCCGCTCGAGGACCTCCGTCTGGCGCTTGGTCAAGCCGGGCCGCAGATGCGGCTGGCCCTGTGGCTTGGCTGAGTGCTTGGTTTCGCTATGCATAGCTTGGCAGCATAGCACTGCCAAGCTATACAACCGCCCCGCCACGCGGACCCGCTTCATCGAGTGGCGTGAAGGTCGGCCATACGCCGACTTTCTCGCCACTCGGCGGAGGAGGTGGCCTACGAGATCGCGCCCTCGAGGCGCAGGAGGAACTCCTTCATCTCGGGGCCTCCCCCGTAGTTGCCGAGGACGCCGCCCGAGCGGATCACGCGGTGGCAGGGCACGACGATCGGGATGGGATTCGCGCCAAGCGCGGTGCCCGCGGCGCGGTGCGCTCCCGGATGGCCGGCCTTGGCGGCGACCTCGCCGTAGGTGGCGGTCACCCCGAAGGGCAGCCGAGCCGTCTGGCGCAGGACCCCGCGCATGAAGGGCGCCTTGGCAAGACTCCAGTCGACCTTCAAGTCGAAGTGGTCCCGGCGCCGCTCGAAGTACTCATCGAGCTCGCGCAGGACCTCGTCCAGCTCGCCGCGTGACTCGAGGATGCGCGGCGAGATCTCGGCGGCCAGGCGCTCCAGCGCCTCGTCCGGCGGGTAGTTGGGCAGGCTGACCTTCACGAGCCCGCGCTTCGTCGTGGCGACGAGCGTCTTGCCGAGCGGCGTGTCGGCGGTCGTGTACGCGACGTCGAGCACGCCGGCGTCGCCGGCGGCCGCGGCCAGGTGGGCGGCGGCCTCGGCCGCGCTGCGGTCGAGCCCTGATTGAAGCGCCCGGCGGATCGAATTCGTGTCGGTGGCGGTCATCGGCTTCCTCCTTGGTCCTGGATCGATGCACGGAGGCGCTTGAGGCCCTCGTGCACGCTGCGCCTGGCGGCTTCTTGGGAGCAATCCAAGGCCTCGGCGATGCCGGCGTAGTCGAGGTCGGCGGCGTAGCGAAGCGCCACGGCGCCGCGTTGCTTTGGGGGCAGCGCAGCCACGGCTTGCCACAACTCCGGGTCGCCGCCGCCGACGTCGTCATGGACCGGCTGCTCCGGCAGCTCATCCCGCGGCTCGGGGCGGCGCTTGCGGGCGCGATGGTGATCGATCGCCTTGTGGCGAGCAATCGTCATCACCCATGCGCGCGGGTTGGTGCCGTCCATCCGGTCGTAGGCCCGCATCGCGGAGATGAAGGTCTCCTGGAACGCGTCGTCGGCCTCGCTTGGGCCGACCATCGCGCGCAGGAATCCCATCACCGCCGTGCGGTGCTCATCGACGAACGTCTGGAACGGTGGCAGCGCCTGTGTCCTTGTCATTGCTCGTTCGAGGGTGAAACGTGCCGAAAGACCACGACGTGAGAATAGGATCGGCGCCCCCTACGAAGGAGGCATCAGGTGGGACTCAAGAGGCTGCTGCTCTGCGCTGCCGTGCTCGCGGCCGTCGCGCTCGGGGCGTTTGCGGCAACCGGCTTCGGGCTCGGTGGAGACTCGAGCACGTCGGTCACGACCGCGACCGTGAAGACGCACGCCGTCAAGGCACCGCCCGCCGGCGCGCCGGCGATCGGCAAGCGCCGGGCGAGCCTGTTCAAGATCACCTACCGGTCAACCGACCCGACCTCGGTGTCCGCCGGCCTCAACACCGTCACGGTCAAGTCGTGCCCGAAGGGCGCCGGTGTGCTCAACGGCTGGTTCCACCGAACCGGCATCGCCCCGGGAGGCGTGTTCGCACTGGGCGGCACCCCGAACGGCCTGCGCAAATGGGACCTGGTGTTTACCAACAACAACGGGACGCCGGTCAACGTCAAGTTCGGGATCATCTGCATCAACTAGGGGGCCGGAGCACCGATGGTCGCGTTAACGCGTCAATGCCGCGTTTTCTCGACCATCGGTGAAATCGGTGGAGCGCTTTGCACGTAGCGACGACGTTGACGTCAATACGTGCAAGACGGTGCGTCGGGAGCGACGCCCGCGCTCGGCCCGCCTCCCTCAGTGCCCGTTGTTGTGCATCGAACCGCCCTGCTTCATCGAGCCGCCCTGCTTCATCGACCCGCCCTGATCCATCGAGCCCTCATCCATCGCCCCCTCCGTCCCCATGCTCATCGCCCCGTGCGAGCCGGGAATCGTGAGGCCCGGAACATCACGCGGTGCGACCGCGACCCAGACGGCAAGGCCAGCGAGGGCGGCGGCGACCCCATAGGTGGCGACCCACCGCCAGGGCAGGAGCTTCTCGACGGCGATGAAGGCGGCGATCAACACCATCCAGCCGACGCTCATCACGCCGAGAGCGAAGAGGGCCGCCATCAATGCCCAGCAGCAGCCGACGCACCACGCACCGTGCACCATCCCCATCCGCAGCGCGCCACCGAGGCCGTCGCGCCAGTTCTCGATTATGAACCCGAGGGGTCCCCGGCAACGGCGCAGGCAGGCGTACTTCATCGGCGTGATCTGGTAGACGGCGGCCACCAGCAGAACACACGCCGCCACGTAGCGACCGGCCCGTTCCCAGGAGAGCCATTCGATGTCGGCGGCACGGAGGCTCTGGAAGATGACGTACGCGGCCAGACCGACCAGCGTCCAGGTGACCAGGTAACCGGCCACGAACAGGGTCGTCGCTCCGGCCGGCGCCGACTTGCCCGCCTCGCGCCGGCGCCGCTGCAGCACAGAGTAGACCGAGACCATCGGCGCGATCGACGGGAACATCATCGCGGCCATCATCACCACCCACGCCGTGACGTAGAACCCGAACGAGCCGAGGTCCGTGCCCGGCCCACCGTCCATCCCGTCCATGCGGCGGTCCGTGACCAGCCACGCGACCAAGGCGAGCAGGACCAGGCCGAAGACCAGGCCCAGCTGGATCGGCGGTGGTGTCGCCGACCGCGCCCCGCGTCGTCTTGCCGCACCCTGTCCTGCGACGGCCTCCACGCTCAGCCCTCAGTCGATGAGTACTCGAACGTGGACTCGTACCCGCACACGTCCTCCAGCTCGTACCCGAGCGGCTCCGCCTCCACACGCAGCTCCTCGGCAACGATCTCGGTCCCCTCGCGATCGTGTCCGGGAATGACGCAGGTGACGGTTCCCTGATCGGCGAAGGGCTCGCGTACGCGCACGGTCACCTCGCCCCCGGCCCGGAACCAGCCACGGCCCGGAGTGTGGTCGATCTCGATACGAGCCGGATGAACGCCGAGGAGCTCGCTCTCCTTCCAGACCCAGGGGAAATGCTCCGCGACCGTGCCGCCCAGCTGCCCCGTGAGGATCTGCGTGATCGCAACGCGCTGGGGCTCGCTGCCCTCTTCGTCGATGTAGAGATGGAAGCTCCACGGCGAGCCGGGCTCGTCATCGTGGTAGCGGGTCGCCATCACCGCGGCGAGTCCGGCCAGGTCGACCCCTCCCGCGCGACCCTCCTGAATCCGCCACGAGAGCGCGCCGAGGCACTCGCCGTAAGTCGAGCGCCCGCCCTTGCGCCCATCGACGGCGCGACACGGGCAGATCGGATCGCAGTTGCACGCCTCCAGGTAGGTGCCCGAGATCTTCCACGGCTCAAAGGGGGAATCCCCGGTGTGTGCCCCCGCGGTCAATCCGCGCTCCTCATCACCGTCTCGGCGCCCTGCACCCGCACGCGATCGCCGGACGGCAGGCTGACGTACACGCCGCCCTCCCGCTCCAGCTGCGCCCGTGGGCCGACGAGGATCATGCCGGCGAATCGACCCCGCTCGTCGAAGCGCAGGACGTGGCGTTCGGGCGTCTCCCGGCGCTCCCCGGAGGGCGGCGAGGTGATCGCGGCGTAGAGGACGTCGCTCGGCGGGTCGTACGTCACGTGGGAGAACGTATACGGGCCGGCGCGAAGGCTCATGTACCCAGTCTTGCGAATGCGCGATTTGTGCCCCGCGCGGCCTCTGGCCAAGTACCAAAGGACGGTGAACATGCCACCTCGTCCATGTCGGGGTGCATCCCGTTTTGGCAACCCTCCCGGGTGCCGAACATTGCTATATGCGCCTCTGCCGTGCGAGTTTTGGACGCAGGCTGACTCTGGTGGTCAGCCTCGCCGCTGCCTGCGCAGGCGCCGTCTCAGCGAGCGCACAGGCCGCCGGCGAAGCGCCCATGCCCTGCGGCAACAGCAAGGTTGGCTCGCTCGAAACCGGTGACGTCGTCGCCGACGACGGGATGGCCGTCGCCGTACCGAAGCCCGGAGTCTCGGTCACCGGCGAAGAGATGCTTCCCGATGGCGATCGCGAACTCCGCGTGACGACGACTCCCGGCGGACGCGTCGAGGTCGATGGCTGCGGCCCCGACACCGACGCGGACGCGGACGCCGCGACCAAGGGAACCACGGCAGCCAAGGGCGGCGGCGTCTGTTCCGACTCGGCGCACAGCCTCTACGGCTATCACTGGGTGGTCCCGTTCACCTGGGGCTTCAACTCGGCGACAACCCCCCACGCCTTCTCGCGCCGATCCGCCGAGACGGCGCTGCTCAAGGCAACCCGCGCGATCACGAGCGCCCGCTCGAACTGCTCACTGCTCGACCTGATCGAAGCGCACTCGGTCTACTCCGGGCGCACCGGTCGCAGGGCGAACATGAGCACCAACCACGGGGTCGTCACGTGCTCCGGCGGCGGCGATGGCGTCAGCGTCACCGACTTCGGCAGGCTCGACGGAGCACTTGCCCGGACCTGCACCTGGTCGACCAACGTCGTCGGCCCGGACGTCGCGAGCCAGTCCGACATGCGCTTCAACACGAAGTACCACTGGACGACGCACCCCTCCTCCCGTCACTGCCGCCGCGCCTACAGCGTCCGCGCGGTTGCAACCCACGAGCGCGGGCACACGTTCGGCCTCGGACACGTCTCGGAAGGCAAGCACGGCGAGCTGACCATGAGCACCCTCCTCAACGGAGCCTGCGAGGACAGCGAGTCGACGCTCGGCCTCGGCGACGTTCGCGGCCTGCAGTCGCTCTACTGAGCGCCGCTCCCGCGGGCGGCGCGGTAGCGCCGGATGAGCGCGTTGGTCGAGCTGTCGTGCGCAAGCTCCGGGTCGGCATCGCCCTGGAGCTCCGGGATGATCCGCTTCGCCAGCGCCTTGCCGAGCTCGACTCCCCATTGATCGAAGGAGTCGATCCCCCACACGGCCCCCTGCGTGAAGACGCTGTGCTCGTACAGGGCGACGAGGGTGCCAAGCGAATGCGGGGTGAGGCGCTCGGCGAGGATCGTATTCGACGGGCGGTTGCCCTCCATCACGCGGTGCGGAACGATCCCCTCGGGCGTCCCCTCCGCGCGAACCTCCTCCGCGGTCTTGCCGAAGGCAAGGGCCTCGCCCTGTGCGAAGACGTTGGCAAGAAGCAGGTCGTGGTGCCGGCCGACCGGGTTCAGGGGATGGAGGAACCCGATGAAGTCACACGGGATGAGCCTCGTGCCCTGGTGAATCAGCTGGTAGAAGGAGTGCTGGCCGTTCGTGCCCGGCTCGCCCCAGAAGATCGCGCCCGTCTCGTAGTCGACGCGGGTCCCATCCAGCGTCACATGCTTCCCGTTCGACTCCATCGTGAGCTGCTGGAGGTAGGCGGGGAACCGCAGCAGGTAGCGGTCATAGGGGAAGACGCCCACGGTCTGGGCGCCGAAGAAGCCGCCGTACCAGACACACAACAGCCCCATCAGCGCCGGCAGGTTCTGCGCGAGCGGCGCCTCGCGGAAGTGCTCGTCCATCGCGTGGAAGCCGGCGAGCATCTGCTCGAACCGCTCGGGGCCGATCGCGAGCATGGTCGAGAGGCCGATCGCCGAGTCCATCGAGTAGCGGCCCCCCACCCACTCCCAGAAGCCGAACATGTTGTGGGTGTCGATGCCGAACGCCCCGACCTCCTCGGCGTTCGTGGAGACGGCGACGAAGTGCTTCGCGATCGCCTCCTCGTCTCCGAGGCCCGCCAGAGCCCACTCGCGGGCCGTGTGGGCGTTGGTCATCGTCTCCAGCGTCGTGAACGTCTTCGACGAGATCACGAAGAGGGTCTCAGCGGGATCGAGGTCTCGCGTCGCTTCGACGAAGTCGGTGCCGTCGATGTTGGAGACGAAGCGAAACGTCATGTCGCGCTTCGAGTAGTGGCGCAGCGCCTCGTAGGCCATCACGGGGCCCAGGTCGGAGCCCCCGATCCCGATGTTGACCACGGCGCGGATCGGCTTGCCCGTGTGGCCGCGCCACTCGCCATCGCGAACGCGGGTGCTGAAGGCGGCCATGCGGTCGAGGACCTCGTGAACCTCCCTGACGACGTCGACGCCGTCGACGACCAGCGACCGCCCCTTCGGCATGCGCAGAGCGACGTGCAGCACGGCGCGATCCTCGGAGACGTTGATGTGCTCGCCGCGGAACATCGCATCGCGCCGCTCGGGCACGCCGGACTCCTCCGCCAGCCGGACGAGCAGCTCGATGGTCTCGTCCGTGATGCGGTTCTTGGAGTAGTCCAGGCGCAGGCCTGCGCCTTCCACGACCAAGCGGTCGCCGCGCTCCGGGTCCTCGGCGAAGAGCTCGCGCAGATGACGGTCGGCCATCTCCGCGTGGTGGGCCTCGAGCGCCCGCCACGCGGGGCGCTCGCGGAGGGACGCGCCGTGAGCGCCGGTCACGGGAGGGTCAGCTCGCCGCGGTGAGCTTCTCGGCCTCGGAGCCGATCGAGCCGAGCATGTCGCGCCAGGAATTCACGAATGCATCCGCTCCCTCGCCCTGTAGGCGCTCGGCGAGCTCGTCGACGTCGATCCCAGCGTCCGTGTAGCGGGCCAGAAGCTCCTCGGCGTCGCCGCCGTCGTCGGGAAGCGGATCCCCAACCTCGCCGTGATCGGCGAAGGCAAGCAGCGTCTTGTCGGGCATCGTGTTGATGGTGTCCGGCGCCACCAGCCCCTCCACGTAGAGGGTGTCCGAGGCGTCCGGATCCTTGGTCCCGGTGCTCGCCCACAGCAGGCGCTGCGGGCGCGCGCCCTTGTCCGCGAGCGAGCGCCAGCGCTCCGAGCCGAGCAGCTCGCGATACGCGCGGTAGGTCCGCTTGCCGATCGCGATGCCGAGGCCATTGCGGAGCTCCTCAGGCGCCTCCTCGGAGATCGCCACGTCCCAGCGGCTCACGAACAGCGAGGCGACCGAGGGGACGTGCGGATCGAGGCCGGCCTCAAGGCGCCGCTCGATCCCGCGCATGTACGCGTCGGCGGCGCCGAGGTAATGCTCGCGGGAGAACAGCAGCGTGACGTTGATCGGGACGCCCGCGAAGATCGACTCCTCGATCGCCGTGCGCCCGTTATCGGTGCCGGGGATCTTGATGAAGACGTTCTCGGGGGTGCGGCCGTGGAGCTCTGCCGCCTGCTCGATGGTCGGCTCGGGCTCGTAGGCGAGGAGCGGTGAGACCTCGAGCGACACCCAGCCGTCGAGGCGTTCCGTGCGCCTGTGCACCGGGGCGAAGAGCTCCGCAGCCCGGCTCAGATCGGTGATGGCGATCTCGAAGAATGCGTCGTCGCCCTCGAGGCCACGGTTGCGAAGCTCGATGAGCTGCTCGTCGTACGCGTGTCCCTGGCTGATCGCCTTGTCGAAGATCGTGGGATTCGAGGTCAGGCCGGTGATCGACAGCTCCGAGATGTAGCGCTCGAGCGTGCCCTCGTTGAGCATGTCGCGCGTGATGTTGTCGAGCCACAGGCTCTGACCGAGCTCGTGAAGTTGTTGGGTTGGGTTCATCGGATCAGCTCCTTTTCAGTCTCATACCCGTAAGGGACGGGCTCGCACTCACGCACGCTTCTCCACGTGGCCACCGAACTGCTTTCGCATCGCGGAGAGGACCTTGTCGGCGTAGTCGTCGAGATCTCGTGACGAGAAGCGCTCGTACAGCGCCGAGCTGAGCACGGGCGCCGGCACCCCTTCCTCGATCGCGGCCACCGACGTCCATCGCCCCTCGCCCGAGTCCGAGACGCGACCGGCGAAGTCCGAGAGGTCCGGTGACTCCATGAGCGACGCCGCGGTGAGATCGAGCAGCCACGAGCCGACCACGCTGCCGCGCCGCCAGACCTCGGCGACCTCGGGGATGTCGATGTCGTACTGGTAGTACTCGGGGTGCTCGAGCGGCGCCGTCTCGGCGTCGGCCTCGCGGGCGGTCTTGCCCGCATTCGCGTTCCGCAGGATGTTCAGGCCTTCGGCGTACGCGGCCATCAGCCCGTACTCGATGCCGTTGTGGACCATCTTCACGAAGTGACCCGCCCCGTTGGGGCCACAGTGCAGGTAGCCGCGCTCCGAGGGCGTGGGCTCGCCGTCGCGGCCGGGCGTGCGCGGCGCGGACTCGACCCCCGGTGCCAGGGTGGCGAAGATCGGGTCGAGCCTCGTGACCGCCTCGGCCGGCCCGCCGATCATGAGGCAATAGCCGCGCTCGAGGCCGAAGACGCCGCCGCTCGTACCGCAGTCGACGTAGTCGATGCCCTGCTCCGCCACCTCGCCGGCGCGGCGGATGTCGTCGCGGTAGTAGGAGTTGCCGCCGTCGATGATGGCGTCCCCGCGCTCGAGCACGACGGCCACGTCGCGCACGGTGCTCTCGGTGATCTCCCCCGCAGGGACCATCACCCAGACCGACCGCGGGGCGGAGAGCTTCTGCGCGAGCTCCGGGAGCGAAGCGGCGCCCTCCGCGCCCTCCTTCTCGAGTGCTGCCACGGCGTCCGGGTTCACGTCGTAGACGACGCAGCGGTGGCCGTCACGCATCAGGCGGCGAACCATGTTCGCCCCCATCCGGCCGAGGCCCACCATGCCCAGCTCCGACTTCTCGCTCACGCCGCTCCTCCGTGCGTTGTCGCCTTCGGTTGCCCTGTCGGCCTGATCCTAGTCGGCCACCCCCGATCAACCCGGGTCGATCGAGGTATAGGCTGCGGCGCCGGATGGCGGACGCACCCAACCTAGCCCCGTCACCCTCAGAGCCGGCGGACGTCCTGGTGATCTTCGGGATCACCGGCGACCTGGCACGGAAGATGACGTTCAGGGCGCTCTACAAGCTCGAGCGCCGCAAGAAGCTCGACTGCCCGATCGTCGGAGTGGCGCTCGAGGAGTGGTCTGACGACGAGCTGCGCGAACACGCCCGGCAGGCGATCGACGCCAGCGTCGACGACGTGGACGACGACGTCGTTGCGCGCCTGGCGGAGCGCCTTCACTACGTCGCCGGCGACTACAAGGACTCGAAGACCTTCGAGCGGGTCGGGAAGGCGATCGGCGACGCCAAGCATCCCGTCCTCTACCTCGAGATCCCGCCGTCACTCTTCGCCGGTGTCGTGCGGGCCCTCGGCGACGCGGGGCTGACCGACGGCGCACGCGTGGTCATCGAGAAGCCGTTCGGCCATGACCTCGCTTCGGCCCAGGCGCTGAACGCGGAGCTGCTCGAGGTGCTCGACGAGCGTCAGATCCTGCGGATCGACCACTTCCTCGGCAAGGAGCCGGTGATGGACATCACCTACCTGCGCTTTGCGAACACGCTGCTGGAGCCGGTCTGGAACCGCGGCTATGTCTCGCACGTGCAGATGACGATGGCGGAGGACTTCGGCGTGGAGGACCGCGGCCGGTTCTACGACCCAGTGGGAACGCTGCGGGATGTCGTCCAGAACCACCTGCTTCAGGTGCTGGCCCTGGTGGCGATGGAGCCTCCGTCCGGCACGGAGCCGGACTCAATTCGCGCGAAGAAGCTCGAGCTCTTCCGCTCGATGCCCGCGGCGGAACCGGCCCAATACGTGCGGGGCCAGTACGACGGGTACCTCGACGTCGAGGGAGTCGCTCCCGACTCGACGACGGAGACATATGTCGCCCTGCGCCTGCGGATCGACAACTGGCGCTGGGACGGCGTCCCCTTCTTCATCAGGGCGGGTAAGTGCCTGCCGATGCGCGAGACCGAGATCCGCGTGGTCTTCCACCGCCCCCCTCGCTTCGGGGTCGGCCCGGCGTCGCATCCGGAGCCGAATCAGCTCGTGATCCGCATCGACCCGAAGGCGGGCGCTCGACTGCGCTTCCTTGCGAAGAAGGGCGGCGAGGACGCGTTCGAGCCGGCGGACCTCGAGGTGCTGTTCGAGCACAAGCCCGGATCAGATCCGGAGCCCTACGAACGGCTGCTCCAGGATGCCCTGCGCGGGAGCGACGAGTTGTTCACGCGTGAGGCGGCGGTCGAGCAGACTTGGCGGATCGTGCAGCCGCTGCTCGACGACCCGCCCGAGGTGGAGCCCTACGCGCCCGGCTCATGGGGGCCCGAGAGCGCGAAGAGGCTCGTGAAGGGCGTTTGCGAGTGGTACGAGCCCTGGCTTCCCTGACAGCCCGGCCTGGGGCCTGTTAGAAGCCCTGTGCCGTGACGGTTGCGCGCTGCCTCCATCGGGCAGACTGATGGCATGCCCGAGATCGCCACGCTGATCACCTTCATCGTGATCGTCGCCGGCTTCGCCGCCGTCCCGGGACCGAGCAACCTGTACGTCGTGACGCAGGGCCTGCGCGCCGGGCGCCGCCCGGCGCTCGCGGCCGCCGCGGGGTGCGCGCTCGGGGCGATGGTCTACGTGATTGCGACGAGTGTCGGGTTGGCCGCGGTGCTGGCGTCATCGACGACGGCGCTTTCGATCCTCCACTACGTCGGCGGCGCGTACCTGCTGTTCCTCGGCCTGCGGATCCTCCGTGGCCATCCGAGCACGTCCCTGGCCGCGGTCGACGATGTTGGGCTCCCGCGAAGGGAGCGTTTCCTGCGCCGCGGGATGCTCGTCGAGCTCTCGAACCCCAAGGTGGCGCTGTTCTTCCTCGCGTTCTTCCCTCAGTTCGTGCACGCGGACCGGGGGGCAGCGTGGTCGCAGATCCTCATCCTCGGGGTGATCTTCTGCCTCGTCGGGCTGGCGTCGGACTCGCTCTATGCCCTCGGCTCGGCGACCGTGCGGGGCAAGCTGCTGGCGAATCCCCGGCTCGTCGCATGGTCGAATCGGGCCAGCGGCACGATGTGCCTCGGCCTGGGCGCGTGGTCGATCTGGTCGGGCGCCAAGGCCGAAGCGCGCTGAGCGGCGCGGCACTTTGCCGCGTCGCATCACGAAACGCGTTTTCGCGGGACACTCCTTCGAAAAGCGAAGCCGAGAGGGGCGCGACGGATGGGCGATGGAAGCTATGACGTGATCGTGGTCGGGGCCCGGTGCGCGGGATCGCCGACGGCGATGCTGCTCGCGCGAAAGGGCCATCGGGTGCTGCTGGTCGACAAGGCGACGTTTCCGAGCGACACGATGTCGACCCACGTACTCCACCCGCCTGCGGTGGCGGCCCTGGAGCGGTGGGGCCTGCTCGACCGCCTTGAGGCGACCGATTGCCCCTCCTTCGACAGCTATTCGTTCAACTTCGGTCCGCTGACGATCTCGGGCACCCCGCAACCGATCGACGGCGTCGCGCACGCGTGCTGCCCGCGCCGCACGATCCTGGACAAGCTGCTCGTGGACGGGGCCACGGAGGCGGGTGCGGAGCTGCGTGAGGGCTTCACGGTTGACGAGGTCCTCGCCGCGGACGGGGCGGTAACCGGCATTCGCGGTCACTCGAAGGGCGGTCCTCCAGTCACCGAGAGCGCGAAGGTGGTGATTGGCGCCGACGGCAGGCACTCGCTCGTGGCGAAGACGGTCAAGCCCGAGCAGTACAACGAGCTGCCGTCGCGGATGGCGATGTACTACGCGTACTGGAGCGGCCTGGACAGCGGTGGCTTCGATACTTGGATCCGGACTGAGCAGGGGCGTGGCTGGGCCGCGGCTCCGACCCACGACGATCTCACGGTCCTGCCCTTCGGGTGGCCGGTCGCGGAGTTCCACGCCAATCGGAGCGACATCGAAGGCAACTTCTTCAAGGCGCTCGAGCTCGCTCCCGAGTTCGCCGAGCGGGTGCGCGCGGCCAAGCGA
>JBKPNZ010000035.1:0-112183 GCA_046732895.1 Actinomycetota bacterium
TCTCCTGCCGCTCGGCGGCGAGGCGCTTGGCGGCCTCGATCGCGACCGTCGACCCGGCCGCGCCGGCGGCCAGCGCCGCGAGCGCCCAACGGTGGCCGGTGTCGTCGATGCCGAGGACGCGGTCGATCGAGATCGGGCCGGGGCCGCCGTCGATCATCGCCAGGATCGCGGCGATGAGGGTCAGGTTGAACTCGTAGCCGCCCTGCGCATTCCAAAAGCCCCTCTGCAGGTGGACCTTGCGAATCGCGGTGATCATCGTGGCGATCAGCGCAGTACCCGCGAGCGGGGTGAGGAAGCCGGCTGCGAACATCGCGCCGCCACCCGCCTCCGAGGCCCCGGCCAGAAGCGCATCGGCCCTGGCCGGGCGCATCTCGAGCTTCTCCATCGTCTCCGCCGTGCCCTCGGGGCCAGGTCCGCCGAACCAGCCGAAGAGCTTCTGGGTTCCATGTCCGACGAATAGCCCGCCGATGAACAGGCGAGCCGCCAGTCGTCCAAGCTTCATCTGAGTTCGCCTCCGTTCGATTGGGGTCCCCCCGACACCCCTCGCGGCGCCTTTACCCGCCCAGGCGCGGCGGCAATCCGGCGGCTAGCCGAGGAACGACCCGATCGCCTCGTGCGTCTCGCGCGGGCGCTCGAGCTGCGGGACGTGGCCGCAGTCGAGCACGACGTGGGTGGCCGCCGGCAGGCGCTCCTCGACGTGGCGGCGGAACCCCAGCGGCACGAGCCGGTCGTTGCGGCCCCAGACGAACATCGAGTCGGGGGCGAGCTCGCGCAGCCGAGTCCAGAAACCCCGCTCGCCGTGGGGCTCCTCCATGTAGATATTGCGAGCCGCCTCGTAGAAGGCGACGCGGCCGGACGGCCTGAGGAACGCGCGCAGGAACTCATCGACGCCCGCGGCCGACCACCCCTCCCTGCCGCCGGGCACCAGCGAGCGCACGATCGGCTCCACCGCCCAGCGTGGGGTCGGCTGGATCAGCCCGAGCCGCGGAAGCGGCAGCTGGAGCAGCCAGTGCCATTGCCGTGGCCGCAGCCAGGCGAGCGCCGGGCTCAGAAGCACGAGCCGCTCTACCCGCTTCGGCGCGATCAGGCCGAGCTCGAGCGCGATCCGGCCGCCCATCGAGTTGCCGATCAGGTGGGTCCGCTCGACGCCGAGCTCGTTCATCAGCTCGCGCACGGCCCCGGCGAACCACGGGGCGTTGTAGGCGCCGGCGACCGGCTTGGAGGAGTCGCCGAATCCGGGCAGGTCGAGGGCGATCACCCGGAAGCCTTCAGGGGCGAGCGCCCTGACCGTCGGCAGGAAAGAGGCCTTGGTGCCACCGAGCCCGTGCAGGCAGACGATCGGCTCACCCTCGCCCGCTTCGAGAAACGAGAACTCGTGGTGACGTGTCTTGACGCGCTGGAACCGCAGCCGCCCGGGCTCGGTGCCGCCGCTCGTCGCGGCGAGGAAGCCGACGCCGAGGTGCAGGTTGCGCCGCACGCGCAGACGGCCGGCGCGGAAGGCGCCCATGCCGCCGCGGATGTCCGCAGCGATCCGCTCCCAGGTCTCGGCGTCGGCGGTCAGCAGCGCATCGGGCTCGCTCCCCTCGTCGGCTGGGACCAGGCGGACGTCCGGAAGCGAGATCAGCGCGTCCCACTCGCTGTCGCCCTCGACCTCGAGGCGGATCTGCGCCAGACCACCCGGGACGTCGATGACGTCGGGATCGAAGCGCGCGGCGAGCTTCGCGAGCGCTGGAGGTGCCTGAGTCTTGGCGGCAGCAGCCTTCATCGGCATTCTCGCCGACCATTCTGCCCCACTCGGCGGTGGGGAAACCGCTGCGCTAGCCGAAGTGCTCGTCTTCGAACCAAAACCCTTGCGCCGGTTGCCCGCGCCCCGTAGGCTGGGCGCAGGCTCAGTGGCCGTGCTCGATCATTGGCCGAGCGGATCGGTTGATCCGCTCGAGCGGTCGATAGGGGTGGCGGCGGGCGGTCCTAGGAAGGATCCGGGGACGCGCCCGCCGCTGCCGGTCAGGCCCCCGTGAAGGTGTCGCCCTCGCAGGTGCCCCCGCGCACCTTCTTCCTCAGGACCTTGAACTTCGCCGCCGAGACCGTGCTCGGCTGCCCGAGTCCGGCGAAGGCTCCGTGCCTCGAGGTCCTATCGGTGTCGACGAGCTTCTGGTCGCCGCCGATGAACAGGGCGAACATCTTCACCGTGCGCCCCGGGAGGCACTTGTGCTTCGGCGAGGTGAGGAACCCCGAGTAGAGGCAATGGTCGGGATCGGGGCCGGAGCTGCAACTGACGCTCGTATCCCCGAAGTCCGTGTCGATTGCCTTGGCGTTGGCCTGCGACGCTCCGAGCAACATCGCTGCCAACGTCGCCGCCACGAGCCCTGCCTTGAGTCTTCCCTGCGTACTCATCCCGATACCTCCGTGTGTCGTCGCTGCTTAGGGGCGCGAGCGTAGCCGAGGGGTGACCCGCTCTTCAGCTCTAGGTCGGCTTAGTCGTCATCGCCCAGATCGCCACGACGTAGGCGACGATCGCGATGCCGATGAGAACCGTCGCAACGGTGATCCCCGCCCCGCCATCGGACGCCTGAGAGCGAGCGCGGCGCAAACCCAGCCACGCCCCGATGGTCGAGATGAGGATGAGGAGGAAGCCGACGTCGGCGGTCATGTAGCCGATACCGACCCAGTCCGGATCGCTCGGCAGATCGCTGAGATGCTCCTTGGAGTAGATCCACTCCGACCCGACGCGCATCACGATGTAGGCGGGGATCGCGGCGTAGAGGAGCGAGCGGAAGCTGAGCTGCACCGATGCGAGCGTGCCGTCGCGCCGGGCGGCGACGAGGAAGGTCGCGGAGGTCACGAGCGCCCCGACCAGCGTCAGGGCACCGAGCACGTGCACGAAGAGCGCGAGGTTCCAGTCGTCGGGGCGGATCGTCGCAAGCACGCTCATATCACGCACCTGGCTTCCAGACCATCAGCACCAGAATCGCGATCACCGACGCCGCCCGCAGCCAATGCCACATCGTCACCTGCGCCCGGCCGGGCTCGCCGCCGCCGCCGTCCAGGACCGCCATCGTCTCGAGCCGCGCGCGAGCACCGAAGAAGCTGGCGAGTCCGAACAGCACCAACGCCCCGAGGATCCATCCGTCCCAGATCTCATAGCCGTCGACGTAGAGGGCGAGCCAGATCCCGAAGATCACGAGGCCTGCTCCGCTCACGTTCCAGGCCATATCGGCGACGAAGAAGCTCCCCCTCGTGGGCACGGCCCCCAGGGCGTAGGCGCTGAACATGACGATCGTGATGAACGTGATCGCCGCCGAGAGGACGTGCAGGAAGAGCAGGGTGTCGTACACGGCTACGGCAGCCTAATCATCAATTCGGCGAAAAAAGCGACCGCAGGGGATCAGGCCGCGATGTCGTGGTTTGCGCGGATGACACCGTTCGGATCCCACTTCGACTTGATCTCGCGCAGGCGCTCGAGGTTGTCGGGCGGGAACAGCGACTCGACGGGCGTCGGGCGCTCGGCGAAGTTGAAGTAGTCGCCGTTCGCCGCCCACGGCTCCATCGCGTCGTGGAGGGAATCGAGGGCGGCGTTGACCGGCTGCGCCATCTCCGGCGCCATCGGCAGACCGACGGCCAGCATCAGGTAGGCCGCGTCCAGGAACCCGAGGGCGCCACAGCCCTCCCTGGCGCGACTGAGCGCGCCCCCGACGTGGCGCAGCTCGCCCAGGAGCAGCGGCGAGTCGGAGCCGGGCCCGACCTCGCCGACGAAGGTGTCGATCGCATCGTCAGGGAGCTCGCGGATCATCGCGGAGTGGGTCAAGCCCGGCACCGGTGGCTCGGGATCCATGTGGATCTCGCAGAGGCCGGCGGGCGGCATCGGCCCGAGCATGTCCATCAGCGGCTCGCCCAGCTCGCGCATCGGCGCCACGAGCTCCGGACCGTCCGCGGGGTCCCCCGCGAAGCACACACCGATCGTCAGCACCATGCGGCCGCGCAGCGGCTCGGGCACGTCCGGGAGCGGAGGGGGCGTGAGGATGCGGGCGATCGAGCTGACCGTGTCGGGAACAGTTTCGGTCCAGTCACGCCACTTACGGAAGTCCTCGGCCGCGTTGTCGGGCGGGAAGATCATCGTCCCCGCGTAGACCTCGGCGAGCGGGATCAGGTCGATCTCCATGGCGGTGGCGATCGCGAAGTTCCCGCCGCCGCCGCGCATCGCCCAGAAAAGGTCCGGCTCCGTCTCGGCTTCGATGGTTCGCTGCTCGCCGTCGGCCGTGACCACATCGAGCGAGCGGATGCTGTTGCAGGACAGGCCGTAGTGGCGGCTCAGCCAGCTGAGCCCCCCGCCGAGCGAATAGGGGAGCGCGCTCACGTTCGGCGAGGACCCCGCGAGGGCGGTGAACCCATGCTCGCCCGCGGCGTTCATCGCGTCGCGCCAGATCACGCCGGCGCCGAGCTTCGCCACCCCCCGGTCGGGATCGACCTCGATCGAGTCGAGCCCGGTTGTGCGGATCAGGATCGTGCCGGCGAGATCGCCCATCACGGCCGCGCCATGGCCAAGCGCCTGCGCGGTGACGCGCATACCTGACTCGCGGGCGAAGTTGATCGCGGCGGACACATCGTCGGCGTTCGTCACCCTGACGACGGCCTCGGGCTGCTGGTCGGCGATGAGGTTCCAGGCCTGTCGGGCCTCATCCCAGCCGTCACTCTCGGGACTCGCCAGGTCGCCATCCACCCGCCCCGCCAACTCCGCAACAGCACCTGCCTCCACGCTTGCTCCTTCCTCACTCATCGAACACCCGACCGGGCCCCGTCCGGCTCGCGCCACCCTAGCGAGACTGGGCGAACGCGCGTGATCGACCTGTGATCTGCGCCAAACTACGGCCGATGCCCGAGGCCTTCGACCAGCCGACCCCGCCCGGAGGCCGGCCTGCGAGCGGCGGCGCCACACGGCATCGGCGCGCCCATACCTCGGCGCGCGACCTCGAGCGCTACGCCGACCTGTTCGCCGCGCGCACTCGAGAGATGCGCTCATCGGCGATGCGGGATCTGATGGAGATCACCGCGCAGCCCGAGGTGATCTCGCTCGCCGGCGGCCTGCCCGACACCTCGACCTTCCCGCCGGAGTCGTTCGCGGCCCAGATGACGCGCATCGCGCAGGAGTCGTCGGCGGAGGCCCTCCAGTACGGGCCGACAGAGGGATTCGTCCGTACCCGCGAGTGCGTCGCCGAGGTGATGGCGGCAGAGGGAATGCGACCGGACCTCGAGGACGTCATCGTCACGACCGGCGGCCAGCAGGCGATCGACCTTGTCGCGAAGACGCTGATCGACCCGGGCGATCCTGTCATCTGCGAGGCGCCCACCTACCCGGGCGCCGTGCCGGTGTTCTGCTCGTACCAAGCGGAGACGTTCCAGGTCGAAATGGACGCGCACGGGATGAAGGTGGACGAGCTCGAGCTCCTGCTCGACCGCCTGGCCGCCGACGGACGCCGGCCGAAGTTCATCTACTCCGTGCCGACCTTCCAGAACCCCGCCGGCTTCACCCTGTCCGCAGAGCGCCGGCGGCGGCTGGTCGAGCTGGCCCGCGAGCGCGAGGTCCTGGTCGTCGAGGACAACCCCTACGGCCTGCTGCGCTACGAGGGCGCGCCGCTCGAACCCCTGTACAAGCTCGATGGCGGCGACTACGTCCTCTATCTCGGCACGTTCTCGAAGATCCTCTCCCCCGGCATCCGGCTCGGCTGGCTGTGCGCACCGCCGCCGATCATGGAGAAGGTCGTGCTCGGCAAGCAGGCGTCGGACCTGTGCACGTCGACGCTGACCCAGTACTTCGTCAGCGAGTACTTCGGCGAGGGGCGCTGGCGCGAGTACATCGCCGACCTCGTTCGCATCTATCGCGACCGGCGCGACGCGATGCTCGAGGCGCTCACCCGCCACTTCCCGAGCCAGGCGAGCTGGTCCGTCCCCGAGGGCGGGCTCTTCCTGTGGGCCACGCTCCCCGACTACATCAACACGACCGACCTGCTGGCCAAGGCGTTGCGCGAGAACGTCGCCTTCGTCCCCGGCTCCGCCGCCTACGTCGATGGGCGCGGGACCGCCGCGATGCGCCTCAACTTCAGCGGTTCCACCGAGGACGAGATCCGCGAGGGAATCCGCCGGATCGGCAACGTGATCGGCGAACAGGTCGAGCTCTTCGAGACCATCACCAAGGAACACCAATTGCCCGGAGCCTCCTCCGCTTCGCGTCCGGGGGCGCCGGGGTTCGACAGGGTTCTGCCGGAACAGCACACGGACGAGATCGAGAACGTGCTGCCGTTTCGGCCCAAGGACCAGTGAGGCCGCGGTGAGGGTCGGGGTGCTGAAGGGCGGACGCTCGCTGGAGCGGCAGGTCTCGCTGCGCTCGGCCGCTCGCGTGGAGGACGCCCTACGCTCGCTCGGGCACGAGGTCGTGCCGGTCGATGTCGGCGGGCAGCTCGTGGCGCCGCTGAAGGAAGCGCGGGTGGATGTCGCCTTCATCGCCCTGCATGGGCCCGGCGGCGAGGACGGAACCGTCCAGGAGCTGCTCGAGATCCTCGGCATCCCCTACACCGGGCCCGGTGTCGCCGCCTGCATGCGCTGCATGGACAAGGTGCTCGCCAAGCACGCGCTGCGCGACGCCGGCGTGCCGACCCCCGACTGGTTCGCGATCAACTCCACCGCCTTCCGCGAGCTGGGTGCTGCCGATGCGCTCGAGGAGATCGAGGAGCGGCTGGGATTTCCCCTCGTCGTGAAGCCCGCCGCGCAGGGCTCAGCGCTGGGCGTCCGCTTCGCCGCCGCGCGCGAGGACGTGCCCGAGGCGCTGGTCGCCGCCCTGTCCTACGACGAGCGCGTCCTGCTCGAACGCCACGTCGGCGGCCGCGAGCTGGCCGTTTCGGTGCTCGACTCCGAGGCGCTGCCGATCGTCGAGGTCCGACCGCGCGATGAGGACCTCTTCAACTACGACGCGCGCTACGAGATCGGGCGGACCGACTACATCTGCCCGGCAGAGCTCTCCGAGTCTGAGTCGACGGCCGTGCGCGACGCCGCCCTGCGCGCCTGCGAGGCGCTGGGGGCCCGCGCCTTCCCCCGCGTCGACCTGATTCTCGCCGACGACGGCCCGCAGGTACTCGAGGTGGAGGCGATTCCCGGCCTCACCGACACGTCGCTGCTGCCGATGGCGGCCGAGGCCGGCGGCATCTCGTTCGAGGAGCTCTGCGGACGGGTGGTGGAGCTGGCGCTCGCGCCCGCAGCCGGCTCGCCGGCCGGGTGAGGACGTTGACCGCGGCGTAGTGATCGCGTACCCTCGCTCGGTAGTGCGAGCAGGGAGGATTCGCATGACATCGAGGGCAGTGGGCGTCCTGGTCACGCTCGCCGCATTGGCCGGATCAGCCCCCTCCGTCGCGTCCGCCGCCCCGATCACGGTGACGACCACCGACGAGAGCTCGGCGACGGATTGCACTCTGCCGGACGCAATCGCGGCGGCGAACTTCGACACCGCCGAGGGACAGTGTTCCGCCGGCAGCGGCGCTGACGCGATCACGGTCACAGCCACCGGAGTGATCGACGTCACCAGCGGTTTGCCGGTGATCAATTCGGACATGACGATCGACGGGCCGGGCGAGTTCGACCTCAACGTCCGCCGTCAGTCCGCGGCCCCCGCATTTCGGCTCTTCGCCGTGAACTCCGGCAAGACGGCGACCATCTCCGACCTGACGATCTCGAACGGTCGCCTCGAGGCGAACGTGCCCGGGGCGGGTGTGGCGAATTTCGGCACGCTGACGCTGGACCATGTCCTCGTCGCCGGCAATGCCCTGGTGATCACGGCCAACCAGAGCGGGGGCGGTCCCGCGCCGACGGGCGGAGGCATCGCCAACCTCGGCACCATGACGCTGCGCGACAGCCGAGTCGAATCGAACAGCGTGAGTGCCACAAACACGGGGACCGGGAACGCGGCCGCCGACGCCAGCGGCGGCGGCGTCATGAACTTCGGCACGATGACGATCGAGCGCTCGACGATCGCCAACAACCAGGCGTATGCCGCCGTCACAAGCAATGATTCCGAGGCGAGCGCATTCGCCGCCGGCGGCGGCATCCGCAACTGGGTGACCAGTGGGACCGGTCTCACTGTGCGCAGGAGCACGATCAGCGGGAACACGACTGCAGCAGACGCACCCGCGCCGGCCTTCGCGACTCGCCGCGGCGGCGGCATCTACAACTTCTTCGGCTCGCTGACCCTTGTGAGCGACACGATCGCCTTCAACACCGCGACGGGCGGGGCGAACCTGGTTGCGCAGGCGACTGAGTCGGTCACCAACACGATCATCTCCAACCCGGTCGACGGGCCGAACTGCGAAAACTCGAACGGCAACAGCATCGACACGGACGGTGGCTTCAACCTCACGTTTCCGAGCACGTGCGACGGACTGACGGCGCTCGTTGGCGATCCGAACCTTGGAAACCTCAACGAGAACGGCGGGCCAAGCCCGACCCACGAGCTCGGTCCCGGTAGCGCCGCCTACGACCAGGGCGACTCGAGCGGCGACACCGCGGACCAGCGCGGGTTCGATCGGCCCATCGATCTGACTGGCGTGGCAAACGCCGCCGGCGGCGACGGAGCCGACATCGGAGCGCTCGAGGCCCAGGACGACGACAACGATGGCGTCCCGGAAGGGACGGACCAGTGCCCGGCGTTACCCAACGCGACGTCGAGCGGCTGCCCCGAGGTGGCGCGCGAGCTGACCCTGAGGTATTCCGCCAAGCGAGAGCGGTTCAAGGGCAGGCTCACGACGGCCGGCCCGCAGGAGTGCGTGGACAACCAGGAGGTGTCCATCTTCCGCAGGGCGAAGGGCCCGGACAAGCACATCGGCGATGCCGTGACTCACCCCAACGGCAAGTACAAGCTCAACAAACACGCGAGGCGCGGCAGGTACTACTCGAAGGCGGCAGAAATCGTCGTCCCTGACGTTGCCGACTGCCAGCCGGCGAAGTCGCCCACCAAATCGGTCCGTTAGGCCGAATCGACCAACGCGGTCATCAGTTCGACCGCGTCGTCCGGATCGAGGCCCTGGTCGATCACGAGCGAGCGCCAGGTGAAGAAGCTGAGAGCAAGGCCGATCGCCGCCGAGGTGCGAGCGCGGTGGCGACCGCGCTCCCGGCGTCCATGCAGAAGCACCGCCTGGTATGCGGCAAGAAGCGTTCGCGACGCCTCCGCGGGCGCGCGCATGGCCGGGACCAAGGGCGCGTCGCGCAGGACGTTCGTCAGCATCGGCTCCCCCCGCTCATACCATTCATAGAGTTCGGCGAGCGCGACCCGCAGGCGCTCGCCCGAATCCGCAATCGATTGCCACGGCGTGGGGTCCGGCGGTGGGTTCAGCTGCGCCCAGTGGGCTGAGCAGGCGCCGAACAGCGATTCCTCGTCCGGAAAGTGCCGATAGACGGTCGCGCGCTGGACGCCGGCCTCCTCAGCCACTCCCTTGATCGTGGTCCTGGCGGGCCCGATCGTGCCGTGGAGCTTCACGGCGGCCTCGGTGATGCGCTGCCGCGTCTGCGCCTCGAGCTCCGCCCGGCGCCGCTTGCGGTAGCGCCTTGCCGCTGCGCGCTCTGCCTGTTCATTAGACATGGGTGTATAGGGAATATTGACAGGTCGGGCGGAAGTGTGCTAGGTTCGCCGCACACTGCTGTTTAACGAATTGGAGGAGGAGCAACATGGAAGCAGGCACGGAGACCACGCAGCTGCGGCGATTCGACGCCTCGCAGGGGCCGCGCCTGGTCGGCCCCGATGAGGGCAGGTCGGTGAGCCTGGGAGCGATCGGCGCCCGCATGATGATCTGGACCGAGGAGACGGGCGGAGGGTTCTCGCTGGTCGAGCACCCGATGCCGCCGCGCGCGCTGGCGGCGCCACTCCACCTGCACACCCGCGAGGACGAGTACTCGTACGTGCTCGAGGGCCGGATGGGCGCCCTGCTCGGCGACGAGGTAGTCCACGCCGACGTCGGCGACACGGTGTTCAAGCCGCGCGACCAGTGGCACACCTTCTGGAACGCCGGCGACGAGCCCTGTCGGATCCTCGAGATCATTGCCCCAGGCGGGTTCGAGCACTTCTTCGACGAGCTGGGCTCGATGGTCGCCGCACAGGACATGCCGCCGGAGAAGCTCGGCGAGCTCGCCGCTCGTTACGGGCTCGAGATGCAGCCCGAGACGATCCCGGAGCTGTGCGAGCGCTTCGGGCTGACGGTCGCGCAGCAGCTCTGATGCGGAAGCGGCTGGTGGCTTAGTCCACCAGCCGCCGCTCCGCCGCCCAGCGGCTGAGCTCGTGGCGGTTCGAGAGCTGGAGCTTGCGCAGAACGGCGCTCACGTGGGCCTCGACCGTCTTCACCGAGATGTGGAGCTGGAGGGCGATCTCCTTGTAGAGGTAGCCACGCGCGATCAGGCGCAGGACCTCGCGCTCGCGCAGCGTCAGTTGGTCGAGCTCGGGGTCGATCTCGGCCGCCGGAATCTCGCCCTTGAACGCGTCGAGGGCGAAGCCGGCGAGGCGTGGTGAAAAGACCGCATCGCCATCGCGCACCCGTGTGACGGCATCGGCGAGCTCGGGCCCCGAGATCGACTTGGTGACGTAGCCGCGCGCGCCCGCGCGAATCACCGCGATCACGTCCTCGGCCGCGTCGGAGACGGAAAGCGCGAGGAAGCGCTGCGCCGGGCGGTTGACGGCGACCTGGCGGATCACCTCCACCCCACCGCCCCCGGGCATGTGCACGTCGAGCAGGACGACGTCGGGCTTGTGCTGATCGATCGCCCGCACGGCCTCCTCGACCGACCCCGCCTCGGCGCGCACGTCGACCAGCCCCTCGAGCTCCGAACGTACGCCGGAGCGGAAGATCTCGTGGTCGTCGACGATCACGACCGTGGGCTCGCTCATCGCGGGCTCCTTTCGAGCACGAGCTCAACCTCGGCCCCCTCGCCGGGCTTCGAACGCACGACCGCCCGGCCGCCGTGGCGCTCCATCCGCCCGACGATCGACTCGCGGACGCCACGACGGTCGGCGGGAACGGCGTCGGGGTCGAAGCCGGGGCCGCGGTCGTGCACGAAGACCTGAAGGCGGTCCTCCGCCGCCTCGGCGTAGACGGTGATCGGCGCGCCGTCGTCCGCCCCAAACTTCGCGGCGTTCGTGAGGGCCTCGCGCGCGGCGGCGACGACCGCACCGGCGTCGGAGTCCAGTCCGGCATCGCCGACGGCGACGACCTCGATTGCAACGCCCTGCGCGTCCTCGATCTCCTCGGCCGCCGCCTTCAGCGCGGCGGTGAAGCTGTCGCCGGCCTGCCGGTCGGGCTCGCCCGAGAGCCAGCCGCGGAGCTCGCGCTCCTGGCGCCGGGCGAGGGTGGCGACCGTCCGCGGATCGTTGGAGCGCTTCTGCATCAGCGTGAGGGTCTGCAGGACCGAGTCGTGCAGGTGGGCGGCCAGCTCGGCGCGCTCCTGGGAGCGGATCCGCTCCGCTCGCTCAGAAGCGAGGTTCCGGCCGAGCCGCCAGAGGAACGGAGCCAGGATGAGCGCCAGCGCGACGAGGACGACAACGACGGTCAGCGCGGCATCGCGTGCAGCCCCCAGGGCGTCGTTGGAGGAGAGGAAGAGAAGCGCCGCGCCGACAACCAGCGCGATCCCGAACCCGCCGCGGTAGAGCTCGGAGACGGGCGAGGGCTGCGTCGCGGGCGGTGCTGTCGGAGTGGCGGCCGCTCGCGGGGCAGCGGAGGCCGCCGGCACGACCGGAGGCCGCGCCTCCTCCACGGCCCCGGAGCTCCAGCTGCGGCGCCACAGAAGCGCCGCCCCTCCCGCCGCGAGCACCAGCGGCCAGACGAGCTGGTCGCTCCACCACAGACCGAGTTCGCGGAAGGCCAGCAGCGCGGCGAGCATGAGAAGGGCGGCGCCCACCGCCACGCGCCAGCCGCGCCCGATGGCGAGGCCGCCGCCGAGTCCGCGAAGGCCCTCGAGGCGGGTGCCGCTGGGCTCGCCCGTCGCCGGAAGCGCCGCCCACGCAAGCGCGTAGGCGACGAGGGCGAGACCGCCGGTTGCGATCACGGCGACGACGAACCCGACGCGGACGACCACCGGGTCGACGCCGAGCCTGCGGGCGAGCCCGGCGAGAACGCCGGCGACTATCCCGTTCTCGGAGTCCCGGCGAAAGCGGGCGGATCTGGAAACCGCGGCGGCGTTCACACCGGCAATGGTGACGCGCGGAGCTATCGCTCGCCGTCGCCGAGGCCGCTCACGAGCAGGATCACGCCGAGCGTCGCGGCCGTCGCAGCGCCGATCCACCCCGCCGTGAGGCTGATCGCGCCCGCGTGGTCCAGAACGAGGAGGCCGCCGAGGATGGTGATCGCCACGCCGGCCACCACGGAGACGCGATCAGTGTTCTGCATCAGCCCGCGCACGCCCTCTCGGCGGCATCACGCAGCGCGCTGGTGTCCTCGTGGAAGAACCCGTGACGCTGCTCGTCGAGATCGGCCGTGTTGCTGTTGATGACCTGGATCTGGCCCATGTCCACATCGGCATCGAGAACCAGGCGCGGGGTGGCGGTCGAGCCGGACGCAACGTTCGCGTCGACGTCCACGCCGTCGGAGCGCTGGCCCGTGACGTCGAGCTCGCCCGCGCCCGCATGTGTCGTTGCCTCGACGCACACGTTCTCCGGCACGCCCACCACAAGCTGCCCGATGCCGAGGTCCGCGTCCAGGTCAACCACCTGCTTGTGGTGCCAGTCGAGTCCCCTCAGGTCCACCTTCAGCTGGCCGATGCCCAGCTTGTAGCCGTCGGCGGGAATCGAGCTCACCGACACGGGGCGGTAGGAGCGCTGGCCAAGGCTGCTGTCGAACGAGAGATCCGCGGCCGCGGCGCCGCCAACCCCGACTGCGAGGGCGAGCGCCGGCGCGATCAGCCAGCGGACGCCGCCGCCCGCGAGCGCAGCGACGGCGATGGCCAGGCCGGCGACGGCAACCGTGGCGGCGATCGCGACGCCGTGACCGACGGCCGTGAGCAGGGCGCCTGCGAGCGCGACGATGAAGAGGCCCGTCGCGGCCGCGAAGACGAGGACGATCGCCCCGAAGACCCGTCCGAGGGTCAGCGGCTTGCCGCGATCGCGCAGGACCGCGTAGACCGCGGCGCCGATGCCGATCGGGATCAGCAGCCAAAGGGCGCCCCATGGGTGCCCGTGCCAGCCGCCGTCCCAGAAGAAGAGCCCGCTCAGACCCCATCCGAGGGCGATGGCGACGAGGACGATGCCGGCGGCGAGAAACGCCTTCGAGCGCTGCACCGGGGCCTGCGAGCCATCGTCGTCGGAAGGCACGAAGAGAGCGAGGGCGATGTAGGCGAGGACGCCGAGGCCTCCGAAGAAGACGGATACGCCGAACGCAATCCTGAAGATCACCGGATCCACGTCGAAGTAGCGGCCAAGTCCGCCGGCGACGCCGAACACCATGCGGTCGCTGCGGGAGCGCAGCAGGCGCCTCGAACGTCGCGACTCGCCCTGGTGCTGCTCCTCCGTCGGCGCGGTCGCGGGCTCCGGCGGGAGCTCAGTCGTTTCGTCGGTTGGCTGGTCCTTGTGGTTGTCCGGCTCGTTTTCGTTCATGGGGCCAGCGTGCCAGCGGAAATCGTCTGCGTCTATTGGGGATCACCCTGAATCACCCCGGCTCCAGGCACGGGTATCCGTAGTTTCTCCGGATCGAGTGCAGGGGTCCGACCCGATGCTGGGCGCTAGGCGCCCGCGGCCTCGGCGTTGCGCAAGCCACGAATCGCCCACGCCGAGAACACCACGATCAACGCGAGGGCGATGGCGAACGCCACCACCACGCCGCTCGGCGTGCCCGCCATGAAGTCCCGCCCGGTGTCCAGCAGCGCCGTTGCGGGGTTCACCTTCGCAACCGTGTGGATCCACCCCGCGAGCTGCGCCACCGGCACGTAGACCGGCGCGAAGAAGAGAGTGAGGAACACCGGGACCTGCATCGCGGGACCGGCCTGGAGCGTGCGGAAGCGCATCGCGATCCCGGCGGCCCACAGGCTTGCCGCGATGTTCACCAGGAACGCCAGCACATAGAGGCCGAACAGCTCCACCCCGTCGCCGCCCACCTGCATCCCCGTGATCAGGGCCACGCCCGTGATCAGGACGATCGTCGCCGTCGCCCGCGCCAGTGCGGCAAGCACGTAGCCGACGACGACGGCCTCGCGGCGCGGTGCCGCGAGCAGCAGGCGGCGCGCGAAACCCACCTCGAAGTCGCGCGCGATCGAGAACCCGTTGAAGACACCGCCGAACGCCGCCGACTGCAGCAGCACGAAGACGAACACGAAGGCGCTGTAGCCGGGGCCGTAGTCGAAGGTTGTGTCGAGCCCGGAGAGGCCTCCCGCGAAGGCGGCGAAGAAGAAGAGCGGGAAGATCATCGAGGGCAAGAGCAGCGCCGGGTTCGTGAGCGTGCTGTGGATCGTCCTCCAGGCGACCGCCAGCGCGACCGAGCGGAAGCGTGATGCGGCGTTCTCGCGGATCACGGGGCTCATGTCCGCGTCATCCTCGTGCGGAGGCTGCCGGAGGCAAGCGCGATCCCCACGGCCGCGATCGCGATCGCGCAGCCGAAGCCGAGCGCCAGTGCCTCCCCGTCCCAGCCCACGATGAGCAGGCTGCGGATCGCCTCGAGCAGGTAGCTGACCGGGTTGTAGGTGGCGATCGTCTGGAACCAGCCGTGTTGGATCAAGTCCCGCGGCATCGCCTGGGAGGACAGGAACAGGAAGACGAAGAAGAGGGGGAACATTCCCTGCACGGCCTCGCCGGAGCCCGTGCGAAGGGCGGCGAGGGCGCCGATCGACCCGAAGCCGAGCGTGATCAGGATGGAGAGGGCGACCAGAACGGGGACACCCGCGGGTCCGGCCGCGAAGCCGGCCCCGGCCGCGAGGCCCACCGCGAGGAAGACGCAGGCCTGGACGACGCCGAGAGCAACGGCGCCGGCGAGCTGACCCGCGAGCAGCGAGGAAGGAGTTAGCGGCGTCAGCGACAGGCGGTTGAGGAAGCCCGACTCGATGTCCTCGCCGAAGTTCTGGCCGGCGGTGAGGGACGCGAAGAGCGCGCCCTGGATGAACGGCACCGCGAGGATGAAGGTCAGATAGGAGTCGGTGGGGAACCCGGGGATCTCGGTCGCGGCGTCGAGCCCGCCCGCGTTCACGGCGAGCAGGAGCAGCGGGAACGCGAACGAGAAGACGATGTTCGCCGGCTGGCGCAGGATGCGGATCACTGAGCGACGAACCAGCAGGCCCGAGTGCGAGAGCGGTGCCGCGCGGGGGAGCGCGAGCGCGGTCATGCGCCCGCCCCCTCGCGGGCGAGCTCACCGGTCGGCGACAGCGCCTCCTGTTCGCCCGTGTCGTCACCGGCGCCCTCGAGCGAGCGGCCCGTCTTCTCGAGGAAGACGTCGTCGAGCGTGGGCTCGTGCACGTGGAGGGCAGCGACGCGAAGCCCCTCGGCGTCGAGCGCGCGGACCACGTCGGCCAGGTCGTCGCCGTTCCCGAAGCGCACCATGACACCGTTCTGAGAGCCGTCGATCCGCTCGCCGAACCGGCCAAGGACGCCCTCGAGGCGCGATGCGTCGGCGGGATCGGCGGGCACGGCCTCGATCGCCGAACGGCCGATCTGGGCCTTCAGCGCGGTGGGAGTGCCCTCGGCCACGATCTTGCCGTGGTCGATGATTCCCACGCGGTCGGCCATCTGATCGGCCTCCTCCAGGTACTGAGTCGTCAGGAAGACGGTGACCCCGTCCTCCTTGGCAAGCCGCTCGACCTCGTCCCAGAGCGCGGCACGGCTCTGGATGTCGAGGCCAGTCGTCGGCTCGTCGAGGAAGAGGATCCGCGGGCGGTGCACCAGCGCCAGGCCGAGGTCGAGGCGGCGCTTCATCCCACCGGAGTAGCCGGCGACGCGGCGATCGGCGGCGTTGGCCAGGCCGACGCGTTCCAGCAGCTCATCGCTCCGGGCCTCGCGCTCGGCCTTGGGGAGGCCGTGGAGTCCGGTTTGGAGCCGCATGTGCTCGCGACCCGTCAGATAAGGGTCGAGCGCGGCCTCCTGCAGCGCCGCGCCGATCGCGGTGCGGACCTCCGGGCCCTCGCGGACGATGTCGTGGCCGGCGACCCGGGCGGTCCCCTCGGTCGGCGGCAAGAGCGTGGTGAGCATCAGGACGGTGGTCGATTTGCCGGCGCCGTTCGGGCCGAGGAAGCCGTAGATCTCGCCGGTCGAGACCTCGAGGTCGATGCCGTCGACGGCGCGGGGGCCCTTCTTGAACACGCGGACGAGGCCCTCGACCTCGATCGCCTTGTCGCGTGGCCGTCCCCCACCAGTAGAACCGTTGTTGATCGTCATGTTTCGCACCGTAGCAGATTCCTTGAACACATCAAGTATTGTGGACGTCCAATGTCATGGTGTACCATCATCCATGATGGCCACGGAAACCAGCACGAAAGCACGGCCGGGTAAGACCAGGGTTAATCCGGGGGCCCAGGCTTGGAAGCTGATGAGCGAGCTCTTCGCCGCCAACCGTGGCCGCTTCGTCACCGCCCTCGCCGAGTACGACCTGTGGCCGCCCCAGTGGTTCGCGCTCCAGGCGCTCGAGGAGCCGATGCCCATGGGAAAGCTCGCCGGGATGCTCCACTGTGACAACTCCAACGTCACCGGCATCACCGACCGGCTCGAGCAGCGCGGCCTCGTGCGGCGTACGGCCGCCGAGCACGACCGGCGCGTGAAGCTCCTGGAGCTGACCGACGCCGGCCGCGCGCTCCGTGAGCAGATCGCCGAGCGGCTTGCAGTCCCGCCGGAGGGGATTCGTCAGCTCTCGGTGGCCGACCAGCGCGCGCTGCGCGACATCATGCGCCGGGCCTTGGCGAACGGCTGAGGGTCCGCCCTACTCCTCGCCCGAGGCGAAGTCCTCCGGGCTCACCTGGTCGAGGAAGTCCTTGAACTTCTCGACGACCTCCTCCTGATCCTCGACCTCGTGCTCGAACTCGATCGAGGACTCCTCGATCACGTCCTCGGCGGCGAAGATCGGGGCCTGGGTGCGGACCGCAAGGGCGATGGCGTCTGACGGGCGTGAGTCGATCTCCATCTCGGAGCCGTTCACGGAGATCGTGATCGTGGCGTAGAAGGTGTTGTCGCGAAGCTCGGTCACCGCCACCCGCTCGCACTTGGCGTCGAGCTGCTCGAGCAGGTCGGACAGCAGGTCGTGGGTCATCGGGCGCGGCGTCGAGGCACCCTGCAGCTTCATCAGGATCGCGGCCGCCTCAGGGTGACCGATCCAGATCGGCAGAAAGCGGTTGCCGTCGACCGTCTTCAGCAGCACGATTGGCTGCTTCCCGACCATGTCGAAGCTGACGCCGTAGATCTGCATCTGCTGCACGGTCGTAGCTTCTCCGATCCTTCCTGGCTTCGCGGGGCGGTCGATCCTTCGCCGGACGGCCTCAGGGCCATTATAGGTAGGGGGTTCCGAGCGTCCCCGAGCAGGGTTCCCCGTATCGGTGGGACTATTCAGGGCGTGTCGACCACGCGCCAGCAGACGTTCGTCGACGCTCCCGTCGAGATCGTGTGGGAGCTGGTCAGCGACGTCGAGCGCCATCCCGAGTGGTGGCCCCGCGTGATCGAGGTCAAGTGCGAGGGTCTGGAGGAGGGCTGCACCTACCGGCAGGTGACGAAGACGCCGGTCGGCCGCGACGAGATGGAGCTCTACGTCGACCGGCTCGAGGACTGCCGCAACCTCTCGATCCATTGCCTCAACACCGGCACCTTCGTTCGGATGGAGCTGGCCGAGGCCCAGGGCGGCACCTTCGTCGAGGGCGAGATGGGGATGGAGCCCCAGGCCCTCCAGATGAAGATCTTCGACACGGTCGCCGGCAAGCGCTACTTCCGCAGTTGGCTCGCCGCGACGTTCGACGCTCTCCGCCGCGTGGCGCCGGAGCGGGCGCAGAAGTCAGGTGCGGGAGACGCTCTTACGTGAGCCGCTGGGGCGCGGCGCAGGCAAGAGGACGCTTGTTCGGATTCGCGCAGGCCGCGCGGCGCTCACTCTCGGACGAGCGGACACGGGAAACCGGGCCATCGCGGCGCCGGCCAGGAACAGGAGCACCGCTCCGCACGCCGCGAGTGCGAGGTCGGTGCCGGTGAATGGCAGCGCCCCGAGCCGCGCCCCCGAGTCCTCTCCGGTATCCGCCGGCTGACCTGCCGTGGGTGCCGGCTGATCCTTCAACTCGCGCAAGCCAGAGCCCATCGTGGTTTCGCGTCCGGCCTGAACCTGTGCTTGGGTCCGGCCCGCGTTACCGTCGGCACGGTCCGCTGGCGGGGTTGCGGCGGTCGCCGGCGCGCCTGGCAGAAGTATGGCTGCGGTCGCCGCCGCGAGAAGTAGCGACATCCGTGCGAAGCAACGCATTGCGCCTCCTTGCTGGTCCGCACCCCGTCCCCAAGTCCATTCGAGTGCGGCGATACGCCACCCGCCGCAACCTCTGGGATTGCCGCTTTGCGCCTTGGTAATCGCCTTTACGCCGCGGTTAACATAATCTCAACGCTGCGGCCCTACGACAGCTGGCATCGCAGCCCGGCGAGGCACTCAACGTCGTACCCGCTCCGCGTCCCCAGCGACACCCAGGTCGTGGGCGGAACGTTCAGATCCTGAACGACTGCGCAGAAGTTTTGACAGGTTGGAGTAGGCTTTGCAGCTGTCGTGTCGACTGAGAACGCTGAAAAGATCTCCGCGGGCGAACTCGGGCGACGCGTATGTGCTGCGCGGGCCTATGCCGGATTGGGCCAACCGGAACTCGGGGCGCGCCTCAAGCTCGGGCGGACGACGATCTGGCAGATCGAGCGGGGTCAGCGCCATCCCAAACCGGGGGAGCTGCTTCACATTGCGCGGGTCTGCGGTGTGTCGGATGAGTTCTTCGAGCGCGACGTGCTGTAAGAAGCGGGGAGGGGCCGGTTGGAGGCGCGTTAGGCCAGACCCCTCCCCGTGGCGTGTTCAGATTCTAAACGAAACGTTCAGGCCGAGGTGAGGATCTCGATGAGCTTCGGGCGCGGACCTCACTGAGGGTGTCCTGGCCGAGTGCATCGAGTGGCGAGAAAGTCGGCCCCAGCCCGACTTTGACGCCACTCGGCGTGTCTGACCCGGGTCTCGAGATGGGCGATCCTGGACTCGAACCAGGGACCTCCTCCTTATCAGAGAGGCGCTCTGACCGACTGAGCTAATCGCCCCGCGGGCCTCATTCTAGAAGCCGCCGCTCAGGGCGTCAGTACGCTGGCGGCCCAGATGCCGCGCCGGCCCGACATGCCGCCCCTCACCCGCGAGGCGCTCGCCGACGATCCGGTCGAGCAGTTCGCGGAGTGGTACGAGCGGGCACAGGCCGAGGCGCCCCTTGCCGATGCGATCTGTCTCGCGACGGCGACTCCGGGCGGCATCCCTGACGCGCGCATGGTGCTGCTGAAGGGCTTCGACCGCGAGGGCTTTCGCGTTCACACGAACTACGAGTCCTCGAAGGGGCGCCAGCTCGAGTCGAATCCGCGGGCGGCCATGGTCGCCTACTGGCGCGAGCTCGACCGGCAGGTGCGAGCGCGCGGTGTCATGGAGCGCCTTGACGCAGCCGAGTCCGACGCATACTTCGCGAGCCGTCCCCGCGACCGCCAGGTCGGCGCCTGGGCATCGCCGCAGAGCCGGCCGCTACGCGATCGCGCCGAGCTCGACGAGCTGGTGCGCGAGGTCGAGGCCCGCTTCGGCGAGCGCGAGATCCCCCGGCCCGAGGGCTGGGGCGGCTTCATCCTGCGCCCAGACGAAATCGAGTTCTGGCAGGGCCAGGTCGGCCGCCTGCACGACCGCTTCCTCTACACGCGCGAGGGCGAGGGCTGGCGGATCGAGCGGCTCGCGCCCTAGTCAGCGCCGGCGGGCGAACTCGAGCAGGGCGTCGAGGTCGTCGAAGTGCAGCTCGGCGCGGATTCCCTTGCGCTCCGCCTTGACCCGGACGCCGGTGCCGAGTGCCTTCTCGAGCGCCTCCTCGGCCTCATACAGGGCGGCCTCCTCGTCGGGATGCGGGACGGCCTTCGGCCTTGGGCCCCCCTCCCCCCTCGCGCGTCGCTCGGTTTCGCGCACGGACCACCCGTTGGCGGCGGCGGCCCGAGCCAGAGTGCGGCGCGCGGCCTGACCGCGCGCCTGCAGGACGGCGCGGCCGTGCCCCTCTGAGAGCTCGCCGCTCTCGAGGAGCGCGAGCACCTCGTCGGGTAGGTCAAGCAGACGGATGAGGTTCGAGATGGCGACGCGGCTGCGGCCCAGGCGGCGCCCGAGATCCTCCTTGGTGAGGCCCAGGTCCTCGACCAGGGCCGCGCAGGCGCGTGCCTCGTCAACGGGGTTGAGTTGCTCGCGGGCGACGTTCTCGATCAGCGCCGTCTGCAGGCGCTCGGCCTCGTCCTCGTCACGGATCAGGGCCGGGAGGGTCTCGAGCTGAGCCTCCTGAGCCGCCCGCCAGCGGCGCTCGCCCGCGATCAGCTCGTAGCGGCCGTCGGCCAACGGGCGCACGATCAGGGGCTGCACGACGCCGGCGTCGGCGAGGGAGCGGGCGAGGGCCGAGATCGACCCCGGATCGAAGTGCTTGCGCGGCTGCTCAGGATTGGGGCGGATGAGCTCGACCGGCACCTCGCGATAGTGGGGCTCGCCGACACCGCTCTCGGGCAGGATGGCTGCAAGCCCCCGCCCCATGCCTCGCGCTGTGCTCATGCCGCTTCGACCTCCACTTCAGACTGAGGTTCCCGGGCGAAAAGCTCGCCCGCGAGGTCCAGGTACGCCTGCGATCCACGCGACCCCGGAGCGTGGTTCAGCACCGGGAGCCCGAAGCTCGGCGCCTCGGCGACTCTGACGCTCCGGGGAATCACGGTGTCGAAGATCAGCTCCGGAAAGTGTGTTCGCAGCTCGCGCTCGACATCCTGCGCCAGGCGAGTGCGCTCGTCGTGCATGGTGATCACGACGCCGGTCAGAACCAGCGTCGGGTTCAGCTCGCGCCGCAGGGCCTTGAGCGTGTCGAGGAACTGGACCAGCCCCTCGAGGGCGAGGTACTCGGCCTGGACCGGGATGAGCACCCGGTCGGCGGCGGCCAGCGCATTCACCGTGACCGGGCCCAGGGATGGCGGGCAGTCGAGCAGGGTCAGGGCGAAGCGCTCGCGAACCGGACCCAGCATCTGGCGCAGCCGCAGCTCCGAACCATCGATGCGCGGGAGCTCGACCGAGGCGCCGGCAAGATCGCGGCTGGCGGGCACGATCCAGAGGTTGTCCGGCCCGGCGGGACGGGCCGCCTCGGCGACCGAGTGCGTGCCCGAGAGGCAGTCGTAGGAGGACGGGCGCGCCTCGCGGTCACCGCCGAGAGCCACGGTGGCGTTGCACTGCTGGTCGAGGTCCACCAACAGCACCTGGCGACCCTCCTGGGCGACACAGGCGGCGAGGTTCACGGCGGTGGTCGTCTTCCCGACTCCGCCCTTTTGATTTGCGATCGCGTAGACCCGGCCCACGACGCCCGACCTTACCCACCAGGCAGGAGCGATCCGCCTGGAAATCCGCTCATACCGCGCCGAAGGGGCGCTTCTTGGCCATTCCGGGACGGCGGGGAAGGCCGTCCGGGGTCGGTCCCGACTTGCGCAGCACGTGCAGATGGCGATTCTCGGAGCCGGCGTAGGGGCCGACCCAGCGGATCTCGAGGGGCTCCATGGCGAGGCGCTCCGCGGCGCGCTCGGCCTCGGCCTCCTCCTCGCCGTCCCGCCGTCCCTTCCAGCAGACGAGCGTGGCGTCGGTGCGCAGGAGGGGCGAGGCGAGCTCCGCGAGCGTGGCGGTCCTCCCCACCGCGCGCGACGCGACGGCGTCGTAGGACTCGCGGCCGCCGTCGGGCGGCCTGGCGGCGGCCCAGGTCTCGGCTCGTTCGCAGACGACGCGGGCGTTTTGGATCCCAGTGCGCTCGATCGCCCGGCGCATGAACTCGCACTTGCGGGAGGTGGCCTCGATCAGATCGACGCGGGCGCCCGGAAGGGCGGCGGCCAGAACGAGTCCCGGGAATCCGGCTCCGGCGCCGACGTCAGCGATCCGCTTCGCCGTGCGCAGCCCCTCCACGCCCAGCCCGCTGAGGGAGTCGTCCACGTGGACGCGCCAGGCCTCCTCGCGGTCACGAACGGCGCTCGGCGCCGTCGGGTCGCGGGCGAGCATCTCGATCAGGTCCCGCAGCTTGCCCGCCGCGGCCAGGCTGAGCTCGCCCCAGGAGTCGTCGGCGCTCAATCGCCCAGCAGAGGGGCGACGATGACGCAGCGGTCGGGTTCGTCGCCCTCGCTGAAAGTCTCGATGCCGGAGCGGTCCTTGAGGTGGTCATGGACGAGCTTGCGCTCAGTGGCGGTCATCGGCTCGAGCTCGATCTCCTTGCCCGACTCCAGCGCCCGCTCGGCGGCGCGCTCCGCCTGAGCCTCCACCGTCTCCCGGCGGCGCTTACGGTAGCCGGCGGCGTCGACGCTCACCCGCTTGCGGTCCTGGTGGCCGCGGAACGCAGCGCGGTAGCAGAGGAGCTGCACCGCGTCGATGGTCTGGCCACGGCGGCCGATCAGCAGGCCGACGTCCTCCCCTTCGATCCGGCCGCGGATGCCATCGTCGTCCTCATCGACCTCGATGGTCGCCTCCAGGTCGAGCGTCTCGACGAGCTCCTCGAGGATGGCCCGTACGCGCTCGGCGGGTTCGGCCGGAAAGGTGGCGGTGGCGCCGTCGTCGCTCATGGCCGCGAGTCTATTCGGGAGGAGTCGCCCAGCGCGCGTCGAATTCTCGGAGAAGTAGGAGAAGTGCGCTCGCTAGCCCACATGGGCGCTGTCGTCGATTTTGCACGCAGGAGCTGTCAAGACTGAGACAGCGGCGCGCCGACGCCTGAACTGCACGCCGCGAGCTGCGCCTACCGCCGCCGCTTGCGCTTCCGCGGCGGTGGGGGCGGCGGCGCCGTCCGCTTCTTGATCTCCTCGGGGCTCGGCGGGGGCGGGGCGGGAATGAGCCGTTGCACGACCACCTGCTGGCCGAGGCTCCACACGTTGGTGGCGATCCAGTAGAGGCCGAGGCCCGCCGGCTGGGACGCGATCAGGGGCGCGAAGAGCACCGGGAAGGCGAGGAAGATGTAGCGCTGCGCCCCGGTGGCGGTTGAGGTGGTCGCAGTGGTGTAGAGGAAGCTCAGGATCGTCGTCGAGATGAAGAGGATGATCAGGATCACCGTCTCGGCGCCCTCGGGCTTCTCGATGATCGAGTTGATGAAGAGGAAGCTCTGGCTGGCGCCGCTCGCCATCACGTCGTCGACGAAGCTCGAACTGCGCAGGAGCTGGTAGATCGCGATGAAGAACGGGATCTGGAAGATGAACGGCAGGCACGAGGAGAACGGGTTGACACCCTCGCGCTTGTAGAGCTCCATCATCTCGCGCTGCTGTCGCTCGCGGTCGTCCTTGTAGCGCTCCTGGACCTCCTTCAGCTGAGGCGCGACGAGTTGCATGCGCCGCATCGACTTGATCCCGCGAATCGACAGCGGCACCACCGCGAGCCTCACGGTGAAGGTGAGGGCGATGATGGCCAGGCCCCAGGAGAAGCCGACGTCCTCCTGGAAGAACTTGATGATCGCCTCGGCGGCGTCCTCGAGGACGTTGATCGGGAAGATGACAGCGAGGTCGAACATCACGCCACCGCCTTGTGCTCGTGGTCAGCCCTGCCCTTCGGCGGGAAGAGCGAGCGCGCCTCGAGCGGGTCGTAACCGCCGTGGCTGAAGGGGTTGCAGCGCAGAAGGCGCCAGCCGGCGACGATCGTGCCGCGCACGACGCCCAGCTCCCGAATCGCCTGCTCGGCGTAGGCGGAGCAGGTCGGGTGGTACTTGCAGCGGCGCCCCAGGTTCGGCGAGATGAAGCGGCTGTAGAAGCGCAGCGGAGCCAGAAACACCGCTACAAAGGTCGATCTGAACAGCGCGCTCGCGCGTTTCACGTTTTACGCCCCCCGCCGAGGCCGGCCTCCTTCAGGAGGGCACGGAGCGCCTCGGCCACGCCTGGGGAGCCCTCACGCTCAACCAGAGCCGCAACGTCTGGGCGTGCCACGAGCACGAAGTCGTGCCCGTCGGGCAGGGCGGGGCCGATGCTCCAGAAGGCTTCCTTGATCGCGCGCTTCACCGCGTTTCTGTCTACGGATCCGCCGACCTTGCGGCTCACCGAGATGCCGAGCCGAATCTCCTCGCCATCGTCATCGCTGCGTGGGAACGCGTAGAGGACGAGAAAGCGGTTGCCGTGCGAGCGCCCCTCGCGATAGACGCGGTCGAAATCCCCACTGCGCGACAGGCGTCCGCGCTTGCGCCCCTCGCCCGAGGACTCCATGAGCTACGGGGTGAGTCGCTTCCGGCCCTTGCGCCGGCGACGCTTGATCACCTGGCGCCCGGCACGCGTGCGCATGCGGGCGCGGAACCCGTGCGTACGGGCGCGCTTGCGCTTCTTGGGCTGGTAGGTCCGCTTCAAGATGGGTAAATCGCACGCCATCCACCCAGACGTTCGGCGGATGGGTCGCGGGGCGCCGGTGAGTATACGGATGGGGCTCGGCTGATTCTTCCGCGAATTGCGGGCTGGCCTCGCGAAGCGTCACGGGGGCGCGCCTATAGTCGCTCGGGTGCCCCCGGAACCCCGAGAAGGTGATCTGGAGGCGATCTGGGGGCGTGTTCGCGAGGAGCTCGCGGCCTCGATGCCACCGTCGACCTTCCGCCTCTGGCTCGAGCCGCTGCGCGTCGTCTCGGCGCAGGGAAGCACTCTCTATCTGACCGCACCTGAGTCCGTGCGCGCCTGGGTCGAGCGCCGCTATGCGGCGCGGCTCGTCGCCGCGGTGCGCCACCAGGCGGCGGCGCTGGGGCTCACGGACGTCGGCTTCGTCGCCCGCGATGCGGAGGAGGTGGCGCCGAGCGAGGGGGGCGCCCGGGTCATCGAGGCGACCCCCATCGACCCTGCGCACACCTTCGACCGCTTCGTCATCGGGCCCGGCAACCGGCTTGCCCATGCGGCGGGCCTTGCCGTAGCCGAGCTGCCGGGCGAGGCCTACAACCCGCTTTTCCTCCACGGCCCTCCGGGTCTCGGCAAGACCCACCTGCTGGGAGCGATCGCGCAATACCTGCGCGAGAACCACCCGGAACTAACCGTTCACCACACGACAGCGGAGCGCTTCACCTCCGAGTTCGTCGCGGCCCTCCGCCACGAGGGGCCCGAGCGCTTCAAGCGCCGCTATCGCGAGCTCGATGCCCTGCTCATCGACGACGTCCAGGTGCTCGAGGGCAAGGCGCGGACCGAGGAGGAGTTCGTCCACACCTTCAATGCCCTGTTCGCCGCGGGCAAGCAGATCGTCCTCTCGAGCGATCGCCCGCCGGCGGCCCTCTCCAAGCTCGAGGAACGCCTTCGCGACCGCTTCGAGTGGGGTCTGTGCGTGGAGATGGAGCCACCCGACCTGCGTACCCGGGTCGCTCTCCTGTGGCGCATGGCTTCGCGCAGCGCGGCGCCGTTCGACGATCCCCTGGTCCTGCGCGAGATCGCTGCGCGGGCGCCGGCGAATGTGCGCCTGCTCGAGGGGGCGATGACCCGGGTGGTGGCGCTGGCCTCCGTCCTCTCCGAACCAATCTCCTCGCCGCTGGTCGGAAGAGCCCTGAAGAGCCCATCCGAGTCGGAGCCCGTCGCCGTGCGCCCGGGCGAGACCACCGTCACCGCGATCCAGGAGGCCGTTGCCGGAGTGCTCGACGTTCCCCGCGCCGAGCTCCTTTCGACCAGCCGCACCCCGCGCGTCGCCCGAGCGCGTCAGCTCGCCATGTACCTCAGCCGCGAGATGACCACCCTCTCCCTCGCCCAGATCGCGCGCGAGTTCGACCGCGATCACAGCACCGTTCTCCACGCGATCCGTACCGTCTCCAAACGCCTCGAGCCGGGCTCGGAGACATCCACAGCCATCAACCGGGTACGGGCCAGCCTCGGGACAACCGGCTCGCTCGAGCTTGGTCCTGACGCTTCCCTCCACCCCGACGCTGACCGTCCACAAACCTGATCCACGACGTTTCAGGCACGATCAAGCCAGACTCATCGCCTATCCACCTCCGTCCACGCTCTAAATACATCTGATTGAAATAGGAAGATCAGGGGTCCAACGCCGATGAAGCTCACCACCACTCGAGACAAGCTCTTCACCGCCCTGCAGCTCGCAGGCCGCGCGGTGTCCACTCGCAGCACCCTGCCCTCCCTGGGCGGAATCCTCTTGATCGCCGGCTCCGGAAAGCTGACGCTCCGCGCCACCGATATGGAGCTCGGCCTCACTCTCGACGTCGATGGCGTCAATGTGGAGCGGGAAGGGACCGTGCTGCTTCCCGGTCGCCTGCTGGTCGACGTGGTGCGCAGCCTTCCGGACGGCGACGTGACGCTCGAGCAGCGCACCGAGCAGCGCGATGTGGAGATCACCGCCGGCGGCGCCCGTTTCCACCTCCGCGTGCTTCCTGCCGAGGACTTTCCCCGCCTGCCGGAGCTCGACGGCGAGGCGGCGAAGCTGCCGGCCACGCCGCTCGCCGAGACGATCGAGCGCGTGGCCCGCGCCGCATCGCGAGACGAGGTGCGGCCCATCCTGACCGGCGTACTGCTCCAAGCCGAGGGCAACACGCTGACCATGGTCGCCACCGACTCCTACCGCCTGAGCGTCAAGCACACGGAGCTCGAGGGCGGCGTCTCGCAGACGCTTGAGGCGAATGTCCCGGCGCGGGCCCTGCGCGAGCTCGCCCGGATCATCGCCACCGATGGGCCCGAGGAGGTGGAGATCGGGCTGCCGCGCAACCAGGCGATCTTCAAGGCCGGCGGCGTGGTCCTGACCTCGCGCCTGATCGAGGGCCAGTTCCCGAGCTGGCGCCAGTTGATCCCGGAGTCCTTCGAGCACGAGGTGCGGCTGCCGCGCGGCGAGCTCCTAGAGGTGACGCGAAGGATCGGCCAGCTCGCCCAGCGCAACGCGCCGCTGCGCCTTGCGCTCTCGGAGGGCGAGCTCACGGTCGCGGCCGAGACACCCGACATCGGCGACGCCTCAGAGGCGATGCCGGCTCCCTACTCGGCCGAGCCGATGGAGATCGCCTTCAACCCGCAGTTCCTGATCGAGGGAATCGACAGCATCGACGGCGATGAGATCGCCTTGCAGGTCAGCTCACCGCTACGCCCGGGCTTGTTGCGGCCGGTGGGCGCCGAGGACTTCTCGTACCTGGTGATGCCGATTCGCCTCAACGCATAGGCGGCGCCGATGGACCGCGTCCGGTGCGTCAGGACGCTGGGATTCCGCAACCTCGCAGACGGCGAGGCGCCCCTCGGCGAGGCGATCACGCTCGCGTGGGGAGCGAACGGCAGCGGCAAGACGAATCTGCTCGAGGCGCTCTATGTCGGGTTGGCGGGGCGCTCGCCGCGCACGTCCACCGACCGCGAGGCGATCGCCTTCGGCGAGCCGCTGGCGCGCGTGGAGGTGGAGATAGAGAGTGGGGGGTCAGCCGGGGACGGCGACGTGCACGAGTTCCTCTGCGCGCTGACGCGTGACGGGGAGCGTCGCCACACGGTGGACGGCGGAGAGATGACGCCGGACCGCGCCGAGCTTCGCCCGCCGCTCTCGGTCTTCATGCCGGATCGCCTGGTGCTGGTGAAGGGCCCCCCCGCGGCGCGGCGGGCTCATCTCGATCGCTTCGTGGCCGCTCTGTGGCCGGCGCGGGCCGAGTTGCGGCGGCGCTACGCGCGAGGTCTTGCTCAGCGGAATGCCCTGATCGGCCGGATCCGCTCGGGCGCGGCGGATGCCGCCTCGCTGGATGCGTGGGATCGTGAGCTCGCCGCCGCCGGGGTGGAGCTGGCCGGAGCGCGGTCCGCAGCCTGCGAGCAGCTCGCCGGTCCCTTCGCGACCGCGGCGCAGGAGCTCGGCCTCGACCAGGGGGCCGAGCTGCGCTACCGGCCGCGCAGCGAGGCGGCGGCCGCCGACGAGCTGGCGAACGAGCTCCGCGAGCGCCGCCAGGCTGATGTAGCGCGAGGTTTCACGACACACGGGCCCCACCTCGACGAGCTCGCGCTCTCGCTCGACGGGCGCCCGCTTCGCCGCTATGCGTCGCAGGGCCAGCAGCGGGTGGCGCTCCTCGCACTCCTCTTCGCCGAGCGCGAGGCGCTGGTCAGCGAGGGACGGAACCCGCCGCTGATGCTGCTCGACGACGTCATGTCGGAGCTCGATCCCGATCGACGGCAGCTGCTGTGCACGCGCCTCGTGAGCGGCGGCGGCCAGGCGCTGATCACGGCAACCGAGCCCGGCCACCTGCCCGCCGAGTGCCCGCGGCTCGAGCTCGGGCTGCGCGAGGGGCGGCTGATGGTGCCGGTGGGGGAGCAGTCGCAGCGCACCGAGGCGGCGTGAGGCGGCCGAAGCGGCTCTCGGAGGCTTTGCGGTCGGTCCAGGCCGAAGCCGCTCCCGCGACCTTGCTGGCCGCAGTGCAGGGCGTGTGGGCGCAGGTCGCCGGGCCGGCTGTTGCGGCGGAGTCGGCGCCGGTGTCCGAGCGCGATGGGCTCGTGACGGTGGCGTGCCGCTCGGCGGTCTGGGCGCAGGAGCTCGATTTGATGCAGACGGAGCTGCTCGGCCGGCTGAACGAGGCTCTGCGCGAGCGGGGTGGGGCGGGTGAGGGCGGCGTTTCGGGGCTGCGGTTCACGGCGGATGCTGCCCGCGGGGATCCCCGCTGAACCCCCGCGGGGTCCGGCCGCGCGGCGCCCCATCCCGCCGGCGATTGGTCGAGTTGGCGCCCAGATTGCGTCCGTAACTCGGCCATCGCTCGGCTCAGCCTCCCTTCGCACCATTTTGTACGTGATTTGCAGGACTTTTGTAACACCGGACGTGCCTCCTGCGACCCCCGTTCTTGCTAGACTTATGTTCACTGCAGGAGCGCCCCGAACCGTCTGGCGCAATGGTCAGAATCGATGCCAGTCGGTCCGGGGTTTTCCGTGACCGGGACCGGGCTGCGCGACTGCGCGTGCCGCCCTCCAGCGAAAGGACTTAGTGGCAGACAGCACGAGCAAGGCGGGCGGAAAGCCCGCAAAGGGGAAGACCGCGTCCAAGAAGAAGGCGGGGGGCGAGAACGGATACACCTCGGGTGAGATCACGGTCCTGCGCGGCCTCGACCCGGTCCGCAAGCGGCCCGGCATGTACATCGGCTCGACGGGCCCCCGCGGCCTGCACCACCTCGTCTACGAGGTGGTCGACAACTCCGTCGACGAGGCGATCGCCGGCTACTGCGACCACATCACGCTGACGCTGCATCCCGACAACGCGGTCACCGTAGTCGACAACGGCCGCGGCATCCCCGTGGACCAGCATCCGGAGGAGAAGCGCCCGGCCGCGGAGGTCGTGCTCACCACTCTGCACGCCGGGGGGAAGTTCGGCGACGGGGGCGGCTACAAGGTCTCCGGCGGGCTCCACGGCGTCGGCGTCTCGGTCGTCAACGCGCTGTCCGAGCGCCTCCACCTCGAGGTGCGCCGCGACGGCTACAAGTGGAACCAGGACTTCGAGCGCGGCGAGCCCAAGGGCGATCTGAAGCGCGGCGAGAAGGTCAAAGGCACCGGCACGATCATCACTTTCCTTCCCGACCCCGAGGTCTTCGACGAAGTTGAGTTTGACTACTCCACGCTCGCGGAGCGCATGCGGGAGACCGCATTCCTCACCCGCGGCCTGAAGATCGACCTCGTCGACGAGCGCGCTGCCGGCCAGCGCGACACCTTCCACTACAAGGGCGGCATCGTCGACTTCGTCAAGCACCTGAACGAGAACAAGGACTCGCTCCACCGCAAGACCGTGTTCTTCGAGAACGAGACCGAGGACGGCCAGGTCGAGGTCGCGATGCAGTGGAACTCCTCCTACCAGGAGGCGATCTTCACCTTCGCGAACAACATCAACACCCACGAGGGCGGCTCGCACCTCTCGGGCTTCCGCTCGGCCCTGACCCGCACGCTGAACGCCTATGCGCGCGGCAAGGGACTGCTGAAGGAAAAGGACGAGAACCTGACTGGCGAGGACGTCCGGGAGGGACTCACCGCCGTCGTCTCGGTGAAGCTCCAGGAGCCCCAGTTCGAGGGTCAGACGAAGACCAAGCTCGGAAACCCGCCGGTCGAGGGGCTCGTCAAGGAGACCGTCAACCGCAAGCTCGGCGAGTTCCTCGAGGAGAACCCCACCGACGCCCGCCGCATCGTCGGCAAGACGGTCGACGCGGCCCGGGCGCGCCTCGCGGCCCGCAAGGCGCGCGATCTCACGCGCCGCAAGTCGGCGCTCGAGAACTCGACCCTCCCGGGCAAGCTCGCGGACTGCACCGTGCGCGACCCGTCACTGGCGGAGATCTTCATCGTCGAGGGTGACTCGGCGGGCGGCTCAGCGAAGCAGGGGCGCGACCGCAACACGCAGGCGGTGCTACCGCTGCGCGGGAAGATCCTGAACGTCGAGAAGAGCCGCATCGACAAGGTCCTCAACAACGAGATGATCCAGGCGATGATCACGGCCATCGGGACCGGGATCCGCGAAGAGTTCAACGTCGAGGACGCCCGCTACCACAAGATCATCGTGATGACGGATGCCGACGTCGACGGCGCCCACATCCGTACGCTGGTCCTGACGTTCCTCTACCGCGAGATGCCGGACCTGATCGACGCGGGCTACGTCTACATCGCCACGCCGCCGCTCTACAAGGTGAAGAACGGGCGGCAGGAGACCTACATCGAGAAGGAATCCGAGCTCGAGGAGCTGCTGCTCCGCGACAAGCTCGAGGAGTTCTCCCTGCTCGACGCCGCGGGCAAGTCACGCAAGCTCACCGTCGCCCGGTGGCAGCGGTTCACGCGGCGCCTGAAGGAGTACGAGGGCTGGGCGGATTCCCTGCAGGCCGAGTTCGGCCACGAGCTCGTTCACTTCCTCAGCGAGTCGCAGATCCTCGACGAGGGCGCGGCCACGTTGGCGGGCGTGAAGAAGCTCCTGGCCGGCAAGGACCCCGAGGAGGAGCCGTTCGAGACCGAGCTTCTCTCCGAGTCCAGCGAGGAGCTGGCCGTGAAGGCGGTGCATCGTCGCGATGGCCTCGCGCGGACCTACACGCTTTCCGCTGACCTCTTCGCCTCCACGGACTACCGCCACCTGGTCGAGGTCCACGGCGACCTGTTGAAGCAGGTGGGCAGACCCCCGTTCAACCTCACCCTCGGGGATAAGCAGAAGGTGGCCGAGTCGTTCACCGAGCTGCGGCGCTGTGTCCTCGACCTTGCGCGCCACGGCGTGACGATGCAGCGGTTCAAGGGTCTCGGCGAGATGAACGCCGAGCAGCTGCGCGAGACGACCATGGACCCGGGCACGCGAACCCTGCAGCGGGTGACGATCGACGACGCGGCCCTGGCGGAGCGCATCTTCAACGAGCTGATGGGCGACAAGGTCGAACCGCGGAAGGCGTTCATCGAGCGCCACGCGAAGGACGTGAGGTTCCTCGATGTCTGATCTGGCGGCCATGCAGGGCAACATCGAGGAGCGCGAGCTCACCACGGAGATGCGCTCGTCGTATCTCGATTACGCGATGAGCGTGATCGTGGGCCGGGCGCTGCCCGACGTGCGCGACGGCTTCAAGCCGGTCCATCGGCGTGTGCTCTACGCGATGCACGACCTGGCCCTGCAGCCGACCCGGCCGTACCGCAAGTGCGCCTTCATCGTCGGCGAGGTCATGGGTAAGTACCACCCGCACGGCGACTCGGCGATCTACGACACGCTCGTGCGGATGGCGCAGGAGTTCTCCCTGCGCTACCCACTCGTCGACGGTCAGGGCAACTTCGGCTCGATCGACGACGATCCGGCTGCCGCCATGCGGTATTGCGTCACTGGCGACACGCGCGTGGCCACGGCTAAGGGAACCCTGCGTATCGACTCGATCGTTCCCGACGCTCAGCCAGAATCGGACAACCACGTCGAGTTGGAAGTCTTCGATCGGCTGGGACGCCCCGTCCGCGCCTCGAAGCTCTTCCACTCAGGGGAGCATCCAACGCTTCAGCTCCGCACCAAGGCCGGCCACGAGCTGACAGGCACCCATAACCATCCGGTCCTTTGCCTGGTCGACATGGCCGGGATGCCGCTTCTTCTCTGGAAGCTCCTCGAGGAGGTCCAACCCGGGGACCGTGTCCTGATTTCGCGAATGACAAGGGATGAGCCGGTCGCTCTAACGGACGATGACGCTGCCCTTTCGCTTCTTGCCGGCGCCTTCGTTTCGGAGGGATGGATCAGCGAATCCCGCGCTGGGTTCAACAACGTGGATAAGACCTACTTCGATGCAGTCGTTGCCGCATACGACTCGGTTGTCGGTGGCCAGCGATATGTCTACGACAGACAGATCGCCTCAGGCAGCCAACTGTGGGAGCTCGACGTCCAGAATCTTCAGGCTCTCAAGCGGTCACCGCTCGCAGATCTAGCGGGACGCGCCGCTGAGAAGTCCATTCCGGAGTTCGTCTGGAGGGCTTCTCCGGCGCTCAAGCGACGGTTTCTCCAGTCCCTGTTCACGGGCGATGGATCGTCGTCCCTTCTCCCTCGGAGCTCCATCCAGGTTTCGTATTCGACTTACAGCGAGCAACTTGCCAAGGACGTCCAGATGCTCCTCCTCGAATTTGGAGTCGTCGGGCGAACCTGTCGGTACGCCAAGGGCGAGTACAAGGTCGTCATCAGCAATCGGCGTGACGCCCGGCTCTTCGCGGAGAACGTCGGCTTCCTGGGTTTGAAGCAGGACAAGCTGGTCGCCTCCCTTTCGACCATTCCGACGTCTAGCCGCGCTCTGAGTCGGGACTTCGTTCCGTTCGTCGCCGACTACATCCGCGCGGAGTCCGGGTCTCGGTGGACTGATCGCGACTGGCTCAGGCGTCACAACGTCGATCGAGTCGAGCGTTGGGAGGGCGGTGGCACGGCGATCATGGAACGGATCGCGTCGGGCGAATGCCGCGCGGTCGTTGAGCCACTGGTCAGCGGCGACTACTTCTACGCCGAGGTCGAGTCGGTCGTTGACGCCGGAATCCAGCCCGTCTACTCCTTGCGCGTCGACAGCGAGGACCACTCGTTCCTGACGAACGGTTTCGTCAGTCACAACACGGAGGCCCGCCTCGCCCGCCTGGCCACCGAGATGCTGCGCGAGATCGAGTCGGACACCGTCGACTTCGGGCCCAACTACGACGAGTCTCAGCAGGAGCCGCTGGTGCTGCCGGCGCGGTTCCCGAACCTGCTCGTCAACGGCTCATCCGGCATCGCGGTCGGAATGGCGACGAACATCCCGCCGCACAACCTCGGAGAGGTGATCGGCGCCGTCAAGGCCTACATCGCCAACCCCGACATCGACCTGTCCGGCCTGATGGAGCACGTCAAGGGCCCCGACTTCCCTGGCGGCGGGCTGATGAGCGCCGAGGGCATCCGCGACGCGTACGCGTCGGGCCGCGCCTCGGTGAAGGTCCGCGCTCGGGCTCACGTCGAGCCGCTCAAGGGCGGGCGTGAGGCGATCATCGTCTCCGAGCTCCCGTTCATGGTCAAGAAGGGCGGCGACGGCGGCCTGATCACGAAGATCGCCGACCTCGTCCGCGAGAAGAAGGTCACCGGCGTGTCCGACCTTCGCGACGAGTCGGACCGCTCGGGCATGCGCCTGGTGATCGAGACCAAGCGCGGCGGCGATCCGCCCGAGGTCGTTCTCAACCAGCTCTACAAGCACACCCAGATGCAGAACACCTTCGGCGTCAACATGGTGGCGCTGGTCGACGGGGTGCCGCGCACGCTCAGCCTCAAGGAGCTGATCCAGCACTACGTCACGCATCAGCGCGAGGTGGTCACCCGGCGCACGCAGTACGAGCTCCGCCGCGCCGAGGCGCGGGCCCACATCCTCGAGGGGCTCCTCGTCGCGCTCGACAACCTCGACGCGGTGATCGAGCTGATCCGGGCCTCGGCCGACACCGATGCGGCCCGCGCCGGCCTGATTGAGAAGTTCGAGCTCTCCGAGGAGCAGGCCCAGGCGATCCTCGACATGCGCCTTGCGCGCCTCACGGCGCTCGAGTCCGACAAGGTCCGTGAGGAGCACGCCGAGCTCATCAAGCGGATCGGCGAGCTGCGGGAGATCCTCGGCGACCCGAGCCGGGTCGACGCGCTGATCGTCGAGGAGCTCGACGAGCTCGGTAATCGCTACGGCGACGAGCGCCGGACCGAGATCACCCACTTCGAGGGCGACATGAACATCGAGGACATGATCGCGGACCAGCAGATGGTCATCTCGATCACCCACTCCGGCTACGCCAAGCGCCTGCCGGTGGCCACCTACCGCCAGCAGCGCCGGGGCGGCGTCGGCGTGATGGGCATGGACCTCAAGGAGGACGACTACATCGAGCACCTGCACATCTGCTCGACCCACGACTTCCTGCTCTTCTTCACGAACCGGGGCAAGGTCTACCGCCTCAAGGTCTACGAGCTGCCGGAGGGCTCGCGCACGTCGAAGGGTCGCGCCCTGGTGAACGTGCTGCCCCTGCGCGACGGCGAGCGCGTCATGGCCGTGAAGCCCACGCGCGACTTCACGGAGGGCAAGTACCTCGTGTTCGCCACGGCCAAGGGCATGGTCAAGAAGACCGAGTTCATGGACTACAACACGAAGATCAAGGCCGACGGGATCATCGCGATCAAGGTCCGCGACGGCGACGAGCTGGTCGGGGTGCGGCTGACCGAGGGCGACGAGGACATCCTCCTGGTCTCGAAGTCCGGTCACGCCTCGCGCTTCAGCGAGAAGCTGGTCCGGCCGATGGGCCGCGACACCTCGGGAGTGAAGGGCATGAACGTGACCGCGAAGATCCCGGGCGGCGGCGAGAACCGCGTGCTCGCGATGGACATCGCCCGCGATGACTCGGAGCTCTTCGTCGTGACCGAGAACGGCTACGGCAAGCGCACGCAGGTCAGCGAGTACCCGCAGAAGGGCCGCGGGACCAAGGGCGTCCTGACGATCAAGCTCACGGAGAAGAAGGGCGGCCTCGCGGGGGCGCTCATCGTCCGCGAGCACCAGGACCTGCTGTTCATCTCGCAGAACGGCATGGTCCAGCGCACCAACGCCGGCGGCATCTCGAAGATGGGCCGCGCGACGCAGGGTGTGCGCGTGATGAACATGAGGGAGGACGACCGGATCAGCGCGGTCGCCCTCGTGGTCGAGTCGAGTGCCACGGTTGCGGACGAGGCCGAGGCGGTCGCCGAGGCCGCGGCGGAGGGCGCGAAGCCGGCCTCGAGCGACGGCGCCGGCGGTTAGGGCCGGCGGCCGGCGTGACCAACGCCGCCGAGTTTGCTTCAATCGGTGGACCAGAGAAAGGAGGTGGTCCTACTGATTCACATGCTTGACGGGACTCTGGAGGTGCAGGGCCGCTAGGAGGCCGCTCCGGTGACGCCGCGGGTGACCGCGTCGCCGACCGGGCACCGTGCGAGCCGCCCCCGGTGGAATTCACCCCGGGCACCGGCGAGCCGACGAGGCCGGGTTTGTCCCATCCGGCCGTCACTCCGACGCTCGTTCAGAGAATCGCACTACGTCGACAGGGCCGCCTTCGTGCGGCCCTGTCGCTGTTCGGGGCGCACTCGGGCTATAGGCTCGCGCGCCGTGAAGGACCTAGGTTTCAGGCGGCGAGGAGGTACGGCTCCCACGCCACGGGGACCCGCGGCGCGGCGATCCGAATGAAGACGGTCGGACCCGGCGGCTTGGGGGCGTTCGCCGGATGCATACGCGCCTCGTGCGGCGTGCGGTTTCCCTTGCGCCGGTTGCAGGGGGCGCAGGAGGCGACGATGTTCTCCCAGACCGACTGACCGCCGCGGCTGCGCGGGATCACGTGATCGACGGTGAGCCCGTTCGCCTGGCGACCGCAGTACTGGCAGGTCCAGGCGTCGCGCGCAAGCACGGCCTTGCGGGTGATCTTGCGCCGGTGGACGTCACGGGGGATGCGCACGTAGCGCATCAGGCGAATTACGCAGGGCCGCTCGAGCACCAGGCGCTCCGAGTGGAGCTCACCGGCGTTGCGCTCGAGCATCTCGGCCCGCTCCTTCAGCAGCAGCACCGTCGCCCGGCGCACCGTGCAGACGTTGATGGGCTCGTAGCTGGCGTTCAGTACGAGCACCCGGGTCCCGTGCGGATGCGCGTGCCCGTTGGTCCCGGCAACACCGTTGGCGGCCACGGTGCCGTTCACCGCCGCCACCCCGTTGATCCTGCCTGATGCCCCGTTTTGAGCCGCAGACGCCCCGCTAGCGCCCGCCTGGGCTACGCCGGGGTCGTCCCGCGTGTCCATCGCGCCGCAATTGTAAAGGGCGCCTCTCGCGTCCCCACCACGTCGCCTCGAAAATGTGACGAGGACGCAAAGGGGCCTGACCCCTTTAGGTCCCGGGGATCCCGTGCGCTTCGATCGGGTAACTCCCGAGCAGCCGTACGGACTCGGCCTTGGCCCGCAGGCCGGCGATGGCGTGCGCGACCTGCTCGTCGCCCGCCGGTCCTTCGATGTCCAGGAAGAACATGTAGCGGCCGAGCTCCCGCCGGCGCGGCCGCGACTCGATCCGGGTCAGGTTGACGCCCCGGCTCGAGAACTCGGTGAGCGCGTCCACCAGGGCGCCGGGATGGTCCTCGCCGAGCTCGGAGAAGACGAGCGTCGTTCGCCACGAGCCACCGCTGTCCGGCAGCCTTACGCCGGCCGGAGCCAGCCAGACGAAGCGCGTCACGTTGGCGCTCTCGTCGTCGACTTGCTCGCGCAGCACGACGCAGCCGTAGAGGGCGGCGGCTGATGCGGGCCCAAGCGCGGCCCAGGGCTGATCGGACTCGCTCACCTCGCGAACCGCGTCGGCAGTGCTCGCCGCCGCCCGCACCTGCGCACTCGGCAGGTTCTCCCGCAGGAAGTGAGCGCACTGCGCGTTCGCCTGGGGGTGGGAGAGGACGACCTCGACCTCGCCCAGCGCCAACTCGCGGGCCGCGATCAGGCTGTTGGCGATCGGCTGGTCGTGCTCGCCGGCGATTTCGACCTCGCCCGCATCGAAGGCGAGGGTGTCGAGGGTCGAGCGCACGGATCCCTCGATCGAGTTCTCGAACGGGACCAGCGCGCGCTCGGCCTGCCCCTCGGCGACGGCGCGAATCGCGTCGTAGATCGTGGGCTGGGGCAGAGGCTCGTAGTCAGCGCCGGCGGCAGCGGCGCGCAGCGCGTCCTCGCTGAAGGTCCCGGCGGGACCGAGGTAGGCGACTCTCACGGCGGCGAAGCTAGCGGACCGGCGTAACCGGCACTAGCCGAAGACGACCGTGTACTCGGCCTTGTTGTTGTCCGTCAGCTCCTCGCAGGGGACCGCGTGGACGTTGACGCTGAGCGTCGCCGTCGATCCGGCCTGCGGCTTCAGCGTCGCCGTTGCGTCCTGGGTCGCGCCGGCGGCGATCTTCTTGATCGTCCCCTGCGCGCTTCCGCCCGGGCTGAGCTTGAAGTCGACCGGGATGTTGGTCTCGGTGGAGTCGCCGCCGTTCTGGACCTGCGCATCGATGTCGTACGGGGCGCCGCCGCTGATCGTCGTCGTGCCGCCCGCGGTGAGCGCCACGCCGTTGATGCTGGTCCCCACGAGGAGGGTCCCGTGGAGCCCCTTGTCGCAGTTGGCGGCCCCCGCCGCGCCGGCGATGCTGGCGAGCTTCGAGCTCAGGTTGCCCGGATCGATCCAGTCCTCCGGCGGATCGGGAAGGAACTGCTCGTCCGGGACGGGACACGACGAGCAGTCGATCCCCTCGTCCTTGAGCACGGCGTTGATGCCGGTTATGGCGCGCGTGTTCAGGACGTCGCTGGCGAGGAACCAGCGCATGTAGTCGGCGATCTGGTTCTCCGCCTCCTGGCTCCCCTTCTTGCCGAGAGCCGTTGAGATCTGATCCGAGATGCCGGCGATCGCCTGGGCGCGCAACTCGTAGGCGAGATCGAGCTCGGCCTGTTCAGTCTCGAGGTCGCCCGGCGTGTCGAGCCCGCGGACGAGGTCGAGTTGGCTCTCCGCCGTGCCGCGGTCAGCCGCGATCTGCGCCGGGAACGTGAGCTGGTCGAGGTTCCCGGGGTCGTTGAAGCGATCGAAGAAGCGCTGCGAGAGCTGACCCGACTGCTGCTGGATCGAGCTGAGGTCGGAAGCGTAGTTCTCGAAATTTCGCTCCTTGCGCGCGTTCAGGCATCCCTTGATCCCCAAAAGCAGCAGGACCAGGATGAGCAGCCCGGCGACGACCGCGAAAAGACGGCGGACCAGGTACTGCTGTTGCCGGTTGCCTCGCGACCGCCGGGGCGACGCGGGCGGCTCCGGCGCGAATGCGTCGTCCTCGTCGAGGAATGCCAAAGCGATTACCTCAGGGCTGGAAAGCCGTGTAAGCGAGCCCTTCGCCGCTCAGAGTATGAAACCTGCACCGGAAGGAGCCGGTCGCCACGCAGCGAAGGCTTCAAGTTGCGGTGATAGGCGACCTGGTCATGGAGCGGTTCCGCGTCCTCGAGCCGCTCGGCTCGGGTGGAATGGGGACCGTCTATCGGGCCTTCGACGAGCGCCTCCAGCGCTATGTCGCGCTCAAGGAGCTCCATGCCGCCGGCTGCGAGCGCGTCCTCCGCGAGGCGCAGGCAGCGGCGCGCCTCAATCACCCCGCCATCGTCACGCTCTACGAGTACGGGACCCAGGACGGCAAGGCCGTTCTGGTCAGCGAGCTTGTGGCCGGCGCCACGCTCGCAGAGCTGACCGCGGCCGGCGAGCTCACCGATCGCGACATCGCCGAGATCGGGGCGGACATCGCCGACGCGCTGGCCCACGCCCACCGCCGCGGGGTCGTGCATCGCGACGTTAAGCCGCACAACATGATCGTCCGTGACGACGACGGAGGCGGCCGGCGGGCGAAGCTCATGGACTTCGGCATCGCCCGCCTCGTCGACGCCCCCGTGCTGACCGCGACGGGCGAGGTCCTCGGGACGCTCGCCTACATGGCGCCGGAGCAGGCCGAGGGGCTCGGCGCCGGCCCCGAGTCCGACGTCTACTCGCTCGCCCTCAGCCTGTATGAGTGCTGGGCCGGTGAGAACCCGGTCCGCGGTGACTCGCCCGCCGCTACGGCGCGCGCGATCGGCGGTGAGCTTCCCTCGCTCGCCGAATTCCGCCCGGACCTTCCCGTCGCCATGGTCGACGTCATCGACTCGTGCCTTGATCCCGATCCCGCCCTCCGTCCGCAGCTCGACGAGCTGGCAGAGACGCTCGCCCACGAGATGCATTGGCTCGAGTCCTTCCGCCCGCTGCCCGCCCTTGAGCCCGGCGCCCGTGACCCGTTGCCATGGGGCCGGCTTGCCGCCTGTCTCGGATCACTTGCGCTCGCGCCGGCCCTCGGCGTCCTCTCGGCGGGTGCGGTCTTCCCGGCGCTCGCCGGAGCGCTTGCCCGTTCCGCGCCGGGGCGGTTCGCACTCGGCGCCGCAGGCTGGTTCGCAATGCTCGCCGTGACGCTCGTCCTTGACCTACCGCCGCACCTCGGCATCCACCATCCGGCAAGCGAGAGCCTGCTCGTCCCGCTCGCAGACCCGGCGTCGCTCTTGGGCGCAGGGATGTTCGGCGTCGCGGCCGTGGCGATGGGCTGGATTCTTCGCGCCCGTCACGTCGCATTGGCGCTCCTGGGCGCGATCCTCTGGGCCGCCGCCCTGGCGGGGGCCTTGGAGGTGGTCGGAAACGGTGATCTGGCCTCGCGCCCACCCGTTCTGGCCATCGCCTCGCTCGGCGCGGTCGTGGTCGTGTTCGGCGGTCGCGGGGTGACGCCCGTACGCCTGCGCGGCGCGCCCCCTAGCGGCGCGCCCCCGAGCGCCCACCCCGCCCACGGCGCCTAGCGGCCCGCCCAACACATTCACGGGCCCGTAGGATTTCCCGATCGCGCGGCTGGTTTCGGGCGCGACTGCCCACGCGCCCGGGATGAAGCCGCCCGTACGAGGGAGTCCGAAAATCAGCGTTCTACGCAACCTGGAACAAAGGATCGAAAACCTCGTTGAGGGGGTCTTCAGCCGTGCCTTCTCGTCGCAGGTCCAGCCGGTCGAGATCGCGCGCAAGCTGGCCAAGGAGATGGACTCCCACCGCACGGCGTCCATCTCCCGCGTCTACGTGCCCAACCAGTACACGGTGTGGATGTCGCCCGACGACCACAAGCGCTTCGAGGGATACGAGCGCTCACTCGCACAGGAGCTCTCCGCCTACCTGCTGGAGCATGCCCGCCGCCACGACTACGCGCTCCTGACGCGGCCCGAGGTCACGCTCGAAACCGATGAGCGCCTGCGGCTCGGCGAGTTCGGAATCCAGACGCGCCTGGTGAAGCCGCCGCAGCGGCAGGGCGAGCAGCCCTCGCAGGGCGAGCAGGGCCACACCATGGTCTACACCGTGCCGCCGAAGCAGCCGCGCGCGGAGCGCAAGCGCCCCGCCGCCCGCCTGACGGCGACGAAGGCGATCGTCTCCATGGACGACCGCCGCTACGTCCTCGATGGCCCGGTCGCCGTCCTGGGCCGCTCACGGGAGGCGGATTGCGTGTTCGCCGACCCGAACATCTCGCGCGAGCACGCCGAGCTTCGCCGCGGATCAACCGGCGACTGGCAGATCGTCGACCTGGGCTCGACCAACGGAATCAAGGTCAACGGTCGCCGCGTCGAATCAGCCCGCCTCTCGCCCGGCGACGAAGTCACCCTGGGGACCACCTACTTCACGTTCGACATCGAGCAGTAAGAGCCGCTGAGCCCATGGATTCTGAGCCCATCGCGGTCGCCCTGAAGTTCGGCTTCCTGATCGTTCTGTACCTGTTTCTGCTGTGGGTGTCGCGCAGCGCTCTGCGGGAGCTGCGCCGAACGACGGCGCCGGCACCCGAGGCGACCGGCTTCCATCCGATCGGCCCTGCGGGCCGTGAGCCGGCGACGGATGCCTACCTAGTGGCGCTCAGGGGCGGCGGCATCGAGCCCGGAGAGCGGTTCGACCTCTTCGGCGGGATCACGATCGGGCGCTCCAGCGAGGCCGACGTGAGGATCGAGGATCGCTTCGCCTCGGGAGTGCATGCGCGCGTATATGGACGCGGCGCGGGCTATTACGTGGAGGACATGAACTCGACCAATGGCACCTACCTGAACGGGGCCCTGCTCGAAGGTGAGGCGGAGCTCTCCGATCTCGACCAGGTGAAGATCGGCGACACCGAGTTCCGCTTCGAGCTCGACGTCCCGGGGAACGCCTGATGGATCTGCAGGTAGCCGAGCAGGCCTTCCTCTCCGACACGGGGCGCCAGCGGGAGGCGAACGAGGACTCCTTCTTCGCCGGTTCTCCCGTCTTCGCCGTCGCCGACGGGATGGGCGGCGCGCAGGCGGGCGAGGTCGCATCACGCGTCGCCGCCGAGTCCTTCGAGTCGGCCGAGCGCGGGGAGGGCTCGCCGGAGACGTACCTGCGGTCGATCGCCGAGGCGGCCAACCGCCGGATCCATGCGCTCGCCCAGGAGGACTCATCCCGTTCCGGGATGGGCACCACGTTCACCGCGGCCGCGCTCGAGGGCGAGGAGCTCAGCATCGCCCACGTCGGCGACAGCCGCGCCTACCTCTTCCGCGACGGGGAGCTGCGCCTGCTCACCTCCGACCACTCGCTCGTCGAGGAGCTGCGGCGCCAGGGACGCCTGACCGAGGAGCAGGCGGAGGACCACCCTCAACGCTCGATCATCACGCGCGCCCTCGGCCCCGAGCCAGACGTGGAGGTCGACACCATGACCTACCGCGCCCGCCCCGGCGACGTCTATCTGCTCTGCTCCGACGGCCTGACGACGATGGTCAAGGACGATCGGATCAAGGCGATCCTCGCCGACGCTCCGGACCTGCAGACCGCGGCCGAGCGGCTCATCGCCGAAGCGAACGCCGCCGGTGGCCGCGACAACATCACCGTCGTCGCCTTCAGGCTCGAGGAGGCCGGAGTGCCCGTCGAGGAGGGCGCGCCCGGGGCGCCTGAGCCGGGCGCCACGCTCGTCGGACCGGCGGCCGAGGAGGCAGGGCTCACCGCGGCAGGGGTCGCGGCGGAGCGCGAGCGCCAGGCAGAAGCCGCCCGACGCCCGACGCGACGCCGTGCTGCCGCCGAGGCTGCCAGGCCTCCCCGGCCCCGCCGCGGCCGCACGGCGCTCAAAGTGCTCGCGGTTCTCCTCATCCTCGGCGTAGTGGTCGCCGGCGCCGTCTACGGCGTACGGCAGGTCTACTTCCTGGGCGTCGACGGCGCCGGCAAGGTTGCGCTCTACCGCGGCCTGCCGTATGAGCTTCCGTTCGGGATCAACCTCTACACCGAGCAGTTCGCCGAGGTCCCGATCGACTCCATCCCTCCGGATCGCCAGGACACCGCCGTCAACCACGACCTGCGTTCGAAGGACGACGCGACGAATCTCTTGAACGACCTCGTCCAGGCCAGCACGGCCACCCAGGGCCAGACGCAGAGGCAGGGCTCTGGTGGGCGGCAGGCGGCAGGCGGAAACCAGGGAACGACCAGTGGGAGGAACACGAAGGGCGGCGGTGGCGGGGGAGGCTCGGGTCAGGGAGGCCAATCCGGCGGGTCCAGGGGATGAGCGCACGCAACCGCGAGCTTCTCGCGCTCGTCCCGGTCGCGGTCCTCCTGATCGCGGGCTTCACGGCCGTCTTCATCGTCCGCAACGACGAGGTCGGCAACCTGAGCCTGATCTATGGGGCCTACTTCTTCGGCCTCTGCCTCATCGTCCACGCCTTCCTGCGGTTCCGCCTGCCCTACGCGGATCCGTACCTGTTCCCCCTCTGCGCCCTGCTCGCCGCGTTCGGCCTCGTCGAGATCTACCGGATCGACGACAAGTTCGCGCTCAACCAGGCGAGCGTGTTCGTGCTCGGGGTGATCCTGTTCATCGCGACGATCCTGCTGCTGAAGGACTACACCGTCCTCGAGCGCTACCGCTATCTGATCGCGATCGCCGGGATCGCGCTGCTGCTGGCTCCGCGCCTGCCGGGGATCGGCGCCCAGGCCAACGGCGCCTACCTCGGCATCTCGATCGGGCCGATCTCATTCCAGCCGGCAGAGTTCGGGAAGATCGCGATCGTCGTCTTCCTCGCGAGCTACCTGGCTGAGCGGCGTGAGCTCTTATCGGTGGCCGCCAGACGCGTTGCGGGGCTCACCCTGCCGCCGCTGAAGCACTTCGGCCCGCTGCTCGTGATCTGGGGAGCGGCGATGGTGATGCTCGTCTTCATCCGCGACCTGGGCAGCTCGCTGATGTTCTTCGGTGCGTTCCTGGTGGTGCTGTACGTGGCGACGAATCGCCTCTCCTACGTGCTCGCCGGCCTGCTGCTGTTCTTGGTCGGCGCCGCGTTCATGGGGGCGCACGTCGCCCACGTCGAGGACCGCTTCGACATCTGGCAGAACACGTTCCAACCCGACAAGGGCGCCCCGGAGGGAATCGGCCAAGTCCAGCAGTCGCTCTTCGCGCAGGCCGACGGCGGTCTCTTCGGCGAGGGCTTCGGCCAATCGCTGCTGAAGCTGCCCGGGCCGTTCTTCCCGAGTACCTGCCACGACGGCTTCCCCGAGTGCGGGAGCATCCTGCCCGCGCCCCACACCGACTTCATCTATGCGGTGATCGTCTCCGAGCTCGGGCTCTTCGGCGGGTGCGCCCTGATCCTGATCTACGTGCTGATCGCAGCCCGCGGGTTCAAGATCGCGGTGATGGCGCCGGACGGCTTCTCGAAGCTCCTCGCCACCGGCCTCACCGCAGTCTTTGCCCTTCAGGCGTTCGTCATCGTCGGCGGCGTCACCAACACGATCCCGCTCACGGGCGTCACGTTGCCCTTCGTCTCCTACGGGGGGAGCTCCGTGATCGCGAACATGGTGCTGGTCGCCCTGCTGCTCCTGATCTCCGACCGCGCGCGCCGGCCCCCGACTGAACCTCCCCATCCGGCGCCGCCCGAAGGGTTGCCGGCGTGAACACTCCGATCTATCGCGTGTTCGTGATCATGCTGCTGCTCTTCGGGCTGCTCGTCTACTCGACTTCGAAGTGGGCGGTCTTCGACTCGGACTCGCTTCAGGAGAAACCGCAGGACCGCCGTCCGCTGATCGAGGAACAGCAGATCCACCGCGGCAACATCACCACAGCCGACGGCAAGCTGATCGCCCAGAGCCTGCCGGTCGGTGGCGGCCCGCATCCGGTTTACATCCGCCAGTACTCCGGAGGGACCCTCTACGGCAATCCTGTGGGCTACAACTTCGTCGATTCGGGCCGCACCGGAATCGAGCAGTCGGAGAACGACCTGCTCGTCGGCAATCAGAACGAGTTCGCGTCAATCCTCGACCAGCTCGAGAACAAGACCCAAGAGGGCGCGAACGTCACCCTCACGATCGACTCGCGCGCCCAGGAGGTGGCGGCGCAGGGTCTGCAGAACGCGATCGCATCCGTGCCGGGTGCGGCTGGCAACGGCGGCTCTGCCGTGGCGATCGACCCGAACACGGGCGCCGTGAAGGCAATGGTTTCCATTCCCGGCTTCGACCCCAATAAGGCCGAGAACGACATCTCGGAGCTGAACAAGGCGGAAGGTGCTCCGATCCTGAACCGCGCAACGCAGAGCGTGTATCCGCCTGGCTCGACGATGAAGGTGGTCACGGCGGCGGCAGCGCTCGATTCCGGCACGCTCACGCCGCAGGACACGCTGAGCGGCCGCACCGGCATCCGGATCAGCGGGGTGCCCCTCGAGAACGCCGGCGGCGAGTCCTTCGGCGACATCGACATGAAGACGGCTCTGACCTTCTCGGTCAACACCTGGTTCGCTCAGGCGGGGGAAAAGGTGGGCACCGACACGATGGTCGAGTACATGAAGCGGTTCGGCTTCTACTCGGATCCGGGGCTCGACTATCCCGACAACCAGATGAAGGCGAGCGGGCCGATCAACTCGGACGGCCAACTCGTCACGGACGGCTTCGACGTTGGCCGCGTCGCGATCGGGCAGGGTGGCGAGGAGGGCCAGGCGCTCGTGACCCCGATGCAGATGGCCGAGGTGGCGGCAGCTATCGCCAACGGCGGGGTGCTTGAGAAGCCGACCTTCCTGCAGGAGGCCAAGGACCCCGACGGGCGCACCATCGAGTCGCTGGATCCCTCCGAACAGGATCAGGTGATGAGTGAGAGCACCGCATCCGAGTTGACGGACATGATGCTGAACGTCACCAATGACCCTGAGGCGACCGGCGCCGGGCTGACCGTGAACGGCCAGACGTTCCCCGGCAAGACGGGAACCGCCGAAATCAACATCGCGCAAGGGCTCAATCAGCCGTGGTTCATCGGCTTCGCCCCCGCGAAGGATCCGCAGGTGGCCGTCGCAGTGACCGTCGAACGGTGTACCGGCTGCTTCGGGGCCCAGGTGGCGGGGCCGATCGCCACCCAGCTCATGGAGACGGTGATCAACTCCGGATGAGGCTGGAAGAGGGGCAAGTCGTCGACGACCGGTACCGCCTGGTCGGCCGGCTCGGCTCGGGGGGCATGGCGGACGTCTGGCTCGCCGACGACCAGATGCTGGATCGCCAGGTTGCGCTGAAGTTCCTGCACGAGCGCTTCAACCAGGACCAGCAGTTCGTCGAGCGCTTCCGGCGCGAGGCCTCCGCGGCGGCGGGGCTCTCCCACCCGAACGTCGTCGGCGTCTACGACCGCGGCGAGTGGGACGGCCGCCACTACATCGCGATGGAGTACGTCGAGGGCGCGTCGCTCAAGGACCTGATCACGCGTGGGCTGACCGTGGGGGAGGCGGTCGAGATCGTCCGCCAGATCCTGAGCGGCGCCCGTTTCGCGCACGAGCGCGGGATCGTCCACCGGGACCTGAAGCCGCAGAACGTGATGGTCGACTCCGACGGCCGCGCTCGTGTCACCGACTTCGGCATCGCGCGCGCGGGGGCCTCGGAGATCACGCAGACGGGGTCCGTGCTCGGCACCGCCCAGTACCTGTCGCCGGAGCAGGCCCAGGGCCTCGACGTCACCGCGACGGCGGACATCTATTCGATCGGCGTGATCCTCTACGAGGCGCTGACGGGGCGGGTTCCGTTCGAGGCGGACACGCCCGTCGCCGTTGCGCTGAAGCAGATCTCCGAGCGGCCGCGCCCGCCGAGCGAGCTGAACCCCGCCGTGCCGCCTGCGCTCGACGCCATCGTCCTACGGGCGCTGGCGAAGGAGCCGGCCAACCGCTTCGCGTCGGCGGCGGAGTTCCTACAGGCGCTCGACGCCGCCGAGGCCGATCCGAGCGGCGGCGCCCTTGGTGACACCGCGGCCTACGGGGCGGCCGCCGCGGCGGGCGTGGGACTCGGAACGGCGGCTGCCGCCGAACAGGCAGCGGCGGCCGAGCGAGCTGCCGCCGAGCAGGAGGCCGCGCTTCAGGAACCTGGTTGGCGACGCTGGCTGCACGGCTGGCGTCTTGCGGTGGTGATCGCGGTGATCCTGCTGCTCGCCCTGGGCGGAGTGCTCGTCTACGCGCTCACCCGCCCCAACCAGATGACGGTTCCTCGAGTCACTGGGGTATCGCTCGGCGAAGCCAAGAGCCTGCTCGAGGACAGGGGCTTCGAGGCCGACCCGCGCCGCTTCCCGAACTGCGCCGACCCTGGAACCGTCGTCGAGCAGGACCCGGTGGCACTCGACAAGGCCGACGAGGGCTCCACAGTCACCCTGATCGTGAGCCAGGGCATGACCAACGAGGTGCCGAAGGTCCGTGGTCTCGCCGCGCCCAAGGCGGTGAAGAAGCTCAAGAACGCCCAGTTTCTGGCAAAGGACAAGCAGGTCTTCTCGAAGGCCGTCGACCCTGGTAGCGCGATCAAAACCGAGCCCCCGGCCGGAACGGAGCTCGACTGCAACGCGGCCGTGACCCTCTTCATCTCCCGAGGACAGGATCTAATGACGGTGCCGGACGTGGTCGGCCTGCAGGAGGATGAAGCGCGCTCCCAGCTCGAAGGGAAGGGCTTCATCGTGAACATCGAGCAGTCGCCATCCGACCAACCCGAGGGGCAGGTGCTCTCCGAGGACCCGGGGGCGGGCAGCACCATCCCGCGAGGGAAGACCGTCAAGCTGACCGTCTCGGGCGGCCCGCCGCAGGCGGTGGTGCCGAACGTGATCGGCGCGTCGGAGGACTCGGCCGTAGCCTCGATCCAGGCGCGTGGGTTCAACGTGAGGGAACGTTTCCGAGACACCGATCAGGAGAGCGAGGACGGCGACGTGGTCGACCAAACTCCGCCGGCCGGGACGCGGCTCGATCAGGGCGAGACCGTGACGATCTTCGTCGGGCGGTTCGTCGAGCCGACGACGACGACGAGTTCGACGAATACCGACACCACGACGGGTCCGAAGCGATGAAGGTCGCCGTGCTCTTCGGCGGGCGCTCCAGCGAGCATGAGGTCTCGCTCGAGTCGGGTGCCTCGGTCGCGGCGGGGCTGCGCGATGCAGGCCACGACGTGATCGAGGTGCTGATCGGCCGCGACGGCCGCTGGAGTGCCGCGGGCAACGAGGTCGAGCTGAGGCCGGCGGGCGGACTGCTGGGTGTCGACGCGGCCTTCCCCGCGCTCCACGGCCCGTTCGGCGAGGACGGGACCATCCAGGGCCTGCTCGAGTGCCTCGACGTCGCCTACGTCGGGCCGAGCGTGCTGGCGGCGTCGGTTGCCATGGACAAGCTCATCTTCAAGCGTCTCTTGGCCTTCCACGGCGTGCCCCAGGTCGAGTTCTGCGAGGCCGGCGAGGAGGGCTGGCGCGAGCACGCCGCCGCGATGGGCAGGCCGCTGTGGGTGAAGCCGTCGCGGCTGGGTTCGAGCGTCGGCATCTCGAAGGTCTCGAACCCGGAGGCCGAGCTCGACGAGGCGATCGAGTTCGCGCGCCGGCACGACCCGCGCGTGATCATCGAGGCGAACGGCGGCGGCGCGGAGGTCGAGTGCTCGGTGATCGGCAACGAGGAGCCCGAGACGTCGCTTCCGGGGCGCATCGTGGTGCACGGTGAGTGGTACGACTATGAGCGCAAGTACTCGGAGGGCGGGATGGAGCTCGAGGTTCCGGCGGCGATCGGCGATGACGGGATCGCCAGCGTCCAGGGCCTCGCCAGGCGGATCTTCAAGGCGATCGGGGGGACTGGGCTAGCGCGCTGCGACTTCTTCGTCCGCGACGACGGCGAGGTGCTCGTGAACGAGCTGAACACGATTCCGGGCTTCACTTCGACGAGCGTGTTCGCCAAGCTCTTCGAGGCTTCCGGCGTCCCGTATCCGGAGCTGTGCGACCGCCTGGTCCAGCTCGCGATCGAGCGCCATGAGGCTGAGCGCTCGTACCGCTTCTAACGAGCCCCGCGTTGACGGCCGCCGGACCGGGTGCGGGCCCTGGGCCTAGCTCGTCAGCTCGATCTCATCCACCTCGACTCCATAGCCGGAGTCGGGCAAGTCGGCTGGGGACGTGAACCAAAGCAGGTAGTACTGGTAAGGCCCGCCGGTGGCGTCGAGCTGGACGGTCTGGTCCGTATCGCCATTGGGGATCTTGGCGATGGGGTCGCCCCAGCCCGCGATGTCGTCCGGCGGGCCGGTGGCGGCGCCGTAGATCTCACCGACCCAGCCCGACTCCCCGGTCGTGATCTTCATCGTGCGGGCATCGACGGGATCCCCGGTGTCGACGTAGATACCTACCCCTGACTTGGCGAATTCGGGAGTCGTGTAGTCCTCGGTCGTCCAGGCGGTGTCGGGATTGCCGTCGATCGCAAGATCGACCTCGTCCCCATGCTCCTCCCCCGGAGGATCCCCCTCCGGGTCGAAGTCGTTCGCACTGACGATGTCCACGGCGGCCCCGGAAGGTGGCGCTGTCCCACCACCACCGCCACCTCCATTGCTCGACTTGTCGCTCCCGCCCGTGAGCGCCGCGATCAGCAGCGCTGCCACAGTTGCCAGCAGCACGATCACGATTCCGAGGACGGAGATGTTCCGGCTGGGCAGCCTGCGGCGCCGCTTGGGGACGGAGTCGATGACCGTGGTCGCCTCGCCGTGGGCGCCGCCCGCTCTGGCCACCTCAACCTCGAGCGCGCCCTCGAGGTCGGCCAGCATCTCCGCCATGTCGCGATAACGGCGCTTCGGCTCCTTCTCGGTCGCCCGCTCGATCACGGCGGCGAGCGCCGAAGACACCTCGGGGCGGCGCTCCTGCACGTTCGGCATCGGCTCGTTGACGTGCTTCATCGCCACGCCGACGAGCGTCTCGGCCTCGAAGGGGACGTTGCCCGTGAGCATCTCGTAGAGCAGGACGCCGAGGGAGTAGATGTCGGAGCGCGCGTCGACGTCGTGCCCCATCGCCTGCTCGGGCGAGACGTAGTCGGTGGTGCCCAGCACGCGCCCGGTCTTCGTCAGGCCGTCTGACTCGAGCGAGCGGGCGATGCCGAAGTCGGTGACCTTGGCGCGGCCCTCGGTGTCGATCAGGACGTTCTGCGGTTTCACGTCGCGGTGGACGAGCATGCGGGCATGCGCCGCGGCGAGACCGCGGCCGATCTCGATTCCGTAGGCGGCGGCCTCGTCGACCGGGAGGCGCCCCAGGCGGTCGATCCGCTGCTTGAGCGTCTCGCCCTCGACGTACTCGAAGACGATGTAGGGGTGCCCGCCGTCCTCGCCGGCGTCGATGACCGCGACGACGTTCGGGTGAGACACCTGAGCGACGGAGCGCGCCTCGCGGCGGAAGCGCTCGATCTGGTCCGGCTGATCCGAGATCTCGCCGTGCATGACCTTTACCGCGATCGACCGCTCGAGTGTCTCGTCGCGGGCCAGGTAGACCGTCGACATCCCCCCGCTGCCAAGCTTTGATTCCAGGCGGTACCGGCCCGAGAGCACGGTCCCGATCAGTCCGCTTGCGGTGCGCGTTGTGGCTCCGTCGCTCACGTCGTCGCTATTTTCAACCCTCGGCTCGCCGGGCGTTGCCGCGGCGAGGACAGTGCATCAGCGTATGCCCATAGAAGTTCGCCGTTACCCGGATCCTGCCTGCCCCATCAGGGCGTGACCGGCACGCCCGGATTGCCGAAGGCGAAGAACCAGACGACGATGATCAGGGCGACGATGATCGTCGCGACGATCAGGACGTTCTCGAGGAAGGTCGTGCTGGTGGGGGTGTAGCGCTCATCGCGCATGCTGCGGTTCCAGAGGAAGCGGTAACGGGTGTTCTCGCCACCCATGCGTCCCTTGATCCACGCCGCGATCAGAGCGACGATCGAGTAGGACATCGTCAGCCCCACGATCACGGTGACGATCGCAGTCCCAGTCGGGCTGGTGCCGCCCTGTACCTGTGAGCCGACCCACACCCAGGCAAGCGGGATGCCCACCGCGAGGAAGGCGACGAGGATCGCCCCCCACAGCCACTTGACTCCGCTTCGGATCGTGTCCATGGAAGACCAGCCCTAGGCGCCCGGCTCGACCTTCACGGGCGTCGATTCGCCGGCGCGAGCGAGCTCCACCACTTCGGGGCGTGCCTTCCCCGGCGATCCGGAGTCAAACGGAGGCTCGGGGTCGTATTCGATCTCGAGCTGAATCCGCTCAGCCGCGTCGCGCCCGGCGAGACGGTCGGCGAGGACGAGCGCCATGTCGATCCCCGAGGACACCCCGGCCGCGGTCATGACCTTCCCGTCCTCGACCACGCGCTGCTCCGCGAATTCGGCGCCGAACGCCGGGAGGTACTGCGCGTACGCCCAGTGCGAGGTGGCGCGGAGGCCCTTGAGCACACCGGCTGCACCGAGGACGAGCGAACCCGTGCAGACGGACGTGGTCCAGGTCGAGGTCTCGTGTGCGGCGCGGATCCAGTCCAGCACGACCTCGTCGGCGAGCAGCGGCCGATTTCCCTCGCCGCCCGGGATCAGCAGCACGTCGGGATCCGGGTTCTCGCTCAGGGAGTGCTCGGCCTCGAGGACCAGCGCCCCGGTGTCCGACCGAACGGTCCCGGGTTCCTTGGCCACGAACCTGAGCTCGGCCTCGGGCAGGCGCGAGAGCACCTCGTAGGGCCCGATGGCATCGAGCGCGGTGAGCTTGTCGAAGACGAGGATGGCGATCCGCATGGGGTCAGGGTAACGAGGGCGGTGAGTGGCTTACGGCCTGCTGATCTCGCCGGAGCGGTCCGTGACGTGCCCGATCCGCTGGGCCCCGGGATGGTGCCGGCCGAGCAGCTCGAGCGCCTCGGCCTCCTGGTCCGCGGCGACGACGCACACGAAGCCGAGCCCCATGTTGAAGACCTCGTGCATCTCGGCGTCTGCGACCGCGCCGAGTTCCTGGATCAGGCCGAAGATCGCGGGAACCGGCATGGGCGAGCCGATCTCGTAGCCGACGTCCGCATCCAGCCGCAGGAGGTTGTTGAGTCCATCGCCCGTGATGTGCGCGAGCCCGCGCACGTCCACCGGCGAGCGCAGCAGCTCGAGCACGGCACGGACGTAGATCGTCGTCGGCTCCAGGAGGATCTCCCCGAGCGGCCGGCCGAGGCGTACATCGTCGAAAGGGACGTCTGCGAGGACACGCCGCGCCAGCGTGTAGCCGTTCGAGTGCAGGCCGGATGATGGAAGGCCGATCAGCGCATCCCCCGGCTGGATCGCGGTACCGGTGACGATCGCGTCCAGGTCGACGAACCCGATTGCGCTGGCGGAGAGCTCCCAGCCGCTCACGACGTCGCCGACCTGGGCGATCTCGCCACCGGGAATCTCGACGCCGGCGAGCTCGGCGCCCTCTCGCAAGCCGGCTCCGATGCGATCACAGATCTCCGGGTTCGCCTCGGAGCACAGGATGAAGTCGAGCAGCGCGATCGGCTCGGCGCCGACGCAGATCAGGTCGTTCACGTTCATCGCGATGCAGTCGATGCCGATCGTGTCGAAGCGGCCGAGCTGCTCGGCGACGACCATCTTCGTGCCGACGCCGTCGGTTGCGAACGCGATCCCGAGGGTGTCCGTCGCGCGGATGACGCTGGCGTACTGCCCCGGAAGCGGCACGGCGCGCGAATCTCGGCCCGGGTCGATCTGTCGCAGATGGGCGACGAGCGCGGTGACCGAAGCGTCGGCATGGCGCTGACTCACGCCCGCCCGCACGTATGCGTCCTGCTCGCTCATCGACGCCTCATTCTCCACGTGATCGCGGCAGCAAGGCCCACGCGATACGCCGCGTAGGGCCACAACGCCCGGTCGCGCTCGACCATTCTGATCAGCCGCTGGCTGGCCAGGGTTGAGGCGAACGAGGCGGCCACGCCCGCCGCCATCGCGGTGCGGAGCTCGGGCGCCACCCCGCGCCGTCGCAGGCGGGCGCCCTTCAGGATCGTGGCGCCGACGATCACCGGCAGGGCCACCGTGCGTGAGAGCAGGTTGGACTGCTCGCGCGTGAACCGGCGCCAGCGAGCGGCCGCGAGCGTGGCCCCGTTGCGGGATACGCCCGGCGCGAGGGCCGTCGCCTGAGCGACACCCAGCGCCAGCCCGTCGAGGGCCCCGGCATCACCCGGTCCGCGTACCTGAGGCGCGCGGTCGGCGAGGACCATCGCCACGGAGCCCACAACGAGGCCGCAGGCGGTCGCCCGCGGGCCGCCCAGGCGCTCCTCGATCCGACGCTCGAAGCGGTAGCCGACGATCGCCGGAGGGACGAACGAGAGCGCGACGACGGCCGCTCGCCGCAGGTTGAATGCGCGCAGCTCCCGTGCGATCAGCCGCCGCTGCCCGACGAGCAGGGCCGCCGCCGCCCCTGCGTGAACCGCGACCTCGAATGACTTGCGTGCCTCCGGGTCGGCCTCCTGCCAGCGCCACCCGCCGACCCATGGAATCAGCGAGACGTGAGCCGAGCTGGAAATCGGCAGCAGCTCCGCCGGGCCTTGCACCACACCCAGCAGCGCCGCGCGCCCGGCGTCGAGCCCGGATGCGTCCGCGGCCTCTATGACCCGGTCCCGGCGGCGGGCGCCTCGCGCCGGCGCCGGACGAGCAGATAGATGATCCCCGCGACGATCGCGAGCGCGACCGCGTAGTCGAGGTAGTGCAGGTTGTCCTTCCACTGCTCCCAGTTGTCGCCGACCTCGCGGCCGATCAGGGCGAGCATCAGGACCCAGGGAACGCAGCCGGCGACCGTGAGGGCGGTGAACCGCCAGAACGGCATCTTCGCGACGCCGGCCGGCAGGGAGATGAACGTGCGGATGATGGGGAGGACGCGCGAGAAGAACACCGTCGCGTCGCCGTGGCGCTCGAACCACCGGTCGGCCCATTCCAGGTGACGGCGATTGATGTGGATCAGCCGGTTCTGCTCCAGCAGCTCGATCCGTCCGTAGTACCCGGCGGCGTAGGCGATCCAGGAGCCGACGACATTCCCCGCGACGCCCGCCACCACGATGCCGATCAGGGTCATGTCTCCCTGGGAGACGTTGAATCCGGCGAACAGCATCGTCGCTTCGCTGGGGATCGGCACGCAGGCGCTCTCCAGCGTCATCAGCACGAACACTCCCGCAAGTCCAAGCGAGTTGACGATGTCGGTGGCCGCGTTGACCAACGGCTCGAGGACGTCCGCCATCGGGCGCGATCATAGGGATCGCCTCGTCCCCGACAGGCCGCTGTCGCAAACCTCGATCTCGCCCCGAACCACGGATTTCCGCTTTACACTCGCCGAGATGGCGCGTCTCACCGACCCCGCCTACCGGCGGCGGGCGCAACAGTTCCTGGCCGACACGCTCCTTGCGGCACTGGCGTTTGCGCTCGCCTTCAAGCTGCGGTTCCTGGACGTGTCGGGCGGCATTCCCGACCGATACGAGACGATGCTCGCCGGCTCGGTCGCCTTCGTCGCGGTCGGCCAAGCGCTCGTCTTCGAGCTCTTCGGCCAGCATCAGAAGTGGTGGCGCTACTTCCGCCTGCCCGACCTCTGGCCCCTGGTCCGCACCGCCCTGATCGCGGTTGCCCTCACCTTCACGGTCTTCGCCTTCGCGAAGCCGTACCCGGATTCGCTGCCCAGGTCGGTCGCGATCTACGACCTGATGCTGCTGATTCTCCTTCTCGGCGGCGGCCGCCTGGCTCGCCGCTCCATCGCCGAGCGCCCCGCGCGGGTCGCCGCCCGGCGAAAGACACGCGGCGTCCTGGTGGTCGGCGCCGGCTCCGGCGGCCAGATGGTCGTCCGCGAGATGCAGCTCAACCCCAACCTGGGAACGCGCGCCATCGGCTTCATCGATGACGACCCGCGCAAGCGTGGGATGCGCAACCTGGGTCTGAAGGTTCTCGGTGGAACGGACCAGATGGGCCCGATCCTGGATCGCACGAAGCCCGACGAGGTGATCATCGCGATCCCCTCGGCGCCCGGCGCCCTGCGCGCGAAGGTCGTGGCCGCCTGCCGCGATCGAGACATCCCGGTGCGCACCCTGCCGACGGTGTTCGAGCTCCTGCGCGGCGGGGTCCAGCTCACCCGCCAGCTGCGCGAGGTTCAGGTCGAGGACGTCCTCGGGCGCGACCCGGTCGTGATGGAGCTCGAGCGGGTCGGCGCCTACCTGGAGGACAAGAAGGTCCTGGTCACAGGGGCGGGCGGCTCGATCGGCGCCGAGCTCTGCCGCCAGATCGCGCGCGTGCATCCTCGCCTGCTCGTGGTTTTGGACCACGCCGAGGGCGCGCTGTTCCAGATCGACCGCGAGCTCACGCAGGAATGGCACTTCCACGGGGTCGAGGCGGTACTCGCCGACTGCAAGGAGGGCGACCGCATGCTCGAGGTGATGCAGCGCTTCAAGCCCGATGTCGTCTTCCACGCTGCGGCCTACAAGCACGTGCCGTTGATGGAGACGAATCCGCTGGAGGCCGTGCGGAACAACGCGATCGCCACCCGCGTTACCGCCGAGACCGCCGCGGTCGCCGGCGCGGAGCGCTTCGTCCTGGTCTCCACGGACAAGGCCGTCAACCCACGGACGGTCATGGGGGCGTCCAAGGCGATGGCGGAGTGGATCGTGCAGGCCGCCGGGCAGCGCCACGCGCGGACCCGCTTCATCATCGTGCGCTTTGGGAACGTCCTCGCGTCGTCGGGCAGCGTGGTTCCGATCTTCCGCTCGCAGATCGAGCGCGGCGGGCCCGTCACCGTCACCCACCCGGAGATGACGCGGTACTTCATGACGATCCCGGAGGCGGTGCAGCTCGTGATCCAGGCGGGCGACCTCGGCGCCGGCTCCGGCGAGGTCTTCGTCCTCGAGATGGGCCAGGCGGTGCGCATCCTCGATCTCGCGCGCAACATGATCCACCTCGCGGGCTACGAGCCCGATGAGGACATCGCGATCGAGTTCACCGGTCCGCGCCCAGGCGAGAAGATCCACGAGGAGCTTTTCAACGCCGACGAGCGCTCGCAGCCGACGGCGGCCGACCGCATCGTGCGCGCTGTCCGGGTCCGTCCGCTCGATCCCGATTGGGTGGTCTCGAGCGTAGAGCGGCTCGAGAGCCTGGTCGCGTCGGGCGACGAGACGAACCTCGCCGCCCGCGTCGTCGAGCTCGTCGCCGACCGCGAGTCCACCACCCGCGCTGGCCACCTCGACGCCTAGACTGCGAGCGCAAATATGGACCTGATCGACAAGATCGGGCCCGCGTTGGGCATCGCTGCCTTCTTCGGGCTCTCGGTGCTCGCCTTCCTCCTCTTCCAGCAATCCCGAGAGGTCAGGCGCCTGCGTGAGTGGGCGGGGCGGGCTCCCGAGCGCGCCCAGGAGGCGGCGGAAGCCTCATTGGCGGCGGCCGAGGCGCGCGGAGAGGCCAAGGCCGGCGACGAGCCGAAGGAAGGACGGTTCGCCGCGGCTCGCCACCGCATTGGCGGGGTCGTGAAGCCGAGGCTCCAGGCCATTGATCGTCGGCTGCCGATCGACGGGCGCTATGTCGCCGTCATCCTGTTGGTCGTGATCGTGGCCGCCGGCGTTCTGACCAGCGGCTTCGGCCTCGTCGGTGGCGGGAATGACAACGGCAAGGGGGGCGGCAAGGCCGAGCATCAGCCGAAGCCGCAGATCGCCGTCCTGAACGCGACCCAGTCGGCAAGCGCTGCCCCCGTCCCGGGTCTCGCGCATTCGGTCAGCGAGGGGGTCGTCAAACCGCTGGGCTACAAGGTGGTCGCCGAGGATGACGCGCCGGCAGGCCTGGCCAACACGACCGTGATGTACACGGGCGACTTCAAGGACGCGGCCGACAAGTTCGCGAAGAAGGTGAGGCCCAAGCTCGGGGATATCGCGGTGACCAAGATGAACCAGGACGTCAAGGCCAATGCGAGAGGTGCCAAGGTGGCGCTGCTGGTCGGTCTGGACGATTCGACCTTCGGGCAGTAGGCAGCGATGGAGATCGTCGATCTGATCGACAAGGCGGGGGCCATCGTCGCCGTGGTCGCCACCGCCGGGATCCTGCTTCTGCTGCCGCTTTATTTCTCGCAACGCCGCGACGTCATCCGCCTGCGCGAGTGGATGGAGCGCGAGCCGGAGCATCCGGGTGCCGACATCGCGGCAAGTGAGGCACTGCTGGATCGCGCGGAGGTCGAGCTCGAGGAGCTCATCGGCGAGACGGGGGAGGAGGAGGCGCCGACTGAGGCCGGCGCGACGCCCGCGACGCCCGCGACTGGTGCACCGGCTGTGACGGCCGCCCAGCGCGTCACCAGCGAGCGGCCGGCGCTGACGAGGATCACGATGGAGCGGGCGGCGCTCGAGCCGCACCCGCGCTGGCGGCGCTTCGTGGCGCGCGCCACGCAGCCGAAGCTCTTGATCGGGATCGCCGCCGCCGCGGTGATCCTCGGGGTTGTCGCGCTCTTCGGCTCGGAGAAGCTCCTCGAGACGGGGAACGAGAGCAAGGGCGGCGGCGGGGGCGGGATCAGCCCCGGCGACATCAGCGTCTTCGTGCTCAACGGGACCGACGTCGAGGGCCTGGCGGCCAAGGTGGGGGACAACGTCGAGGAGAACAAGTTCGACCTCCAGCACCCGCTGAGCACCGATCCCGAGCACTTCGACCAGAGCGTCGTGATGTACGCGAAGGGCCAGCAGGCAGCGGCCCAGAAGGTGGCGCGCTCGCTGGGGATCAACCCGGTGCAGCCCATCGACAGGCAGACTCAGCAGCTCGCGGGCGATGCCGATGTCGTCGTGATCGCCGGCGAGGACCGGGCGCGGTAGTGGCAACCATCGGGGGGCGCCCGATGCGCCTGGCGACCGCCCTCTTCGCACTACTGCTCGCCGCCTCGCTCGTCACGGCAGCGCTCGTCGTCCGCGCCAAGACCCCGGACCTGATCGTCGAGATCACCGGCCTTCCGGGACCGCACCGCGATCCCGCGGCCGGCGAGAAGGCGAAGCACGGGTTCACTCCCGACGGCGACGGCAGGGACGACGTCGCCCACTTCGACATGTTCATCAGGGAGGACGAGCCGCGCGCGACCGTCGAGATCGTGGGTCCGTTCCTCGAACCGATCCGCACCCTCGCAAGCGACGTCCCGCTGGAGGCGAACCAGGTCGTGCACTACAGCTGGGACGGCAAGACCGACGACCACAGCCCGGCGCCTCCGGGCAACTACAGGATCAGAGTCATCCTGCCGACCCTCGACCGCGACGTCGTCGATCCGCGCCGGATCGCGCTGATCCGCGGATGAACGCCGAGCCTCTCCAGCTGATCGGGCTGCTGATCGCCTGTGGCGCCGCGGCGACCGCGATCCTGACCGCCGACCCGCGCCTGCGGCACGCTGCGATGATCGTGGCGCTGATCGCCGCGCCGGTTCTGGTCGCCGGAGATGTATGGCATGAGTCGCGCTTCGTCGATCTGCGCGACGAGCCCGCGAAGCTGGGCGCCGCATTGATCGCCGTCGGCGTTGCGGTGCTGATCGGCGCGGCGATCTTCCGCCGCCTGCCGTGGGTCTTTCCCGTGCTCGCGTTCGCGGCGCTCCCGCTGCGCCTGCCGGTCCAGCTGGGCGGTGAGACCTCCAACCTGCTGATCCCGTTGTACGGCGTGATCGCGGCGCAGGTAGCTGCGTCGAGCTTCGACGTGCTGCGCAGGCGGGCACCCAGCGCCGGGCGAACCGCCGGCGGCAACGGTCTGGAGCTCTGGCTCCGGCGGCTCCTCGCGGCCACGCTCATCCTCTACGCGATCCAGAGCGCGTACTCGGACGATGTCTCGAACGCGATCGAGAACGCGTGCTTCTTCCTCGTGCCGTTCGCCGTTCTCTTCGTCCTGCTGATCGACGTGCGGTGGGACCGGACGCTGCTGCAGCGGGTCCTTTGGGCGGTCGCCGCGGTCGCGCTGGCTTGCGCCGCCGTCGCATTCGGCGAGTACGCAGCGCGCGATCTGATCCTCAACGACCAGCTTCAGGAGTCCAACCAGATCCACATCTACTTCCGCGTCAACTCGCTCTTCCACGATCCCAACGTGTTCGGCCGCTACCTGGCGCTCACGATCGTCGCCCTTGGCGCTGCCGTGGCGTGGGCACGCAGCCGGGCGTGGGCGTGGATCGCGACCGGGACCGGAATCGTGCTGCTGGTCGCGATGGCGTTCAGCTTCTCGCTGACGAGCTTCGCGGCGCTGCTCGCCGGCCTTCTGGTCGTTGCGCTCCTGCGCCTGGGCTGGCGGTGGACGGCGATCGCCGCCGCGACCATGCTCGTCGCGAGCGCTGTGTTCGTCGGGCTCGGGGGAACCGAGCGCAGTGCGGAGGGTCCGCAGCGAGGGGCGAACGCGGAATTCTCGGGGCGCACCAGCCTTGTCTCCGGGGGCATCGATCTGGCCGAGGACCGCCCGGTGTGGGGATGGGGCTCCGGTGCCTTCGGCCGTGCGTTCACCGACCAGATCGAGGTCGCGAAGACGACGACGTCCCACTCCGAGCCGATCACCGTCGCCGCCGAGCAGGGGGCCATCGGCATGGTCGTCTACATCGCGCTTCTGGTGGTCTCGCTCGCCCTTCTGTTCACCGCGGGGGTGCGGGGCTCGGTGGCGCGGACCACGGTCGCCGCCTGCTACGTGGCGATGATCGTGCACAGTCTCGGCTACGCCGGCTTCGACATCGACCCCGCGACGTGGGCGCTCCTGGCACCGGGTGTGGTCTTCGCCCGCGTCGACCCGACGCCGTCATCTACGTAGGTGTTCGAGTACCTGCGCCGGCTGGCGACCACGGGCGCCGCCTACACGGCCTCGAGCGTCGTCTCGAAGCTGATCGCGGTCTTCCTGCTGCCGATCTACACGCACTACCTGACCCCGGCGGACTACGGCGCTGCGGAGGCGATGCTCGCGTCGCTCGTGGCCGCCAGCATCGTGGTCCGCCTCGGCGTGATCGAGGCGCTCCTGCGCTTCTTCTACCTATCCGACGAGGAACCGAAGCGCGTAGTGGCGACCAGCTTTGCCTCCCTCTTCTGGATGGCAACGGCGGTTTCGCTCGTCGCGCTCGCGTTCGCCGGCCCGATCTCCGACGCGATCCTCGGCAAGCCGGACGCTGCGCTCGGACGGCTGGCGATCCTGGGGCTCTGGACGCTCACGCTGTGGGAGTACGTGCTGACGCTGCTGCGGCTGGACGAGCGGGCACGCGCGTATTTCACGATCACGGTGATCAACGTCCTCGTCACGATCCCGACCACGGTGTATCTGGTCGCGGTCGCCGACCTGGGCGCCCAGGGAATCCTGCTCGGCACCTTCAGCACCGGCGCGGTCTTCCTGCTGTACCGGCTGTGGCAAGAGCGCGCTCGGCTCGCGTTCGTCCCCGACCTGCCGCTCCTGCGGCGGATGCTGCGCTTTGGCCTGCCGACGATGCCGGCGGAGCTGACGCTCTACTCGCTCAACTTCATCGATCGGATCATCATCATCCGCCTCGCCGGCCTCCGGGAGGTGGGTCTCTACGCCCTCGCGATCAAGTTCGCGAACGGCATGCAGGTCCTCGCGCGCGGCTTCCAGCTCGCCTTCCCGCCGCTTGCCTACTCGATCACCGATGACGACGAGGCCCGGCGTGCCTACGCGCTCGTCGTCAGGTGGTTCGCCGCCGTGCTCGCCTTTGGCGTCACCGGGCTTTGGCTGCTCTCGCGCCAGATCGTGACCCTGCTCGCAGCGCCGCGGTTCTTCGACGCCCACGAGGCCATCGGCCTGCTGGCCACCGGTGTGGCCCTCTATGCGCTCTATCTGACGATGGTGGTGATCCTCGGGCGTACCCGGCGCACCGAGTTCAACTTCCCCGCCACCGCCGCGGCGATGGTCTCGAACGTCGTGCTGAACCTCGTACTCGTGCCTCCGCTCGGGATCGCCGGCGCGGGCCTCGCCCTCGTTCTGTCCTACGTCGTCGTGCTCGTGCTGATGTACGTGTTCACGCAGCGGCTCTTCACGGTGCCCTACGAGTGGGGCCGCCTCGTCCTCGTGATCGCCGTCTCCGCGGCCCTGATCGGGGTCGCCGAGGCGTTCGTGCCGACCTCGGGGGCGTCGGCGTGGGTACTTCGCCTGCTGCTGTGGGCCGCCTACCCACTGCTCCTCTACGCCGCGGGCTTCCTGACGCGGGAGGAACGCGCCCGCCTGCGCGAGCTCCTGCGCCCGAGCGCGATCGCAGCCCGGCTGCGAACGCTGCGCGCCGAGCCCGCAGGGCCGGAGCCCGCCGCTCAGGAGGGGCTGGCACCCCACTTCACGCCTGAGGCCTATGAGCAGGCGCTGCGCGATGAGGATCGGGGCGCCTAAGGGGTCAGCGGACGAGCTTCCACAGAACGACGCAGGCGACCGCCGAGTCGGCCTAACTCTGCCGGGCCGCCAGCGTCTGCCGGTTCGTGAGCCGGCGGTTGTAGGCCTCAGCCGCCTCGCGCATGCCCTCGCCGCTTCGCCAGGGCCGCAGCGCGCAGCGCGCGTGCAGCCAGTACCAGCCTGAGGAGTGGCCGCGAAGGAAGAGGGCCGCGAAGGCACGCGGCGTGTAGCTCCACGCGGAGAGGACGCGGGCGACGAAGGCGGTGAGTGTGGAGTGGTGCTTGCGCATGTAGATGTCGCGGCCGCGGTGGAACTCGATCACGCGCCGCTCTCCTGCCGTGCGGTCGGTCGCGAGCTGCTCGTGATGGATTGCCTGAGCGCGCGGCACGTACAGGATCGTCCAGCCGGTATCCCCCAACCGCTTGCAGAAGTCGGTCTCGTCTGAGTAGACGAAGAAGCGCGGGTCAAGGTAATTCACCTCGCCCGCCGCTTCCCGGCGCACGAGCATCGCCGAGGACTGGACCCAGCCCACCCTCCGGGTGTCCGAGCCGCCGCTCTGGGTCACGAGGCCGCGGTGGAGGAAGAACGCCTGCGCCAAGGAGGTGCCCAGGCTGGGCAGGCGCCAGGCGCACGCGAGCGGGTCGCCGTCGGGCGCGAGCAGCTGCGCCCCCGCGGCAGCCGCCTGCGGATCGTCGCGCAGCGCCGCGAGCAGCGCCGCCGTCGCGCCGTCCAGCAGCTCGGAGTCCTCGTTCAGCATCAGGCAGAGCTCGCCGCGGGACTCGCGCAGCAGGAGCGAGTCGTTCTCGGCCTTGCCCGCTCGGCGCTCCCGGGCGATCAGCCTCACGGTCGCGCCGAACGGCCCAGCGGATCGGGCCCAGCCGCGAACCGCCTCGGCCGAACCGTCGTCGGAGGCGTTGTCGAGCACGAGGACCTCGTGCTCGATTCCCTCCGGATGGGTGCGGCGAATCGCGTCCAGGCAGGCCATCAGGTCGTCCCGGCCGTTGGTGTTCACGACGCAGTAGCTGAGCTGCACGGCGAGAATGGTCCCGAATGCAGGTCCAGATCGTCGATCCGCCGGCCTACACGCCGCCGTACGACCGCTCGTTGAGCGCTGCGCTCGCTCGCGCCGGGGCCGATGTCGAGCTCGTCACCAGCCCATTCGGCTGGGGCTCCGTGCCGGCGGCGGAGGGATACGACGTGCGCGAGTCGTTCTACCGGCGCTCCGGCCGGCTCGCCCCCTCGAACCGGATGCGGAGGCCGATGAAGGCTGCAGAGCACCTTCGCGACATGGTCGAGTACCGCCGCTCGGGCGCCGGCAGGGCGGACATCGTGCACTTTCAATGGCTCACGTTCCCGCGACTCGACGCGCGCCTGCTGCCACGGGGGCGCCCCCTCGTGCAGACTCCCCACGGCCTGCTCCGTGCCGCGGCCTGGAGTGATGGCACCGGTCGGGGATACGCGGATCTGCTGCGCCGCATGGACGCCCTCGTCGCGCTGTCCGAGTACGGCGCCGGTGTCCTGCGGGAGCGGGCCGGGATCGACGAATCGAGGATCCGGGTGATCCCGCACGGCGTCCTCGACTACCTGACGCGCCTCCCGGACGAGGCGCCGCTGCCGCCGGATCTGGCGACCGTGAGTGCTCCGGTCGTCCTCTTTTTCGGCCTCATCCGGCCATACAAGGGAGTCGATGTCCTGTTGGAGGCGTTCCGCGAGATCGGCGACGCCGAGCTGTGGATCGTCGGCAGGCCCTTCGGGGTCGACCTGACCGATCTCGCCGAGGCGGCCGCTGCTTGCCGCGGGACGGTCCGGCTGGTGCCGCGCTTCGTGGACGACACGGAGATCCCGGCCTTCTTCAAGCGAGCCGACCTGGTCGTCCTTCCGCATCGCGACGCCGAGCAATCCGGCGCGCTGTTCACGGCCCTCGCGTTTGGGAAGGCGGTGGTGATGAGCGACGTGGGGGGCTTCGGCGAGGTCGCAGCGCAAGGCGCCGGCCGCCTGGTCCCACCGGGGAACGCCGAGGCTCTGCGAGCCGCCATCGAGGGGGTGCTCGCGGACCCCGCCGAGCGCGAGCGCCTGGAGTCGGCCGCGAGGGGCGCGGCGTCCGGACCCTACGCCTGGTCGACCATCGCCACGCAGACGCTCGCCCTCTATCGCGAGCTCCTCGGGGAATAATCGCCGCGTGCAAGCGCTCGAGATCGTCTTCTGGGTCGCTTCCGGCCTGCTCGTCTACACACACGTCGGGTACCCGATCGTGCTGCGGGCGCTGAGCCGCACCCGTCCCGCTCAGGGACCGGCCGCAGTACCGGACCCCCTGCCCTCCGTCTCGCTGATCGTGGCCGCGCACGACGAGGAGGCGGTGATCGAGGGCTGGGTGGCGAGCGCCCGCGAGCTCGACTACCCGGCCGAGAACCTGGAGCTGATCGTGGCCTCGGACGGTTCGCGTGATGCGACGGCGGCCCGCGCACGAGAGGCGGGCGCGGACATCGTGGTCGAGCTCGCCCGCGGCGGCAAGGTTGCTGCTCTCAACGCGGCCGTCGAGCGAGCCGGCGGCGACGTGCTGGCGTTCTCCGACGCGAACGCCCGCTGGGAGCCCGACGCGCTCCGGCTCCTCGTGGCACGCCTGGCGGAAGACGGGACCGGCTACGTCTGCGGGCAGATCGGATTCACCTCCGGCGGCGGCGCCAACGAGGAGGGCCTCTACTGGCGATACGAGATGGCGGTGCGCGAGATGGAGTCCCGGCTCGCCGGAGTGACCGCCGGGAACGGCGCCATCAACGCCGTGCGGCGTGATGCCTACCTCTTCCTCGAGCCGACGCGCGGTCAGGACATCTCGTTGCCCTTCGAGCTCACGAAGCGAGGCTGGCGCGCGGCCTACGAGCCGCTCGCGCGCGCGACGGAGCCGCTTGCCGCCGGCATCGGCGATGAGTTCGGCCGTAAGCGCCGGATGATGGCCGGGGCCTGGAACACGATCCTCTCCACCTCGCTGCTCTCCCCACGGGGATACCGGCCCGCCTACGCGTTCGAGATCTACTCGCATCGTTTGTTGCGCTACGCCTCGCCCCTGCTCCATCTGGTGGCCTTCGGCGCAAACCTCACCCTGCTGGGCGAGGGGTGGGTCTACGTCGCCACGCTGGCGATTCAGCTCGCTCTGCTGGCCGCCGCCGCGCTCGGCGGAGTCTGGCCAGCTCGGCCGCTGCGGATCGCTCGCTATTACGTGGCGGTCACCGCGTCGAGCGCGGTCGGCCTTTGGGATTACCTGCGTCGCGGCGTCCCGCGCACGTGGGAGAAGGCGGCGGGGACGCGGTAGCCGTGGCCGCCGAGAGCATACGACCGGGATTGCCGCGGGCGGTGGACGTGCTCATCGCCGCGGCCGCGCTGGTCATCACGTCTCCCGTTCTTCTCGTTGCGGCAATCGCGATCAAGCTGGACTCGCGCGGGCCGGTCCTCTACCGGCAGCGTCGCGCCGGGCTTCGGGGCGCGCCCTTCGACCTCTACAAGCTCCGCACCATGCACCCCGGTGCCGACCCGGTCGGGGTCGGGACTCCAGTCCTCGCAGGCGACAGCCGGGTCACGCGGGTCGGACACTTCCTGCGGCGCTTCTCGCTTGACGAGCTCCCCAACCTGGTCAACGTCCTGGTGGGCGAGATGGCGACCGTCGGCCCGCGCCCGACCCTCGAGGCGCAGGTGGACCTCTACACGCCGCATCAGCGGCGCCGGCTCGAGGTCAAGCCGGGGATCACGGGCTGGGCACAGGTAAACGGCCGGGCGGGGATTCCATGGGATGAGCGCATCGAGCTCGACGTCTGGTACGTCGATCACCGCACCCCGTTGCTCGACCTGCGGATCCTCGGTCGCAGCCTGCGGCTGCTGCTGACCGGCCACGGGCTCTACGGATAGTCTCAGGCGGTAGTGGCCGCGACCGTGGTTCTGCGCGACTTTCGTCCCGACGACGCCGAGGCGGTCGAGCGCTGGTTCAACGACGAGCGTGTGACCGCCGACCTCGTTGGCAGCCGCGACTCCTTCGACGACGCGGCCGCCCGCGGCTGGGTCGAGCGCGCCATGGACACCTCCCGCGATCGCAAGTGGGCGATCACGATCGACGGTGACGATGCCGCCGTGGGCTTCGTCGCCCTGTTCGGCCTGGGTCGCGACGTCGGCCCCGAGCTCGCCGTGCTCGTCGGGGAGCCTTCGGCGTGGGGGAAGGGCGTCGCCCGCGAGGCCGAGCGCCAGGCGTGCCTGCACGCGTTCCGGGAACTCGGAACGCATCGCGTGCACGCCGAGATCCCGGCGACGAACGAGGCGGCCAAGCATGTGGTCACTCACCTGGGATTCCGGCGCGAGGGTGTCCTGCGCAAGGCGATCCTGCGCGGCGACGACGCAATCGACAACGAGGTCTGGGGCCTTCTGCCCGACGACTTCACCGGCTGGGATTGAGCGCGCGCGCCGAGCTGGTCGCGGATGCGGGCGCGGCAGCCGCCTCCGCAGACGACTTCTTCCGCTGCCCCGCGTTCCTCGCGGCCGAGGAGGTCAGCCACACACTGCTCGTCGGGGATGCGCTCGCGCTCCCGCTCATCGTGCGCGAGATTCCCGACGCCGGCTTGAGCGACGCGATCTCGCCCTATGGCTATCCGGGCGGCAGCCTGAAGGATGGCGCCCCGCTCGACCCCGCCGAGGTCGACTGGGAGCCGGCGGGCCTCGTGAGTGCCTTCATCCGCGACCGGATCGGCGTTGGGCCTTGTCTGACAGGAGCCACGGCGCGCTCGGTGGTGCAGGTTCACGATCCCGCGCAGCCGCGACAGGTGCGCGCGCGGCTCGCCGAGCAGATCCGAGCGAATGCACGTGGTGGAGTGACGGTCGAGGCGGCGGCCGGGCCGGAGGCCGAGGCTGAGGACCGCGCCGGCTTCCTGCGGGCCTACGACGAGACGATGCGCCGCGCCAATGCCGCCGAGCGCTACTTCTATCCGGCGGCCTACTTCGAGGCGATCCTCGCTTTTGAGGGCAGCTGGCTCTTCGTCGCCCGGGCCGGGGGTGAGGATGTCGCGGCGGGAGCGATCCTCGCCCTCTCAGATGGCGTCCTGCACTACTACCTGGGCGGCACGGCCGATGCCCACCGCGACACGTCGCCGTTCAAGAACGTCGTCGCGGCGATGCTCGACCTCGCCGACGAGGTGGGCACGCCGCTCAACCTGGGAGGCGGTGTTCGCACCGGCGACGGCCTGGAGGACTTCAAGCGCGGCTTCGCCAACTCCGAGCTGCCATTCCACACGCACGAGCTCGTACTCGACCGGGCGGCATACGAGCGCCTCTCGGCCGGCAAGTCCGCCGAGCCGGACTTCTTCCCGGCGTACCGGGCGCCGCGCTAGTTGTCCGTGAAGCCTTGACCCATAACCAGCACCGATGGTCGAGTTAGCGCGTCATTGCCGCGTTTTCTCGACCATCGATGGCATCTCGCCGCGCTAGAACGTGATCGGGATCGCGCCCTCCGGGCCGTTGCCGCGATAGATGTCGCGGAAGTCCCGGATGGCGTCGAGCGTGGCGTCGCCCTCGTACTTGGGGCAGCCGATCAGCTGGGTCCAGGCGGTCGCGGCGACCTCGTAGGGCATCTGCGGGTTCGGGAACAGGAGCATCCCGTCAGGGTCCTCGTCGAAGACGCCCTTGAGTGCGAGCTGGTCCTCCTCAGGAAGGTCCGGTGAGTACTGGATCTCGATCCGCCCGTGCTCGAGCGAATGCACGAAGTACCAGGGCTGCGGGAATTCGCTGTAGGCGCCGTCGGCGAGCTGCTGCGGGTTGTGGTTCCCGGAGGTCGGCGGGTTCGTCTTGTACTTCGGGATCTGGCTCTCCTTCGTGATGTGGGTGTTGCCCTCATCAGGGAGGTTCAGCTTCAGCTCGCAATTGGCGGCCGCCGCCGCCTTCTTCAGATCGGCCTGCTTGATCGGCGGCGGGGGCGTGCCCTCGCGGTCGTCGAAGGCGACGCCATGCGTGAAGCCGCTCTGCAGCTGCACGTGGGCATTGGCGGGGATGTCCTGGCCGTTCACCTGGTTGGAGTCGCCGCTGCCGCTGGCGACGACGACGACGATCCCGACGAGCACGGCAAGCCCCAGCACGCCGGCGACGATGTAGCCGAGCATGACTCGCCTGCGTTCCGCCGCCGCCGCGGCCTGCTCTGCCGCAAGCCGCTCCGCGCGCCGGCGTTCCCGCTGTTCCCTGCTGGTGGCCATCGAGCGCGTGAGGCTAGCGAATCGACCTTTGCGCGCGATTAAGCCGACCGCGCTTGATCACGCGGCTTCGCGAGCCCCGGCGGCCGCCAATGGCTCACGGTGAACGTCATCGAGGAAGCGGGCGAGCTCATCGTCCAGCCGCCCCGGATTGAGGCGCCACTCGAGGATTGAGTTGGCGTTGACGAGCTCGGCGTTGCGCATCTCCTCGACCAGCATCCCCGAGTCGGAGAACGGGTGGAGCGGGTCGTTCGGGTGCCCGATGACGAGGGCCGGATGCTCAAGCCGGGCGCGCTCGTCGCGCGGAGGTGCGCTGCGGCCGAAGAGGATGCCCTCGAGCACGGCCCGCGAGGGCTCCGGATCCTGGCGGATCCAGTCGAGGCCGATGTCGAGCAGGTAGTTGGAGCGAGGCACCCTGCGCGCAAGCGCGGCCAACCCCTTGAGGGGAAGCGCTCCGAAGCGCAGCGCGAGCAGGATCGGCGTGAAGGCCAGGGCGGCGCCGACCAGAGCGTTGTCGAGGACGGGCATCTCGATGAAGAGCGCCCGCGCTCGATCGGGCTGCGCGCAGGCGAGCTCGAGGCTGACGTTCGCTCCAAGCGACGTGCCGCCCACGACCGGCGCCTCGAGCTCGAGGTGATCAAACAGGGACACCAGCTGGGTCGCGAAGCCGGGCATGTTGTAGAGGCGCATGTCGTCGGGGCGGTCCGAGCGCCCGTGGCCGAGCAGATCGACGCAGACGACCCGATTGCCGCGCGACGCCAACTCGGGCGCCAGGCGGTCGTACATGCGCCGGTTCATCAGGAGGCCGTGGATGAGGACGAGGGTGCGCTCGCCCTCGCCCCAGACGTCGAAGGTGATCCGGTGGCCGTTATGGCGAAGAGAACCCTCGAGCGGCGCCATGACAGTCCGTCAGTCTAGAGAGCGGCCCCGCCGGTGCCGGCCCCAACCGCCTGGGTGCGCTCCCAGGGCCGCGACGCGCGCAAAGCCGACAGGACGGCACGGGTGCCGGGCGCGCGATTGAGCGCGTAGAAGTGAATGCCGGGAGCGCCGGCCGCGAGTAGCTCCTCGCACTGCTGAGCGGCGTAGGCGACGCCGAGCAGTGCCTCGGCCTCGGGGTCGCCGCCGAGGGACTCCATCGCAGTCTCGAGCTCCGGCGGGATCGAGGCGTCGCAGAGCTTGCAGATCCGCGAGACCTGGCCGTAGCTGGCGATCGGGATCACCCCGGGGATGATCGGCACGTCGATGCCCCTGGCGCGCGCGGTGGCGACGAAATCGAAGTAGACCCGGTTGTCGAAGAAGAGCTGGGTGATGAGGAAGCCGGCCCCGGCGGCGACCTTCGTCTTCAGATAGGCGAGGTCGGCGTCGAGGCTCTCCGCCTCGGGATGAACCTCCGGGAAGCAGGCGCCGCCGATCGCGAAGTCCCACCGCTCGGCGATGAAGGCCGTGAGGTCGGCTGCACTGGAGAGCCCCCCCTCGTGCTGGGTGAACTCCCGCTCGCCACGGGGCGGATCGCCGCGCAGGGCGAGGACGTTCTCGACCCCAATCTCGTGAAAGCGGTCGAGGATGCGCGCCAGTCCATCCCGGGTCTCGCCGACGCAGCTCAGGTGGGCCATCGTCTCGAGGCCGTAGTCGTGCTTGATCTTCGCCGAGATCTCCACCGTGCCGTCACGAGTCGCCCCGCCGGCCCCGTAGGTGACGGAGACGAACGATGGCTCCAGCGGTCGCAGCGACTCCACGGTCTCGAAGAGCCGTGTCACGCCCTCGGGCGTCTTCGGCGGGAAGAACTCGATCGAGAAAACGGGCCGCTGGCTCGTGAGGAGCTCGTCGATTCGCATGGGCGAAAGATGGTAGAGCGAGCCCTTCGCCGTGGGTGCAGGTCAGCTGCCGATGCGGGGAGCCGCCGGTGAGGCGCCGACGCGCTGGCGGAACGTGTCCTCGATGTCCTCGAGGTGCTTGCCCTTGGTCTCGGGCACGAGCTTCCAGCAGAAGATGACCGTGAGCCCGCAGATTCCCGCGTAGATGAAGAACGTCCCCGCACGTCCCGCCGCGTCGATCAGGAGCAGGAACGTCAGCGAGACGATGAAGTTGAAGCCCCAGTTCGCCATCGTGCCCACGGCCGCAGCCTTGCTGCGCACGTTCAGCGGATAGAGCTCGGCGTTCAGCAGCCAGAAGATCGGGCCGAGGCTGATCGCGAATGCCGCCACGTAGAGCATGAGCGCGATCACCGCGATCACCGAGTCCGTCGTGCCCCCGGAACCGTTGAGGAACGCGCCTCCAAGGGCCGCGAGCGCCAATCCCATCACGGTGGCGCCCGCCATCAGGAGCGGACGCCGGCCAGCCCGATCGAGCAGGCGCAGCGCGAGGATCGTCATGCCCACGTTGATGACGCCCACCCCGACGGAGGCGAGGATCGCCGCCGAGGAGGAGTCGACGCCGGTGAACTTGACGATCGTCGGCGCGTAGTAGATGACCGTGTTGATTCCGGAGACCTGCTGCAGGATCGCGAGGCCCACCCCCACCACCAGCGCAGCGCGCACGACCGGGGCGAGGAGGTCGCGCCAGCCACCCGGCTCCGGCTGGATGCTCTGCTCGATCTCGGCCAACTCGCGCTCGATCTCTTCGGGGTCTCCGCTTCGGATGCGTGCGAGGACCGCCCTCGCCGCGTATTCCTTGCCGGCCATCACGAGCCACCGCGGGCTCTGCGGCATCTGCATCATTCCGATGCCGAGGACCAGCGCCGGGATCGTGCCGAGTCCGAGCATCCAGCGCCATCCCTCGACCGGCTCGAACGCAAGGGAGACGAGGTACGCGACCAGGATCCCCACGGTGACCGCGAGCTGGAAGAAGCTGACGAGGCGACCCCGGTGCTCAGGCGGCGCAACCTCGGAGATGTAGACCGGGGCCGCAGCCGAGGCGAGCCCGATTGCAATCCCGATCACTACTCGCGCGACCACCAGGACCGCGGTTCCGGGCGCGGCGGCGCTGACCAGTGCGCCGGTCGCGAACACGATCGCAGAGAAGATGATCACCACGCGACGCCCGCGGCCGTCCGACACCGGTCCCGACACCGCGGCCCCCGCGATTGCGCCGAGCGGCACCGCGCCGACCACGAGGCCGGACTCGAAGCTCGACAGGTGGAAATCGGGGGTGATGAAGAGCAGCGCCCCCGCGATGACGCCCGTGTCGTAGCCGAAGAGCAGCCCGCCCAGACCCGCGATGGCAGCCGTCAGAACGACGTTGTGCCTGGCTCGTGCCGCGCTGGTGGCGACCTTCTGCCCCTCCATGGCGCCGCCGAGCCTACATGGGGGATCCCCCGGATTCGTTACCCACCCGTGGCGGGTGGGTTAGGTCTGGCAAATGGCCGAAGGAGGACTCGAGCACGCCGTCGAGGCAAAGCGCGAGCCGGGGTTCCTGCTCGCGATTCCGGAGCGGAGGCTTCTGCGATGGATCGCGGGGCGTCTGCCGCGCTGGGTGCTTCCCGACGATCTCACCCTCCTCGGGGTGCTGGCCTCGTTCGGGATCTGCGCCGCGTACCAGCTCTCGAACGATGGTTCGGCCTGGCTCTGGGCGGCCAGCGGCCTGCTGGTCGTGCAGTGGTTCGGCGACTCGCTCGACGGCACCCTCGCCAGGGTGCGAGGGATCGAGCGCCCGACCTACGGCTACTACGTCGACCACCTGGTTGACGCGATCTCAACGGCCGCAATCGGGATCGGCCTTGGCCTCTCGCCGTACATGCTGCTCTCGATCGGCACCCTGATCGTCGTCGGCTACCTCGTGCTCTCGATCAACGTCTACCTCGAGAGTTACGCGTTCGGCCGCTTCAACATCGGCTACGGATACGTGGGTCCCACTGAGATGCGGCTGATCCTGATCGCGCTGAACACGGCCCTGGCGCTCGGGGTCGGCGACTTCGCTCTCGTAGATCTCGATGTGACGCCGCTCGACCTGGTCGGCCTTGCGATCGTGGCGGTGATGGCGGTGATGTTGGTCGGCCGCGCGGCCCGGAACCTCCGCGAGCTGGGCAAGCGCGAGCCCTCGGCTCCTCGCAGATAGCTCCGAACGCGATTTCCGGCGCCTTTTTTACGCAGATTGCGGAAATGCGCCTGGCGCGTCGCGAATCCTTGATGTAGGTTGGCTCCAGCGACTGGGAGAGAGCGGAAACCGCGGAAGCCAAGCGGAGACCACTCTCGAAGGTGACGAGAAAGCTTCTTTCGTGCGAAGGCTACGCACGGGGCAGGCCAAGGCGTCACCACCAGTCGCGTTTTTATTGCCCGCCTTACCCCGAACGTGCGAAAGGACCGGCTATAGGGGGCACTAACGCACGTTCGGTGGGGTGGCGTCGTCCGGGGACGTCTCTACCTTGCGGTGCGCGGCGATGGATGTGCCGTCGGCCCGGGAACGTTGCCTGCCTAACCCCTGGCCGTCGCGACCGGGGCGCGGCCCTGGGAGTCGGGCGCTGCCGGCGATGCCCCGGACCGGCGTCTGCAGCTAGCCCGCCCGCTCCCGCACGAGGCAAACGCAGGCGAGTAGGGTTGCGCCATGGCAGCCGCGCCAACGCTCACGGACGAGCAGCTCCTCGAGGTCATGGAGCTGATCGAGGGCGCCGACACGGTCGAGCTGAAGCTCACGGTGCCCGAGTCCGATCACGCCTCGGCGGTGGCCGCGCTGGGGATGGACCCGCTCGACAGCCAGATCAGGCAGGTCTACTTCTTCGATACGCCCGACCTGCGACTCGACGCGCAGGGGGTCGTCGTGCGCGCCCGGCGCGTGCAGCGCAAGGGCGACGACTCGGTCGTGAAGCTACGTCCCGTCGTGCCCGAGTCGCTGCCGGCCGACCTCCGGGCCACCCCGGGCTTCGGAGTCGAGGTGGATGCGATGCCGGGCGGGTTCGTCTGCTCGGCTTCGATGAAGGGCGCGCTCACCAAGCCGCGCGTGCGCGGCGCAGTCTTGGGTGAGCATCCTGTGCGCAAGCTCTTCTCGAAGGAGCAGCGCGCCCTCTTCGCCGAGCACGCTCCGGATGGCCTCGAACTCGACGACCTCTCGATCCTTGGGCCGATCTTCGTACTCAAGCTCAAGTTCTCGCCGGAGGAGCTCGGTCGGAAGCTCGTGGCGGAGCTCTGGCTGTATCCGGACAACTCGCGCGTACTCGAGCTCTCGACGAAGTGCGCGCCCGCGGAGGCCTTCCAGGTGGCCGCCGAGACCCGTGCCTATCTGGTCGGGAAGGGCGTCGACGTGTCGGGCGAGCAGCAGACGAAGACGCGCAAGGCCCTCACCTACTTCTCGAAGCACGCGGACAGCGACGGCGCCTAGCTCAATCCCCTCGCGCCTGCATTCACCGGCACATAGTTTCGTATCAGATGATTTTGCAGCGGACGTACGTTGGTAGCATCTGACTCATGGCAGTGAGCGTGAAGGAGCAGACCGAGGCCTCAGCCGAGTGCCCCGACTGCCTTTCCGGGAACCTGGGCTGGCTTCTGTCTCAGGCGAGCTTCGTGCTCGCGACCGAATTCGCCTCGGCGCTTGCGCCACTGGGGATCACTCCACGTGGGTACTGCGTGCTCTCCGCCGCCCTACCCGGCGATCACACCCAGACCGAGCTCGCTCATCTCGTCGGCCTCGACAAGACCACGATGGTCGTGACGATCGACGAGCTCGAGGAAGCCGGCCTCGCCGAGCGCCGGCCCTCGAGCACCGACAGGCGGGTGCGCGTCATCACCGTGACCGATGCCGGCGCGCGCAAGGTCGCCGAGGCCCGGGAAGTGCTCGATCGTGTCCAGGCAGACGTCCTCGCGACCCTGCCGAAGGCCGAGCGCAAGGGCTTTCTGGCCGCGCTGGGCCAGCTGGTCTCGGATCGGCTCGCCGAGCCATCCGACTGCGCCTCGCCACCGCGCAGGCGCGAGCCCCGGCCGCGATAGATCGGTAACTAGCCGGGGCGCCCGGGCGACCCGCCGACGGGATCGAGCCGCCCGGGCTTGGGATCAGGCCGCTTCGGAGTAAGCGGGGTCGTCGCCGGCGAAGTCGGACTCAATCGGCTCGTCCTGCTCCTGCGGGACGGCTGCCGGCTGGAGCACCGCGATCGCGACCGCGACCGCTGCGACCGCCAGCCCCACTCCCACCGCGAAGGCGAGGTGGTAGCCGCCGGTCAGGGCCGAGGCCGTGGAGTCGCCACCTGCGACCAGATGTTCGGTGCGCGTCGTGGCGAGCGTCGCGAGGACGGCGAGCCCGAGCGCACCGCCACCCTGCTGCGTGGTGTTCACCAGCCCGGACGCAAGGCCCGAGTCGCTCTGGGTCGCGCCCGACATCGCGAGCGACATGAGCGACGGGAACGCGAGGCCGGCTCCGATCCCGAGCAGGAGCATCGACGGCAGGACGTCAACCACGTAGGTGGCGTCCACCGGCGCGCGGGCGAACAGCGCCAGGCCGGCGATGATCAGCCCAAGCGCCGGCAGGAGGGTTGCCTTGGGGCCGAACCGCATGTTCAGTCGCGCGGAGAAGCCCAGCGAGAGCACGCCGATGCTGAGGGCGACCGGGAGGAACGCAAGCCCGATCTCCAGCGCGTTGTAGCCGAGGACCCGCTGCAGGTAGAGCGATCCCAGGAAGAACATGCCGAACATGGCGGCCACCATCAAGACCTGGACGACGTTCGCGCCCGAGACGTTGCGTGACCTGAAGATCCGCAGGGGGATCAGCGGCGTGCGGGCCCGCGACTCGCGCAGCAGGAAGCCGCCCAGCAGGCCGAGTGCGATGGCGCCGAACCCGAGGGTGTGCGCCGATCCCCAGCCGTAGTCGGTCGCCTTCACGATCGTGTAGACGGCGAGCATGAGCGACGTGGTGATGAGGAGCGCGCCCGGGAGGTCGGCGCCGCGCTTCAGGCCGATGCCCTCGTCGTTATCGACGAGCCGGTGTGCAAAGAAGGCCGTCGCGATGCCGATCGGCAGGTTGACGAAGAAGATCCAGTGCCAGTTCAGGGCCTGCGTCAGGACTCCGCCAGCGAGCAGTCCCACGGCGGCTCCCGCGGACGCCACGAAGCTGTAGACGCCGATGGCCTTTGCCTGATCCCGGGGGCCCGGGAACATCGTGACGATCATTCCCAGGATGACGGCCGAGGTCATCGCGCCGCCGACGCCCTGGACGAACCGTGCGCCGATCAGGAACTCCTGGCTCTGGGCCACGCCGCAGAGGAGCGACGCGCCGACGAACACGCTCAGCCCGATCATGAAGATGCGCTTGCGGCCGATCAGGTCACCCAGCCGGCCGGCGAGCAGAAGCAGGCCGGCGAACGCGATCAGGTAGGCGTTCACGACCCAGGCCAGGCTCGACTGCGAGAAGCCCAGATCCGTACGGATCGAGGGGAGCGCGACGTTGACGATCGTCGCGTCGAGAATGATCATCAGGAACCCGACGCAGAGCACGTAGAGCGCGATCCACCGGCGGCGATCGGCTATCGGGTCCAGGTTTTCCTTGATCGATGTGACGGCGTCGCTCACGCAGGCCTCCTCCGCTGGGATGTTCTGTTTGCACCGTAGCAAATCGTCTGCTACCAGATGATCTGCTAGCGACCTACATCGCCCGGAACCCCCCGTGCCGGTCCGGATGCTCTTACTAAATCCTTACCTGTACGGGGATGATCCCCTCCTGGCAACGCTCACTATAACAGTGATTATCTTCTGACGCGTTACGATCTATTCGATGAGTCACCAGGGTCCGGGATCGACGGTTCTGCTCACGCGTCTGGCACGAGCCATCTACCGAAGCAGCACCGAGTCGGTGCTCGGTATCCGGATGAAGCCGTACATGCTGCTCGACTACCTGCGGGAGCATGGCGCCGTCACGCAGCAGGCCCTCGGCGAGGCGCTGATGCTCGACGCGAACAACCTCGTCCTCCTGCTGAACGAGGTCGAGGCGGCGAGCCTCGCCAAGCGCGAGCGCGATCCGGCGGATCGCAGGCGCCACATCGTCGAGCTCACCGCAGCGGGCCGGCGTGCGGTTGAGCGGGCCGAGGCGGGGATCGAGAGCGTGGAGGGCGAGGTGCTCGGCAACCTCACAACCGACGAGCGAGCGAAGCTGCGCCAACTGCTCCTGAAGGCGCTGGCGGGAAACGCCGCCTAGGCGCCACCCGCCTCAGCCCCACGGTGGCCACGAACTGTGCCTGCTGACCCTGGGGATCCGGTTGTGGCAGACGCCAATCGTGCCGACGACCTCTGAGCCCTCAGGGACGCGCGTTCCCGGCGCCGTTCCCTGCGCGGTCACCGTCAGGCAGTTGGTCGGCAGGTCCGGGTTGCCGGCCGTGCCCGGAAAGCGGCCCGAGAAGCGCAGTCCCGTCCGGGCCAGCTCGTGGCGTGCCCGTACCACGGGCTCGCCGGCGACCTTCGGGACCCGCACCTCGGTGTCCGTGGTGGTCGTCGTCCGCTGGCTCCGGGCGGCCGCCTTGAGCTCTTGCAGGGCGGCGCCGGTGACGGTTGGCGTCGAGTTGTCGTCGCCACCGCAGCCCGGGAGCAGGAGCGTGCCGGCGACGGCTGCGGCGGTCAGCCCGATGGCGGCTGAAAACCCGCGGTGACTCATGGTCGCCTCGTACCCGTGGCTCGGGGGCACAACCGATGTGTTTGCCGACAACGCCCGCTGGCTAGATTGAGGCCCGTGCGCTATCGCAGGCTCGGCGACTCGGATATCGAGGTCTCGGAGATCTCGCTCGGCTCGTGGCTCACCTACAGCGGCGGGGTGGAGCGGGAGCACACGGAGGCGTGCACAAGGGCGGCGTTCGACGCCGGCATCACGCTCTTCGACACGTCCAACATCTACGGGCAGGGGGCGGCCGAGACGGCATGGGGCGAGATCCTGTCCGACTTCGACCGCGATTCCTACGTGCTGGCGACGAAGGTCTTCTTCCAGATGTCGGAGACCGACCACGGCCTCTCCCGCGAGCAGATCCACAAGCAGCTCGACGCATCGCTGGAGCGCCTCCGGACCGACTACGTCGACCTCTACCAGTGCCACCGCCCCGATCCCGAGACGCCCATCGAGGAGACGATGGAGGCGCTCACCGAGGTCTGTGAGGCGGGCAAGGTACGCGCGATCGGCTTCAGCGAGTGGACGCTCGAGCAGATCCAGGCAGGACTCGAGGTCCCCGGCGCACGGAAGTGGGTCTCCTCCCAGCCGCAGTACAACATGATCTGGAGGGCGCCCGAGGCCGAGCTCTTGGGCTTCTGCGCCGACCACGGCATCTCGCAGATCGTCTGGTCGCCCCTCGCACAGGGCGTTCTGACCGGCAAGTACAAGCCGGGCGAAGAGGTCCCCGCCGATTCGCGCGCGTCGAGCGACGAGATGGGGTGGGCAATGGAGCGCTATCTCTCCGATGCGCTGCTCGAGGCGGTGCAGCGCCTGGTTCCGATCGCCGAGGGCGCCGGCCTCACGATGGTCCAACTGGCGCTCGCCTGGGTGCTCCGCCAGGAAAACGTGGCGTCCGCAATCGTCGGCGCCTCAAGGCCCGAGCAGGTCCATGCCAATGCCGCGGCGTCGGGCGTTGCCCTCTCCGACGCCGTTCTGGACGCGATCGATCAGGCGCTCGGTGACGTCGTCGTCCCCGGCCCCCGCCTGGCGAACTTCGTCCAGGAGGGGGTCAAGCACCGCTAGCGACGCAGGCGTCAGGCGGGCTGGGGGGCGGGTTCGGCCTCCGTGACCTCGACCGTGTCGGCGGGCTCGTCCTGGCGCCGGGACAGGACCAGGCATGGGATCGCGAGGACCGAGATCCCGGCGCTCATCAGATACGACGGCGCGTACCCCCAAGCGTCCGCGGCCCGCCCGAGCACGGGCTGCGCCCAGACACCACCGGTCGAGCTCATCATCGAGTCGAAGGAGAGGATCGTCGCCCGCTGGCGCGAGGGAATGAGGCCGTTCATGTAGGTCTGCCGGATCGGCATCGTGGCTGCGAACAGGAGGCCCCAGACCACGATCAGGCCGATCACCGCCGCGAAGCTCTCGATCAGCCCGATCAGCACCAATGTCCCCGTGCTCAGCGCCGAGGTGACGATCAGTGCCGAAGTCCTCCGGTGGAACAGCCTGCGGATGTAGGGCGCAGCGAGGCCGCCGAGGATCTGAGCGCCCGCCACGATCGCCGCCACGAGGCCCGCGATCTGGTAGGCCTGCGGATCGCCGTAGAGCTCGAGCAGGTACGGCTGCAGCGCGTAGAAGGCATAGATGCCGACGCCACCCGTGAAGAGCGATTCGACCATGAGCCACTTGACCGCGGGGACGCGCCAGCCGTAGTCGATCGAGTCGGAGGCGATCTTCCGCATCTCACGGAGCGGGCCGCCCCCCTTCTCCGGGGTGAAGCCGACGTCGTGCATGAGCCGAAAGGCGACGGCGAACATCACGATCAGGACGAGGCCGCGGGCGACGAAGGGGGCGCCGAGGCTGATGTCCTGCGCGATGAAGCCGCCTGCGACGGAGCCTGTGAGCATCGCCGTCCCGCTCACCACCTGGCCCCGGCCGAAGACGGCTTCCAGCTCACCGTCGAAGCCCGTGGCCGTAAGGGCGTCCACCAGCCACGCCTCGACCGCGCCAGAGAAGAAGGTGAACCCGAGACCGAGCAGCATCGAGACGCCGGCCCACTCCCAGAACGGAGCGCCCACCTGCCACAGCAGCACGTACAGGAGAGTCGAGATGGTCAGCGTGAGGGTTCCCGCCAGGTATGAGGTGCGCCGGCCGATCGTGTCGGCCACGATCCCCGTCGGGACCTCGAACAGCACCATGCCGGCGGTGAAGAAGGCGTTGGCGGCGAAGGCCTCGAGGTTGGAGAGCCCGGCGTCCAGGAGGAAGATCGTGTTGATCCCCCAGATGAACGACGCCGCCAGCGTGTTGCCCAACATGAGGGTCAGATAGGTGCGCTGGATGGAGCGGGGCGTCGGCATGCCTCTCACTCAAGTTAGTGGGCGGCGACCATTAACCTCTTCCGCATGTGTCGAAACATCAGAACTCTCCACAACTTCGAGCCGCCCGCGACCGAGGAGGAGGTCCGCGATGCGGCCCTTCAGTTCGTCCGCAAGATCAGCGGCTACAACAAGCCCTCGCAGGCGAACGTCGAGGCGTTCGATCGCGCGGTCGACGAGGTTGCCGAGGCGACGACCAGGCTCCTCAGCAGCCTCGTCACCAAGGCCCCGCCGAAGGACCGCGAGGTCGAGGCGGAGAAGCGCCGGGCTCGGAGCGCCCAGCGCTTCGCCACCGTCTAGCCCGGCGTTAGCCCGTCCGCGTCACGCCGCTTCCTGCGCGTAGCGCAGCGAGCCGGGCGTCGTCAGCAGCTCGCCGGTCTCGAGCAGCGTCTTCAGCCCGGAGAGGATCATCGGCCAGCCGCCCCAGATCTCGCCGTGCGCGTCCTCGCGGAGCTCGTCATGGATCACGAGCAGGCGGCAGGAATCGCCGACCGGCTCGATCTCCCACGTGATGCGCGAGGTCCCCTCGGCCTTCACCTCGTCTGACCAGAGCGCGGTCATGCTCTGCACTAGGCGGCGCGGCGGATCGACGACGAGGTTCTCGCCCTCCGAGATCGGCGTCGGCCCCGCGGGATGAGCGGCCTCGTAATGCGAACCCTCGGTCCAGTCCGAGGTGATGCCAACGCCGAACGTGTACTTCTGCCGGAGCTCTGAGTCGGTGATCGCCTCCCACAGCCGCTCCGGCGTGGTCTTGACGTAGATCTCGAATACCTTCTCCATCTGGTCCTCCTCGAGTTCGCGCTTGAGCCCGGTCAGAGTTGCTGCCCAGGGCTCCGCGTATTTGCTCACCCACCGATCGTGGACGAGTCGAATCGGGATGGGGTTCAGGAAATGGAGCTTCTCGCGGCCCCGCCGCTGCGTCGTCACCAGATGCGCCTCCTCGAGCACCTTCAGGTGCTTCATCACGCCGAAGCGAGTCATCGGCAGCCGCGCCTCGAGCGCGCTGAGCGTCTGCCCATCGCGCTTGTAGAGCTCGTCCAAGAGGCTCCTGCGCGTCGGGTCGGCCAGCGCCCTGAACACCTCATCCATGCAGCGAGTATACGTGACCTTATGGTCACATGTCATCCGACGAGAACGGTCGAGATACTCAGCGACGGATGTCGGAGGAGAACATCGAGATCATGCGGCGTGGGTTCGAGTACTTCCAGGAGATGTATTCGGATCCGGCCGAGGCACTCGCCGCGGCTGGGCTGCCGGCTTAGCCGGAGCGGGAGTCAGCCGCCGGTGAACTTGGCATCCCGCTTCTGCACGAATGCGGTGACGCCCTCGACGAAGTCCCCTGACGCCACCATCTCCTGCTGGATCTTGGCCTCGAGATCGAGCTGTTCGGCCATCCCCCAGTAGAGCCGGTTGTTGAGCTGGCGCTTGGTGCCCGCATAGGAGCGGGTGGGACCGGAGGCGAGCCGCTCCACCAGCTCGTATACGCGCTGATCGAACTCGTCGTCATCGAAGGCCCAGTTCGCGAGCCCCCAGTCGACCGCCTGCTCGGCATCGACGCGGTCGCCGAGGAGGGCCATCTCGAACGCTCGGGCATGACCGGCGCGGGCAGGGACGAGCACCGATGACCCGCCGTCGGGAACGAGCCCGACGTTGACGAACGCGAGCATGAAATAGGCGGAGCGGCGGATCGCGACCAGGTCGCATGCGAGCGCAAGCGAGCAGCCGATCCCAACCGCCGGCCCGTTCACCGCTGCGAGCGCCGGCTTGGGCATGGTCCGGATCGTGGTGATGATCGGGTGGTAGCGCTCGTCGAGGACCTTGCGGACGTCAGGGCGCCCGTCTTCGGTGAGCGGGTGTCCCTCGCCCATCGCCTTGAGGTCGGCGCCCGAGGAAAACCCGCGCCCGGCTCCGGTGACCACGACGGCACGAACATCGTCGTCGCCGGCGACGGCTTCGACGGCCGCCTTCAGGTCGAGGCCGAACTGCTGGTTCCACGCGTTCAGCGAGTCCGGGCGGTTCAGCTCGATCTTCGCGGCCGCCCCGCGGCGGAGAACGTTGACGGTCTCATAGGCGTTGGCAAGCTCGAAATCGCTCATCGGTCGCTCCCGGTCGGGTTCGGTGGGGCCCAGCCTAGATGCAGGCTCGCCGCGGAATCACCCCCGAGGCTCGTCTTCGTAAAGAGGTCTGACCCCTTAGGAAGTGAGGCGGGCGGTCATCCGCTCGAAGAAGCCCGTCCAGCCCTGGCGCGTGCGCTTGTAATGCTCGGCGGACATGTGCCCGCGCTGCTCGAACTGCATCTCGGTGCGGCCGTCGCCGAGATCGGTGAGGAGGACGATCACGAGCTCATACGCGTCGTCGCCCGGCTGATCGGTGATGGTGAAGACGAGGCGCTCCGGAGGCACGACCTCCTGGTAGGTGCCCTTCCACCGGATCTCGTGCCGCTTGGGCCCGAAGAGCATCGTGGCGCGCCACCGCCCACCCTCCTGGACGTCCATCGAGACCGTCGACATCGGGATCTCAGCCTCGGTGCCGCCGAACCAGTCGGCGAACGCCTCCGGGGTCGTCCACTCGCGCCAGACCTGCTCGCGCGGGGCGTCGAAGGTCCACGTCATCCTGATGCCGTCGCCAGGCGGGGAGCTCGATGGGTCAGCCATGGTCCGGATCGTCCTCGCTGGGGCGCAGCCGGGCTTCCAAACGCTCGAAGCTGCCCTCCCAGAACCGACGGTATCGCTCGAGCCAGTCGGCGGCCTCCTTGAGCGGCGCTCCCCGCAGCCTTGAGGGACGGAGCTGCGCTGTGCGCCCGCGTGTGATCAGCCCGGCCTGCTCCAGCACCTTCAGGTGCTTGGAAACCGCCTGGATGCTCATCGGGAACGGCTCGGCAAGCTCCTTCACGGTTGCGTCGCCCTGCGCCAGACGGCCAAGGATGGCGCGGCGCGTAGGATCCGCGAGGGCCGCGAAGGTGTTGCTGAGCTCGTCGACCGGCACGTGTTCACCTACTTGGTTGAGCAACTGATAGGTTGAATATACCCCGGAGCTCGGACGTCTCGCGCCGGGTCGCATCCGCTCAACACCGACCACGAGGAGGACCGCATGGGAAGGATTGTCGTGACCGAGTTCATGTCGCTCGACGGCGTAATCGAAGATCCGGGAGGAGCCGAGGACTACAAGTACGGTGGCTGGAGCTTCGAGTTCAGCCGTGGCGAGGAGGGGGACAAATTCAAGCTGGACGAGACCCACAACTCGGATGCCCTGCTCCTCGGCCGGGTGACCTACGAGGGTTTCGCCGACGCGTGGCCGCAGCGGGAGGGCGAGTTCGCCGACAAGTTCAACAACATGCCGAAGTACGTGGTCTCCTCGACCCTGACGGACCCCGAGTGGACGAACTCGACGGTGATCGACGGGGACGTGCCAGCCGAAGTCGCGAAGGTGCGGGACGCCCACGAGGGTGACGTCGTCGTCCACGGCAGCGCGCAGCTGGCCCAGACGCTGATCGAAAACGACCTCGTCGACGAGCTGCGGCTGATGGTCTTCCCGGTCGTGCTGGGGTCGGGCAAGCGCCTGTTCGGCGAGACGACCGACAAGAAGCCGCTCGAGCTCGCCGATTCGAAGACCGTCGGCGACGGCGTCGCGATCCTGACCTACCGGAAGGCCGGCTAGGGGCTCCCCAGCTCAGCCAGCTGGCGCTCGAGCAGGCGCCGCTCGGCGTCGCCCTGCGCGAGCTCGAGCGCCCGCCGGTAGGAGTCCCGGACCTCGGCGGTTCGTCCCAGTCGCCGCAGGAGCTCGGCGCGGGTCGCGTGGGTGTACCGGTACTCGTCGATGTCGAGGCGATCGACGATCCCGAGCGCGGCCTCGGCTCCCTCTGCCTCGGCAACGGCGACCGCGCGGCTCAGCTCGACCACCGGTGAGCCCGTCAGGCGGACGAGCTCCCCGTAAAGCGCTGCGATCTGCGGCCAGTCCCGCGGCTCATCGGCGTGCAGGGAGGCGATTGCCGCCTGCACGACGTAGGGGCCGCGGCCGTGCAGCGCGAGAGCGCGGTCGAGGACGGCACGGCCCTCCGCGATCTGCTCGGCGTCCCACCGCGAGCGATCCTGGTCGGCGAGCAGAACGAGGTCCTCCCCTTCGAAGCGAGCCTCCCTGCGCGCGTCGTGCAGCAGCATCAGGGCCAGGAGCCCATGCACCTCGGACTCGTCGGGCATGAGCTCGGCGAGGGAGCGCCCGAGGCGGATCGCCTCCCCGGCAAGCTCACTGAGACTCGTGTAGCCCTCGTTGAAGATCAGGTAGACGACGGCGAGCACGGCTGCGAGGCGGTCGGGCAGCAGGTGGTCGGGCGGCACGCGGAAGGGAATTCCGGCGGACTTGATCTTGCGCTTCGCCCGCACCAGGCGCTGCGCCATCGTGGGCTCTGGCACCAGGAAAGCCCTCGCGATCTCGTCCGTCGTCAGGCCGCCGAGCGTTCTCAGCGTCAGCGCGACCTGCGCCTCGGTGGCGAGCGCCGGGTGGCAGCAGGTGAAGATGAGCTCGAGTCGCTCGTCGGGAAACGGCGTGTTGTCGTCCACGATGTCCTCCGTGGCCTCGGGAGCCTCGAGCAGTCGGGTCTTCTCGGCCAGGGTGCGATCCCGGCGGATGCGGTCGATGGCCCGGTTGCGGGCCGTCTTCATCAGCCAGTTGCCCGGGTTCGACGGCACCCCGTCCCGCGGCCAGCGCTCGGCGGCGATGGTGAAGGCCTCCTGCGCGGCTTCCTCGGCGAGCTCGAAGTCGCCGAGGAAGCCGATGAGCGAAGCCAGCACGCGACCCCACTGCTCGCGGAAGGCCTGGTCGAGATGCCTATCGCTCCGCAATGGGGCGCACCTCGATCGCGCCGCCCATCCGAGCCGCCGGGATTCGCGCGGCGAGCTCGATCGCGGCGTCGAGGTCGTCGGCCTCGAAGAATAGATAACCGGCGATCGCCTCCTTGAGCTCGGCGAAGGGACCGTCGGTTGTCAGCGTCTGGCCGTCCTTGACGCGGACTGTGGTCGCCGCCGCCGGGTCCTCCATCTGAACCCCTGGCGTGACGCCGGGAGTCTGGTTGACCGCCTGATAGTCGGCGTAGACGGCCTTCTGCTCGTCCTCGGAGAGGGTGGCCCATGCCTCCGGATCTCGGGGCGTCGGGGCGTCGCCCTGGTGAATCAGCAGCAAGTACTTCATTGCGTCCTCCTTTGGTGGATGGTCGCGGATACAGACGAACGGCGAGGGCCGAAATCGACACCTTCTTGGCAGACTGCTGCGCTGGTGCTGATCAGGGAGGCGAAAGCCGAGGACTGGGCGGCGATCTGGCCATTCCTTCGCAGGATCGTCGCGGCCGGCGAGACCTTCGCCTACGACCGCGACATGAGCGAGGCGGAGGCACGAGCCAGCTGGTTCGCGGAGCCTCCGGGCCGCACGACGGTTGCCGTTGGGGCCCACGGAACGGTCATCGGGTCGGCCAGCATGTACCCGAACCACGGTGGCCCCGGCGCGCACGTGGCGAGCGCGAGCTTCATGGTGGATCCCGCCAGCTGGGGTCAGGGCGCCGGGAGGGCGATGGTCGAGGATGCACTCGAGTGGGCGCGGGAACAGGGCTACCGGGGGATGCAGTTCAACGCCGTCGCCGAGACCAACACGCACGCGATTGCGCTCTATGAGTCACTCGGCTTCGAGGTCCTGGGGACGATCCCGGAGGGCTTTCACCATCCGACCGACGGATACGTCGGCCTGCACGTGATGTATCGCTCGCTCTGAGCGAGCCACCACCCGCACCCGTCTAGTCCCCGGTCGCGTGGCGGAGACGTTCGGCCAACGCTCGCAGGTGGTCGGCCAGCTCGGGGGGCTCCTCGACGTCAAAGTCCACGCCCAGCATCGCGACGCGGACTGCCAGCCATCTGAGGTCGTCGTCGCCAGCACGGAAGCGGCAGGTGTTGGCGTCGATCGGCTCGATCTCGCCCCAGTAGGCCGGGAGGTTGCTCGTCATCTCCTCCGCGGAGGCGTGGAGGGTCACCACGGCGTCGAATCGGCTCGGGCGTTCGGCGATGCTCCGCTCGACGTACGCGGCCGCATCCTTCGCCGGCAGCGGGCGCGGTGTGAACCGCACACCGGTCGACGTCGGCCTGGCGAGGCGGTCGACGCGGAAGGTGCGCCAGTCCTCCCGGCCCTGGTCCCAGGCGACGAGATACCAGCGACGCCCGCGATTGACGAGGGAGTGGGGTTCGACCTCGCGGCGGCTCTCGGTCCCGTCACGGCGTTGGTAGCCGAAGCGAAGGCGCTCCGAATCACGGCACGCTGCGGCGATCACGCTCAGGTGCTGGGGGTCGACCGTAGGACCGCCGGCGGGAACCGAGACCGTCGCCGAGCCCAGCGCACTGACGCGGCGCCGCAGATGAGCCGGGAGAACCTGCTCGAGCTTGACGAGCGCCCGCACCGCTGTCTCCTCGATACCGGCCACCGAGGCGCCGGCGGCCGTCCGCAGGCCGACCGCCATCGCGATGGCCTCCTCGTCGTCGAGCAGCAGAGGCGGCATCGCCGCTCCGGCGCGAAGCCGGTAGCCCCCGGCGGGACCGGTGAGCGACTCCACGGGGTAGCCGAGTTCTCGCAGCCGCTCCATGTCGCGGCGGATCGTCCGGCCGGATACCTCAAGCCGGTCGGCCAGCTCGTTGCCGGGCCAGTCGCGGCGCGCCTGGAGGAGGGAGAGCAGCTCGAGGAGGCGGCTGGAGGTTTGGCTCATCGCTATTTCATGGTCCCGACGATTGAGGACAGATCCTGACCTAAACGGGACGTAGGGTGCTGCGCGATGTCACCAACCGAGGAGGAATCGCGAAATGCCTGAGCGAGACGGATACATGCCCGGCGTTCCCTGCTGGATCGACACGAGCCAGCCCGACCCAGAGGCCGCGGTGGACTTCTACAAGGGTCTGTTCGGCTGGGAGTTCGAGGACGTGATGCCGCCGGACTCGGAGGGCAAGTACTTCATCGCCCGTATCCGTGGTGGCGACGTGGGTGCGGTCGGATCGATCCCTGAGGGCGCGCCGCCGATGGCGATGTGGAACACCTACATCTGGGTCGCGAGCGCCGACGATGCCGCCGAGAAGGTGAAGGCTGCCGGCGGGAAGGTTGCGATGGAGCCCTTCGACGTCATGGACGCGGGGAGGATGGGCGTCTTCATGGATCCCGAAGGGGCCCCGTTCTGCGTCTGGCAGGCGAAGGACCACAAGGGCGCGAAGATCGTGAACGAGCACGGCTCGCTGAACTTCAACGGCCTCAACACCCGCGACGTCGAGAGCGCGAAGGCCTTCTACGGCGCCGTGTTTGGCTGGCGGACACTCGAGCTGCCGGGTGGCGCCGAGATGTGGACGATGCCGGGCTATGGGGACCACCTGGTGAGCGAGTACAGCCCGGGTCTACGCGAGCAGATCGCCGAGGTCGGCGGCCCCGCAGGCTTCGAGGACGTCGTCGCCTCGATCAACCCGATCGGAAACGACCAGCCCGACACGCCGGCGCATTGGAGCGTCACCTTCGGGGTCGATGATGCCGACGCGATCGCCGCGAAGGCCACCGAACTGGGCGGCAAGGTGATCGCCCCGCCCATGGACGTCCCGTGGTCCCGGGTGACCGTCCTCGCCGATCCGCAGGGCGCGACGTTCATCGCGAGCAAGTTCGTCCCCGAGAACAAGGACCTGGGCACAACGGCCGACTCAGGGGCCGGCGCCGCGTAGCTCTAGCTGCCAATCAGGCCGAGCTGAAGCGCCTGGCCGAGGTCGTCGCGCACAGACCAGTGCTCGATCACCTTGCCGTCCTCGAGTCGCCAGATGTGGATCTGCTTGGTGCCGAACTCCTTGCCGGTCGGCGGCTTGCCGAGGAACTCGCCGAGGTGGCGGCCGTGCATGGTCACGCGCGCGACGACCTTGTCGTCCTCGCAGATCATGTCTTCGACGTCCGCCCGCATCGGGCCCCACAGCCCAGCTCCACGAGGACGCGCCTCGCGACCCGCTTGTTCTCGTCCGACATCACTACTCCGATCGATTGCGTTTACGACTCGGCGTGGACAATGGGCAGCTCAGCCGCTGTTCTCGTCGAGCACCTGGAGCAGGTCATGCGCGGCCAGCTCCACCTGCTTGTGGCGCCATTCCGCGGCGCGGTAGACGCATGCGATCAGCGCCGTGCGGTGAACCCGGCGGAAGTCGCCGTAGACGAAGGCGTAACGGGCCTTCGTCTCGTCTTCAGCGCCCTCGGTGAGTCCCAGGTGCCATGCGGCGTACTCATCCCACGAGTGGGACTTCAGGAAGGCATTCTCGGCGTCCGCGTTCGGCTGAACGTCTCCCCAGTCGCTGTCCAGCACGTACTGGCGGGCCTCGATGAGCTCACGGGCCCGGGCCACGGCGCCGGCGTTGACGGAATACGAGGACAATGGCTTAGGCGCCCGCGGGTTTCCCCTCGGGCTCGCGCCGGCCGGCCTCCGCAGCTCCCGGCTCGATCGGCTCCACCTCGGGCTCATGGGTGACGTGCGGTAGCCATTCGAGCCAGCTCGGCAGGTACCAATTCCAATCGCCGAGCAGCTTCATCGTCGCCGGCAGCAGAATCCCGCGGATGATCGTCGCGTCGATCAGAACGGCCACCGCCAGGCCGACGCCCAGCTGCTTGAAGATGAGCAGCGAGAGCGTGGCGAAGATCGCGAACACGGAGATCATCACCACCGCGGCGCTGGTGACAACGCCTGCGGTGGTCTTGATCCCGTGTGCCACCGCCTCGTCGCTCGGCATTCCCCGGTCGAACGCCTCGCGGATCCGCGTAAGGATGAACACGTGGTAGTCCATCGACAGCCCGAACAGGACGACGAACAGGAAGATCGGCATCCAGGACACGATCGCCCCGGTCGAGTCGAAGCCGAGCACCGACTCCAGGTGGCCGTCCTGGAAGATCCAGACGAGGATCCCGTAGGCGGCTCCCACCGACAGCAGGTTGAGCACGATCGCCTTGAACGGGATGACGATTGAGCGGAACGTGAACAGGAGCAGGATGAACGCCGCCAGCAGAACGAAGCCGAACACCAATGGCGCGTGCGACTTCATGGTGTCGGTGAAGTCCTCCGAGTCGGCGGTGTAGCCGGTCACGTCGGCGGTCGCGCCGGGCACCCGTCCGATTGTCGCCGGGATGATCTCGTCTCGCAGCGCGGCCAGCGCCGACGTCGACTGGGAGTTGCTCCCATCGCCAGCAAGGGGGATGCTCACCTGGGCGACGGTGCCGTCGGAGCTGACATCGGTCGTGATCGGCTGCTCGAATTGCGGGCTCGAGGCGGCCTGGTTACGCAGATCGGAGATTGCGGCCTTGACCTCAGGTGAGTTCACGTCGTCGGCGCTGACGGCGACTATGGCTGGGATCGGGCCGCCCGGGAAAGCGTCCTGCATTCGGTTGTAGGTCTGGATGACGGAGAGGTCCTGCGGAAGCGTCTCGACGCCCGGGTTAGCCGTGTGAAGGCTGAACGCGGGAATCGCCAGGACCACCAACAAGCCTCCGGCGGCCAGGACTGAAACCACCGGATGTCGAAGGACCGGGTTCAGGATCCGCGACCACAGCGCACTCTCTCCCGCGTTCCATGGCTGGTCCTTGATGATCGGGACGCCTCCCTTCTCGATCCGGTCACCCAGCCAAGCCAGGATCGCGGGAAGAACCGTCAGCGACCCCACCACCGCCACCGCGACGACGAGGATCGTCCCGGTGGCGAACGACTGGAAGGTCGACGCCCCAGCCAGGTACATCCCCGCCATGGCGATCATCACCGTGAAGCCGGAGATCATCACGGCGCGGCCCGAGGTTGCGGCCGCCGCCGCCAACGAAGCCGATTCGCTGCGCCCCGATTCGCGCTCCTCGCGCTCGCGGCGCAGGTAGAACATCGAGTAGTCGACCCCCACCGCGAGCCCGATCAGCAGGATCACCTCGTTGATCGAGCTGTCCACTCCGCTGATCTGGCTGATCGGGCCCATCAGCCCGATCGTCGCCATCACAGCGGTGAGCGCCAGCAGCAGGGGCACGCCGGCAGCCACCAGTGCGCCGAACGCGATCAGCAGGATCACCAGGGTGATCGGCAGCGAAGTGAATAGCGCCTGCTTGAAGTCGTCGCTGATCGAGTCATTGAGCTGCTTGTTGACGCTGGCGTCGCCGGACTCGCCGAAGGTGAAGTCCGGGTTGGCTGCCTGCGCGTCGCTCACGGCCCGCAGCGCCGGGCCGACTCGTTCCTGCGTCTCGTCGTCGTTCCCCACGATCTTGAAGCGGAGCAACGCGGAGCGCCCGTCGGCGGAGATCTGGCCCTCGTTGCCCGCCGCGTAGGGGCTCTCGAACTGCTGGGCGTACGGCACCTTCTCGAGGCGCCGCTGCACGTCCGCGACCGCCACGCGGAAGCCCGGGTCCGTCGCCGTCTCAGTGTCGCTTTGGACAAGGACCAGCTCGTCGGCGCTCCTGGGGAACGCCCCCTCGATCGTCTGGTCGGCGCGTCCGGACTCACCTACGCCGAGCTGGTCCTGCTGGAGAGTGTTTGTCCCAACCGCGCCGCCGATCGCAAAGGCCACGATCACGAAGGCCAGCCAGCCCCAGATCGCCTTTCTACGGTGGGTTGCGCTCCAGCGCCCCGCGCGGGCTGCCAGGCCGCGGGGCTGATCCATCATGTGTGGCTCCTCCCGGCTCCAGTCTTCCCTGAGCTGCCGATCGGATCGTCTCACCGCAACCGTCGTGAAGTCAAGGCATTCCGAGAGAATGCAGGCGCAACCCCGGAACTATCGACTTCGCGAGCGGAGACGGAAAGGACATCCCATGAGCGACGAAACCTTTCAGCCGTCGGCGGAGGACAACAGGACCGCCGCTCGTCAATGGATCGAGGCGTTCAACAACCGTGACGAGCAACGTGAGGCCGATTCCCGAACGGCGGACTACATTGCGCACGCGCCTGACAGCATCGACCCTGCCCCGCTGGACTCCGATGGATGGACTCAGTTCCTCGCCGGCTTCCTCGAGGGCTTCCCTGATCTCCAGCTCAAGGTGGAAGCCGCTGCGGCCGACGCGGAGATGGTCGCGCAGCGCATCCTGTTCACCGGCACTCATACCGGCGTTTTCCAGGGCCTCCCGCCGACCAACCGGCCGGTCAACTTCTCCGGCATCGAGATCAACCGCATGGTCGACGGAAAGGTCGCCGAGCACTGGTTCCAGCTGGACCAAGTCACACTCCTCCAGCAGCTGGGCCTGCGCGTCCTGCCAGGCCCGCGATTGCTCCCACGACTCCTGACACATCAGGCCGAGAAGCTGCTTGGGAGGCGGCCGAGCACGGCTGACTCATAGAGCATCCGCTCGGCCCTGAGGCGTAGGGTGGTTGTCGGAACGGTGTAGCCGGATTCAGGGCACTGCGCTGATCGGGCTATTGATTACGCTGGAGGAGAGGCATGGGAGAGAGTCGCCGGGTAGCAGGTAGTCGCCCCGACCAGTTCGTCGCGGTCGAGGTGGCCGGTAGCGAGCCCGAGGCCGAGCTCCTCTGCTCGCTCCTGCGTAGTGCCGGGATCGATTGCCTGCCCCAGTTGACCAATGCCGGGGCCGGAGCTGGTGACGGCTTAGGCACCGTGGGGGCGCACGAGATCATGGTCAGGTCGCGGGACGCTCAGGCTGCACGCGAGATCCTGCACCGGGGCCGCGCGTAATCGCATCCATACGCGAACGGCGCTGCGCCGGATTCTGCTCAGCGAGAGCTGACTTCAGGGATGACGTGCTCGCCCAGGATCCGAACCTGTTCGCCCAAGTCGGGCAGGCCCTCGACCTCGATCCCGGCCCAGGCTCGCAAGGTGAACGGATCCGTGAACGAGACCAGCGCGTGATTGAGGCCCGAGGTGGCGTAGGTGCCCTTGAGCCACGAGATCCAGTCCTCCGGTGTGCCAGCGACCATGATCCGGTCGGCGACGTCATCCGGGGTGGCCTCGAGCGCGCGATGCACATCGCCTGCCGCGAAGGCCTCTTTGACGGCAGCGATGTCGCCCTGCGCGATCCCGTGCCGCTCGAGCAGTGCGGGCGGCATCGACGGGATGTAGAACCCCGCCAGGATTCGCCCGGCGCGACGCGCGACATCGCCATCCGGCGCGATCGCGCCGAGCAGGGAGTCGCCGAGGTCGAGGTCGTCCAGGCTTCTGCCGGCCCGCTCGGCCCCGATCCGAACATGCTCGGCCGCGTAGCCCAGCGCCTCCGGCGAGTACGCGCACGCCGTATGCAGGCCGTCGGCGATTTCTCCGGCCACCTCCATCGACTTGGGACCGCCCATCGCGCCGATCTTCAGCGGCAGGTGCTCCTGCACCGGACGGGCCATCGTCGTGACGCCCGTGTAGCTGTAGAAGTCACCCTCGAAGTCGATCGCGCCCTCGTCGAGGAACGTCCGCATTACCTGGTGCGCCTCGCGCAGCCGGCCAATCGGACGCGTCCCACGCCACTCGACGCCGTACTGCTCGAGCATCGCGATGTTGCCGATCCCGAACACCACCTCGGCGCGCCCGTCGCTGAGTTCGTCGAGCGTCGCAGCGAGCTGAGCGACGTAGGTCGGCTCGCGCATGTAGATCGGCGCCACGCACGGGCCAAGCCTGATCCGCTCGGTGCGATGGGCGGCGGCGGCGAACAGGAGCCAGGCATCCTTGTGGTAGATCTCGTCGGCGCTGTAGCAGGCGTGATAGCCGAGCCCGTCGGCCAGCGCGACCGCGTCCAGCAGCTCGGACGCCGGCTGCTCGGGGAGCATCTGGAAGCTGACCAGCACGCAGGGAGCAGCGTAACCCCTCTCAGACGCTACTTAGTGGAGCTAGTCGGACTCGAACCGACGACCTCCTGGGTGCGATCCAGGCGCTCTGCCAACTGAGCTATAGCCCCGTAACCGCCGGAGGCGCAGGCCCGCGGCGCGCGAGCAAGGATAGCCGCCGCTCGTGCCCATGCCATTGCACCGTGCGGGGTTGTCGTGGGACTGGCTGGTCAGCCGATCTAAGCTCCGACGTTGCTCATGAGTTTTCGTGGTCGGCTGACCCTCTTCTTCGTGCTGATCGTGGTCCTGCCCATGATCGCGGTCGGGGTGCTGGTCACGCAGGTGACCGACGCCTCGCGAAGCGCCAAGGCGGATGCCCGCCTGGACGCGGGACTGGACACGGCTACGAACATCTATCGCGACGATCTCGCCGCCGCCACCCGCGCGGCGAAGGCGATCGGAAGCGATCCGGACCTGGGCGACTCGCTGCGCGCCGACGACACGGCCGCGCTCCGCAACGATGTCGCCAGGCTTGCCGTCGAGCAGGACGCGGTCGCCGTGACCCTGCGTGCGCCCGATGGCCGCGTGCTCGCGAGCCTGGGGCCGACCAATCCGGTGGCGGCGACGGAGACGCAGCTGACCAGCGGGGCGCGGGAGCTGGGCAGTCTGCTCGTGTCGACCACCGCGGCCAACGACTACCTCGGGGAGGTGCACCGGCTTACTGGACGGGAGGCGGCACTCGCGACGCAGGACGGTCCGACGTCCGCGACGCTCGAGCTCGACTCCTCGACCGACATCCCGGCCGACGGCGACTCGGCGGATATGAGCGTGGGGTCCGATGACCTTCGTGTGGCCAGCGCGGCGCTTCCGGGCGCCGGCGACCTGCGCGTGGCGCTGTTCGGCCCGATCGAGTCGCGCAGCTTCTTCGCCTCGAGCCCCGGCGTGATCGCCGCGATCGCGGCGTTCTTCCTGGTCGCCCTCCTCTTCGTGGTCGCGGTTCAGCGAACCCTGCAGGCGCAGGTCGCCGCGATGCTCGATGCGGCTCACCGGATCGGAGCTGGGGACTTCAGCCGGAAGGTGCCCGTGGTGGGGCGCGACGAGATGGCGGGCCTCGCGTCTGAGTTCAACAAGATGAGCGACCAGCTCGAGGCGCAGATGGCGGAGCTGCGCCGCCAGCAGGTCGAGATCGACCGTTCCATCCGGCGGATCGGCGAGGCGTTCGCCGCCGGGCTCGATCGCAGCGCCCTGCTCGAGATCCTGGCCGAGACCGCGATCAGCGCCAGCAGCGCCGAATACGGCCTGATCGCGCTGACGGGACGCGAGGGGGCGGAGGCCGAGGTTGGGATCTCGACCGACGAACTCCAGGACGCGGTGCTCGCCGCCGAGGGTGAGGCGAATCGCAGCGGGGAGCTCGCGGAGGTGAACCGCGAGGGAGCCCATGCCCTGTCTGGGCCACTGCGCCGCATCGGCGAGCCCGGAAGCAACATCGGCGTCATGACTGTGGCCCGCCGCGACGACCCGTTCGGGCCTGGCGAGCGCGACGTCTTCCTCTACCTGATCGGGCAGGCGGCGGCTTCGATCGAGAATGTGGCGCTGCACGAGCTGGTCAGCGAGCAGGCCGTCACCGACGACCTGACGCAGCTCTCCAACAAGCGGGCGTTCCGCAACTTCGCCGAGCGCGAGGCGGCTCGCGCGAAGCGCTTCAAGTCCTCGCTGTCGCTGCTGGTCCTCGACATCGACGATTTCAAGCAGGTAAACGACACGCACGGTCACCTTCAGGGAGACGAGGTGCTGCGCCGCGTCGCGCGTGCGCTTGACGCGGAATCGCGCGAGATCGACATGCCGGCGCGCTACGGCGGTGAGGAGTTCGTGGTCGGCCTGCCCGAGACCGGGCTCCAGGGTGCTGAGGAGCTCGCCGAGCGCGTGCGGGAGCGAATTGCCGGGGAGCGGGTGCCGCTCGTGGGAACGGATGGAACGCTCAAGGTGACGGCGAGCATCGGCGTCGCCTCGCTGCCCGACTCGGCTGGCGATGTCGAGAGCCTCATTGCGGCCGCGGACGCCGCGCTCTATGCGGCGAAGCGGGGCGGGAAGAACAAGGTCGTGGTCGCTTCGGCTGCGACCACCGACGGCGCTCCGAAGCGGCGGGCGATGGATGGCGCAGGCACGGAGGGTAAGCCGCGGATTCGGCGAACATAGCCGCACGACCCGGCCATTTCACTGGTCGCCACGGCCCAATCTCGCCCGCAATACACGAGTAGTCTTTGACCGCTAAGCCATGGGAATCCTTGACGAAGCGATTCGAGAGCACCTCGATCTGAAGCGCCGCCACGGCGCCGAGGAATCGGAGGTGAAACAGCTTGAGGACGAGGCGTTCGGTCCTCCGAGCCGGCCTGGCGAGCCAGATTTCCCGCAGAAGGGCGGGGAGGAGGGCGCGGAGGACGGCGCGGCCGCGGCCGCCGAGGGGTCCGAAGCGGTCACGACCTTCATGCCCGGAGAGGCACCCGCCGAGGCCCCGAAGGAGCCCGAAGGCGAGGCGGCCGAGGCGGAGGCTGCCCCGGAGACGGTCGCGGAGCCGCCCGCAGCTGAGGCGCCGCTCGCGGAGCCCTCCACCGGCGAGCAGCCGGCTTCGGAGGAGCACGAGGCGGTTGGGGAGCCGACGCAGGAGGGCGAGGCGCAGACCGCCTTCTATGACCAGACATCTGGGGGAGAGCTCGATCTCGGCGACCTGGATCTGGAGCTCGAAGAGGATCTCGATGAGGACTTTGAAGAGGGTGAGCTGGCGGACCGCGCCGAGCCGGCGACGGGCGCCGAGCCCGAGGTCGAGGCGGGGCCGGCAACCGAGCCGCCGATCGAGTCGCTCGAGACCGTGGAGCACCCCATGGAGGAGGCCCCGTCCGAGGAGCATGCGGTGGAAGAGCCACCGTCGGAGGAGGTGCCGTTCGACGAGCCTCCCTCGGAGGAGGCGCCGGTGCACGAGGACTCAGCCGAGGAGGCCGGGGAAGAGGGCGCGGAAGAGGAGCGCGACGTCCTCGAGGAGACGCCGGAGTTCCTGCGGGATCATCCCGACGACGACGAGCTGTGGTTCGAGCAGGGCAAGCCCAAGGATTTTGATTTCTAGCCCGTCGGACTAGACGTAGCCGCGGGTGCGCGCGGCCTCGACCACGCGCTCGATGCCGACGAGGTAGGCGGCCTCGCGCAGGTCGATGCCCTCCTCCTTGGAGCGAGCGGAGACCTCGCGGTAGGCGCGGCGCATGATCGTGCCGAGCTTGTCGTTCACCTCGCGCTCGTCCCAGCGGAAGTGCTGGAGGTTCTGCACCCACTCGAAGTAGGAGACGACGACGCCGCCGGCGTTCGCCATGACGTCGGGAATGATGTAGACGTCCTTGTCGCGGAGGATCTTGTCGGCGGCAGGGGTGGTGGGGCTGTTGGCGCCCTCGACGATCACCTTGCACTGCATCCGGTCGGCGTTCTGCTCGTGGATCATGCCTCCGAGGGCCGCGGGGATGAAGACGTCGCAGGGGACGGCGACGAGGTCGTCGGCGTCGATGGCCTCGGCGCCCTCGAACTCGGTGATGAGGCCGCCGCCGGCGATGTGGTCGTGGAGGGCATTGGCGTCGATGCCGGCGTCGGCGCGGATGGCACCGTGGGCGTTGGAGACGGCGACCATCCTCGAGCCGAGCTGTTGCATGATGCGCGCCGCCCACGAGCCGACGTTCCCGTAGCCCTGGACGGCGAAGGTGGTGTCGGCGGGGCTGAGGCCGAGGTGCGGAGCGGCCTCGCGGAACATGTAGACGCAGCCGCGGCCGGTGGCGGCCTCGCGGCCGTAGGAGCCCTCGAGCGCGATCGGCTTGCCGGTGCAGATCGCGGGAGTGTGGCCGTGGAGCTTGCCGTACTCGTCCATCATCCAGGCCATCGTCTGCGCGTTCGTGTTCACGTCGGGCGCGGGGATGTCGCGCGTGGGGCCGAGGACCTTCTCGATCTTGTCCATGAAGGAGCGGGTGATCTGCTGGAGCTCGGACTGCTGGAGCCTTGAGGCGGGGCAGTTGATGCCGCCCTTGGCGCCGCCGAAGGGAACGCCGGCGACGGCGGTCTTCCAGGTCATGAGGGAGGCGAGAGCGCGGACCTCGTCGACGTCAACCTCGGGGTGGAAGCGGACGCCGCCCTTGTAGGGCCCGCGCGCGCCGTTGTGCTGGATGCGGTAGCCGGAGAAGACGTGGACCTTGCCGTCGGAGAGCTTGACGGGGATCTGGACGGTCACCTCGCGGTAGGGGGTCCAGAAGACGACGCGGAGGTCGTCCTGCAGGCCGAGGCGATCGGACGCGCTGTCGAAGTAGTGGCGGACGATGTCGAGGTTGGAGATCTCGGCGCGCTGGCCCGGCTTGCGCCCGGTCTCGGCGGTGGCGCCTGCCTTCGCCTCCTCGACTGCCTGGGGGGACTTGTCGGTCTGCTCGCGCTCCCCTACCGCTTCCTCAGTCGCCGTCTTGGTCTCCGCCATTAACTCCTCCCGAAGCCGTCGGCCGTTCCTGCCGCTACCCCCGTGATCCTCTCACAAGCACGATCTTTGCCGGTTATGTTCGCGTGCCCGCATGCCGTTGTGCGGACCTACAATCCGGGGCCTGGGGCCATAGCTCAGTTGGGAGAGCGTCGCGTTTGCAACGCGAAGGTCGCCGGTTCGAGCCCGGCTGGCTCCACCTCACACTGGAGATCCTCGGCGCCGCCGCGATCTTCGCCGCCCATTAGGGCAGTGATAGGTTGCGCCGATCCACGAGGCAAGGGGTTGAGATGAAGCTCAGACTGATCATCGGCGTCGCGACGGCGTTCGCGGCGCTGGCATTCGGAGCGCTGGCGTTCGCCGCCGACCGCGCGCCGACCGACGTCACGATCAAGGGCACCAACGGCGACTACCACGGTCGCATCGACAGCACCAGGCCCCGGAAGTGCGTGAAGGATCGCAAGGTCACGGTCTACAAGCAGAAGGGCGCGCACCAGAACCCGAGCGAGGACAAGAAGATCGGGAGCGACACCGCGAGCATCAAGAACGACCACGGTGTATGGAGCGTCGGTAACACCGGCTTCAAGCACGGGAAGTTCTACGCACGCGCTGGCCGGACCACCGACTGTAAGGCGGGCCACAGCCAGACCATCTCGCGCTGAACATCCGCGCGGGCCCTCTCGCGCCGGTAGTGAATAACCTCGCCGCCGCATGGCGAGCCGCGCCGACCTCGACTTCACCTACTCGCTGATCGACCGGATCTTCCGGCTCAGCCTCGGCGAGCTCGCCGACTTCAGCGGTGCGAAGTACGACGGCGACTTCTCCCTCACCCTCGAGGAGGCGCAGAACCGCAAGCACGAGTATGTGGCGGAGCAGATCGGCATCGAGCCCGGCCGCCGCGTCCTCGACCTCGGCTGTGGGTGGGGCCCCCTCCTCAACTTCATCCGCGAGTGCGGCGCGGACGGCGTCGGCGTCACTCTCTCGTCCGCCCAGTTCGCCGCCTGCCGTCGCCACGGCCTCGACGTCCACCTTGAGGACGCGCGCGCCGTCACCCGCGAGACCTTCGGTCCCTTCGACGCCGTGGCAAGCCTCGGCGCCTTCGAGCACTTCTGCTCGCCCGAGGACTACGAGGCCGGCCGCCAGGACGACGTCTACCGCGGGCTCTTCGCCAACGTCGCCGACACCCTCCCCGCGAATGGCCGCTTCTACCTCCAGACGATGGTCTTCGGGCCGAACATGATCCCTATCGACGAGGTGGACATCAACGCCCCGCGCGACTCCGACGCCTGGTATGTCGCCCTGATGGGTCGCCAGTTCCCCGGCTCGATGCTCCCCTTTGGCTCCGAGCAGATCATCCGGTGCGCCGAACCCCACTTCCGCCTGGTCTCGAGCGAGAGCGGCCGCCTGGACTACATCGAGACCATCAAGCAGTGGCGCAAGCGCTTCGCCCAGCCGAGCCTGAAGAAGACACTCCTCAAGGCGCGCCTCGTCCCACGCTGGCTAACGAGCGCCGACTTTCGCCTTGCCTTCACCTCCGGCGTCAGCGCCAACAGCGTGTGCTTCGAGCGCCAGCTCCTCGAGCACTACCGGCTCGTATTCGAGAAGGTCGCGTAGAGCCGCTCTACTTCGGCGGGTTGCGGAGGGCGCCGAGCAGTCCCAGGCCGATCATCAGGATGATCAGCAGCGACAGGCCGCCGAGGAAGATCCCGCGGCCTGAGAACCCCGAATCGGCGACGGCGACGATCGTGGCGCCGAAGAACAGGATGCAGAAGGCAAGCCCGGCGGCGAGGATCGCGCTGCGGACGTCCGGATTCATCAGGAGGCGGGGGCGGGTGGGGAGCGTCCGGGGCGCCATCGCGCCACGAACAGCTTGATCGCGGCAAGCCCGAAGATGAACCCGCCGATGTGCGCGAAGTACGCCACTCCGCCACCCGACGCCGAGACGTCGGGCGTGGCCAGCTGCCCCACCGCTGGCAGCGCCTGGAGTACGAACCAGATACCGAGCAGGATGAACGCCGGAACCTCGATGAAGGTGACGAAGAACAGCAGGAAGATGAGCGTCAAGACGCGCGCTCGCGGGTGCAGCAGGATGTATGCGCCCAGGACGCCCGAGACCGCACCACTCGCGCCGATCGTCGGCTCGGTCGCGGACGGGTCCAGGAGCGCCTGCGCATAGAACGCCGCGATCCCGGCCAGCAGGTAGAAGCAGAGGAACTTGACCCGCCCCATGGCGTCCTCGATGTTGTTACCGAAGACCCACAGGAACAGCATGTTCCCGGCGATGTGGAACCACCCCCCGTGCATGAACATCGCCGAGAAGAGCGTCACCCACCACGCCGGCCCGTCGAGCACGGCGAACGGAAAGTTCGAATCCTCCGCCTCGGTGTAGTCGGCCGACCCCTGACACACGATGTCGGTGCGGGCGCGGCCCGAGTCGCTCCGGACCACTCCGACCGCACACTCACGCCCGGGATGGGTGAGGCGATCGGGAATCGCGCCGTACTCGATCGTGTTCTGATCCCGTTCATTGATCCCCAGCCGGTGCAGGGTTGGGCTCGACGAACTGTCGGTGGAAAAGGTGAGCTGCCACGCGAAGACGGCGATGTTGATCGCGATCAGGACGACCGTGACCAGCGGGAAGCGCGACGTCGGGAGGTTGTCGCGGAGCGGGAGCACGCCGCGCGAAGACTATTTGCGCCGGTCGACCCACCCGCCGATACGCCGCGCGAGGCGCCGGAGACTGATTCAGGCGGCGGCGCGGCGCTCGGCGACCTCGGCGGCCGCCTCGTCCGCGTGGTAGGAGCTGCGAACGAGCGGGCCGGACGCGACCGACTCGAACCCCATCTCGTAAGCAGCATCGCGCAGCGCGTCGAACTCGTCAGGGTGCCAGTACCGAACCACCGGTAGGTGGCGCTCCGTCGGCCGCAGGTACTGACCGACGGTCAGCACCTGGACCTCGTGATCCCGCAGGATCCGGAAGGTCTCCAGCATCTCGTCGAACTCCTCGCCGAGGCCGACCATGAGGCCGGACTTGGTGACGACATCGTCGCCGCCCATCTCCTTGGCGAGGCGCAGCACGCGCGCGGAGCGGAGGAAGTCGGAGCCGCGCCGCGCCTTCGGGTACAGGCGCGGCACCGTCTCGACGTTGTGGTTGAAGACGTCGGGGCGCTCGTGGACCACCTTCGCAAGCGGCATCTCCTGGCCACGGAAGTCGGGCGTCAGCACCTCAACCTTGCAGTCGGGAGCCATCATGCGGATCGAGCGAATCACGCCGACGAACGCACCGGCGCCGTAGTCGGGCAGGTCATCGCGATCGACCGAGGTGATGACGGCGTGACGCAGACCCATCTTCTGCACCTGGTTCGCGACCCGAAGCGGCTCGAGCGGGTCGTTCCACGTCGGCACCCCTGTCTGCACGTTGCAGAACCCGCAGCGGCGGGTGCAGACGTCGCCGAGGATCATGAAGGTGGCGGTGCCCCGCTCCCAGCACTCCCCGACGTTGGGGCAGTTCGCCTCCTCGCAGACGGTGTGGAGGTTGTCCGCGTGGATCGCCTGCTTCAGGCGCCGGTAGGTCGGACCGCCCGGAGCGGGGACCTTGAGCCACGGGGGCTTGCGCTCGCGGAAGGGGCGTCCCTCCGCGATCGTCGAGCCACCCGGGTTCGCACGCGAGCGGGTGACGTGGAGGCGCGGCGTCTGGGTGGGCGTCTCGGCCATCGCTTCTACCGTACCGATGCGGGCGTCGCGCCCACCAGCGCTTCGACCCCATCGACGAGCTCCGCCAGCCGTGCGGCGCCCATCTCCACCGGCGAGCGCCCGTAGGCCTCACCGAAGCGGTCGCGCACCGTGGTGGCGAACGCCTCCAGATCCTGCTCACTCCCGAGTTCGCGCGAGAGCGACGTCATCCGGCACGCCTCGATCCCACAGGGCACGATCCACTCGAACGGCTGCAGGTCGTTGTTGACGTTGATCGCGAAGCCGTGCGTGGTCACGCCACGGTTGACGTGCACGCCGATCGAGCCGATCTTCCGCAGAGCAACTCCCGCCGCCTCCTCTGCTCCCGCCCGGAATGCCTTGCCCTCGCCATTCGGCTCGGGCATTTCCATGCTGCTCTCGCGTCCGGGGGCGGCGGGGGAGCTCGTCCAGACCCCAGTGAGGTCGTTGATCGTCTGCGCCTCGACTCCCCAGTCTCCAAGCGCGCCGATCATCACCCGCTCCATGCGGCGGACGTACGCGTGGACGTCGTCCGGCTCGCCGAGCTCGGTGAGGCTCACGATCGGATAGCCGACGAGCTGGCCGGGACCGTGGTATGTCACGCGGCCGCCGCGATCGGTGTCGGTCACGTCGATCCCCTGCATCCGGCACCAGTCTTCGCCCATCGGCAGCTCGTCGGCGCTCGTGCGCCGGCCCTTCGTGTAGACGGGCGGATGCTCGAGCAACAGGAGCAGGTCGGGCACCGCACCCGCGTGCCGCGCGCCCTCGAGCGCCTTCTGCGCCTCGCGCGCGTACGCGTAGGGAACCTGGCCGCAGCGGACGACCCAGACCTCGGCGTTCATGGCCCTAGTCTCGCATCAGGCCGCGGCGGGCTTGCGCGCGGCGGCGTCCAGACGCTCACGCGCGATGCCGGCAGCCGCGCGAAGGGGCGTCGTGTCGTGCGCCGAGGCCGCCGAGAGGATCCGCTCCATCGTTTCCTCGATCCCTCGCGCCAGCTCCCGCGCATGCTCCTCCGAGTACCCCCGGATCTCCATGTAGACGTGGATCAGGCCGCCCGCGTTCGCGATGAAATCGGGCGCGTAGAGGATGTCGCGCTCGTCCAGCTGTTCGGCGAGCCCCTCGTCGGCGAGCTGGTTGTTGGCCGAGCCGCAGATGATCTGGCATCGCAAGAGCGGCAGGCTGGCCGCGTCGATCACGCCGCCGAGGGCGCACGGAGCGAGCACGTCGCACGGCTCCGAGATCGCGGCCTCAGGCTCGATCCAGCGGGCATCCAGGCGCTCTGCGAGCTCCTGCGTCGCCGGATCGATGTCCGTCACGGTCAGCTGCGCACCCGCTTCGGCCAGGCGACCCGCCAGCTTTGAGCCGACATGCCCGAGCCCGATCACCACCACCCGCTTCCCCGCGAGCTGTGTCGAGCCGAAGCGCGCGCGGGCACATGCCCGCATCGCGGCTTCGACCCCCTCGGCGGTGAACGGGCTCGGATCGCCCGAGCCGCCCCGCTCGAGCGGCATGCCGGTGAGATGTGAAGTTCGCTCCGAGATCGTCACGAGATCCTCGGGTGAGATCCCGACGTCCTCGGCGGTGATGTAGCGCCCGTCGAGCGACTCGACCAGGTCGGCGAAGTCGAGCAGGACCGCGCGGCGGTCCGACCCGCGCGGCGGTCCCTCGGGACCAGCGCAGATGACGCCCTTGCCGCCTCCGAGATCGAGCCCAGCCGCGGCGGCCTTCAGCGTCATCCCCCGCGCGAGCCGCAGGGCGTCGCGAGACGCGTCGATCGTCGACGGGTAATGCCACATGCGCGCCCCACCGAGGGCCGGGCCGAGCACGGTGGAGTGAATCGCCACGATCACGTAGCGGCCACTGCGCCGCCCGCGCCTCACGACGAGCTCCTCGTGCTCGAACGGCACGGGCGGGATCGACCCATTCTGCGGCGCCTCTGTGGTCGCCGCCGGTCGTCCGTTTCCGCGTTCCGCGACGGCGCTCATGAGCCGGCCTCCCAACTCTCGAGCCGCGCCTTGACGCGTGCGAGGAACCTTGCGGCTGTGGCCCCGTCGAGGGCGCGATGGTCGAACGAAAGGGGCAGGAAGCCCATCGGCCTGATGGCGATGGAGTCGCCCTCGTGGCCCTCCACGACGACGGGCCGCTTGACGATGGCCTCGAGGTCGAGGATCGCCACCTGCGGCTGATTGATGATCGGCGTCGCGATCACGGCCCCGAACTGCCCGGGGTTGGTGATCGTGAACGTGCCGCCGTGCACCTCGTCCGGCTCGAGCTGCCTCGCCCGCGCGCGCGTCGCGACGTCGCCGATGGCCGCGGCCATCCCCTCGAGACTCAGGCGCTGAGCCTTCGGGATGACCGGCACGATCAGCCCGTCGTCGAGCGCCACGGCGATGCCGAGGTTGACATCGTCGTGGAAGACGAGCTCATCGCCCTCGACCGACGAGTTCAGCTCCGGGAACTCCGCAAGCGCCTCGACGGTCGCCGTCGCGACGAACGCCAGGTAGGTGAGCGACACACCACGGCGCTTCATCGACTCCTTGAGCGCCGCCCTCGCCGCGGCAACCCGAGAGAAGTCGACCTCGACGATCGTCGTGACGTGCGCCGCAGTCCTGCGGCTCTCCACCATGTGTCTGGCGATCGCCTGGCGCATGGGGGACATCGGTTCGCGCCGCGCGCCGTCGGCCACCGCAGCGGGCGCCGCGGGGGCTGCCTCGACGGGGGCTTCCTCGGCGGGCGCCGCCTCCGGCTCATCGGGCCGGTAGGGGGACTCAATGTGAAGCGGTCGCTCGGCCGGCGCCTCGTCTCCGCCGCCGCCGTTCTCGATGAACGCCAGGACGTCACGCTTCCGCACACGCCCACCGATCCCCGTCCCTTCCACCTGCTCCAGGTCGACCCCGTGCTTGTCGGCGATCCGCCGCACCACGGGCGAGTAGAAGCGGGACCGATCACCCTCGGCCGCACCTGGCGAGGGTGGCGTCGGGGAGGTCCCCTCATCGGGGACAGGACCAGCGCCCGTCGAGGCCTGATCCTCCTCGGCGACAGGACCCGCGGCCCGCGCGGCCTGGTCCTCGTCCGGATGCGCCTCCCCCGGCTTGGCACCAGGGTCGATCTCGGCCAGCACGGTGCCGACCGCAACAGTCTCGCCGGGCTCGACGACGATCCGCTCGAGCCTCCCATTGGCGGGAGACGGGATCTCGACGTCGACCTTGTCGGTCGTGACGTCGGCGATCGTCTCGTCGGCCTCGATCCAATCACCTGGCCGTTTGCGCCACTCGAGGATCGTGCCCTCGGACACGCTGATCCCCATCTGAGGCATCGAAACCTCGATCAACGCACCCAACGTTCCGCCCGCCTCCTCGGCTCCGCCTCCAGGGGTGGCCGGGTCGGCTGCAGGGCTAGTAGGCGAGGAGCTCACGGCACGCCTCCTTCATGTCGTCGAGCTGGGGGAGGACGGCCTGCTCGAGCGGAGGGCTGAAGGGGATCGGCACGTCGGGCGCGGTCAGCCGCCGCACCGGTGCGTCGAGATCCTCGAACGCCTCTTCGCTGATCAGCGCGGCGACCTCGGCACCGACCCCGCACGACCGCGTTGCCTCGTGGGCGACGAGCACCTTGCCCGTCTTGCGGGCCGTGGTGAGTACCGCTGCGGTGTCCATCGGGGCGAGAGTCCGCAGGTCGAGGACCTCGATGTCCTCGTCGAGCTCATCGGCCGCCTGCAGCGCCAGATGGACGCTCGATCCGTAGGCGATGACGCTCATCTCCTCGCCTTCACGAGCGATCCGCGCCTTGCCGAGCGGGACCGCGTAGTCACCGGCCGGCACCTCGTCTTTCACGTGTCGGTAGAGCCCCTTGTGCTCGAGGTAGCAGACCGGGTTCGGGTCGCGGATTGCGCTCACCAGGAGGCCCTTGGCGTCGGCCGCGGTTGCCGGCGCGACGACCTTCAGGCCCGGCGCCTGCAGGAACCACGCCTCGGGGTTCTGGGAGTGGAAGGGTCCTCCGGAAAAGCCGCCTCCGGAGGGCAGGCGCACCACCATCGGCACCGCCACGCCCTGGCGGAAGTGCAGCTTCGCCGCGACGTTGACGAGCTGGTCGAACCCGCACGAGATGAAGTCCGCGAACTGCATCTCGCATACAGGCCGCAGCCCCTCCGCCGCCGCGCCGACAGCCGTGCCGATGATCGCGTTCTCGGCCAGGGGAGCATCGAGGACGCGCTCGGCGCCGAACTCCTCCATGAACCCGTCCGTGACCTTGAACGCGCCACCGAAGGCGCCGATGTCCTCGCCCAGGCAGAAGACGGTCTCGTCCCGCCGCATCTCCTCCCTGAGGCCATCGGAAATGGCCTCTAGATAGGTCATCAACCGGGGACTGGGAGCCTCCTCAGGCCCCGACACCCCCGGACGCGAAGCGGAGGAGGTGGCGGGCATTTGTGTGCTGGCTACTTCGGTCATGCCGCCCTCCGTTCGCTCGCGCCGTTGTGGTGGCCGTTGTGGCTGCGCCAGTACGACCACGGCGCCTGGGCGTCGCCGAGCGGCTCGAAGTCGTCGGCATAGACACCCTCCCTGGCCAAATCCGGATCAGGCATCGGTGAGGCGAGCGCCTTCTCCGAGCACTCCTTCACGTACTCGGTCACCTCGGCGCGGATCGACTGCACCTCGTCCTGCGAGAAGCCGAAGTCCTGGACGAGCCGGCGGGCGTAGCGCTCGATGGGGTCCCGGCGGCCCCACTCCTCGAACATCTCCTTCGGCACGTAGCTCATGTCGTCGTGGGCGCCGTGGCCGTGCATGCGCATGGTCTGGCACTCGATCAACGTCGGCCCCTCGCCGCTGCGGGCACGCTCGACCGCCGCCCGTGATGCCTCGAAGACAGCCTCGACGTCATTGCCGTCGGCAGCCACCCCGGGGAAGCCGTAGGTGGCGGCGCGCTCAACGGGATCGACGGCGAACTCGAGCCGGTTGGGTGTGGAGTAGGCGAACTGGTTGTTCTCCAGCACGAAGACGATCGGCAGCCCGTGGACGCCGGCGAAGTTCATCGCCTCGTGCCACTGGCCGTTCGCCGTGGAGCCCTCCCCGAAGTAAGTCATCGCGACTCGCCGCTCGCCTCGCTGCTTGAACGAGAGCGCCATACCGGCTGCGACCAGCGCCATGTCGGGAAGCATCGAAACCATGCCGATACAGCCGAGCTTGGGGTCGCCGAAATGCATGTTCCCGTCCTTGCCTCCGGTGACGCCGCCGGAGCGGCCCATGTAGTTCGCGAGGTAGCGGTCCGGCGTCACGCCGCGGACGAAGTGCGCACCGAGATCGCGGTGCAGGATGCACATGCGGTCGTGCGGACCGAGCGTGAACGAGCTGCCCACGGAGATCGCCTCCTGGCCGCACCCGTCGTAGAAGGACCCGGGGACCTTGCCCTGCTTGTAGAGGGTGAGACCGCGCTCCTCTGCGGTGCGCATCATCACCATGAACCGGAAGAGGCTGGCGCGATCGTCCCGCGTCAGCTCGGCGTCGCCATGCGGCCGGTCGTACGCGCCCGCGCGTACGCCTGGGCTCGCGACGGCAGCGTCGCTTGTCTCCATCCTGTCCGCCTTTCAGTCTGGCCCCGCTTGTGGGATCTCCACGTCACCGAGCCGCTTTCGCCGGCTGCGGGATCTCCGCCTCCGGCGCCTACGGACCAAGGAGGCGAGGGTTGACCCCTCCTCCTCTATTTGGATCCGCTCGAGGGTTCGTGCGAATCGCTACGGCGATTGTATCCCGCAGGGCGACGTTTCAAGCGCCGGTGGCCGGAAGTTGCGGGAATTCGGTTTCGCGACGCCCAGATCACGATGCGCGCCCTGAGCCCCCTCACCACTCGACACATGTGCCCAATCCGTCGAGCGTGTCGACGTTCGGAGCCGAGGTGTCGAATCGGGGAAACCGAAGTAGTGCGGAGGTGTCGGCTGGCTAGATGCCGACGATGGCCTTGATCTTCCCTGGACAGGGAAGCCACAGCATGGGCATGGACGAGCCCTACCGGGACTCGGAGCTCCTCGAGCGCGGGCTCGAGTTGCTGACCGAGGACCCGTTTCCACGCCTTGACGAGGGGACCCGCTGGCAGCAGCCGGCGGTGTTCCTCTGCTCGGTCTGCGCCTGGGCGGAGGCGGGCAGGCCGACCGCAGCCGCATCTGCCGGCCACTCGCTGGGCGAGTACGCGGCGCTGGTCGCCGCTGGAGCGCTGGAGTTCGATACGGCGGTGCGCCTGGTCGAGCTGCGCGCGAAGGTCATGGCTGCGGCGGCCGAGGAGAGCCCCGGCGGCATGGTGGCGATGCTCGGTGGCGACTCCGACGCCGTCAGGCGCCTGGCCGACGAGCTCGATCTGGTAGTCGCCAACGACAACGCTCCGGGCCAGCTCGTGCTCTCCGGAGACCCCGAGGCCATCGAGCAGGTGGTGAGCCGGGCCGGCGACGAGACCGGGGCGCGGGCAAGGACGCTCTCGGTCAGCGGCCCCTTCCACTCGCAGGCGATGGAGCCGGCGGTCCCCCCGCTCCGCGCCGCACTCGCCGAGGCTGACTTCCGCGAGCCGGCCTTCCCGGTCTATTCGTGCGCGACCGCGGCACCCTTCGAGGATCCCGCCGAGGAGCTGGCGCTGAACGTCACTCGGCCCGTCCGCTGGCGCGAGACCGTGCTCGCCATGCGTGCCGCAGGCGTCGAACACTTCATCGAGCTGGGCCCAGGCCAGGTGCTCACCGGGCTCCTGCGGCGCATCCTCCCCGAGCAGCAGGTGGCGGGTGGCGTCTCGTGAGGGCGGGGATCTTCGGCATCGGATCGGCGCTTCCCGATCACGTGGTCCGCAACGCGCGGCTGACCGAGACGCTCGACACGTCCGACGAGTGGATCGTGAAGCGCACCGGCATCCGCGAGCGCCGCTGGCTGAACGGGGCCCAGACGCTCGCCGACCTGGCGGCCGCCGCCTGCGCGGAGGCGCTCGCCGATGCGGGACGTCGTCCCGAAGAGGTCGACCGGCTGATCATCGCGACCATCACTCCCGATCGCCTGACGCCCGGGCTCGCCTCCGACGTCGCCGAGCTCATCGGCGCCTCACGGGCGGGAGTCTGGGACGTGAACGCCGCGTGCGCCGGCTTTCTTGCCGCTCTCGAGCAGGCGGTGGCGCTCGTGGAGTCGGGGCGGGCGGAGCTCGTGGTGGTGTGTGGAGCGGAGGCGCTGTCGCGGATCATCGACATGAACGATCGCTCGACCGCGGTCCTCTTCGGCGACGGCGCCGGAGCCGTCGTCGTTGCCGGCGGCGAGCTGGATCTTGGCGTCGCGGGCTTCGTCCAGGGCTGCGACGGCGCCCAGGCGGGCCTGCTCTACGCGGAGGCGGACGAGCGCCTCCTGCGAATGGAGGGTCGCGACGTCTACCGCCATGCCGTCCGGCGCATGGCGGATGCGGCACGCGCCGCCCTCGCGGACGCGGGCCTCAAGGCCTCCGACCTCGACCTGCTCGTCGCCCACCAGGCGAACATACGCATCGTCGAGGCGACCGCCCTCGAGCTGGGGATCCCCCCTGAGCGTGTGGAGCTCAATCTGGATCACGTCGCAAACACCTCCTCGGCTTCGATTCCGCTGGCCCTGCACGACGCCGAGCGCGAGGGCCGGCTCTGGCCCGGCGCCCGTGTCGGCCTTGTCGCCTTTGGAGCCGGCTTCGTCTGGGCCGCCGGCGTGATTTCGTGGAAGGAGCGCGCTCCCGTCTATGCCTGACCGAAGCGCACAGCCATCCGAGCGCGGCTGCGCCGTGGTCACCGGTGGGACCCGCGGCATCGGCGCCGCCATCGCGGACCGCCTCGAGTCCGACGGCTGGAGGGTGGCGCGGTTGGCTCGCAGCGACAACGGCTCCCCCTACCGAGCGGACGTGGGTGACCCCGAGCAGGTCGCGGCCGCCTTCGAGCGGATCGAGAAGGATCTCGGCCCGCCGCTGGTGCTCGTCAACAACGCCGGGATTCGTCGCGACGGGCTGGCGATGCGGCTTGGCGACGCCGACTGGGGCGAGGTGGTCGCGACAAACCTCGGGGGTGCCTTCAACTGCACCCGGCGCGCACTCGGCCCCATGCTGAGCGCCCGGTGGGGCAGGCTGGTCAACGTCTCCTCGGTGGTCGCCGAGCGCGCCAACCCTGGCCAGGCCAACTACGCCGCGGCCAAGGCGGGGATGCTGGCCCTGACCCGAACGGTTGCCCGCGAGATGGCGCGCAAGGGAATCACCTGCAACGCAGTCGTCCCCGGCCTGATCGACACAGAGATGACGCAGGACGTGCGCGATCAGCTCCTGCCCGCGATCCCGGCAGGGCGAGCCGGCTCACCCGAGGACGTGGCGGCCTGCGTGTCGTTCCTGTGCTCGGACGAGGCGGCGTACGTGAACGGGGCCGCCCTGGCCGTTGACGGAGGACTTGGCGCCTAGTGGCGCACAGCAAGCAGCAAGCAAGACAGAAAGAAGAGAGAAAGGAAGAACATGAGTGATGCAACAGGAACGCTGAGCGGCGAGAAGCTCGAGGCGTTCGAGAAGATCAAGGCCCTGCTCGAGCAGCAGGAGGTTCCCGGCGCCGCCGAGGCGACGCCCGAGAGCACCTGGGAGCAGCTCGACGCCGACTCGCTCGACCTGGTCGAGCTCGTGCGGGCGCTCGAGGACGAGTACGGCCTGTCGATCGATGACAAGGAGCTCGACGGCGTGAACACCGTCGGCGACGCCGCCGAAATGCTCGTGCGCGTGCAGGGAGAGCAGGGCTCGGGGTGAGGGACACCGTCGTCACAGGCAGGGGAGTCGTCACTCCCATCGGGGTCGGCGCCGACGCCTTCCTCGACGCGCTCGCGGAGCGTCGCTCGGGGATCGCCGACAACCAGGCGGAGTGCACCGACTTCGATCCGGGCGAGTGGCTCGACCGGCGGGCGGTGCGCCGCTCCGATCGATTCACCCACCTGGCGGTCGCGGCGGCAGTTCAGGCCATCGACGAGGCCGGGCTCGCCGACGAGATCGGCAATGGGCTCGAGCCGGACAGGGTTGCGATCCTGATCGGCACGGGAATCGGCGGCCTGACGACGCTGGAGCGGGAGATGCGCGCCGTCATCGAGGGCGGTGAGCGCGCCGTTTCGCCTCACATGGTCCCGATGATGATGCCCAACGCCGCGACGGCGGCCGTGGCCATGCGGTTCGGTCTGCACGGCCCCGGCTGGTCGATCGCGTCGGCGTGCGCGACCGGCGCGCACGCGATCGGAGAGGGCAAGCGGATGCTCGAGCGCGGCGATGCCGACGTGGTGATCGCCGGCGGCACGGAGGCGCCGTTGACGCCTCTGGCGATTGCGGCGTTCCGGCAGATGGGCGCTCTCTCGAAGGCCGGGCGGTCGTGTCCATTCGACGCGCGGCGCGACGGCTTCGTGATCGGCGAGGGCGCCGGGGTGCTGGTGCTCGAAACCGATGAGCACGCGCGGGCACGCGGCGTCAAGGTTCACGGCAAGGTCGCCGGATACGGGGCGTCGAACGACGCCTTCCACATGACCCAGCCGGATCGCGACGGCCGTGGGGCGAAGGAGTCCATGCGCGCCGCGCTCGCGGACGCCGACGCAGGCCCGAAGGACGTGGGCTACGTGAACGCCCACGGCACCTCGACCCCATTCAACGATCGGATCGAGGCCGGCGCAGTCCGTGAGGTCTGGGATTCAGACCCGCCGCCCATCTCCTCGACCAAGTCGGCGATCGGGCATCTGCTCGGGGCTGCCGGTGCTGTCGAGGCGGTCGCGACCATGGGGGCGCTCGAGCGGCGCCTGCTTCCGCCGACCCTCAACTATTCGGAACCGGATCCGGACTGCGACGTCGATCCGGTTGCCGATGGGCCGCGTGATGCGAACGGGCTCGTGGCAACGCTCTCGAACTCGTTCGGGTTCGGCGGCCAGAACGCGTCCCTGGTGTTCACATCATGAAGCCACCACCCATCACCACCGAACGTGTGAAAGGACCGGGTATAGGGGGCACTAACGCACGTTCGGCGTTGGCGGAGGCGCCAGAGCGCGCCGAGGCGGGCCTTCGCCTGCTCCTCGACGGCGACACGTTCCGCCCGTGGCGGAGCGCGGTCGGCGACGCCGTTGCGGCCGGGTCCGGCCGCCTGGGCGGCCGGCGGGTCTTCGTCTGGGCGCAGGATCAGTCCCAGCGCGGAGGCTCGCTCGGCGGCGCGGGCGGGGACACGATCGCCCGCACGATTCGGCGGGCCGATCGCGCCCGTGCACCCGTCGTCGGCCTCGCCGCCTCCGCCGGCGCGAGATTGCAGGAGGGCACGGGCGCCCTGACGGCATATGCGGACATCTTCCGGGCGCAGGCGCTCGCGGAGGTCCCGCAGGTCACACTCATCGTGGGCACGTGCGCAGGAGGAGCGGCGTACTCGAGCTCGCTCGGAGACTTCACGATCACTGCGGGCGACAAGGCGCGCCTCTTCCTCACGGGACCCGGCGTCGTCGAGGAGGTCACCAGGGAACGAGTGACGCCCGAGGAGCTGGGCGGGCATTCGGTCCATGCGCGCAACGGGGTGGCTCAGCTTCACGCGGAGGACGAGGCGGAGGCGGGAGCGCTGGCATGTGAGCTGATCGCCCACCTCCCCGATTTCGCGGGAGGCCCGCTGCCCCTTGCTCCGCCGCGTGAGCCGAACCCCGGCGATCCGGCGGCCCCACTGCCCGCCTCGCCGCGACGCGTGTATGACGTACGCGACGTGATCGGGCGGCTGGTCGATGGCGGGCACCTGCTCGAGTTCTCCCGCCGCTGGGCTCGCAACATGGTCGTCGGCCTCGCTCGCCTCGACGGGCTCCCCGTGGGTGTGATCGCCAATCAGCCGCATCACCTCGGCGGCACGATCGATGCGGCAGGGGCCGAAAAGGGCGCCTGGTTCGTTCGCATGTGCGATCGCTTCCGTCTTCCGCTGGTGGTCCTCGTTGACACGCCCGGGTTCCTGCCCGGCGTCGGCCAGGAGCAGCGCGGCGTCATCCGTCACGGCGCCGGCCTGCTCGACGCATTCGCGTCCGCAACCGTGACTCGCGTAACCGTCACCATGCGTCAGGCGTATGGAGGAGCACACATCGTCATGAACTCACGCGACCTCGGAGCCGATCTCACCCTCGCCTGGCCCGGCTCGGCGATCGGCGTCATGGGAGCGAGGCAGGCGGTCGGTGTGATCGAGCGGCGCGCGATCGAGCGCGGCGCGGATCCCGATGCGCTTGCCACGCGCTATGCGGATCGGCATCTCGACGGAGCGTTTGCCGCGCAGAAGGGCTACGTTGATGAGATCGTGGAGCCGGCGGAGACCCGCTCACATCTGATCGAAGCCATGGAAGGGGTGCGTTGAGCACCGTCACCAGCGCTCCGCGCCCGCGGAACGCCACCGAGCGCTCGATCCTCGACGCGGCCCGCGAGCTGATCGGCGAGTCGGGATACGAGCGCACCACGATCGACGGCATCGCGCGCCGGGCGATCGTCTCGCGCACGGCGATCTACTTCTACTTCCCGAACAAGCGGGCGATCATCGATCGTCTGATTCAGCGCAGCTTCGACGACATGTACGCGGCCGCAGCGCCGTATCTCGACGGCTCAGGCGATCCGCGCCAGGAGCTCCGCGCCGGGATCGCTCGCGTCGCGGCGATCGTGAATCGCGACGAGGCCGTGTTGATGCTGGCCGCTCAGCTGGCCGGTGAGCAAAGCCACCTTCCCGACGAGTGGATGCCGCACATCCGTCGCCTCGTCATCGCTGCCGAGCACCGGATCGAGCGCGACCAGCGCAGCGGTCTTGCCTTCGACGACGTTCCTGCCCGGTTGTCTGCGCAGGCTCTCTGCGCGATGGTCGAGCGCCACATCACGCTCGAGGTCGTCCGCGGCGGTGGCGTCGCCTCGAGCTCGATCTGGCTGCTCGCCGAGCTGTGGTGGCGCGCCGTCTACTCGCGGCCCGACTCGGCGGTCGATGCTGGGTCGAGCGGCGCGCCGAGCGCGTGATAACCGCCGTCGACGTGCAGGATCTCGCCGGTGACGCCGCGCGAGAGGTCGGATAGCAGGAAGACAGCCGCGTCGGCGACCGGGCCCGGATCGTCGAGGTCCCACCCGAGCGGCGCCTGACGCTCCCACGCCCCCGCGAGGCGCTCGAAGCCGTCAATCCCGCGTGCCGCAAGCGTGGCGAGCGGTCCGGCCGAGATGAGATTGGAGCGGACCCCGCGCGGCCCGAGGTCGCGCGCGAGATAGCGGCTGATGGACTCGAGCGCCGCCTTGGCCACGCCCATCCAGTCGTAGCCCGGCCAGGCGACCGTCGCATCGAAGTCGAGGCCGACCACCGATCCGCCGGGCTCGGTCTCGAGTAGGGGAGCCAGCCCGCCCGCGAGGCGTTGCAGCGACAGCGCGCTCGTTCGGAAGGCCTCCTCCGCCGACGTCGGGGGAGTCGACAGAAACCGCCCACCCAAAGCGTCCTCGGGCGCGAAGGCCACGGCGTGGACGAGCCCGTCGAGGCCACCCCAGCGCTGCTCGAGCTCGCCCGCGACCGCCTCGAGGTCATCGTGGGAGTTCACGTCCAGCTCGAGCACGTCGGCCGCCTTGGGCAGGCGCTTCGCCACGCGCTCAGTGATGCGCCGGGCGCGCCCGAAGCTCGTCAGCACGACCTCCGCGCCCTCCTCCTGGGCGCGCGTCGCGATCGCGAACGCGATCGAGCGGTCGGTGACAACGCCCGTGATGAGCAGTCGCTTGTCCTCGAGCAGGGGCACTAAGGAGTGGTTATCCCCGATTTTGGGCATCAGTTGCGCTGATTCGACGTTCGCCGCCTCGGCGTCGAGGCAACCTCGCTTCAAGCTACCTCTCGCTACAACTTCGGTGTGGAGCTCGAGCTGACGCTCACGGGGGTGCTGCTGGCGGTGATCGCGCTGCTGATCGCGGCGCAGTGGCTGCGCGTGCCGTACCCGATCCTGCTGGTGCTCGGCGGACTTGGCCTCGCGCTGATTCCTGCGATGCCGGATCTGCAGCTGGATCCGGACCTCGTGCTCGTCATCATGTTGCCGCCGCTCCTCTACGCGAGCGCGTTCTTCACGCCACTGCGCGAGCTGCGCCGCCGAGTCCGCCCGATTTCGCTCTTGTCGGTGGGTCTTGTCCTCGCGACCGCAGCGGCGGTGGCGGCGGTCGCGCATGCCGCGCTTGACTTCGACTGGCCGGCCGCATTCGTCCTGGGCGCGGTCGTGTCGCCCACTGATCCCACGGCCGCGAGTGCGATCAGCCGGCGTCTCGGCGTTCCGCAGCGCATCGTCACAGTGATCGAGGGCGAGAGCCTGATCAACGACGCCACCGCTCTCGTCATCTACAAGTTCGCCATCGCCGCGGTCCTGACGGGCAGCTTCAGCATGTCCGAGGCGGTCGGGCAGTTCTTCCTCAACGCGTTGGGAGGCATCG
>JBKPNZ010000036.1:0-6495 GCA_046732895.1 Actinomycetota bacterium
CGATGCCGATCCTCGCGCTGCCCGGAGTGCCCGTGCGCGCTCGCCTTGCGTGCATCCTCGCGCTGATCGCGATCTACGTGCCCGTGACCGGCGCGGGCCCGTCGATCCAGCGAGCCGGGGTCATGGGTGCGGCCGGCATCGTCGCGGCCCTCTCCGGCCGTCCCGCGTCGCGCTGGTACGCGATGGCCCTGGCGGCCGCGATCACGCTCGTCATGAATCCGCGAGCAGCCGGTGACGCGGGTTGGCAGCTGAGCTTCGCCGCTGTCGCGGGAATCGCGCTCTGGGCCGCACCGCTGCGCGAGCTCTTCGGTGCAGGGGCCCGGACGAACGGGGTCCGCAGCGCGATCGCCGAGGGCGCGGCGGTGACCGTCGCCGCCACGCTCGCCACCGCGCCCCTGATGGCGCACCACTTCGAGGCCGTCTCGATCGCCGCGCTTCCCGCGAACCTGCTGGCCCTGCCGGCGGTGGCGCCGGTGATGTGGCTCGGCATGCTCGCCGCAGCGCTCGGACAATTGCCGGGAGCGCCGGTCGAGCCCCTCACATGGCTCGCCGGGATGCTGGCCGCTTACGTGGCCCAGGTCGCCCACTGGTTTTCGCAGCCGGGATGGGCCCAGGTCGACGTCAGGCTCCCTGGAGCCGTCGACCTGGCGGGCGCCTACGCGCTCCTCGCCTCGGCGATGGGCGTCGTCCTTGCGGCTGGGCGCCGCCGCAGCGGGCTCGCCCTCAGCCCTGCCCGCGTGGCACCGCTCGCCGCTGGGATCGCGCTGGCGCTCGCTCTCCTTCTCCTCGTCCCCGCAACCCCGGCACGCCCGGCCCCTCCCGCGACGGGACTACGCGTCACCGTGCTCGACGTGGGGCAGGGCGACGCGATCGCCCTGCAGCCGGCTGATGGCGAGCCCATCCTCGTCGATGGCGGGCCGCCAGGCGACGCACTCGCCGAGAAGCTTCGCGCGATCGGGATCGACGACCTGGCCGCGGCCGTCGTCACGCACGATCAGGCCGATCACGCCGGTGGGATCGCCGACCTCCTCGGCACCTTCCCGGTAGAGCGCCTCGCCTACGCTCGCGCAAGCCGGCCCCTGCTCGCGGACGCCGGCGCCGCCGGGGCCGAGCGCCTGCGCCTGGCCGAGGGCTCCGAGATCGATTCGGGCTCGCTTCGAGTACAGGTGCTGTGGCCGCCGCGAACGATGCTGGACGCGCACGGCGCCGACCCGAACCAGCTGGCGCTCGTTCTCCTGGCCCGCTGGCGCCGCTTCGAGATGCTCTTGACGGCCGACGCCGAGGCCGAAGCGGTGCCGCTCGATCCAGGCCCGATCGACGTCCTCAAGGTCGCGCACCACGGCAGCGAGGACACCGGCCTGGCCGCTCTCTTGAATAGCGCGGCCCCTGGGCTGGCCGTGATCTCAGTCGGAGCGGACAACCCCTACGGCCATCCGGCGCCGGCGACAATGTCGACCCTCGGCGAGCATCATGTCCCGGTGATGCGCACGGACGTCGACGGAGACATCGCGATCGACGTCAATCGGAAAGGCTGGACGGTGGATTGAGATTGGCGGATGCGTCCGTCGGCGGTGAGTAGTCTGCGCGCGTCTCGTCAGCGAAACAGGAGGACCGAACCGAATGGAAGCCGCGACCCCGCCGCCTGAGCCCAGCCTAGCGACGGCCCCGCCGCCCACTCCTGCGGCCAAGGCCGGAGGCGGTCTCCGGGCCGGCGCGGTGCTCCTCGCCCTCGTGCTCGCCTTCGGCGCCGCCGTGATGATCGTCGCCGCCGGCGACATCCACGACACCCCGACGCTGGAGGAGATCAAGAGCGGGGAGCGGGCGGTTCCCGCCGACAGGGAGTACTTCGATGGCTCCGAGTCCAAGCGGAACATCGTGACCGCGCTCGCCTACGCCAGCGGCGTCGTCGGGGGGCTCGCCGTGCTGGCTGCACTCGCGTTTGCGATCACGGGGCGCAATGGCCGCCTGATCTGGATCCTGACCGCGATCGCAATCGTGCTCGCCGGAATCGCGCTGATCATCTAGGCGCGCCGCCGGGACAACCTGGGTCGGCCGGTTGCGGAGGGCTCGTCGTGGCGCCCTCGTAGACTCGCTGCGCGCGTGAGCGAGATGAAGCCCGCATATCTGATCGCCGGCACGGACCTGGCGAAGATCGACGCCGCGGTCGCCCGCCTGCGTGCTCGTGCTGAGCGCGAGGGCGGGCCCGGCGCACTCGAGGCCTTCGGCGCCGAGCCGGGTGCGGCGCCCGCGGCAGAGGCCCTCGTCGCCGCGATTCCGGCCATGTCGCTGACGGCCTCGCGTAGATACCTGCTCGCCGAGGGCGTCGAGCGCTGGCCCGCCAAGCAGGCCGCGCCCGTGCTCGATGCCCTCGCGACGCTGCCCCCGGACGTCACCATCGTCCTGGTTGCGCGTGAGGAGCCTCCGAAGGTCCGGGCGCCCAAGGCGCTCGGCGAGGCCATAGAGGCCGCCGGTGGAGAGGTCTTCTCCTATGCCGCACCCCGCCCGCGGGATCTGCCGTCGTGGCTTGGCAAGGAGGCCGCGCGTCGTGGCTTTCAACTCGACGCCGACGCCGCGCGCCTGCTGGTGGAGCGGATGGGCGACGGGACCGTTCGGCTCTCGACCGAGCTCGATCGGCTGGCGCTCTGGGCCGGCGATGGCGGGACGGTCACGGCCGATGACCTCGCGGACATGGTGGCCGACACCTCCGAGGAGGCCGTCTGGTCGCTCTCCGACGCGATCGTGAGCCGCGAGCTCGGCGCGGCGCTCGAGGCCGCCGAGCGCCTCGTCGCCCAGGGAGAGGCGGTCACTCCGCTCGTCTATCAGGCGGCCAAGCGCCTGCGGGAAGCGCACCAGGCCATTGCGGAGCTGGAACGCGGGCGAACTGCCAAGGAGGTCGAGTCCTCGCTTGGCATGCACCCCTATGCGGCGAAGATGCTCGTACGGCGCGTCCGCGGGACGACGATCGAGGAGGTGCGCGCGGCGTCGTGCGCGATCGCCGACCTCGAGTGGTGGACCCGTGGGGGCGCCGACTATCCGGAGGATGTGGCCCTGACGCTGGCGGTCCGGCGCGCCGCCGGAGGCTAGTTAGGCGCCGGCGCGGATGCGGGCTGCGCGAGCCTTCTTGCGAGCGCCGTTGTTCGGGTGCAGCGCACCCTTCTGGACGGCCTTGTCGATGCGGGAGACGAGCGAGCGGTGCTCGCGGTCGGCCGCGTCGCCGTCACCTGCACCCGCCGCCTGCTCGAGCCGGCGGAAATGGGTCTTGACGGCGCTCGTCATGCGCCGGTTCTCGAGCCGCTCGCGCTCGGAGCGCTCGTTCCGCTTCTTCTGTGAGGCAATGTTCGCCATCGGCCGGCGGCGGATGATAGCGGGGGCGTGGTGATGCGCTCTAACGCAGCCGTGGCCTCATGACCGACGATCGCGGCCTCGACGCCGGCCCGATCGAGGTCACGGCCAGCGAGGAGGCGGGTGCCGAGGCGATCGCCTCCGCCGCGGAGTCGCGGGGCGAGCGCGCCGGGCGCCTGGCCCGTTCGACGGCGCTCTTCTCGGCAGCGACGAGCCTCTCGCGCGTTGCCGGCCTGGTGCGCGAGGTCTTCGCCGCTTCCTACTTCGGCCTGAGCGGAGCGATGTCAGCCTTCACGATCGCGTTCCAGGTGCCGAACCTGGTTCGAAGCCTGTTCGCCGATGCGGCGATTCAGGCGGCGTTCGTCCCGGTCTTCACCGAGCATCTCGAGCAGGGGCGCAGGCGGGAGGCGTTCCGGCTCGCCTCGACCCTGATCTACCTGGTCACGCTCGTCCTCACGGTCATGACGGCGTTCTTCATCCTGATCGCGCCGGTCCTGATGCCGCTGTTCGTCGGGGAGAAGGTTCCCCAGGACCTCACCGTGACCCTCTCTCAGGTCCTCTTCCCGATCCTGATCATGCTCGGGACGACGGGGATGGTCGTCGGCATCCTCAACAGCTACGACCGCTTCGGGGCGTTCGCGATCTCGCCCTTCTTCTGGAACGTCGCGATCATCGTCGTTCTCGTCGCTCTCTCGCCGGCCTTCTCCCACGACGATCGGATCTACGCCTACGCCATCGGGGTCCTAGTCGGGACCGCGATCCAGCTGGCGATCCCCGCTTGGGACCTCCGCCACACGCCGTTTCGCCTGCTGCGGGTCTTCGACTGGCGCGGCCTGGAGGTCCGCCGCGTCCTGCTGCTCATGCTGCCGGTGACCCTCAGCCTCGGCCTGATCAACTTCAACCTCCTGATCAACTCGATCTTCGGCTCGCTCGTCTCCGAGGGAGCGCCGGCCGGGATCGACAAGGCCTTCCGCATCTACATGCTGCCCCAGGGCATCTTCTCGGTGGCGATCACGACCGTCCTGTTCCCGACGCTTGCCCGCCTGGCGGCGCGGCGCGAATACGGCGAGCTGCGGGCCACGATGGCGAACGGCATGCGCCAGATCATGTTGCTGCTCGTCCCTGCCGCGGCGGCCATGCTCGTGCTGTCGGAGCCGATGATCCGCCTTGTCTACGAGCGCGGCGAGTTCACGTCCGGCGATACGGATCTGGCTGCGACCGCGCTCCTGTGGTTCTCGTTCTCGCTGCCGCTCAACGGCCTCTTTTTGCTTCTGACGAGGACGTTCTTCAGCCTTCAGCGGCCGTGGGTGCCGACGGCGATCTCGGGCATCAATCTCGCGATCACGGCCATCGGCGCGCTCGTCCTCTACGGCCCGTTCGGGGCGGGTGGGATCGTGGCGGCCACGGTGATCGCGACCGGGGCCAGCGTCCTCGCCCAGGTCTGGGTGCTGCGCGGGCAGCTCGGCAGACTCGAGCTCGGGCGGTTTGTGTGGACGGCGGTGCGTGTGACCGCCGCTGCGGCGGTTCTCGGCGCAGTGAGCTACGGGGTCTGGGACCTCCTCGACTCCGCCCTCGGGCGCGGGTTCGGCGGCCAGGTCATCTCGCTGTCCGTGGCCCTGGCCGCCGGCGGAGCGATCTACGTTGCCGCCGTGACGCTCTTGCGGATCCCGGAGGCGCAGCAGATCTGGGCCCTCTTCCGCCGCGGCGGCTCGCAAGGCGAGCGGTAGCCGTCGCCCTACCATGTGTGGGCGGGCGAGCCGCAGTCTGGCGCCACGCCCGCCGCGCCCGGCCGTCGCATCTCGGCGTCCTCGCCTGCTCGTGTGCCCCTGGCACACTTCGCAGGCTGCGTCCTTGACCTGCTCGGCCGGTCGAGCCCGGCGCACCGCCAGACCACAACTCGACCGCCCAACGCCCGCCATGGACCACATCCGCAACTTCTCGATCATCGCCCACATCGATCACGGCAAGTCGACGCTCGCCGATCGGATCCTCGAGCTCACCGGGGCCGTCGACGCGCGCAAGCACATGCCGCAGCTGCTCGACTCCATGGATCTCGAGCGCGAGCGGGGGATCACGATCAAGGCCCAGGCGGTGCGCGTCGAATATGCGGCGGCCGATGGCGAGACCTACCACCTGCACCTCATCGACACCCCTGGGCACGTCGACTTCTCCTACGAGGTCTCGCGCAGTCTCGCCGCGTGCGAGGGAGCCCTCCTCGTGGTCGACGCCGCACAGGGAGTCGAGGCGCAGACGGTCGCGAACACCTACGCCGCGGTCGAGGCGGGCCTCGAGCTCATCCCGGTCCTCAACAAGGTCGATCTGCCGAGCGCCGAGCCCGAGCGGGTCGCCACGGAGATCGTCGATCTGATCGGAGGCGAGCCCGGCGACATCCTGCGCATCTCGGCGAAGACGGGCGAGGGGATCGAGGAGGTGCTGGAGGCGATCGTCGCCCGCATCCCGGCGCCCGCAGGGGATGCGCAGGCGCCGCCGCGCGCCCTCATCTTCGATTCGGAGTTCGACCAGTACCGAGGTGTCGTCGCCTACGTCCGCATGGTCGACGGCGTCTTCCGCAGCGGCGAGCAGATCGCGGCGATGCAGGCGGGGACCGAGGCGGAGATCGACGAGGCCGGCTTCTTCACCCCCACGATGCGCTCGGCGCCGCGGATGGAGGCCGGGGAGGTCGGCTACATCATCACCGGCATCAAGGATGTCGCGAAGCTGCGGGTGGGCGACACGCTCACGGCGAAGGCGCGGCCCGCGGGCGACCCGCTGCCGGGGTATCGCGAGGTGAAGCCCATGGTCTTCTGCGGGCTCTTCCCGATCGACACCGATCGCTACGAGGACCTGCGCGACGCGCTCGAGCGGCTCGCCCTGAACGACGCGGCCCTGAGCTACGAGCCCGAAACCTCACAGGCGCTCGGCTTCGGCTTTCGGTGCGGATTTCTGGGTCTCCTGCACATGGACATCGTCCGCGAGCGTCTCGAGCGCGAGTACGACCTGGAGCTGCTCGCGACGACGCCGAACGTGCGGTACGACGTCGAGTTGATCGGCGGCGACCGCGTCGAGGTCCACAGCCCGGTCGAGATGCCGGATCCCGGACAGATCGAGGCGATCGCGGAGCCATTTATCCGCGCGTCGATCATCGCCCCGGCC
>JBKPNZ010000037.1:0-45953 GCA_046732895.1 Actinomycetota bacterium
AAACGGGTTGCCGGCAGGAATCCTGGCGGGGGCGGTTGCCCTAGCCGTTTTGGGCCCGGCGACGACAGCGGAGGCGCGGGCATCGAGTGGGCTGCGCTCGGCCACGACCTTCGGCAGCGCCGAGACCGAGAAGACCATTCCGATCACCCATCGCGCCGGCGCCGAGCCGAGGGTCGTGCTCTCCCTGGGCCCGAAGCGCATGCCCACCTTGAAGCGCGGCGACCGGCTCCACGCCCTCGGGGAGGTGCAGGTGACGACCACGTGCGTGCGGGGCGAGCCGCGCTGCGTGGGTCGCCCTTACTCCTTCAGCCCGCGAGTCAGCGGCTGGCTCGTCCTGGCCGGGGGGAAGCGGGCGACGGGAGGCAAAAGGGCGAGGCGGATCTCGGATCGCCAGAGTGTGACCTGCGGCCAGCATCGCCCCAACCGCAACCACCACTGTGTGCTCGTCTTCGACGACGCCGGCATGCAGGTTCACTCACCCGGGCACCTGCCGTGCCAGCCCGATCGATGTCACCTGAACCTCGTCGTCGCCGCGCATCACCCGAACGCACGGCGCGGCAATCGCCTGATCATCGGCGCTGATCGCCCGAATGGCTCGATCGAGCAGGGCAAGGGACGGGTGAGTGCTTTGGTCATTCGCAAGGGCGCACATCCGCACGCCGGCACCAGAGGGACGTCTCACCTTCTTCGCCACACCGTCCCGATGAGCGGTGAACGAGAGGGCGAGTGGGTCTCGGTCTACTCGGTGAAGGTCTCGCACCTGAGCCGTGGCGACGTGCTCACCGCGGAGGCACGTCAGATCCTGGACATCGGCGGGCTCGGCAACGCGGTCTTCGATTCAACCCAGATCATCCTGACCAACGGCCGCGGACGCGTCGAGTCAGGCAGAATCGCGCGCCGCAGCTCCCGCCCGGGCCCGGCGCTCGACGAGGCCAACGGCTTCAACTGCACGCAGGGCCCGAGTGCGTATGAGACCCCGTGCGCCTCGCACAAGGTCGGCCAGCTCGCGATCCGGCGCCCGCCCGTGAACCACGTCGGCAACCCTGTTCCGCTCTACGTCAACCTGATCGCCCGCGGCTTCCTCAAGGCCGCTCAGCCGAAGAGGGCCGAAGCGGCGCGCCTGCGAACCGGCGGCTTTCTGCGGGTGAAGCACTACCGGGCGTCGTGAGCGGCCGTTACTCGCAGGCGTCCTTCCCCATCGTGCCGTTGCAGGTCTTCAGCCGCTCCAACCGGCCGTCGAGGTCCTTCTGCACCGCCGCGTAGCGGCTGGCGCTCGCGGGGTTCGCAAGCACGCTGCGCAGCTCGTGGGGATCCCGCTTCAGGTCGAAGAGCTCACGTGATTCGATCGTGCAGCCGCCGTCGGCAGTCCGGTTGCCGCGGTACTCGACGTACGTGTAGCGGGCGGTGCGAATGCCGTCGTAGCCGTTGCAGCCCGGGCCGACCTGGAGCAGCACGGCGCGGCGGTAGGCGGCGGGCGACGCCTCGTCCTCGAGCAGCGGGACGATCGAGCGCCCGTCCGGCTCGCGGCACTGATCCTCGGCGGTGCATGGGCGGGCGGATGCCAGGTCGAGCATCGTCGGCGCGAGGTCGATGTTCGCCACGGGCTCCGGCACGGTCGAGGCCGGGCGCCGGCCGAGGACGTCGCTGGGCACGCGCATCAGCATCGGCACGTGGATGCCCTCCTCATAGGGGTCGCCCTTGCCCTTGAAGATGCGGTGCTCGCCATAGAACGTCCCGTTGTCGGCGACGAAGACGATCACCGTGTCGCGGTCCTCGCCCGACTGTCGCAGCGTCTGGACGAGCTGTTCGATGCCGCGGTCCACTGCGCGCATCGCGGCCATCGAGCAACCGAGATTGCGCGCTTCCTCGCGGACCTGGTGGCGATCGAGGCGAGGCTGCTCGGCGATCTTCGGACGCTTGTCGCCGATCCGCCGCTCGTTGAACGAGGGCGTGTCGGGCGGGCCCGAATTCCGAAACCGGTCCAGGTCGCGGGAGTCCGGCGTCGGCGCGTTGCCGCCGCAGCGCCCGCCGAAGCCTTTGGCCAGGTGGGGCGCGTAGTAGGAGAGCCAGAGGAAGAACGGTCGTTGCCCCGCCGCGTGCCTCAAGAACTCGTCCGCGCGAGTCGTGAGCACCCGCGTGAGGTAGTCATGCGGCTCATCACCGAACTTCTCGATCTGGCCGTTGTCGGAGAGCTCGTAGTCGTAGTAGGCCGGGTTGCCATAGACGTCCTGCCAGTAGTCGAAACCCGGGGCGGGGTCCTTCTCCTCGTAGCCGTTCATGAACTTGCCGACGAGTCCGGTGCGATACCCGGCGGCCTGTAGCCAGGCGGGCAGGATGCTCTCGGGGTCGCGAAGGTCGGGATAGCCGGGGTGGTTGTTGACGACGCCGGTGTTGTGCGGGTAGTCGCCGGTGAGGATCCCTGCGCGCGCTGGGCAGCAGAGATTGGACGAGACGATGCTGTTCGGGAACGCGGTCCCGCCGTCGCGCAGCAGGCGAAACGTCTTCGGCATCACCCGGCGGTTGAAGGTGAGCTGGCTCTGGTCGTCGCTGATGACGAAGACGAAGTTCGGCAGCTTCTCGACGGCCTTCGTCACCGGCGGTCGTTCGGCTCGATCGCCGTCCGAGTCGGAGCCGCAACCGACGACGAGGGCGGCCAGGACCACGGCGAGGGCAGCCGCGGCGCGCCGGCCCCGCGGAGGTCTCATGAAGCCTGCGCTCCGGCGCCCAGCTCGTAGCCGAAGTCGCTGAGGGTGTCGCCGGCGATCGCCTCGAACGCCCGCAAGGAGTCGGGATCCATCTTCCGCCGCCAGACGGCGAGCCGATCGGGGTCTGGCGGCCGGGTGGAGAGAGCGTGGCGGCGCAGGCGGCGCTCGCGACGGCGCTCAGGATCGCCTCCCTTTCGCTCCGGATCCTGGGGCGGCAGTGCCGCGGCCATCTCCTGAAGGCGCTCCGCCGAGTGCTCGTGGTAGCTCAGCATCGCCGGGTCCCACGGAAGCTCCGCCAGCTCGCAGATCCGCCGCAGCTGGGCCTCGGTGTCGGTGATCAGGTCCTCGTAGCGGACCTCGATGTAGCCGCCGGTCCGCTTGGCGCCATCGCGCGCGCGACCGAGCCGCCGGCGCCACCGCCGCGCGGTCTGCTCGATGCGCTCGGGCGTGGGCGGCCGGTTCTTCAGCGCCGACAGCGCCACGTCGCGGCCGTCGCGGATCAGGTGCACGAACCGAGCCTCGGGGAGCGTGCGCTTGAGCAGCGGCATGCTGATCGCATACCGCGGGCTCTTGTCGCCCCACCGCGGCTTGCCCTGGTGCTCGGCGTAGAGCTCGTAGAAGCAGCGAGCCGCGCTCGCCGGATCGACGGGGGCGCGCGCCGCCAGGCGCTCGCGGAGCTCCTCCGGCTCGAGCTGATAGTCACCCCAGCGCCGGCGGCCCATCAGGAACTCGACGACCTCGTCTGGTCCGTCGCCGTCGCTCCACCCTTTGATCAGATCCGGCAGGAAGTTCGTCTCGGGTGGGATCGCAAGGTCAGGGTGGGCGTCGAGCATCAGGCGCAGAAGGGTCGATCCCGAGTGCCCGAACCCCACGATGAAGGGAGCCGGCTCGCGATCGCCGTCCGGCGCCCGGCCGGCCAGGCGCCCGAGAGCGGAGCGCAGGCTCACGCGCCGACCTCGTAGCCGAGCTCGGCGAGAACCTCACCGGCGAGCCCCTCGAAGATCTCGCGGTCCTCGGCCGACATCTGCTCGCGCCAGCCGCCGGCGCGGTCGGCCTGGAGCGGCTGCGAGACGTTCGCCTGATGGCTCGCCCGCGCCGCCGCGCTCACGACCTCTCCTCCCGGGCGCTGGAGGTCCCGCGCGATCTCGCCGATCCGCTCACCGGCGCGCTCGCGATAGTCGAGCATGCCCGCGTCCCACTCGAGATCGATGAGCTCGCACACCTGTCGCAGGCACGGCTCCGGATCGGCGACGAGGTCCTCGTAGCGAAGCTCGATGTAGCGGCCGAGCCGCGGCCCCACGCTCCGCGCCTTCGCGATCTCGTCGCGCCACTTGCTGGCAGCGTCGGCCACGGTGTCCGGGCCGAAGTGGACGCGCACCTGCGAGAGCGCGACATCGCGCCCGTCGCGGATCAGGTGGATGAAGCTCGCCTCGGGCAGAGTCTCGCGGACCTGCTTGAGCTTGCGGATGTAGTTCGTCGACTTATCGCCCCAGCGCGGCTTCCCCTGGCCCTCGGCGTAGAGGTCATAGAACGCGCGCATGACCGCGGTGGCGTCTGCTGGTGTCGTGGCGCGAGCACGCGTGCGCAGCTCTGCCTCGTCCAGCCCGAAGTCCTCCCAGCGCCGGTGCCCGGTGATCACGTCGACCATCGCGTCGGGATCGGCGCCGTTGCGTGCGGCGCGAACGACCTGGGGGAGGAAGTGGGTCTCCGGCGGGATCGTCAGCTCGGAATGGGCGTCCAGCATCAGCCGCAGGAGCGTCGTGCCGGACCGGGCCACGGCGACGACGAAGGGAGCGGCCGGCCGCTGCGCCTCGCGGTTGCTGGATCCGCTGCCGCGCGCCACCGGTCAGCCCCCCAGCGGATAGCCGAGTTCCGTCAGCAGGTCGCCGGCGGTCGCCTCGAAGCGCTCGCGGTCGGCCGGCTCCATCTCGGTCCGCCAGACGGCGACCCGGTCGGCGCGCGGCGGCTTCGTCGTCATCTCATGCTTGGCGAGACGCTGGTCGGCGGCCAGCGCCTGCCGATCGGTTGCCGCGGGCAGCTCGTGCGCGATCTCCTCGAGCCGGCGGGACGCCTGAGCGTGGTAGTCGAGGACGGCCGCATCCCAATCCAGTGCCAGGAACTCGCAGAGACCCCGGAGGGTCGCCTCGGTGTCGAGGATCAGGTCCTCGTAGCGGACCTCGGTGTAGTGGGTGACCTGCCGCCCCTGCTTGCGCGCCCGGCGGATCCAACGCTTCCACCGCCGCGCCAGACGCTCGATGTTTGCGGGTTCACCCGTGCGCTGGAGCCGCCAGCGGATGCGCGAGAGCGCGGCGTCGCGGCCGTCGCGGATCACGTGGATGAACCGCGCCTCCGGCAGAAGGCCCTCGATCTGCGTCATCAGCAGTGCGTACTCCGGGGTCTTGTCGCCCCAGCGCGGCTTGCCCTGGCCCTCGGCGTAGAGGTCATAGAACGCGCGCAGTGCGTCACTGGCCGCCGGGCGATCGCCGGCGGCGGCCAAGCGCGCCCCGAGCTCCGCCTGATCGAGATGGAAGTCGGCCCAGCGCCGATGCGCTGCGACCACGCCGGCCGCCTCCTGCGCGGTGGCGCCCGCCTCGCACGCCTCGACGAGCTCGGGCAGAAAGTGCGTCTCGGGCAGGATCGTGAGCTGCGGATGAGCGTCCAGCATCATGCGAAGCAGGGTCGTGCCCGATCGCGGGCTGCCGACGATGAACGGTGCAGGCGGCCGGCGCCGCGCCCGCGCTCCGATGCGCCGCACGGCCTGCGTGATGCGCCCGCTCATCGCTCGCCGGAGGCCGCGCCGACCTCGTACCCTAGCTCGGCGAGCAGGTCGCCCGCGATGCGCTCGAAGTCCGCGATCTCCGACGCGTCCATCTCCGTCTTCCACGCCTCCACTCGGGAGCGCTTCGGCGGCTCGCTCGCGAGGGCGTGAACCTGCATCCGCTGGCCGGCGGGCACCGGGCCGCGCCCCTCCTCCTTGGCCGGGAGCGCGCGCTGCATCTCCTCGAGGCGCTCGCCGGCATGTGCGTGGTACTCGAGCATGCCGGCGTCCCAGTCGAGCTCGATGAACTCGCAGACCCGGCGCAGCGTGGGCTCCGTGTCCGTGACGAGGTCCTCGTAGCGGACCTCGAGGTAGTGGGAGATCTCGCGACTGAGCTCACGAGCCTCGGCGATCCGCCGCTTCCAGCGCCGGGCGACCCTGGTGGCCGGCGGCGGCGGGTCTCCCCGCCCCGTCACCATCCTCGCCCTTGACAGGGCGACATCGCGGCCGTCACGCAGCAGGTGGATGAAGCGCACCTCGGGCAGGGCGGCCTCGAGCTCGGGCATGTGCAGCGAGTACTTCGGTGTCTTGTCTCCCCAGCGATGCTTGCCCCGCCGCTCCGCGTACAGGCTGAACATCGCCCTGGCCGCATCGCCGCCGCCGAGCTGGGGCAGCGAGCGGAACCGCTCGAGCATGTCCTCGTCGGGGATCTGAAGGTCGGGCCAGCGCCGGGTCGAGCGCAGGAACTCGAGCAGGCCGTCCGGGCCCGCGCCGCGGTCCGCCGCCGCGATGAGCTCCGGCACGAACACAGTCTCGGGCGGGATCGCCAGGTCGGGATGGGCGTCGAGCATCAGGCGCAGGAGCGTCGTGCCGGAGCGGCCCACGCCGACGATGAATGGAGCAGGTGGTCGGGGCGTGTCGCTCATGACTCGTAGCCCAGCTCGGCCAGCAGATCACCGGCGACGCTCTCGAAGTCGGCGCGGTCGGCCTCGGTCATCTGGCGCCGCCACACGCCGATTCGCTCCGGCGTCGGCGGCCGCGTGACGAGCGCGTGGGGAGCAAGGCGTGCCTCCGCCGGCTGCTCGGGGAGGTCCCCGCGCGCCGGCAGGTCGCGGTCGAGCTCGCCGAGGCCCTCCTCGGCGAGCTCGTGATGCGAGAGCATCGCCGGGTCGAGGTCGAGCTCGATCAGCTCGCAGACACGCTTCAGCGCCGGTTCGGGGTCCGCGACGAGGTCCTCATAGCGGACCTCCAGATAGCCGGAAAGCCTCGGTCCTTCCTCGCGCGCGCGCTCGATCCGCTTGCGCCAGCGCTTTGCGACCTGCTCGGCGGTTCTCGGCGCGCGCATCGGGCGGTCGGGGGCGGGCATCGCCAGCACCGAGAGTGCGACGTCGCGCCCGTCGCGGATGATGTGGACGAACCGCGCCTCGGGGAGTGCGCCGGCGATCTGCTGCATGCTCGTCAGGTAGGCGGGGGTCTTGTCGCCCCAGCGCCCCTTGCCGCGACGGGCCGCGTAGAGGCCGAACACGGCCCGCACGCCGTCACCGGCCCCGAGCGGCGCTCGCGAACGCAGCTCGTCCAGGAGCGCCTCGCGCTCGATCCCCAGATCGGCCCAGCGCCGGTGACTGGTGACGAGATCGCAGACCTCTTCCGGGCTCGCGTCCCGCTCGCCGGCCTCGATCAGGTTGGGCACGAAGTAGGTCTCGGGCGGAATCGCCATCTGGGGATGAGCGTCGAGCATCAGGCGCAGGAGGGTGGTTCCCGAGCGCGGCACGCCGACGACGAAGGGGACGGGTGGATCTCCGGTGGGGCTCATCCTCGCTGGGTCGGCCGTAGGCGGTGCAGGGCTCGCCGCCGCGTGCGCTTTCGCAGCCACCCGCGCACGCCCTTCTGCTTGTGCTTCTTGCGTGGGATCGGCGCGTCGATCACTGGTGTGAGGGGCAGGATCTCGTCGAGCCAGCGGAACCGCTCGTTCTCGGTTTCGAACCGTGGGCGGACCTCGCGCAGGAAGTCGCGGCGGTTGAACCACTGGTGGTAGTGGACCTGGACCAGCTCGTCGAGCTGGATCCGGCGCATCTCGTTCTTGAAGAACGAGCGACGGCCGATGTCGTAGTTGTAGGTGTGATCGAGGTTCACGAGGCGATCGGGCCGCCGCGAGATCGTCGCCGCGAGCGCCACCTGGTCGATCACGATCTGCCGGCCATCGGGGTAGAGCTCGTCCGTGAACAGGCGGCGAAAGAGCTCGAGCCACTCGGTGAAGAGCCCAGCCCGGCGCCTCGTGGCGAGGATCCCCGCGTTCCAGTAGCCGCGGACGCGCCGGCCCTTCTCCATCGTCTCGACCCACGGCGGATCGGTCACCCCGGCGAGCTCGTAGATCTGCTGCCAGTAATCCTCCATCTCGTGCCCGGGCCCCCGGCTCGCCTTGTTGACGTGCCAGGCCGGCGCCGCGGCGACGTCGATCCCGTCCGGCAGCTCCAGCGCGTCGGGCTCGCGCAGGAACACCGTGTCCGTGTCGCAGAAGACGATCACTTCCTCGCCGAGCTCCCTCTCGGCGGCGACGCCGGAGTAGATCTTGTTGGCGAACGGGTAGTCGTGGTGCTCGGTGTTGATTGCCTCGTCGTGAAGCGCGATGCCGAGCTCATCGAAGCCGGCAAGCGTCGCGGGCGCCAGCTCGGGCCCGGTGCGCGGCTTGTAGGCGTGGACCGCGCAGTCGGCAAAGCGCCCGCCGAACCGCCGTAGCGACCGGGCGAAGAGCAGCGTCTGCTGCTCGAGGGGCCCTGACTCGCAGCAGACGAAGAACGCGACGCTTGGCGTCATCAGTCCCGCCCCAGAAGTGCCCCGATGCGAGCACGCAGGCCGCGGGGACGCTTGCGGAGGCGGCGGCGTGCCTTGCGCAGCTGGCGCTCACGCCGCTCGAGCCGGCGGCGCAGCTCGTCGCGCTGGCGAATCAGCCCCTGCTCGGTGCGGGTGACCGCCCGCATCGCGTCGAAGGCGATCTCGTCCATCTCGGCCTGCGCCGCGTCGGCCGAGGGCGAGGCCGTGACGGCGACCCGCGCGCCGCCGGCGGCCGCGGCGGCATCGGGGCAGCTTGCCATGAAGTCACGCAGCCGCTCGTCGCGCGTGAGCGTCCCATCGCGGAGGCCCTCCTCGACGCGCGCGTCGTCGAGGGCGATCTCGGCGTAGAGCTCGGGCAGGCGGCCGGCGTCGTACTGCTCGCGCAGCTCGCGCCGCGCGCGGTCCTCGTAGCTGCCCGCGAGCATGACCTCGACCCGGCGGCGGTACTGGTCGTAGGAGCGCAGCGGGAAGTGCATCACCCGCAGCGGCCAGGAGGGCGCAAAGATCAGCCGGCGGTCGTCGTCCGGATCGTCGTCGCGGATCCCGCGAAGCACGGGCCGCCCGGCCTTCGGCATCCCGTCCTCCCCGCGCTCGACATCGATGTCGTGGGCGCCGCGGCGCAGGACGACGTCCGGCTCGGCTCGGTGCGCCAGCTTCGGGCGCAGGCTGGAGCGGGTCTCGCGAATGGTCAGGCGCTCGAAGAAGGAACCGGGCCCATCCGGGCGGGGGACGAACTCGATCCGGGGCGCCACGACCACTCCATACTTGTCCGCGATCGACTCGAGCGATTGCCTCAGGTCGCCGGTGACGGGCCACCAGAACTCGTCGGCGTCGGTGTGAAGGACCCAGTCAGCGTCGTGCTCGGTGGCGGCGAGCCTCGCCATTCGGGTCACCCACCAGTGCGCCTGGTCGCGAAAGTCCGGGGAGGGCTCGTCGATCACCTGCATGCGGCCGGCGTCAACCCACCTCTGCAGGATCTCCGGCGTGCGATCGCTCGAGCCGTTGTCCGTGACGACGAAGACGTCGACACCCTGAGCCGCGTGGTAACGAAGGTTGTCCTCGAGGATGTCGTCCTCGTCCTTCACCTTCATCACCATCGCGAGCTTCATCGCCCGCCTCCGGCGAGATCGGAGAAGTTCGGCCACAGCGTGACATCGAGCTCCGGGCAGAGCTCGATCGTGCGGGCGACGTCTTCGTGAAGGCGCGCCACGAGTCCCTCGCGCAGCTGCGCCGGGAGCTCGGGCTTGGGAGGGGCGCCGGAGTCCTTGACGAGGCGCTTGGGCGCGTCTGAGAGTGGTTCCAGGCCGAGAAAGGCCTGGGTTCGGCGCATCTCGCCGAGCGGATCCGCCAGGCAGCGCTCGTACTGCAGGACGAGGACCCGCTCGCGGTCGTAGATCTCGCGGAGCTGCTCGACCTGGCGGCTGTAGAGGCTGCGGTAGACCGCGTCGCCGATCTCCGAGATGCGAAACGGACCACCCCGCCGCGGAGCGATGCGCTGCTCGCGGGCGACGCCTGAGCGGTAGCGCTCGACCGGGTCGCGCAGCATCACGAGGATGCGAGCGTCCGGAGCACAGCGCTTCAGCAGCGATGGCGTCCAGAAGTCGTGCATGTAGCGGGGCGTCCATTCGCCGGTGATCGCGTCGGGCGGGCGAGGGAACTGGCGTGCGTAGCGCTCGGCCACATCCCCGGGAACCTCACCGTCGAAGAACCGATCGAAGAAATGGAGCTCCTTACCCGGCTTCGCCTCGCGCACCACCTTCGGATGCGTGCGGATGGCACCGCGATACCACCAGGTGGTGCCGCACCGCTGGGCGCCCACCCCCACGAAGTCGGGCGGCCCGGTGACCCAGCCCTCGGGGCACGGAGGGTCGTCGAGCGGGATGGTCCACGGTTCGCGGACCTCGGCGGTGGCCTCGGCGCTCATCGGCCGGCGGCGACGGGAGCCTGAGCGGCTTCGGCTGCCGCCTCGGCCTCGGCGCCGATGGGGTATCCGAACTCGGCGAGCAGCGGGCCTGCGATGCGCTCGTACTCCTCCCGATCGACGGGCTCCATCTGCGTCCGCCACAGGGCGGTCCGCTCGGCCTTCGGGGGCTCCTTGGCGAGGGCGTGACTCTGCATCCGCAGCTCGGCGGGCTGAGGCGGGCGCTTCGAGCGCGGGAGATCCCGCGCCTTCTCCTGCAGGCGCGCCTCGGCGCGCTCGTGGTAGTCGAGCATCACGGGGTCGAAATCGAGCTCGATGAACTCACACACGCGCTTGAGGGTGGGCTCGGTGTTCGCGAGCACGTCCTCGAACTTCACCTCGATGTAGTGGTTTGTCTTCGGCGCCAGGGTCCGCGCCTTGGTAATGCGCTCGACCCACAGCGCGGCCGCCTCGGTCACCGTCTCGGGTCCCCAGTTCATCTTCAGTACGGACAGAGCCACGTCACGGCCGTCGCGGACGATGTGGACGAAGCGCGCCTCCGGCAGGACGCGCTGGATGCGCGGCATCTCGCGTAGATACCCGGGCGTCTTGTCGCCGTAGCGGGCCTTGCCGTGCTTCTCCGCGTAGAGCATGTAGAAGCTCCGCAGAGCGTCCCCGGCGGTGAGCGGGTCGATCGCGCGCAGGCGGGCGCGCAGGTCGTGCGGCTCGAGCTGGAAGTCTCCCCACCGCTTGTGGCCCACGATGAGCCCGGTCAGCTCGTCGGCCCGTGGCTTGCGGCGCTCGACGCGCTTGATGAGAGCCGGGACGAAGTGGGTCTCGCCCGGGATCGCCAGGTCCGGGTGAGCGTCGAGCATCAGCCGCAGGAGCGTCGTGCCGGAACGCGTCACGCCGCAGATGAACGGCGCCGGCGGCGGCTGCGGCGAGCGCGGCCGAAGCCGGCGCCCCGCGGCGATGATTCGTGCTCTGCGCAGGTAGCTCATGAGGCGGCCATTGTCGCTTACCGGACCTGCTCGACGAGGCCCGCGACGCCCTCCACGGTGTGCTCCCAGCGGCGCTCGGTATCGCGCACGCGGATCGCTCCCTCGGCCAGACGCTGTCGCTCGCCGTCGTCGGCGATGCGCTCGATCGCCTTCGCGAGGTCGCCGACGTCGGGCGTGAACGCGGTGATCCCCGAGCGAGCGGTGCCGTCCGGGTGCGAGCCGACGAGGAGTCCGTTCACCCCGTCGGCCACCACCTCGTTCATCGGCGGGTCATCGTTGGTGATCGTGGGCTGGCCGAACGCGAGCGCCTCGAACAGCGGTACGCCGAGTCCCTCCCACCGTGCTGGGGCCAGGCAAACGTCGCAGGACGCGGTGAGGCGCAGATGCTCGGCTGTCGGCTGGTCGCCGAGGACGACCTCGAGCCGCGAATCCTCGCGCGCGCTCTCGCCGATCTTGCCGCCGCGCTTCGGCAGCTGACCCTTCACGACCAGGCGCAGGCGCGCATCGGGGACCCGTGCGAACGCCTCCAGCACCTCGGCGATCGGCTTGCGGCGATTCAGGGTGCCGCCGGGGAAGAGCAGTCGCACCTCGTCGCTGTCAGTCCTGCGCTCGTCGGCCAGGGCGAGGAGCTCGGGGTGGCAGCCCCAGGGCAGGTATGGCGTCTCGAGTCCGAGTGCGCGATAGCGCTCCTGCTCGCACCGCGTCACGGAATAGATGACGTCAAACGCCTCGCGGGCGGGCTCCACGTGCTCGGGGGCGAAGTGCTCCCAGACGAAGCGCCCGATGGTGTGGACGCCGCGATTGCGAAGCGCCCGGAGCTCCTCGAACTGGTAGCTGTTGTCGACGAAGAGCGTCTCGATGCCGTTGGCGTCGATCCAACGCTCGAACTCGGCCAGCGGCACGTCGGCTTCGGCCACCTGGGTGACGCCGGGTTGGTCCCAGACCGGATCCGCGGGGCGGTCTGCCTCCTGCGAGCGCTTGCCCTTTCCCTGGCGGGCGAGCACGAACGTCTCGTGGCCGAGCTCGTCGAGGGCCGAGCGCAACTGGCGCGAGACCACGGCCTGCCCGCTGTTGAACCACTTGGTCGGAATGCCGATCTTCATGCGTTCGCCGCGTCAACCGGCTCACCAACCGGATAGCGCAGCTCGGCGAGCAGGCCGCCCGCGACCTCCTCGAATGCCACCCGGTCGTCCTCTGACATCTGGCGCCGCCAGCGGGACACGCGGTCGGCATCGGGGGGGCGAGTCGTCATCGCGTGGGTGGCCATCCGCCGCTCGACCGATAGCTCGTTCGCCCCGCCGGTGGCGGGGAGGGCCCGCTCCATCTCCTTCAGTCGCTCGGGCGCACGCTCGTGGTAGGTGAGCATCGCCGGGTCGAAGGCAAGCTCGGTGAAGTCACAGATCCGGCGCAGGGTGGGTTCGGTGTCGAGGATCAGGTCCTCGTATCGGACCTCGATGTAGTGGCTGAGCTTCGGCTCCATCGCGCGCGCCTTCTCGATCTTGCGCTGCCACCGCCGCGCGACGTCGCCGGCCGTGTAGTCGCGAACCGTGCGGTCGAGCACGGACAGCGCGACGTCGCGGCCGTCGCGGATCACGTGGATGAAGCGCGCCTCGGGCAGGGCCCGCTCGATCAAGCGCATCTTGGTGACGTAAGCCGGTGTCTTCTCACCCCAGCGCGGCTTGCCCTCGCGCTTGGCGTACGCCTCGTAGAAGCAGCGCACCGCTGCCCCGGGCGTCAGCTCATCGAGCTCCTCGAACCACCCGAGCGCCTCGGCGTCGGTGAAGCCGAAGTCGCCCCACTCGCGATGGGACTTGATCGCGGCGAGCGCGTCCGCGGGGGTGGAGCCGGGCTCGCGCACGGCCTTGATCAGATCCGGGACGAAGTGGGTCTCGGGGGGGACGGTGAGCTCCGGATGTGCGTCGAGCATCATTCGCAGGAGCGTCGTTCCCGAGCGGTTCATGCCCACCACGAAGGGGGCCGGGGGATGCTGCGCGCGCGGCGCTCGTCTCAAGCTCGGAAGTCGCATGGTCAGGTGGGCGCGGGGGCGGCCTGGAAGTGGCTGGCGCGGGCACGCTCGCCCCACACGCGGGGCACTCAGGATGCCAGACCGCTCGCCCCCTCGTCGCCTTCCAATGTGTATCCGAGCTCCCCCAGAAGCTTGCCCGCGACCTGCTCGAACTTGACCCTGTCCTCGGTGCTCATCTCCTCGCGCCAGACCTCGATGCGGTCCTTCGTCGGGGGCTTCGTGGTCAGCGCGTGGGCCTCGAGCCGCTCCCGGCTGGGCCGGGCCGGCCGGTCGCCCGCGGCGGGCATCTCGCGCTCCATCTCCTTCAGCCGCTCGCCCGCACGCTCGTAGTACCGGAGCATCACCGGGTCGAACTCGAGCTCGATGAACTCACACACGCGGCGGAGGACGGACTCGGTGTCCGTGACCAGGTCCTCATAGCGGATCTCGATGTAGTCCCCGGCGTGGCGGGAGTCGGTCCGAGCCCGGTTGATCTGGTTGCGCCAGCGCCGCGCCATCGACCCGGTGGGCTTCAGCGGCCGGCCGCGCTGCGCGCGACGCCGGTAGGTCGAGAGCATGACGTCGCGCCCGTCCCGGATGACGTGGACGAACCTCGCCTCGGGCAGCGCTCGCTTGATCTGTGGCATGCGCTTCACGTAGTCCGGTGTCTTGTCGCCCCACCGCGGCTTTTCGGCGTTGGCGGCGTAGAGCTCGAAGACGGCGCGCACCGCATCGGCGCCGTTCAGGCGCGGGAGCGCGCGCAGGCGCTCCAGGTAGCGCTCCTCGGAGATATCGAGGTCGGGCCAGCGCCGGTGCTCGTCGCCGGTTGCCGTCGCCACCACGTCCTCCGGGGTCACGCGAATCCGCCCGCATGCGGCAATCAGATGCGGCACGAAATACGTCTCGGGCGGGATCGCCATCTGCGGGTGCGCGTCGAGCATCATCCGCAGGAGGGTCGTGCCGGAACGGCCGACGCCGACGATGAACGGCGCGGGTGGCCCCGGGGGCGCCGCCGAGCGCAGGCGGGCGTCCCCGATCAGCCGGGAGAGCATCAGCCCGCCTCTCCCGCGGCGGCCTCAACCTCGTAGCCGAGCTCGGCGAGCAGGTCGCCGGCGACATCGGCGAAAGCGGCGCGGTCCTCGGCGCTCATCTCCTCGCGCCAGACCGCGATGCGCTCGCTGGTGGGCGGGCGCGAGGTGAGCGCGTGGGCCTCCATGCGCTCGCTTCCCGAGTGCCGCACGCCACCCCCCTCGTCGGGGAGGTCGCGGGCCATCTCGGCGAGTCGCTGCGAGGCGTCCTCGTAGTAGCGGAGCATCACGGGGTCGAAGTCGAGCTCGATGAGGGCGCAGACGCGGCGCAGCGTGGACTCGGTGTCGGTGACGAGGTCCTCGTAGCGAACCTCGATGTAGTGCGGAAGGCGGCGAGCCTGGTTGCGGGCCTTCGTGATGCGCCGCCGCCAGGTGCGGGCCACCTTCTCGGCCGGCGCCCGGCCCTTCACCGCCCGCTTCCAGCGCGAGAGCGCGACGTCGCGCCCGTCGCGGATGACGTGGATGAAGCGGGCTTCGGGCAGCACCCCGGCGATGTCACGCATGCTCCTGACGTAGATCGGCGTCTTGTCGCCCCACCGCGGCTTTCCCTGACCCTCTGCGTAGAGCTCGTAGAAGGCGCGCAGCGACTCGCCGCCGTCGAGTCGGCGAAGGCCGCGCAGCCGCTCGAGCAGCACGTCCGCGTCGACGTCGAAGTCGCCCCACCGGCTCTCGGTCGTCATCGTCTCGAGCACGAGCTCAGGCGAGCGGCCCCTGCTGCGACAGGCGGCGATGACGTCGGGGGCGAAGTGCGTCTCCGGGGGGATCGCGAGCTCCGGGTGGGCATCGAGCATGAGTCGCAGCAGCGTCGTGCCCGATCGCCCGACCCCGACCACGAATGGCGCGGGCGCGCGCGAAGCCCGGGCCGCACGCCTACTTCTGAAAAGCGATGGGCGCATGGTCCGCGGGGCCCGAAGTGTAGGCGGCATCGGACGCTCGTCCCAAGCGGGCGCAGGCTGGTGATCGTGATCGCGGTCTTGAGCCAGGGCCAGCGGCTGCTCGTCCGCGCCGCTAGTCAACCGAGTTTCTGCGTTGGTCCACGCATAGCGTGTACAGGTGCAGAAACTCGGTCCCCATCCTCAGGAGCTCTCAGGCAGGTGAGGGATAACGCGTTCGCCGAATAGTGGCACCCGTTCTAGGAGACCACCTCGCGGCAGAACTCGCGCAGCGCTTCGGCGAAGGTGGGGCTTACGGTCGGCTTGTCCTTGCAGGTCACCTGCATCGAGTCGGGGAAGGCCGAGACGGCGGCCTCGTATCCCGCCCTGGTGAACAGAAGGCACGGATCGTGCTCAGCCAGGAGCAACGGCTTCCTGAGATCCCGCAACACATCCTCGATCCAGTCCCCCGGGTCGGCCATGATCTCGCGCGCATACGCCTGCGCCACCCCGGTGGGTATTCGCTCGAGCATGCGATCGGCGAGCTCCTCGCCGTAGAACCCTTGCGTGATCTGCGTCAGGTGGCGCATGAACGTGCGGTCATCAAGCTCGGCGACCTGGGTAAAGGCCGAACGCACCTCAGCGTTGATCGCCGGCGGGTCCGCGTCGGGACTGAAGCTCAGACAGGCGTGCCCGAGTGCAAGCCCCTGGACCGCGTCCGGCTGCCGAGCCGCGAACTTCAGGGCCGCCGCGATCGCGAACTCGTCGGCGGCGAGGATGCAGCCTTGCCATCCAAGCCGATCGACCTCTGCTGCCGCGCGCTCGGCCAGGGCCGCGCTGTCATACGCGCCCGGCGGGGATTCCTCGCCGATACCGGGGGCATCGAACACGGCGACCTCGGCCCACTCCTCGAGCTGTGGCCGTATCACCCACTCCAACTCGGAGTAGCCGGGGAGAAGGAGCAACCGGGCTCTGGCAACGCCGTGACCTTGGCCTCTTGCGTTTGCCTGTGACACGCCCCGACGCGCCTAGGCGGCGGCAGCGGCTGGGGCGGCCGCGAGCGAGGCGAAGAGCGCCAGCGCGTCGGCGGAGCCGGTGAGTGGGTCGACCGCGTGCTCCGGGTGCGGCATGAGCCCGACGACGTTGCCCGCCTCGTTCGTGACGCCGGCGATGTCCCGGGCGGAGCCGTTGGGGTTGTGCCCCGGCGCGTAGCGAAACGCCACCTGGCCACTCCGCTCGAGATCGTTGAGCACATCCGTCGGCGCGAAGTAGCGGCCGGTCATGTGCTTTACCGGGATCGAGAGGCGCGCGCCCTCCGAGCATTCGCGGGTGAACGGCGTCTCGGTGTTCGCGACCTGGACATCGACCTGGCGGCACACGAAGCGAAGCCCCTCGTTGGTCAGCAGGGCGCCGGGCAAGAGCCCTGCCTCGCAGAGGACCTGGAACCCGTTGCAGATGCCGAGCACGGGGCCGCCCGCCGCGGCGAACTCGGCGACGGCGCTCATTGCGGGCGAGAAGCGGGCGATCGCCCCGGCGCGCAGGTAGTCGCCGTAGGAGAAGCCGCCGGGGACGATCACGGCGTCCAGGCCCTCCAGATCCGTCTCCTCGTGCCAGAGCAGGCGCCCCTCGCCGACGCGTTCGCAGGCGGCGGCGGCATCGCGCTCGTCACACGAGCCGGGGAACTGCAAGACCCCAACGGTCGGCGTCAAAGCCTCTCCACCTCGAAGTCCTCGATGAGGGGGTTCGCGAGCAGGCGCTCGCAGAGGGAATCGAGCTCCGCTTCGTTCTCCGCCTCGAGCTCGACCATCCGGCCGACGCGCACATGCGAGACGCCCTCGAACCCGAGCGCCGGTAGGGCGCGCTCGACGGCCTTGCCCTGCGGGTCGGGCAGGCCTTCCTTCGGCCGGATCAGGACCCTCGCCTTCATCCGTTCAGAGGTTAGCCGCGCCACCGGCGAGGAGCTCGCCGTAGCCGGCGTCCTTCGTCGCTTCGATCGCCCCGGCCACCTCGAGCGCCTCGAGCCATCGCGGATCCTCAGCCGCGTACGGCTCGGCGGGCGGGCGCACGTTTCCCTGAGCCCAGGCGATCACCGGTGCTGGCACGTCCCGCCCGAGCGCTGCGTAGACCTCAGCCAGCGCGCCCGCGGGGTCGGCCCGCAGGTCCTCGTTGCGGACCAGGACGTAGCGGTTCCCGAACCGCTCGAGCCCATCACGCCCGGTGCGCTCGAAGCTGGCGCGCCACACGAGCAGAACCCGCTCGGGGTTCGAGGGATCACGCACGCGCTTGCCCTCCGCGCGCACCAGCCCGCGCGAGATCGCTCGGCTCGACCAGAGCTTGCGCTTGGAGCGGTCGGCGAAGAAGTGATCGGCCGTCGGGAGCATCTCTCGCCGGCGCTGGCCCCGGCCGAGGACGATGGAGGCAGCCACCGCGCGTGGGTCCCGGACCACGTGCACAAGGGCCGCTCCGGCGTCGAGCTCCGCGAGCACCGGCACCTTTGACCAAAGGCGCGTCTCCTTGACGGCGGCCGGGGAGCGCTCGAGGAGCTCCGCCAGGAGCTCGCGGCAATGCGGGGGCAGGTCCGGCTCGAGCTCAAGCGGCGGCTTGCGGGGACCGCCCCAGTTGAACTCCTCGATCGGAAGATCCGGATAGCGCCGATCCCGAAAGTCCGCGCGGAGCCGCCGCATCCGGGCGAAGGCGTCACCCTCGCGCGCCCCGCTGCCACCCCCCTCGGTGACGTCCTCCTCGCGCAGCGGCTCGTAGAAGCACTCGAGGTCCGGGTCCTCCTGGAGGGCGTCGTAGAGGATCGTCGTCCCCGAGCGCCGCATGCCCAGTACGAAGAGGTTCACGCGAAGTCCGGCCAGAGGCTCAGGTCGAGCTCGGGGCAAAGGCGGCCGAGCAGAGCGACGTCGTCGGCCAGGCGAGCGACGAGCTCGGCGCGCAGCTCGTCCGGAAGGTCCGGCTTGGTGCCGGCACCCGAGCGCTGCTGGAAGAGCTGCCGGGGCAGCTCGGCGGGCACCTCGAGCTCGAGGAACTCATACGTTCGCGCGAGCTCCTCGCCCGGGGCCGCAACCGCCCGCTCGAGCTGGAGGACGAGGACACGCTCACGAGGGAAGTGCTCGAGCACTCGCGCGAGCTGCTCCCCGTAGTGCGACCGGGCCAGGGCGTCTCCGGTCGCGACGAGGTTGATCGCGCCGCCCTCCTCTGTCGCCTGATGATGCGCCCGGGCGATGCCGGAGAGGTAGCGCTGAACGGGGTCGCGCAGCATCACGAGGATGCGTGCGTCCGGTGCCGCCCGGCGCAGAAGCGGAATCGTCCAGAAGTCGAGCATGTAGCGCGGGGTCCATTCGCCGGCGATCTGACCCGGGCCACGCGGGAACAGGCGGTGGTAGGTCTCGGCGAAATCGGCCGGCACCTCGCCGTTCCAGAAGCGGTTGAAGTAGTGGAGCTCCTTCGGGAGTCCCTGCCGCGGCGCGACCCGCTCGTGCTTGCGGATGCAGCGAGTCCACCACGTCGTCCCCGATCGCTGCGCGCCGACGCCGACGAAGTCCGGCGGCCCGGTGCTCCAGCCAGGCGGGCACTCCGGTGGCTCCAGGCTGCGGGTCCAGCGCGGCTGCGGCATCGCGCAAGCGTAGACGCGGGTGGCGCCCTACTCGGTCTCGACCGCAGCAGCGGAGCCGGCGCGGAGCAGCGGGACGCAGGTGACGCCGTCGGCTTCGAGGCGGTCGACGATGTCCCCGTAGCGGCACCGGATGTCCTCCGCGCGGCGGTCGGACAGGCCGCGGCGCCAGCGCTCCTGGTTGGCCTCCTCCGTGCTCATCTTGATCCGGATGAAGTTCCGCAGGCGCGGGCCCATGCTGACGCCCACGAACTTGGCGATCCGCTTTCCCGCCTGGCGGCGCTGCTCCACGAGCAGGCCCTCGAGGCGCACCTCGAGCAGACGCCCCTCGGGAATGGCGCGGGCGCCGGCGTCGATCGCGCGAACCCTCCGCTCCCACCACTCGAGACCCTGGCTACGGGTCCGCGGGTAGGAGAGGCCGTGCGTCTGCGCGACCCGGGAGGCGGACGCGTCCCGCCCATCGCGTACCACGTGGATGAACTTCGCCTCGGGGAAGAGGCGCACCAGCGTCGGCGCCGCGGCGACCACATCGGTGCTCTGCTCCACGAGCCCGCTCGCCCCCCGCTCGATCACGTTCGGCCACAAGAGGTCGAGGAACAGGCTCCGGCATGCGGCCTCCGGCTCCGCGTCGAAGCGGTCGTCGAAGCTCGCGACGGCCGCGTCGAAGCGCTCGCGGGGAAGGATGCGATGCATCCCCCGCCGTCGCCCCCGTTGGCGGCCCTTCCACCAGAAGCCATGAAGACGCTTCAGGAACTCCTGCTTGGTGACGCTGCCGTCGAGCAGGCCAGGGAAGCCGCGGTCCTCGACGTGGAAGCGGCACTCCACCGGGATGGCCACGAACTTCTTGTGCCGCCCGATGAAGCGGGCCACGATGTGGGTTCCGCTGCGGCCGGTGCCGCCGACGAAGACGATCGGCTCGACCCGCTGAGCAGGTCGCTCCGCGGGCGTGTAGACACCCTCAGGCGCCCGCTTCAGCGCCGGAATGCCGGACGCATCGATCGCAGCCCGCTCTTCATCGTCGATCGGTCGCATGGGCCGACGAGGTTAGAGCGCGCGCGTCGCCCGGCCGACTAAAGCGTGCGCTCGGTGACGCGCTCGTACGCCTCGACGTAGCGGCCGCGCGTGTTCGCGACGACGTCGTCGGGGAGATCCGGGCCGGGCGGGGTGTGGTCCCAGCCGGACGCATCGAGCCAGTCGCGGACGTACTGCTTGTCGTATGAGTGCTGGGAGCGGCCGGGCTCGTACTCATCGGCCGGCCAGAAGCGCGAGGAGTCGGGGGTGAGGACCTCGTCGCCGAGGACCACCTCTGCGCCGGGCGAGGCGCCGAACTCGAATTTGGTGTCGGCGATGATGATGCCGCGCTCGGCCGCGTGTGCCGCGGCGTGGGAATAGAGCTCGATCGAGACGCGGCGCAGGTCCTCCATCAGGTCGCGGTCGCCGATGATCTCGACGGCCCGGTCGAAGTCGATGTTCTCGTCGTGGTCCCCGATCTCGGCCTTCGTGGCTGGCGTGAAGATCGGCTCCGGCAGCCTCTGCGACTCCTGCAGGTGATCGGGCAGCTCGATCCCGCATACGGCGCCGGTCTTGGTGTACTCGCGCCAGCCTGAGCCGGACAAATACCCTCGGACCACGCACTCGACGGGGTACATGTCGAGGCGCTTCACGCGCAGGCCCCGCCCCTCGGCCTCGGGTGGGGCGTCCTGGGAGATGAAGTGGTTCGGGCAGATGTGCTCGGTTGTCTCGAACCAGAACACCGACATCTGCGTCAGCACCTTGCCCTTGTCAGGGATCGGCGTCGGCAGGATCACGTCGTAGGCCGAGATCCGATCGGAGGCGACCATCAGGAGGTCATCCTCGAGCTCATAGATCTCGCGGACCTTGCCGCTGGCGCGGAGGCGAAGGTCGGCAAGGGCGGGTGAGCTCATCGCCGCGCGATGCTAACAACGCGTTGCGACGCGCCCCGGTCTGGGTAGGCACGCGGCCATGGACGAGATCCGGCCGGGCGTCTTCCACTGGAAGGCCTTCCACGAGGGCATCCGCACACAGGTCAGTTCGTATTACCTCGCGGAGCCGGCGACGCTGATCGACCCGATGCTTCCCGACGACGGCGTCAAGTGGTTCGACGAGCACTCTGCGCCGGAGCGGATCGTCCTCACCAACCGGCATCACTATCGCCACAGCGCCGCCTTCTCGGAGGCGTTCGCCTGCCCCGTGCTCTGCCACGAGGCAGGGCTCCACGAGTTCGGCCCGGACCAGCCTGTGAGCGGCTTCGTCTTCGGCGATGAGCTGGCGCCGGGTGTCACCGCGGTGGAGATCGGCGCCATCTGCCCCGAGGAGACCGCTCTGCACATCGCCTCGGGCGACGGGATGATCGCCTTCGCCGACGCCCTGATCCGCTACGAGGACACGCCGCGGTTCGTCTCCGACGGGCTGCTCGGCGACGACCCGGAGGAGGTCAAGGCAGGACTCCGCGAGGCGTTCGAGCGCCTGCTCGAGCTCGACTTCGGCGACCTTCTGTTCGCCCACGGCGATCCGTTGCTCGGCGAGGGCCGGCAGGCGATCGTCGCCCTGGCTGGCGTCTGAGCCCCACCCACCCGCTCTATCCTCGCCGCGCCCGTGTCCACCTGCTTTCTGCTCTGCGTCGAGCGCGGCCCGCTGGAGTCGCAGACGCTGCTGTGCGTGGAATCGCTGCGGCGGTGGGGAGGCGAGATGGCCGACTCACCCGTCTATACATTCGCCCCTCGCCCCGGCGACGAGCCCTCCGCCGCGACCGTCGATCGCCTCGGCGAGCTCGCCGTGCAGCATGTCCGGGAGCCGCTCAACGCCGCGAATTCCGACCTGCCCCACTGCAACAAGGTCTACGTCTCGGCCTGGGCCGAGCGCGAGCTCGGCCACGACGTGCTGGTCTTCACGGACTCCGACACTGTCTTCCTCCACGAGCCGGCCCTGCTCGCCGCCGCGGAATGGCCGGCGGCCGCCCGTCCGGTGGGTCAGACGAACGCGGGCTCGACCGGCGAGGGGCACCGCAACGAGCCCGCCTGGCAGGCGCTCTACGACGAGCTCGGCGTCAAGGCCCGGCCCTTCTTGGAGTCGAACGTCGAGGGCGAGCGGATCCGCGCCTACTTCAACGCCGGCCTGCTCGCGGTGCGCCGCGACTCGGGGATCCTGGGCGAGTGGCGTGACGCGCTCGACCGGCTGCTGGCCTCGAGCTTCGCCGAGCGCCACGGCGGCGGCCGCAAGCAGCTTCGCAACCAGATCGACCAGCTCGCCTTCGCCGGCGTCGTCGCCGACCGGTTCGAGCGGATGCTGATCCTGCCCGCGACCTACAACTACCCGCTGCCGAAGCGGATCCTGCAGCCGCCCGAGATGCAGGCGCTCGACCTCGATGACCTCGTGCACGTCCACGGCCACCGCTGGCTCCACCTGCCGGGCTTCCTGCGGGAGGTCCACCCACCACTCGACGAGAGCTCCGAGCGCTACCGCTGGCTCGACTCCCGCCTGCCGCTGGAACCGACCATCGAAGGGCCATTCCGGTTCCCGGCGCCGGGCCGTGAGCGCGGCGAGTCAGCCTGAGTCAAGCCCGATCTCGGCGGCAAGCCCGCCGCAGATGCCGATCACCGTCTCTCGCTGTGCCTGGTCGAGGGGCTCGAGCCGCTCCCCGGCGCGCTCGGCACCTGCGAGGTCGAGGGACTTGGTGCGCTTGAAGACGCGGTTCGCGGACTCCAGGAGCCCCCCGCGTTCGTGCTCGTCGTCGAGCGCCTCGAGTTCCGGCAGCTCGGCACCGACCTCGAGGCCGAGCACGGCCTGCGTGATCGCGCCGATCGCGGCGGCCGGATCCGCGCAGAGCTCGTGGTAGAGGACCAGCCGGTCGACCTGGGCCCGGTCCGCCCAGAGCTTGCGGTTCACCGCTTCCCACTGCCGCGCCGCCTGGACCAGCTTGTCCTCGTCGGCCAGCTCGCGCCAGCCGGCCGGCTTGACGCCCCACCAGCCCTCCTCTGGGGTGCGATGGACGTGCTCGTTGTCAGCGTGCTTCTTCAGCAGCGAGAAGACGTTGGGAAGCGGACGCCTCACGATGCCCACGATGTGGGCCTCGGGGAAGGCGGCTCGCAGCCACGGCACGCGCACCGTGTTGTAGGGGTTCTTGAGCACGAGGGCTCGCCGTTCGCCTGCGGGAAGCTCCGAGCGCAGGTGTTCAACGACCTCCGGCGTGGCCTCGGCCGCACCCAGCTCGTGCCCGCGCTCGCCGCCATCGCGCTGGTAGAAGCTGCCGGCCGGGAACGCGCTCGGCGAGAACGGCGGCTCGTCCCCCCAGTACTCCTTGCCCTCCCATCGCACCGGGTTGGTGAACTCGTCGAGTCCCAGGAGCAGGCGCATGAGCAGGCTCGTCCCCGACTTCTGCAGCCCGACGACGAGCACGATCGGCGGCCCGCCGCCTTCGCGGCCCTCACTCATCGGCACCCGCGGCCGTGGCCGCAGTCCCCTGGAGCTCGTAGCCCAGTTCGGTCAGGAGCTCCCCCGCGATCGACTCGAAGACGGCGAGGTCCTCGGCGCTCATCTCGCCACGCCAGCGATCGATTCGCCCAGGATCGGGGGGCTTCGTCGTCTGGGTGTGAAGAGCCATCCTGCTCTCGGCCGAGCGGGGCAGCTTCCCCTCCCATGCGGGAATGTCGCGATCGAGCTCGGCCAGCCGCTCCTCGGATCGGCGGTGGTAGTCGAGCATGACCGGATCCCAGTCGAGCTCGATGTACTGGCACACCCGCCGGAGCACCGGCTCCGTGTCGGTGACCAGATCCTCGTAGCGGATCTCGAGGTAGTGATCCAGGCCGGCCCCCTGGCTGCGAGCGCGCTTGACGCGCTTGCGCCAGCGCCGGGCGACCTGCTCCATCGGCACCTCGCGCAGCGACAGGGAGGTGATCCGCGAGTGCGCAACGGCGCGGCCGTCCCGGATCACGTGCACGAATCGCGCCTCCGGCAGCGTCCGCGCGATGCGCCGCATGTGCATGGTGTAGCCGGGCGTCTTGTCGCCCCAGCGGGGCTTGCCCTGCTTCTCGGCATAGAGCTCGAAGAACGCGCGCAGCGCGCTCCGTGCCCGGATGGGATCGAGCATCGCCCACCGCTCACGCAACTCGCCGGGCTCGATTCCGAAGTCGCCCCACTTGCGATGGCTCGTGACGGCCTCCAGCAGGTCGTCGGCGCTCGCACCGTCCTTACGTGCCGCGGCGATGAGATCCGGGACGAAGCCGGTCTCGGGCGGCATCGCGAGCGCAGGGTGGGCGTCGAGCATCAGCCGAAGCAGGGTCGTGCCCGAGCGTCCGACGCCGACCACGAATGGGGCCGGAGGACGCTTAGGTCGCCGTCGCAGCGGATTCCGCATGCGCACCATGAAACCGGATGCCGACTGCGGGTGGGCGGAGTCCATACCCCCGGGCGGTATAGTCAGCACATGGCTCAGCCGCCCGGATACCTGGAGAGCAAGGACGCCATCCTCAATCGCCTCAGCCGGATCGAGGGGCAGGTGCGAGGCGTGCGCCGGATGGTCGAGGACGAGACCTACTGCATCGACGTCCTCACCCAGCTAGGCGCCGTGGGCAAGGCGCTCGACGGAGTCGGGCTGGCGCTGCTCTCCGATCACACGAACCACTGTGTCCGCGACGCCGTCGCCAAGGGCGGCAGCGAGGCCGACGAGAAGGTCGAGGAGCTCCTCGCGGCCGTCGAGCGCTTCGCTCGGGTGAGCTAGCCCGGAAGCGCCTCGAGGCGCGCCAGCACCTCGGGCACGTGCTCGAGGTACGGCTCGAAACCAAGGCCGGCCACCTCCTCGGCTACGCCTGCGGGGGTATCCGGGTTTGCGGCAAGCCGCTCTGACAGCAGTTCCTTGAAGTCCGTTCCCTCATCCCACGCCCGCTGCGCCGACTCCTGCACGAGGCGATAGGCGTCGTCGCGGGTCATTCCGCCCTCGACAAGCGCGGTCAACGCGCGCTGGCTGAACAACGCGCCGTGGGTCAGCTCGAGGTTCTCGCGCATCCGCTCGGCCCGGATCGTCATCCCGCTCGCCACGCGGGTGGCGAGGTGCTGCATGTAGTCGGCCAGGGTCGTCGCGTCCGGCAGGACGACCCGCTCCGCGCCCGAGTGGGAGATGTCGCGCTCGTGCCAGAGGGCGACGTTCTCCAGCCCGGTCTGCGAGTAGCCGCGGAGGACACGGGCAAGCCCCGTGATCCGCTCGCTGAGGATCGGGTTGCGCTTGTGCGGCATTGCTGATGAGCCCTTCTGCCCTCCGCCGAACGGCTCCTCGACCTCGCGCACCTCGGTGCGCTGGAGGTTGCGCACCTCCGTCGCGAATCGCTCCAGCCCGGCGCCGGCGAGGGCGATCTGGGCGAGGACGAGCGCGTGACGGTCGCGGGGGACGACCTGGGTCGAGGCGTCCTCGGCGCGCAGCGCAAGAGCGTCCATGACTCGCCGCTCGACTGGCGGAGGCACCGATGCATAGGTCCCGACCGCGCCGGAGAGCTTGCCGACCGCCGCCTGCTCGAACGCCGCCTCCAGGCGTTGGCGGTTGCGATCGGCCTCGAAGGCGAAGCCGGCAAGGCGCAGCCCGAAGGTCGTCGGCTCAGCGTGGACCCCGTGGGTACGCCCGACGCACAGCGTGTCGCGGTGCTCGAGTGCGCGTTCAATCAGAGCATCGCGATAGGTGCGCGCACCGGCCACGACGATGGTTCCGGCCTCGCGAAGCTGCAACGCCAGGGCAGTGTCGAGCACATCCGAGGAGGTGAGCCCGTAGTGGAGCCACCGGCCCTCCTCGCCGATCGAGCTCGCGACCACGTCGACGAAGGCGGCGACATCGTGGCCGGTCGTGCGCTCGCGCTCCTTGACGGCGTCCACGGTGAATGACGCGCGCTCGCGGCAGGCCGCGGCGGCCGCGGCGGGAACGGCCCCTTCCGCCGCCCAGGCATCCAGAGCGGCAAGCTCGACCTCGAGCCAGGCCGCCATGCGCCGCTCATCGGTCCAAACGCCGCCGATCTCATCTCGGGTGTATCGGGCGATCATCTGAACGCAAACCCTGACACCCCCGGAGGCGAAGCCCAGGACGTGGCAGGCATCTGTGTCACGCGTTGATTATGCGGGCCGCCAGCAACCCGGCGTTCTTGGCGCCGTCGATGGCGACGCAGCCGACGGGAACGCCGGGGGGCATCTGCACCGCGGAGAGCAGGGCGTCCAGGCCGCCGAGGTTCTTTCCTGAGATCGGCACGCCGATCACGGGCAGGTCGGAGTGAGCCGCGGCGACCCCGGGAAGGGCCGCCGACATGCCGGCGCCCGCGATGATCACCTTGAGCCCGCGCATGCGCGCGTTCTGGCAATAGTCGCGGACCGTGTCCGGATCGCGGTGGGCGCTCATCACCCGCACCTCGTAGCGGATGCCGGCCTCCTGGAGGGCCTCGCCGGCGGGCTGCATCTTGGGCTTGTCGTTCTTCGACCCCATGATGATCCCGACGAGCGGCGCGTCGACCTCGATCTCGCCGAAGGCAACCTCGACCTCGGGCATCGTCTGCGTCCCTGTCTCGCTCATCCTCTCCCTTCCATTTCAGGCGGCCGCGACGCGCTCCACAGCGCGCGCGGCGATGTCGCTGCGCAGCTGCATTCCATCGAAGTGGATCAGCCGCGCCGCATCGTAGGCGCGGGTGCGGGCGGCCTCCGGCGTCGGCCCCAGGGCAGTCACGTTGAGGACACGTCCACCTGCGGTCACGAGGCGCCCATCCGCGTCGCGGGCCGTACCGGCATGGCTGACCTCGACGCCATCGAGGGCCTCGGCGGCCTCGACTCCCTCGATCACGTCCCCCTTGGATGAGGAGGCGGGGTAGCCCGCGGAAGCGAGCACGACGGTCACCGCCCAGTCGTCGCCGAAGCTGGGCTCGGTGCCGGCGAGGCCGCCCGGCTCGCGCGCCGCCTCGAACAGGTCCACGATGTCCGAGCGCAAGCGGGGCAGCACGGCCTGGGTCTCGGGATCGCCGAAGCGGCAGTTGTACTCGAGCACCTTGGGCCCAGCATCGGTCAACATCAACCCGGCATAGAGAACTCCGTGATAGGGAACGCCGCGGGTCCGCATGACGGAGACGATCGGCTCATGGACGGTCGCGGCGAGTTCGTGGACGCGCGCGGGGTCGAAGCCGGGAACCGGGGAGTAGCTCCCCATCCCGCCCGTGTTCGGGCCCTCGTCGTCGTCGAAGATGCGCTTGTAGTCCTGGGCGGGGGCCAGCGGCACGACGTTCTCTCCGTCGCACAGCGCAAGCAGGGAGAGCTCCTCGCCCTCGAGGTGCTCCTCGAGCACGACCTCGGTCGCGCCGAAGCGCTCCTCCACGAAGAAGACCTTTACGGCCTCGCGCGCCTCGCCCTCCGAGGTGGCGATGATCACGCCCTTCCCCGCCGCCAGCCCGTCGGCTTTCAGGACGGCGGGATAGGAGGTCCGCTCCAGATGCTCGAGGGCCTCGGTGTGGCTGCGAAGGACCGTGTGCGCTCCGGTGGGCACCCCGGCTTCAGCCATCAGCTCCTTCGCGTAGACCTTGGAGCCCTCGATCCGGGCCGCCTCGGCGCCCGGCCCGAAGGCGGCGACCCCCGCGGCCTCGAGTGCGTCAGCCAGTCCGGCGACAAGGGGGGCCTCGGGACCGACGACAACCAGATCCACGGACTCGGCCACGGCCGCGTCGACCAGAGCGTGAACGTCTGAGGCACCCACGTCGAGAGGGCGTGCATCCGCCGCGATCCCCGCGTTACCGGGGGCGCACAGCAACTCGGGCGCCCGGGCCGAGCGGGCCAGGGCACGGACAATTGCGTGCTCGCGCCCTCCCGCGCCTACGACGAGAATCCTCATCGGCCGCCCGGAGCTGCGCTCAAAGGCTCTTCGTGAAGGCCTCGGCCTCGAGCGCCGTGAGGGTCTCGTTGGTGACGGTGCCGCGCGAACCCATCTCGATCGAGAGCTTCGCCATGGTCTGCTCGTCAGGCGCCTCGATCACGGTGACGAAGTCGTACTCACCGAGCGTGGCCCACTGGCTCAAGACCTGGACGCCGAGCTGCTCGACCTCTTTGTTGACCTCGTGCACCCGCCCCGGGTTGTTCTTCAGCGACTTGACACCGTCCGACGTGAGCTTCGTGAGCATGATGTAGGTCGGCATTTGGCCCTCCTTCCTCGCTTGCCTCACCACTCTATGCGGCGGGGCCGGCACCGGGGGAAGATGTCGTCGTGATTCGCCGAATCGCGACTCGCGGGCGCGGGTAGACGGATCGCAGATGCGAAAGCTCCGGCCCCTGCAGCTGAAGGCGTGGACCCTGCCCTTCATCGTGCTCGCCCTCGTAGGCCCGCCGGTCGCCGGTTTCGCCATCGGCGGTCCGCCGGCCGGGCTCGCGATCGGCGCACTCGCGGTGGCCGTTCTCGTGATCGCGGCAGCGCTCATGCGCTTCGACGAGCCGATCGAGGTCGGTCGGGCCCCGCCAGATCGCTTCCTGCTCTTGGTCGTTGCGCTCGTCGCGGTCGAGGACCCCGGGGTGGCCGAGTCGATCGCCGGAATCGCGCGGGCAGGCGCGGGGGCGACAGCCGGAGCCGGCGAGCGCATCCCTGACGTGCTCGTTCTCGCCCCCGCGTTGAACACGCGCGTTGCCCATTGGCTGAGCGACGTCGGCGCCGCCCGCTTCGACGCCCAGCGCCGGCTCGCGCTTTCGGTCGGGACGCTCTCGCTCAGCGGCCTCGAGGCCCGCGGGCAGGTCGGCGACTCTGATGTCGTCCAGGCGATCGAGGACACCCTGCGCACGTTCGCGGCTCAGGAGGTCGTCTTCGTCAGTGCCCCTGGTGAGGCCGCCGGGGCGGTCGCCGACGTGCGCCGGCGCCTGGATCGGCCGATCCGCGTGGTCGAGCCGCAGGCCGGTCAGGCGACGAGCTCGAGCAGCCCGGCGTAGCCCGCGACGGTCTGCTCCCACGCGAGCTCGTCCCGCCGCCGCCGAGCGCCCTCGGTGAGCTTGGCTCGCTCCTGCGGGTCGGCGAGGCGCTCGATCGCCCGACGGAGATCCCGCGGGCTGACGTCGACGGCCGGGATGCCCGAGCTCGCTTCGCCGTTCTGCGAGCTCGGCACGAGCAGGCCGTTCACGCCGTCCGCGATCACCTCGTTCATCGGCGGGAAGTCGTTCGTGATGACCGGCATGCCGAACGCCATCGCCTCGTAGAGGTGAAGGCCAAGGCCCTCCCACCGGCTGGGCGCCAGGCAGACGTCGGCTGACGCGAAGCGCCGCAGATGCTCGGCCGTAGGCTGATCCTCGAGGATGAACTCGATCCGGGAATCGCGTTCCGCCGCACGCTCAAGCCGCCGGCGCTTGCGTTCCACCTGCGCCTTGACGACCAGGCGCAGGTCGTCCCCTCGGGCCTTCTGGAAGCCCTTGAGGACCTCGTCGATCGGCTTGCGCTTCGACAAGAAGCCGCCGGGATAGAAGTATGTGACCACCCCCTCGTCCGAGGGCGAATCCGCGAACTCCAACAATTCCGGGTGGATGCCCCACTGCACGCGTGGGCTCTCGATGCCGAAGCCGGCGTAGCGCTCCTGTTCGCAGGCGGTGAGGGAGTAGATGACGTCGAGGGCTTCCTTAGCGGGACCAGAGTCGGCCGCCGAGAACTGCTCCCAGACGAACCGGCCGATCGTGCGCACGCCGCTGCGCCGGAGCTCGCTGATCCCCTCGAAACCGTAATTCTGATCGAAGAACGCCACCTCCAGCGCGTTCGCCTTGGCCCAGTCGAGGTACTCGTGCGTCGGGATCTCGTAGGCGGACGCCTCGGTGATGCCCGGTTGGTCCCAGACGTCGCCGCGATCGACGAACGCGGACCGGATGTTGGTCTCGGTCGTCGGCCGGGCGAGCACGAATGTCTCGTGGCCGAGGCCAGTCAGCGCCGAGCGGAGCTGTCGTGAGACAACGGCCTGGCCCCGGTTGAACCAGTAGGAGACGATTCCGATGCGCATCGGCGGCGAGTATGCCTGAGCGCCGGCCGCGGCCCGCGGCCGCTCGGCAGCACTCTGCCAGACTCCGAGCGCGTGCGCGCCCCGTTCCGAAGGCAGCAACCCGAGCAGAAGCCGAAGCGCTTCCCTGCCCCGTTCATCGTCGGCGTGAGCCGGTCGGGGACGACGCTCCTGCGCCTGATGCTCGATGCGCATCCCGAGCTCACGATCCCACCCGAGACTCATTTCTTCTCCGACGTAGCCCGGGCCTGCCGCGCCGGCGCGACGGCGGAGGAGCTCATCGCGCTCCTCACGAGCCAGCGGCGCTGGGGTGACTTCCAGCTCGATGCCGATGAGCTGCTCGGACGGCTCCGGGCCAAGGAGGAGCCAGGGCCGCGATTCGTCCTCAGGTCGTTCTACGAGCTCTACGCCGAGCGCCAGGGGAAGCCGCGTTGGGGCGATAAGACGCCGGGGTACGCGGAGCGGATCAAGCGGATCAACCAGGTGCTTCCCGAGTCGCGGTTCGTTCACCTGATCCGCGACGGGCGCGATGCGGCTCTCTCACGCGCACGGCGCGCGCACAAGGCTGAGCCGATCGAGGTTGCCGCCAGTCGCTGGAAGCGGCGGATCCTCAAGGCGCGCGAGCAGGGCGCCCAGGTGGAGCACTATCTCGAACTCCGCTACGAGGATCTCGTGGCCGAGCCCGAGGCGGAGGTCCGCCGCGTGTGTGAGCTGATCGAGCTCGACTTCGACCCGGTCATGCTGCGCTATCACGAGCATGCGTCGGAGCGGATGTCCGAGCTCGACCGCGACCTGGAGGCCGAGAGCGGCAAGCGCGCACGGCCGGCGGAGGCGCGCCGTCGCAGCCACGAGCTTGCCGTGAAGCCCCCGACCACCGAGGGCATCGGGCGGTGGCGGGCCGAGATGAGCGATCCGGACAAGGCGCGCTTCGAAGCCGAGGCCGGCGACCTTCTGGCCGAACTCGGCTACGAGCCAGCCGGAACGCCGAGCGCGGCGCGGAGCTGACCGGGTGGCTCCGAACCCCAGCCGGCCCGCGCGCCCGGCTGCGCCGCCAGATGGAAGATGACCTGCGCACCCTCGAGCGCCGCATCGAGATCAGCCTCGTTCAGGTCTTCCTCGACGGCATCGAACCCGCCGTAGCCGCTGAGCGCATCCAGTCGGCGGCGCTTCTGCTGCGGGTCGTAGTAGTCGGAGAGGCGGTCGATCCCGCGGACCTCCCATCCCTCCCCCAGCAGCCGCTCGGCGAGGCGGGAGCCGATGAACCCGGCGGCGCCGGTGACGATCGCCCGCATCAGGCGCGGAAGGGTACGACCCCGATCCGTCCCGCCGTCAGGCGGTCGATCCGACGGGGTAGCCGAGCTCGCTCAGAAGCTCGCCTGCCTCCGCTTCGAAGGCCTCCCGATCGCTTGCCGGCATCTCGGTTCGCCAGCGAGCGATTCGGCTCGCTTCGGGCGGGCGCGTGGTCATCGCGTGCGCCGCGCGGCGGCCGGCTGCCGGGCGGACGTCGTCACCGCCACGCTGCGCGTCGCCGAGCTCAGCGAGCCGCTCCCCGGCTCGCTCGTGGTAGGTGAGCATCACCGGGTCGTAGTCGAGCCTGATCAGCTCACAGATCTGTCGCAGATGTGGCTCGGGATCCTCGACGAGCGCCTCGTAGCGCATCTCGACGTAGCGGTCGATTCGCCGGGCCTGCTTGCGTGCCCGCTCGATGCGCCGCCGCCACGTCCGAGCTGACTCGGCCGCAGGCCGGCCCGAGCGGTCCGACTTTGACAGGGCAACGTCGCGGCCGTCGCGGACCAGGTGAACGAACGTTGCCTCGGGAAGCACGGCGGCGATCGGGCGCATCTTCGTGAGGTATTTGGGGGTCTTGTCGCCGAAGCGCGTCTTGCCGTGACGCTCGGCGTAGTGACGGTAAAAGGCGCGCAGGGCGTCCCCGGTCTGGTCGATGCCGCGTTCCTCGAGCCGCGCGCGCAGCTCCGCGGCATCGATGTGGAAGTCGCCCCAGCGCCGATGAGCGCTGACCAGCTGGACGAAGCGCTCACGGTCGAACCCGCCCTTGAGCCTGCGGGCGACCTGTGGGATGAAGTGCGTCTCCGGTGGGATGGCGAGCTCCGGATGCGCGTCGAGCATCATCCGCAGCAGGGTCGTCCCCGAACGGCCGACGCCGACGATGAATGGGGCGGGCGGCTCGCTGCGCTTCCGGCCGAGACGGAGCTTCACGTCCCGCACGCTACTCGCACGGCGGCGCATCGCCCGGGGTGTCCGGACCCTCGGCCGAGCCGGAGCACTCCCTGAGCTTCGCGAGGCGCTCGGCAAGGTCGCCGGCGATCGCCGGCTCGCGCTTTGCGACGTTCTCGAGCTCACCGGGATCCGCGCGGCGGTCGTAGAGCTCGCGGAACGTGCGCCCGCAGGGGTCGTCGCCGGCGGGAAGCCCGCGTTCGACGTAGGTCCGGCGCGCTGTGCGAATTGCGCTGAAGCCGCAATCGCCGGGCTGGTGCAGCTCGAGCAGGACTCCGCGCTTCGCCGGCCCTGGGTCGCCTTCGAGGTCGCCCCGGAGCGAGCGCCCATCGGGTACCCGGCACTGATCGCCTCCGTTGCAGGGCTGCAACCCGGTGAGGTCGAGCAGAGTGGGCGCGACATCGATTTGCGCAACCGGAGCCGGCGCACGGGCCGTCTGCGGGCGCTTGAGCACGTCGGGTCCGGCACGCATGACGAGCGGCACTCGCGCTGCCGGCTCGTAGGGCTCGACCTTGCCGTGCGCCAGTCGGTGCTCACCGTAGAAGACGCCGTTGTCGGAGGTGAAGATGACCAGCGTGTTCCCCATGGCCCCGCTGCGGCGCAGCGTCCTCATCACGGACGCCACGCCGCGATCAACGTCCTGTAGCGCGGCGAGCCCGCAGCGGTAGTTGCGGCGCGCGAGCGCGCGCTCATCGCGGTCCATACGAGGCAGCGACCGGATCGACGGCGGCTTGTCCGACGCGTCGGCCTCGTCGAACGAGGATGGATGTGGGAGGGGTGCGTGCCGAAAGCGCTTCAGGTCGCCCGGCGCGGGCACAGGCGCATACCCCTTGCAGGCGGGAACCGGGCCGCTCCGTGCGTGGGGCGCATACTGGGTGAGCCAGAGGAAGAAGGGATCTGACCCGCTCGCGCTCTCGCCGATGAACTTGTCTGCCTTCCTCGTCAGCCAATCCGTCACGTACTGGTCCTGATCCAGGTGGCGCCAATCTCCATCGACGCTGACCCGGGCGTGGTAGTAGCTCGGCTCTGGCGCGAGCGCGAGCCACCGGTCCCAGCCGGGCGCCGGGTCGGGGCGGTCCCAGCCGTTCAGGTACTTGCCGATCATGGCTGTCCGGTAGCCCGCATCCTGGAGCCACACCGGAAGCGTCGTCTCGGGATTGCGAAGGTTGTCGGCGTCGTCCCACACGATCCCGTGGTTGTGGGGGTACTGCCCGGTGATCATGCCGGCGCGAGACGGGCAGCAGCGCGGCGGCGCAGCGACCGAGTCCGTGAACGTGGTGCCGTGGTCGACGAGCAGGCGGAACGTTCTCGGCATGACCGACCGCTTGAAGGTCACCCGCGCCTGGTCGTCGCTTTCGATCAGCACGATGTTCGGCGTGTTCTTACCCGCCGTCTGGAAGGGTGGCTCGTCCGACGACCCGCACGCTCCCAGCCCCGCGACCACTGCGAAGAGCGCGAGCGCGTAGGCGGCGGCCCGCCGGGGAGCCTTGGTCGGGAGAGAAGGGGTCATACGGGGCGCCATGCGCCGGCGCCTGCGTAGTGAAGCACGAGGGTTGCGGAGGCTTTCCGGCGCGCCGGCTGGTCACGCCCACGTGCCGTCGTCGCTTCGTCCCGGGGCGACCTACGTGCTGCGACGCTAAGCGGGTGCCGGCGCCGCGCTCTTCGCCTTCGCGAACACCAGCTCACCCTCGGACGCGTCCACGCGCACCACGTCACCCTCGGCGAACTCGCCCTCCAGCAGCCGCAGCGCGAGCTTGTCAACCAGCTGGCGTTGGATCACGCGCTTCAGCGGCCGCGCGCCGTAGGTCGGGTCGTAGCCGAGATTGCCGAGCAGGGTGCGCGCGTCGTCGGTCAGCTCGACGGTGATGCCGCGTTCGGCGACGCGCCGCGTGAGCTGCTCGACCTGGAGGTCGACGATCCGGGCGATGTCCTCCCGGCTGAGCCGGTGGAAGATCACCGTGTCGTCGATCCGGTTGAGGAACTCCGGCTTGAAGGTCGTCTGGACGACCTCCTCGACGCGCTCGCGAATCCGCTCGTCGACGGCCTCCGCGGCGATGCGGTCCGACCCGACGTTCGAGGTCATGATCAGGATCGAGTTGGTGAAGTCGACCGTGCGGCCCTGGCCGTCGGTCAGGCGACCGTCGTCCATGATCTGGAGCAGCACGTTGAAGGCATCCGGATGAGCCTTCTCGATCTCGTCGAGCAGGATGACGGCGTAGGGCCGGCGCCGAATCGCCTCGGTGAGCTGCCCGCCCTCCTCGTAGCCGACGTATCCGGGAGGCGCCCCGATGAGGCGAGCGACCGCGTGCTTCTCCATGTACTCGGACATGTCGATGCGGACGGTCGCCTGCTCGGAATCGAACATGAACTCCGCCAGGGCGCGCGCCAGCTCGGTCTTGCCGACGCCCGTGGGGCCGAGGAAGAGGAATGTCCCGATCGGGCGATTCGGGTCAGCGAGCCCGGCCCGTGAGCGGCGCAGGGCGTTGGAGACCGCCTCGACCGCCTCGTCCTGGCCGACGACGCGCTCGTGGAGGCGCTCCTCCATGTGGATCAGCTTCTCGACCTCACCCTCGAGCAGGCGGGAGACGGGGATCCCGGTCCACTTGGCCACGACCTGCGCTACGTCCTCCTCGGTCACCTCGTCGACGAGCAGCGAGCCGCCCTCCGAGTGGAGCTCGGCGAGCCTCGCCTCCTGCTCAGCCACCACCTTCTCGAGCTCGGGGATCTCGCCATAGCGAAGCTCGGCGGCGCGTTCGAGGTCGGCGGCGCGCTCGGCGCGCTCGGCCTCGCGGTGGGCTTCCTCGAGGCTGGCCTTCGCGTCCTTGATCGCCTCGATCGCGCCCTTCTCGTTCTGCCAGCGCGCCTTCATCTCCCCGGACCGCTCCCGCAGCTCGGCGAGCTCGGACTCGATCGTCGACAGGCGCTCCTTCGAGGCGGCGTCCTTCTCCTTGCCGAGGGCCTGTCGCTCGATCTCGAGCTGCTGGATGCGCCGCTCGACCTCGTCGATCTCGACCGGGACGGACTCGATTTCCATCTTCAGGCGGGAGGCGGACTCGTCGATCAGGTCGATCGCCTTGTCGGGGAGGAAGCGATCGGCGATGTAGCGCTCCGAGAGCGTGGCCGCGGCGACGATCGCAGGGTCGGTGATGCGGACGCCGTGGTGCTCCTCGTAGCGCTCCTTCAACCCCCGCAGGATCGCGATGGTGTCGCCGATGTCGGGTTCGCCCACGAGCACCGGCTGGAAGCGCCGCTCGAGCGCGGCGTCCTTCTCGATGTGCTTGCGGTACTCATCGAGGGTCGTGGCCCCCACGGCACGCAGCTCGCCGCGGGCGAGCATGGGCTTCAACAGGTTGGCCGCGTCGACGGCGCCCTCCGCGGCACCGGCGCCGACGATCGTGTGGAGCTCATCGATGAAGAGGACGATCTGGCCTCGGGCCGCCTGGACCTCCTTCAGCACGGCCTTGAGGCGCTCCTCGAACTCGCCCCGGTACTTCGAGCCGGCGAGCAGGCTGCCGATGTCGAGCGCGATGACGCGACGGTCGCGGAGCGATTCGGGAACGTCGCCCGCGACGATGCGCTGCGCCAGCCCTTCGACGATCGCGGTCTTGCCGACGCCGGGGTCGCCGATCAACACCGGGTTGTTCTTGGTTCGCCGCGAGAGCACCTGGATGACGCGGCGGATCTCCTCGTCGCGGCCGATGACCGGGTCGAGCCTGCCCTGCTCAGCTTCCGCGGTCAGGTCGCGGCCGAACTTCTCGAGCGCCTGGACGGTGTCCTCGGGGTTTGGAGTCGTCACCCGGTGCGGCCCGCGCACCTCGGAGACGGCCTTCAGCAGGGTCTCGCGATCGGGGAGCAGATCAGCGACGCCCGACGCGCTGTCGCTGAGCGAGAGCAGGAAGTGCTCGGTGGAGATGTACTCGTCGCCGAGGCCGGCGCTCTCGCGCTCCGCGCGCTGGAGCACCTTGACGAATGCCGAGGAGGGCTTCGACTCGGGCTCGGCGTCGCCGCTCAGCTTGGGCAACCCATCGACGATCGTCCGGACCCGCTCGCGCAGGCCCGCGACGTCGATGCTCAGCTTCTGCAGAACCGGTGCGACGAGCCCGTCCTCCTGCTCGAGGAGGGCCAGCAGCAGGTGGGCGGGAGCGACCTCGGGGTTGGAGTTCGCCGACGCGAGCCGTTGCGCGGCGGCGACGGCCTCCTGGGACTTGATGGTGAAGCGATCTGCCTGCATCGCGCTCGAGCCCTCGGGTTACGCCCGGCGCTGGCGCCGCTCGACCGGGATCTTCACACCCGGTTTGCGCTCGTCCTCGCTCGGCGGGATGCCGGTGGCCTCGTAGGCGCCGTAGGGGACGATCTCTGCGCGAAGCGACCGGCGAACGCGCTCGACCTCCTGGAGCATCTGGCTCTCGAGCTCGTCGGCGCGCTTACGCATGCGGCTCAGCTCCTCGCGCGAGCGCTGGAGCTGCTCCTCGAGGGCGAGGACCGTCTCGACACCGGCGAGGTTGAGCCCCTGCTCGGCGGTCATCTGCTGGATCCGGCGCAGGCGCTCGACGTCCCGGTAGGAGTAGAGGCGCGTGTTCTTGGCGGAACGCTGCGGCGTGATCAGGCCGCGAGCCTCGTACATGCGCAGGGTCTGCGGGTGCATGTCCGCGAGCTCGGCCGCCACCGAGATCATGAACACGCCGCGCTTCTCGTCGAAGTGGGCCGACACCTTCGCCCGCCCGGTCTTGCGCCGCTTGCCCGTGCCGGCGTCGTCGCTCATGAGCCCCTCATCTGAGATCACTTCCAACCTTGCCGCCTCTGGCGGACGCCTCGCGCAGCAATCGCTCGCGCGGGTTGTGGTCGTTCATCGCCTTCGCGAACTCGCTCAACGTGCGCTTCTGTTCCCGATTGAGGTCGTGGGGGACCTCGATCTCAAGCCGGTAATGGATGTCGCCGCGGCCGCGCCCGCCGGGTCGAGGCGGGCCCTCGCCGCGCAGCCTCTGCACGGTTCCGTGTTGAGTTCCGGCGGGTACCCGGATGCGCTTCGTCCCACTGAGCGTGGGCACCTCCACAGTGGCGCCTTCGATCGCCTCGGCGATCGAGATCGGGACTGTGACCTCGAGATTGCCGTCGGGTCGCTGGGCGAAGACGGGGGACGGCGTCACGCGGGTGATCACGTAGAGGTCACCGGGCGGGCCACCGAGGGGTCCATCCTCGCCCTTGCCCGCGACCCTGATGCGGCTGCCGTCACGGACTCCGGGCGGCACTTTCACGCGGTAGCGCTTGCGCTGCAGGGTGAGCCCGGAGCCGCCGCACGTCTCGCACGGGTGCTCGATCACCCGGCCGCTCCCGCCGCACTGTGGGCAGGGCTGCGAGATCGAGAAGAAGCCCTGACTCTCGGAGTCGATGCCTCGGCCACCGCAGCGGGGGCACACCGTGGGCGAGGTCCCAGGGGCGGCGCCGTTGCCGCCGCAGGTCGCGCACGCGGACTGCTTCGGGACGGTCACGGGAATCTCGGCTCCCTCGATCGCCTGCTCGAAGGACAGGCGGACCTCGGTCTCCAGGTCGCGGCCGCGGATGGTCTGCTGCTCAGGGCCACCGCGCCGGCCGAAGAACGTGGAGAAGATGTCGCCGATGTCCGAGGCGAAGCCGGTGCCGCCTGGGCCGCCGGGGCCGCGCCCGCCGCCGAAGCCGGAGAACATCCCGCCGGCGTCGTAGCGCTTGCGCTTCTCGGGGTCCGAGAGCGTGTCGTAGGCCTCCTGGACCTGCTTGAAGCGCTCCTCCGCCTTCGCGTCGTCCGGGTTGCGGTCGGGGTGGTACTCGCGGGCGAGCTTGCGGTAGGCCTTCTTGATCTCCTCGGCCGAGGCCTTCTTCTCGACGCCGAGCACCTTGTAGAAGTCGCCGGCCATGGCGCCTTACTCCCCGACGATGACGCGGGCGGGTCTGATCAACTGGCCGTCGAGGCGGTAGCCCCGTTCGATCGTCTCAATGACCTTCCCGCTGCCGTCGTCCGCCGGGCGGGTCGCAAGCGCCTCGTGCCAGGCCGGGTCGAACTGCTCGCCGGCCGGGTCGAAGGCCTCGACGCCGGCTCGCTCCAGGGTCCGGTGCAGCTCGCGCAGAACCAGCTGGACGCCCTGGGCGAGCGCCTCCTGGGCGCTGACCTCGCGCGACTGGGGCTCGCTCGGTTCCTCGCCGGGGCCGTCGTCGGGACCGACGCCCGCGGACTGCAGGGCCCGTTCGAGGCTGTCAAGCGCGGGCACGAGCTCGCGAGCCAGGGTCGACTTGGCGCGGCGCTCGGCCTCCTCGGTCTCCCGGGCGGCCCGCTTGCGGTAGTTCTCGAAGTCCGCCTTGGTCCGCTGCGCCAGCTCGAGGTACTCGTCGCGCTGGCGCTCGGTGTCGGCCAAGAGGGCATCGAGGTCGGCGTCGACAGCCGCCCCAGCATCACCGCCCGCCGCCTCCTCCGAACCAACGCCCGCCGCCTCCTCCGAACCAACGCCCGCCGCCTCCTCCGCTTCGCGTCCGGGGGCGGCGGGGTTCGTCGTGGGATGGCCTTCGTGTGGCCCGTCCGCTGCCTGCTTGTTGGGCACGCCTGCCGGTCTACGCGCGCTCGTCATCGACCACCTCGGCGTCGACGACCTCCTCCTCGGCGGCGGCGCCGTTCGCCTGAGCGCCATCGCCGGAGGCGGCCTGCTGCTGGTCGGCGGCCTGCTGGTAGATCTGCTCGGAGACCTTGTGGAAGGCCGACTGCAGAGCGTCGGTCTTCGCCTTGATCTCGTCGGTGTCGCTTGACTCGAGCACGCCCTTCACGTCCGCGATCGCGGCGGTGATCTCCTCCTTCGCCGAGGAGTCGAGGCTGTCGCCCATCTCGGCGACCTGCTTCTCCGCCTGGTACGCGGCGTTCTCGGCGAGGTTCCGTGCCTCCGCCAGCTCGCGCTGCTTGCGGTCCTCCTCGGCGTGAGATTCGGCGTCCTTGATCATCTGCTCGACCTCGCTCTCGTCGAGGCCAGAACCACCCTTGATCTCGATCTTCTGCTCCTTGCTCGTGCCGAGATCCTTGGCCGAGACGTTGAGGATGCCGTTCGCGTCGATGTCGAACGTGACCTCGATCTGCGGGATGCCACGCAGGGCGGGCGGAATGCCGGTGAGCTGGAACTTGCCCAGCGACTTGTTATAGGGCGCCATCTCGCGCTCGCCCTGGAGGACGTGGATCTCGACCGACGGCTGGTTGTCGTCGGCGGTCGAGAAGATCTCCGACTTGCGGGTCGGGATGGTCGTGTTGCGCTCGATCAGCTTCGTCATCACGCCGCCCTTGGTCTCGATGCCGAGCGTGAGCGGGGTGACGTCGAGCAGCAGGACGTCCTTGACGTCGCCCGCCAGGACGCCGGCCTGGATCGCCGCGCCGATCGCCACGACCTCGTCGGGGTTGACGCCCTGGTGGGGCTCCTTGCCGGTGAGCTCCTTGACCTTGTCCTGGACCGCCGGCATGCGGGTCATGCCGCCGACGAGGACGACGTGGTCGATCGTCGGACCGCCGGCGTCGGAGAGCGCCTGCTTCACCGGTGAGACGACGCGGTCGAGCAGGTCAGAGGTGAGCTCGGCCAGCTTCGAGCGGGTCAGCTTGATGTCGAGGTGCCGCGGCTCGTTGTCGATCGCCGTGATGAAGGGAACGCTGATCTGCGTCTCCTGGGTGGTGGAGAGCTCGATCTTCGCCTTCTCCGCCTGCTCGTACAGGCGTTGCAGGGCGCGCTTGTCGTTGGACACGTCGACGCCCTGATCGCGCTTGAACTCGGCGACCAGCCACTCGACGATCGCCTTGTCCCAGTTGTCGCCACCCAGGTGATTGTCGCCGGCGGTTGCCTTCACCTCGAAGACGCCGTCGCCGATCTCGAGCACGGAGACGTCGAAGGTTCCGCCACCGAGGTCGAAGACCAGGATCGTCTGCTCCGAGGCCTCCTTGTCCAGGCCGTATGCCAGCGCGGCCGCGGTCGGCTCGTTGATGATGCGCTTGACGTCGAGGCCGGCGACCTTGCCGGCGTCCTTAGTCGCCTGACGCTGATCGTCGTTGAAGTACGCCGGCACGGTGATCACGGCGGAGTCGACCGTGTCACCGAGCTTCGCCTCGGCGTCGGACTTGAGCTTCTGGAGGATCATCGCGGAGAGCTCGGGGGGCGAGTACTGCTTGTCGCGGACCTTGACCCGCACGTCGCCGTTCGGGCCGGCCTCGACCTTGTACGGGACGATCGTCTCCTCCTCCTTCACCTCGGCCTCCTTGCGACCCATGAAGCGCTTGATCGAGAAGATCGTGTTCTCGGGGTTCATCACGGCCTGGCGCTTGGCAACCGTGCCGACCAGCCGCTCGCCGGAGTCCGTGAAGGCGACGACGGAAGGCGTCGTGCGCCCGCCCTCGGCGTTCTCGAGGACGGTCGGCTCCCCGCCCTCGAGCACGCCTACGCACGAGTTCGTCGTTCCCAGGTCAATTCCGATGGTCTTCGCCACGTTCAGTTCTCCTTCGTCAGAAGTTTCGTAGTCACAGAGCTGAAAATCTGAGTCCGAGGCTAGCAGGTTTGTGCCCGCATTCCAAGGGGCGAGCGGTGGTGCCTGAGAGCCTTGGGCTCATGCGGGGCGCCGGGTTCCTGGCACGTGGGGGTGAGTAATCGGAGCCTCGTGGCGTTCGATTCCACCCCAATTCGCACCGATGGTCGAGTTAACGCGTCATTGGCGCGCTTTCTCGACCATCGGTCGCCCACAGCCCAGCGATTTGCACGTACCGACGACATTGTCGTCACTTCGTGCAAGACGCACGCGGAGGGACCCGCGCACCCGCCCAACCCTTCCCCTTAGTGCTCGTTCTAGCCGCTCGAACCCGACGTGCCGCTCGAGCTCGCACCGCCGGCGCCCGACCCGCCCCCCTCGCCCCCGCACGGCTGCGCCGGGGTGAGCTTGCGTTCGTCGGCGGGCAGCAGCGGTCCCTGGTCGGGGCCGAGCTGGCCCGCGTACGCGGCGACGAAGCCCGCGACCTCCTGGGCGTCGGCGCCCTGGAGAATGCCGCGCGGCATGCGGCCGTTGAGCCCGCACGTGATCGCGTTCAGAACGCGCCCGTACTCGGAGTTGAAGGTGTTCTCGTTCGCCTTCTGGACCTCCTCGGCCGAGCCCTCCGCCGGGGTGGCGCTCGTTGGCAGGATCACGTCGAGGTTCGGCCCAACGACGCCGTCGGTGCCTCCCGCGGCGAGCGTGTGACACGTCCCGCAGTTGGTCGAGAAGATCTGCTGCGCCTCCCGGTCCTGTGACTTCACCGGGACGGTGGCTGCGTCATCTGAGCCCGTGCTGAGGAAGGCCACGATGGCCACCACCGCCACGACGACGACGACGAGTCCGAAGATCCTCAGGGGCGTCTTGCTCATAGGTCGGGGCCGTCGCCGGAAGCCCGTTTGGGCACGTCGCGGCGCGGGCGCGGAGATACTAGTCGCAGAGCCCGGCGCATAGTCGCGGAGCCTCACACGCGCGAGCGCCCCCCGCGGCGTCCGGACCGCGGAGGGCGTTCGATGCAACCGGATCGCCCGTTAGGGCGTCGGGAACTGGAGCTTCGTGACGAGGCCCCGGTGGTCGGACGGCCACAACCCGAACTGGCTGAACACGTCCGGGTCGCCGCCGACGACCTTCGTGCTGACGGGATCCACGTCGGCACTCGTCGTGAAGACGTGATCGACCTGATGGTCGAAGTCCGCCTCCGACGCCGGCGGGCCCTTCGTGAGGGTCTCGTCCGCGAGGCAGCAGCTCGAGTCGGCGTCCGGCGCCGTCGGGCCGGTGCTCATCTCGATCAGGCCGCCGTCCGTCAGCGCCGTGTAGCCGAGCTGGTCGTTCCCGCTCACCGTGTCGTCGTCGGTGTTGAAGTCACCGACGGCCACAACGGGCATCCCAGCGGACTGCTCGGTGGCGGGACCAGGCGCGGCGGCCGGTGGGAAGGAGGCCGTGAACTCCTGGGCCTGACCCTCCCGGATCGTGCCTTCGGGGTCGGCGGACTCGAAGTGCGTGTTGACGAAGCGGAAGTTCGTCCCTCGCACGTTGGCCTCGGTGTACTGCCAGCCGCGATTGAAGCTGATGTCGAGGGTGGTGCCGGCGATGTCCTCGATCACGAGCTGCGTGTCGTAGTGACCGGAGTCCTCGAACTTGGTCTTGACCTTTGCCTTCTTCGCGTTGTTGGCGAGGATCGCATCGCGCATCGTGAGCCGCCCGTCGCACGTGTTGCTGTTCGCCGGATCGAGGCCCGGGCAAGCGCCGGCGGCGGGGACCTCCACGTCCGCTTCCTTCTGGACGCGCACGATGCGGTAGTCGCCGCCCTGCTTCTTGATCTGCTTCATGAGATCGCCCAGGAAGTCGTAGTCGACGGTAGTCGCCGGGGTCAGCGGTCCATCGGCGTAGGGGGGGACGCCCGGCGGCGGGTTCGGATTCGCGACCTCATCCCGGCGCCAGAGGGCGACCTCCTGAAGGCCGACGAGATCGGGCTTGTTCTTGACGATCTCCTTCGCCCACAGCTTCGCTCGCTTCTCTGGGTGCGTGTCGCGCATGATGCTCAGGATCTGCGCCGCGTCCAGCGCCAGCTCGGACGTGTTGGTGTCGTCAAGCGCGCGGGTGAGGTCGGCGCCGAGGTAAAGGTTCCGCGTCATCACCTTCACCTGCCCTGGGGGCGTGTCGGCCTGGGCGGCCGCGGGTGCGGCGATCGCAACCAGCACGGCGGCGCCGGCGACGAATGCCGTCAGCCACCGGCTGCGGGCGGGGGCGGTTCGGTCCTTCAAAGCAAGACTCCTCTCAAGAAACTGCGAAACACCTCGCGGCCATCCGTGGCCGAAATGGGCACGTCCCTGCCCGCGAGGCGATGGATCTGAGTCTTTCGCGCGCGGTGATGCCGCACATCCCGTGGGACCCGCAGCACCGCTGCGGGAAACTACGTAGGGGAAACGGCGCTCCCGCCAGCCCCGGAGCGCAGGCGCCGCCAGTAGGGGCACATCCTGCGCAGGGCGCATTCGTCGCAGCGCGGCCGCGGCCGGCAGACCTCGCGACCGTGGCGGATGAGGTTCATGTGGAACTCGTACGCGTCGGCGGGATCGGTGATCCGGAGCATCTCGTCGTGGGCCTCTTCGAACGGCGCCTTCTCGCGAAAGAGGCCGAGTCGTCCGCCCACGCGATAGACGTGCGTGTCCACGGGGATCTCCGGGCGCCCCAGCGCGAAGATCATCACGCAGGCCGCCGTCTTGCGGCCGACGCCCGGGAGCGAGGTCAGGAAATCGATCGCCTCGTCTCGTGGCGCATCCGCAAGCCAGTCGAGGTCGGGGTGATCGTCCAGCTCGCGCAGGATCGCCTGGATCCGAGGGCCCTTGGTGTTGGCGAGTCCCCCGGGCCTCAGCGCCTCGACCACCTCGTCCGGCGGCGCGTCGCGAACCTGCTCCCACGTCGGGAAACGCGCTCGCAGGCGCTCGTACGCGACATCCCGATTCGTGTCAGAGGTGTTCTGCGAGAGGACGGTGCGCACCAGCTCAGCGATCGGGTGCCCATGGGGATGGTTCACCGGGCGGCCGTAGAGCTCACGAAGGCGATCCCGGATGGCTCGCACACGGCGCTTCGACGGACGGCGCCAAGCCTGCGCGCTCACGCCACGGCCCCCCAGGAGGTGCAGGCGCCCGCTCCCGCCGCCACCGCCTCCGGCAGACACTCGGCCACCCGCGCGGGATCCCATCCGCGCGCCCCGAGGCCTGCCGCGAGCGTCCCCATGAACGCATCGCCCGCGCCCATCGGCGAGACGACGTCGACCGTCACGCCCTCCGCGCGACCCTCGGCTGCGCCGCGCGCCAGCGCGCCGTCCGGGCCGAGGGTCACCACGGCCACCTTCGCGCCCAACCGGACCAGCTCGTCGCCCGCCGCCACGGGATCCGAGGCGGGGAGCCCGGTGATGAGCGCCGCCTCGTCGAGGTTCACGCGGACCAGAGTCGAGCTCGCGGCCAGCTCTCGGCACAACTCCAGCATGAAGTCGAGTCCCTCCCAGCGGTTGGGCCGGATGTTGGGATCGAACAGCACGGGCACGTCCCGTGCAAGCGCGACATCTCGGGCGTGGATGGTCAGCTCACGCTCGGGCTCGCCGACCAGCGTGTTCGAGCCGAAGATGAGCGCTGCGGACGCGGCGACTGCCTCCTCGATCCGATCGGCGACGCTGTGGAGGCCGGCCGTGATCCCGTCGCCATAGATCTGGAACGACGGCTCGCGGCGTGAATCGAAGGTGACGAAGGCGACGGGGGTCTGCAGGCCCGCGACGACCGAGAAGTAGCTCAGATCCACGCCCTCTGACCGGAGGCGATCGCGCAACCACTCGCCCCACGGATCCGCGCCGACTCCACCGCCGAGGGCCGCGCGGGCTCCGGCTCGCGCGGCGGCCACCGCGACGTTCGCAAGGGCGCCCCCGAAATGCGGCGTGAACGCCGTCGCCTGCGACACCGAGTCGGCCTCGCCCTCGAAGACCAGATCGACGATCGCCTCGCCGAGACAGAGAATCGAGCTTTCAGCCCTTTCCGTGTCCGGCCGTTCGCTCATTCGCGGGAGGATATGCTCGGCCTGTGGAGGCGATCGGCGAGGGGACCGTCTCCGTCGACGGGGTCGGGGTCTTCGTCCGCCGCCGGGAGGGAGCCGGGACACCCGTCGTCTTCGTCCACGGCAATCCGACGCATTCGCAGGACTGGCTTCCGTTCCTGGAGCGCCTCGACCGCCCGGCGATCGCACTCGATCTGCCCGGATGGGGTCGCTCGGCTCGCCCTGCGGACTTCGACTACTCGATGCACGGCCTCGCGCGCTTCTACGCGCAGTTCCTGCGGACGCTCGGCGTCCAGAGGCACTCGTTGGTGGTCCACGACTGGGGCTCCGTGGCGCTGATTGCGGCGCAACGCGAGCCACAGCAGCTCGAGCGACTCGTCGTCATCGACGCCGTTCCGCTGCTCGAGGGCTATCGCTGGCACTGGGTTGCGCGATGGTTCTGGCGCGTTCCGGTCGTGGGGGAGGGCTTCAATGCCCTGACGAGCAGGCCGGCGACGAAGCTCCTGCTCCGCCAGGCAACCGGCGATCGCGGCCCGATGCCCGAATCGCAGGTCGACCTCATCTGGAGGTATCTCGACCGCGGGACCAGGCACGCGATCCTCCGCCTCTACCGCTCGGCAGGGCCTTCCGAGCTCGCCGCCGCCGGCGCGGATCTCGGGCGCCTCGAGTGCCCCGCCCTGGTCGTCTGGAGCGACCGTGACGCCTACCTTCCGTTGCGCTTTGGCCGCGCCTACGCCGAGCGGCTGCCCAACGCCGACCTCGTTACAGTCGAGGGGGGCGGCCACTGGCCGTGGCTCGAGCAACCGGATGTGATCGACCGGGTCAACGGGTTTCTGAGTGCCGCCTGACGCCGTTTACAATTTCGCAACTTCATGTCCCGTCCTCTATCCGCCATAACCCGCAGGCTGCCCAAAGGCTGGGGCGATCTGGTCCTCCAGCTCGTCTTCTTCTTCATCGCCTATCAGGGCTATCAGGTCGTGCGCGGATTCGCGGACGGCAAGTCGCAGGTGGCATTCGCCAACGGCGAGCACGTGATCAGCCTCGAGCGCTCGCTCGGGTTCTTCTTCGAGCCGGGTCTCCAACAGGCGGTGATCCAGCATCACTGGGTGATCGACGCCGCCAACTGGATGTACTTCAACAGCCACTTCGTCATCACCGTCGGCGTCCTCGCCTGGATCTATCTGTTCCGAAACGACTCCTTCTACTTCGTGCGAAACATGTTCCTGGTCGCGATGGGCCTCGCGCTGGTCGGTTACACGCTCTTCCCGACCGCACCCCCGCGGATGTTCCCGTCGGCCGGGTTCACCGACACGATCGCGGCGTTCACGAACGTCGCCCAGGACAAGAACGACCTCGCGAGCTTCCTCGTGAATCCCTACGCGGCGGTGCCGAGCATGC
>JBKPNZ010000038.1:0-7448 GCA_046732895.1 Actinomycetota bacterium
TCTCCTTCATGCGAATGGACGGTCCGGTCGAGCATCCCTACGGCTCTGGCGAGGCTCGCTCGAAGTACCAGGGCCAGGACGAGCCGACTCCATCGCGCTACCACCTGAACTTCCGCGAGCGGGCGGCCGAGCCCAAGTAACGGCAAATCAATGCGCCGCCTGGCAGGTGGCGTACCGTGGAGAGCGATGCCGAACATCGGTCTTCCAGAGATCATCATCGTCCTCGTCATCGCGCTGGTCATCTTCGGCCCCAAGCGCCTGCCCGAGCTCGGGCGGTCGCTGGGGAACGGCATGCGCGAGTTCAAGGATTCCATCAGCGGTAAGAGCGACGAAGAGGAGAAGCTCGAGCAGACCAAGCACGAGCTGGAGTCATCGTCGTCGACCGCGGAGCCCGTCGAGGGCGAAGTCGTCGAGACCCGCTCGTAACCGTGGGTCATAGCGCGGCGGAGGCCACTGGCTAGTGGCGCGGCTAAAGACCGCCAGCTTCGACGAGCGCATGACGCTCGTGGAGCACCTCGATGAGCTGCGGACGCGGATCATCGTCTCGATCGCGGTGCTGATCGTCGCCACCGGCCTCTGCTTCTGGCAGAACCATCTTCTCCTCGACATCGCGAACAACCCGCTCCCGGACGGGAAGACCCCGATCACCTTCAGCCCGACGGAGCCCTTTGTGACCACGCTGAAGGTCTCGGTCTACGCAGGCCTGCTGCTCGCCCTGCCGATCCTGCTCTACCAGGCCTACGCGTTCGTCCTGCCTGCGCTGGCTCCGCACGAGAAGCGTGTAATCCTGCCGTTCCTGCTCTCGGTGCCGTTCCTCTTCCTCGCCGGGGTCGTCTTCTCCTACTTCGTCGTCGTTCCGGCGGCCGCGAAGTTCCTCCTGAACTTCAACGACACGAAGTTCAACATCCAGATCCGCGCGAGCGAGTGGTACGGGTTCTTCCTCACGACCCTGATGGCGGTCGGGCTCGTCTTCCAGGCGCCGCTCGGGATCCTCTCCCTGACCAGGCTCGGGATCGTCACGCCCGAGCAGCTCGCCCACAACCGCCGTTACGCGATCCTGATCATCGCGATCATCGCGATGCTGCTGCCCGGCACGGACCCGGTGACGATGCTCCTATGCATGGTGCCGCTCTTGCTCCTCTTCGAGGCTTCGGTGCAGCTCTCCAAGGTGATCGGCCGCCCGCCGGTACCCGGTCCGCCCGACCGTCCGGCGCCCGACTCTCACTAAGCTGACGCCATGCTCTTCGACCTGCAGAGCGGCCGCCGTCGCACCATGGTCCGCATCGTCTACTCGCTGCTGGCCGCCTCGTTCCTGATCGGCTTCGTCATCTTCGGCGTCGGCTCGAACGGCGTCGGCGGCATCGGTGATTTGTTCGGCGGCGGGAGCGACTCCGGCAACGCCGCCGCCGCGGCCTACCAGTCGCAGATCGACGACGCCGAGAAGAAGCTGAAGCAGGATCCGAAGGACGAGCAGGCGCTGATCGACCTCGCCCGGTACCGCTACCTCTCGGGCGCCCGGGTTGCGGAGCAGGACTCCACGACCGGCCAGATCAACCCCACCGACGACACCCTGACCCAGTGGAACCTGGCGCTGGACGCGTGGGAGAAGTACCTGAAGACCGACCCGAAGGAGCTGAACCTCCAGGTGGCTCCGCAGATGGTTCAGGCCTACCGGAGCGTCGGCGACGCGGAGGGGGCCGCGAAGACCCAGGCGGGCATCGCCAAGGAGCAGCCCAACGCCTTCAACTACGCGCAGCTCTCCTACTTCCTCTACGCCGAGGGCAAGCTCGACGAGGGCAAGGCCGCCGCGGACACGGCGATCTCCAAGGCGAAGGGCAAGGAAAAGCAGCAGCTCCAGACGGCGCTCGACAAGATCGACAAGCAGGCGACCGCCCTGGTCAAGGCACAGAAGCAGCAGGGCGAGCAGCAGAGCGCCACCGGAGGCAGCCAGCTGCAGGACCCATTCGGGGGTCTCGACACGGGGGGCGCCGTGGCCCCGGCGACGCCGTAGAGCTCCGCGAAGCGTCGCTAACCTTTCGCGCCGGGCCGTTAGCTCAGCTGGTAGAGCAGGAGACTCTTAATCTCAAGGTCACAGGTTCGATCCCTGTACGGCCCATGATCGACTCTCTCCGCGCCCAGGAGGTCCTCCGCCGAGCCCGCGCCGTTCCGCCTGGGTTCGTCACGACCTACGGCGACCTGAGCCCCGGCGCGCCACGGTTCGCCGGGATGGTGTTGGCCTCGTGCGACGACCCGAGCGTTCCGTGGCAGCGGATCGTGCGGGCCGACGGATCCCTGGCGAAGGGGGCACGCCAGCGGCGACTGCTCGAGGCCGAGGGCGTACCGTTCCGCGGCGCGCGGGTCGACATGGAGGCGGTCTGGATCGGGGATCTGGACGCCGCCGCGACCTAGCGGCTCACGGGCTCACCGGTCTCGGCGACCCGCTCGATCAGGTCCGCGGCGAGCTCGGTGCCCGGATTCGCCTCGAGGCGGGCAGAGATCCCTCGAAGCCGCTCGGCCAATGCGTTGTCGGCGAGCAGGCGCTCGATCGCGCCGGAGAGCTCGTCATCTGTGAAGCGGTAGGTATCAAGCCGCACCCCCAGCCCGGTCTCGTTGATGCGCTGGGCGTTGTCGTGCTGGTCCCAGAAGATCGGCAGGGCGACCATCGGCTTGGCGAAGCGAAGCGATTCGGTGACCGTGTTGTTCCCCGCATGGGTGATCACGAGGTCGACCTGCGGGAGCACCGAGACCTGCGGTAGGAACTCCTCGCCCACCATGTTGTCCGCCAGCTCGTACTGGTCGTGCTGTGGGCCTTTCGAGACCACGTACCGGTGGGGCGTCCCGGCGAGCGCCTCGACCAGGCGCCGCATCAGCTCGAGGTCGCCGGAGCCGAGAGATCCGAGGCTGACGTAGATCAGGGCGCCCTCGCCGTCGGCAAGCTCGGCCGGAGGGCTCCAGGCCTCGTCCGTGTCCCGGACGCTCGCCTCGAGGTTGTGCCACGTGGGTGCGAGCGGCACAGATCGCTCGTAGTCGACCTCGCGGGGATAGAGATAGAGGTTGAGCCACTCGGAGGAGTGGATGAACTCCCCTTCCTCGAGGGGCGGGGCGCCGTGCTCGGCGCAGAACTCGCTGAACTCGCTCTGCATCGCGGCGGTCGACCGCCGGTACTCCGAGCGGAACGCCTCCCACTCGGAGCGATCCGCCTCCGGGAGGCCCGAGTACGGCGGCGGCAGCTCCGGGTCCTTCATCTCGAGCGGATTGCAGGAGGCGATCCGCACCCACGGCCGCCCGCTTGCCGGGATCGCAGGGAACGCGACGACGTTGTCCTCGACGATGACGGCGGGCTCGAGCTCGCCGAAGATCTCGACGAGGCGCTCATCGACATAGCGCGCGCCGTCGATCAGGGCCTGCCAGGTCGGCGCCATGAACTGCTCGAGCTGATCGAAGGTGCTCTTGCGGAACACGGGCGCCGTGTCGCGGATGAAGTCCTTCCAGAACTGGCCGGGCTCCTCCTCCTGCTCCGGGGGAGGTGCAAGGCGCATCACACGCTCCTCGAAGCCCTTCGCCTCGAGGGTCCCGGTGAAGGACTCCTCGACGACGAAGACGACGCGGTGCCCGCGCCTGCGCAGCACCTCGCCGATGCCGACGCAGTTGTTGGTCGGCCCGAAGGCGCCCTCGGGGAAGAAGGCGATCGTCCTGCCGCTCACAGCCTCACTCCGGCAGGAAACCTACTTCGCCACGACGCTGGCGTGGAGCCCGAGATCGTGAGAGATTGCCGGGAGTGTCCGTTGCCCGATCCCTCTCCGACACCACCGATCCGGTCCGCTGGATCCCCGGGGACGACGAGCGCGAAGCCCCTTCGGGAATGGCGCTGTGCCTCTCGGGCGGCGGCTACCGGGCGATGCTCTTTCACCTCGGCGTGCTGCGTCGCCTGAACGAGGGCGGCGTCCTTCCTCAGCTGAGCCGCGTCTCCAGCGTCTCTGGAGGATCGATCGTCGCCGCTGTGCTCGGCCGGGCGTGGGAGGGCCTCGATTTCGATGAAGCCGGCGTCTCGGCCGCCCTGACCGAGCTCGTCGAGGCTCCGGTTCGCGAGCTGGCTCGCCACACGCTCGACATCGGGTCGGTCCTCGAGGGCCTGGTCAGCCCCGAGTTGATCGGCGAAAAGCTGGCCGACGCCTATCGCGAGCACCTCTTCGGCGACGCCTTGATGTCGGATCTCCCCGTGGCACCCCGCTTCATCATCAATGCCACGAACGTCGATTCGGGCGAGCTCATCTACATGTCACGGGCGTATCTGTCGGATTGGCGCGTCGGTTGGATCGCCGACCCGCGGCTCGACCTGGCCGTCGCCGTCGCCTGCTCCTCCGCCTTCCCCCCGGTCCTCTCGCCTTTCCGCATCCCTCTGGCCGATGCGGCGTGGCAGGACGAGCCGTGGAACGACCTCTCCGGCCCCGAGCACCGCGACAAGTTCGTCGCGACCGATGGAGGCGTCTACGACAACCTCGGCCTCGAGACCGCATGGAAGCGCTGCCGGACCCTGATCGTCTCCGACGCCGGAGGCCACCTGGCCGCAGATCCCGACCCCGACAGCGACTGGCCGCGGCACATCCTGCGCGTCCTGAAGCTCATTGACAACCAGGTTCGCGCCCTGCGCAAGCAGCAGCTGATCGGTGGCTTCGAGCGGGGCGAGCGCGACGGGGTCTACCTCGGCATCCGAAGCGACATCACCCACTACGAGCTGGAGGATGCGCTACCGGCGCCGCACGACATGACGCTTCGGCTGGCCGAGATCCCGACGCGCCTCCAGGCCACCGACGAGGCGACCCAGGAGCGGCTGATCAACTGGGGATACGCGGTGTGCGACGCCGGCGTCCGGCGGCACCTGGGCCTGCGGCTCGACCCGCCGGCCTGGCCGTACCCGGAGGCCGGGCTGAGCTAGCGTGCACCGCCCGGCCGCCCGGTTCTTCTAAGCGGCCTCGCGCCAGGACTCCAGATCGCCGCGCTTGGCCAGGCGCTCCAGCGCCTGCGTCTCCAGCTGGCGCACCCGTTCCTGGGTGAGCCCGAGCCGGCGTCCGACGTCGCGGAGCGTCTGCTCGCCCTCGCCCTGGGTCCCGAAGCGCAACTCGATCACCCTGCGCTCGCGCTCGGGAAGCTCGCTCAGAGCATCCTCCACCGCGCTCTCGCGCTGGGTCTCGATGACGTCCTCGTGGACCGGCGGGGTCTCGCCCGCGTGCAGGTCGCCGAGGGTCGTGTCGCCCTCTCCGACGGGCGTATCCAGGCTGGTGGTCACGCGCGCGAGGTCGTGCAGCGCCGCCACCTGCTCGGCGGAGAACTTGGAGTTCTCGGCGAGCTCCTCATCGGTCGGCTCGCGATCGAGCTTGGCGGTCAGCTCCGCCTCGGTCCGGTTGAGGGTCCGCACATCCTGGGCGACGTTCGCCGGCAGCCTGATCGGGCGGCTCGAATTGTCGAGACCGCGCTGAATCGCCTGCCGGATCCACAGGGTCGCGTAGGTCGAGAACTTGTAGCCGCGGCGCCAATCGAACTTCTCAGCGGCGCGAATCAGCCCGAACATGGCCTCCTGGACCAGATCCTGGAGGGGCATGCCGAAGCCCTGGTAGCGCCGCGCGATCGAGATCACCAGCCGCAGGTTGGAGTTGACCAGCCGCTCCTTGGCGTCGAGGTCGCCTCGCTCGATCGCCTGCGCCAGCTCGATCTCCTCATCGGCGGTGAGCAGCGGGTAGCGGCTCGCCTCGTTGAGGAAGAGCTGGAAGCTGTCGGTTGTCTCGACGTCGCGATGCTCGGCCGTCCGCCGGGGAGGCCGCGGCAGGGCAGGGCCGCCCTGTCCGTGCTCTCCGCGGGTACGCTTCGTGTTCTGCCCACTCGCGTGGGTTCTTGTTCTCTTCATCAACTTCCTTTCCTGATGGGTACTGACGATCCGGCGTCGCCGACGACCCCTGGTCCGGGTCTCCGACGGTGCGCGCCGGGTCGCTCGGGCCGGTCAACCCCTACCGCTGCCGGTCCAAAGACTGTGCTTGAGATTCCGCCCTGGTGCGATGACGATCCGCACCACGGATAATACTAGCATAGATTGTTGCTCTGTCAACCATAAACTTCAAACCTAAAGGGTCAGACCCCTTTAGAAATGGCTCAGGACACCCCGTTTCTTGGCCTCGCGGGCGAGTAAGGGGTTACGGCGCGGAAGTAAGGGGTCCAGGCACGAAAGTGTGCGTGAACGCCCGATGTAAGACGGGGGTCTTACGCGTAGCTTCGACGGTGAGCTGAACTACCGGAAGGGGATCACATGAACCCGCAACTGCTCACCGCAATCGCACTGGACCGCATGAACGAGGTCGCCAGGCAGGCTGAGGCCCACAGGCGGACTCACAGCGCCTCCAGCAAGCGCAATCACAATCGTGGCGATCGGCCGGAGCACCGGCCGATCGTCGCTCGCTTGAGGGGGCAATACTTGAAGCGTGGCGATGCGCGTAACGTCAAGCCGGTTCATCGGGCGACGCCCGGAGCTTGCTGAGCTCCAGACGGGTCTGAGTGAGGCCACCGATGGCAAGCCATCCATCGCGCTCGTCGGCGGCGAGTCCGGCGTCGGCAAAAGCCGACTTCTCGACGAGCTCATCGACAAGGCCCGCGATGCGGGAGCGCGTGTCATCGGCGGCGAATGCGTCGAGCTCGGTCAGGACGAGCTCCCCTATGGACCGATCGTTTCAGCTCTTCGTCCTCTCGTTCGCGACGGCGACCCAGCCTTAGAAGACCTCCCTGATCCCCTGCGCGCCGAGCTCACTCGCCTTGTGCCCGAGCTCGGCGCGCCCCTGCCCGCCGCCGGCGACCGTGAGGACCAGTCCCGCCGGCAGCTCTTCGAGGCACTGCTTGCCCTCCTTGATCGTCTCAGCGAGCAGGCGCCCGTTCTGCTCTGGATCGACGATGCGCACTGGGCGGACAGCTCGACGCGCGCCTTTTTGGCGTTCCTTGCCACGGGCCTGTGCAACGAGCGGGTTCTGACCGTCGTCGCGTACCGATCGGACGAGCTCCACAGGCGCCACCCGCTGCGCCCGCTGTTGGCGACGCTGGAGCGCGCCCCCAGGACGCGGCGGATCGAGCTGGCCCGGTTCGACCGTGACGAGCTCGGCAGCCAGCTCGAGGACATCCTTGGCGAGCCTCCGTCACGCGAGGTGATCGAGCGCTTCTACGGGCGCAGCGAGGGCAACGCCCTGTTCACGGAGGAGCTTCTCGCAGCGGGCCTCGACGGCCGTGGCGCCCTGCCGCCGACCCTCCGCGACGCGCTGCTCCTGCGGATCGAGCGCCTCTCGGAGGTGTCCCAGCGCGCCCTTCAGGTCCTCGCGGTGGTCGGGCGCGCCGACCACGAGCTCCTTGCCGCCGTGTGTGGGATCAAGGCAAGCGAGCTCGCAGACGGGCTGCGCGAGGCAGTGACGGCGAAC
>JBKPNZ010000039.1:0-31259 GCA_046732895.1 Actinomycetota bacterium
ACGACGCCGAACGTGCGGTACGACGTCGAGTTGATCGGCGGCGACCGCGTCGAGGTCCACAGCCCGGTCGAGATGCCGGATCCCGGACAGATCGAGGCGATCGCGGAGCCATTTATCCGCGCGTCGATCATCGCCCCGGCCGGGCACGTCGGCGCCGTGATGGAGCTCTGCCAGGGCCGGCGCGGCGAGCACGTCGACATGCACTACCTCTCGCCCGAGCGGGTGCAGATCCGCTACGACCTGCCGCTCGCCGAGATCGTCCTCGACTTCTACGACCAGCTCAAGTCGCGCACGGCGGGGTACGCGTCGCTCGACTACGAGCCGATCGAGAATCGGACATCGGATCTGGTCAAGCTCGACGTCCTGCTCGCCGGCGAGCGAGTCGATGCGCTGTCGATCATCGTCCACCGCGATGAGGCGTTTCGCGCCGGGAAGGCCCTGGTCGAGCGCCTGCAGAAGACGATTCCAAGGCAGCTCTTCGACGTGCCCGTCCAGGCGGCGATCGGCTCACGCGTGCTGGCGCGCGAGACGGTGAAGGCCCTGCGCAAGGACGTCACGGCGAAGCTCTACGGCGGCGACGTGACGCGCAAGCGGAAGCTCCTGGAGAAGCAGAAGAAGGGAAAGAAGCGGATGAAGCAGGTGGGCAGCGTCGAGGTGCCGCAGGAGGCGTTCCTGTCCGTTCTGGAGCTCGGAAGTGGCGACTAGCGCACAGGAGCGGGTGGCGATCGCGCGCCGTGGAATCGAGGCATACGCCGCGGGTGATCTCGAGACCGCGCTTGAGTTGTTCGCGCCCGACGTGGTGATCTTCGCGCCGCCCGGCGAGCAGATCACGAGCGGCACGTATCACGGAATCGAGGGCTTCCTGCGTTGGTCAGGTGAATGGAACGACGCGTGGGAGAGCTTCGACCTGGAGCTGATCGACATCGAGGCGATCGGCGAGCGCCACGCCGTCGCGGAGGTGCGCCAGCGAGGGATCGGGAAGGGCAGCGGGCTTGAGGTCGAAGGCATCTCTGGGTACGTCTTCGAGAATCGCGACGACGGGCTCTGCACGTGGTTCGCGCTCTACAACGACGTCGATCGCGCCCGCGAGGCTGCCCGCGAGCGAGAGCGGACAAGGGATGAATGACGACCCTCGCGTGGAGCTGCTCCGAACCGGCTTCGAGGCTTTCGAACGGGGCGACATCGAGTACGTGCTCTCGACGCTCGATCCGGAGATCGAGGTCTACGCCCCGCAGGAGGTCGGGAACTCCGGCACCTTCCACGGCCACGAGGGCTTCCTGCGCTGGTCCTCGGCCTGGTACGAGGCGTGGGACGAGTTCAAGCAGAAGCTCCGAAGGATCGAACCGATCGGCGAGCGGCACGTGGTCACGGACGTCGACCAGACCGCCCGAGGGCGCCTCAGCGGGGTCGAGCTCAAGCAAACGGCGACGTACGTCTATGAGGTCCGCAACGGCAAGGCCGTCTACATGTCGATCTCGTTCGACCCGGACCGCGCCCGCCAGATGGCGCGGGAGCGCGAGGCGGGAGACGGCGCCTAAGCCCCTAAGCGCGATCGGCGAGCGTCGGAATCAACGCCGGTCAATGGAGTCCCCCGGCGCTCGCGATCGCCATTGGCCGGCACCCGTCAGACGACCGCGGCGGCTGAATCACCAGGTAATCGAGAATCGTGTGCAACTGGAGCTGGAGGACACCATGGGCTTGTCCTGCTTCATTCGGCAGTGTCACGTAGAGAACCGAGCCGCCGTCGAAGAGCAGCCGCGTCAGCATCGCCACACCGCGGGGCTGGACGCCGTCGGCGAAGTGGAGGACGTCGGCCACGAACACCAAGGTTTCGCGAGCCTGCGCCACCTGGTCGTAAGCGACGGGGACCGCAGCGGAGAATCCGGTCGGTTTTGAATCGCACTCGTTGGCGAGGCGCCTTAGAACGCGCGCAAGGCGTTCACGGTTACGCGGAGTAATCAACTGCGCCGCCCGGACCGTGAGCGCAGAATCGCCGGTGGGGTCGATCCCGTCGGCGAGCTTGGCGTCAAGCGACCAATGCGAGCAACGCACCCAAACCTTCAGCGCCGCCTGGCGCACAAAAGCAACGGGATGGAGAGGGAGTTGCGCGCCTGCCTGGGAGCCCGTGGGCTGCACCGGAGCCTCCTTGGGTCGACAACGATGTCGCCGACCAGGCTTCCCGGCACGCCCTACATCGAGATTAACGAGCGCAGCTGTGGATTTGGGCGCTCCGGCGCAGCCCTTAGCGAGTTCTTGACGCCGCAGGGCGCAGCTTTAACGAAATCTTGACGCTCGGAGCGACAAGGCCCGGGAAAGGCGAGAGATCTGGCGAAGGCGCGGGTCTGAAGCCGGGGTGCGGCCACCGGCTCTTGGCGCCTCCCATGAGCGTGGTAGCGTCGCGGCGCGCCCCTCCCCGGGACGTTAGGGCCGCTTTAGCGGCCAAAGGAGAGCCGGCATGGAAGCCGCCCTTGGCGAGGGCGATGGCTCACCGGCTCCGGAGAAGGAGGTAGAGATGAAGCGGGTAATCGCACCCGCGCTCCTGGCGGCCGTGGCTGTCTTTGTGGTCGTGGTGAGCTCGAGCGCGGGCCGCAGCGGGGATCCCGGCGGCCGCACGATCGCGGTTGTCGAGCATGCCACGACCGATGTGGTCAGCAACGGCACCGCAGGAGACGACCTCGGCAACATCCTCACGTTCGCGAACGACGTGTTCGACGCATCCGACTCGCATAAGGTCGGCACCGACCAGGGGTCGTGTACCCGCGTCGTCGTTGGCGAGTCGTGGGAGTGCATGTGGACCACCTTCCTGCCAAAGGGGCAGATCACCGTCGAGGGTCCGTTCTACGACGCCGGCGACAGCGTTCTGGCCATCACGGGAGGCACTGGGGCTTACCGCAACGCACGCGGAGAGATGGAGCTCAAGTACCACAACCCGGCCGGAACGGAGTTCGACTTCGTCTTCCACGTGATCGGCTGAGGCGCAGGATGGGGGCGGTGTGCGCGCTCGGCGCAGCGCCCCCGTCCGCAAGCCGAGATCAGAACCCGTCAGGCAGTCGGCCGCAGCCAGGTCACCACCTCGCCGGCATGGCGATCCGGCGGGAAAACCGGATACCAGACGTGCTCGATCTCGCCGTCGCGCACGAGCAGGGTGAGGCGCTTGAGGAGCGTCCTCCCTGCGACCTCGAACGTGGGGAGGCGCAGGGCGTTCGTCAGCGCGAGGTCGGCGTCGGAGAGGATCGAGAACGGCAGGCCGAGCCGCTCGACGAGCTCGCGCTGGTAGTCGGTGTCCTGGGTCGAGAGGCCAAAAACGCCGGCGCCCAGTTCAGCCAGCTCGGCATGATGGTCGCGGAAGCCGCACGTCTCCGGCGTGCAGCCGCGGGCGCCGGGGATCATGTCCCAGTCCTCTGTGAGGAGCGGTTGGCCCGGGCGACCCGTCCACGGATAGGCGTAGACGACGGTGCGGCCTGGGAGCGCGCTCAAATCGACCGTCGACCCATCCGTCGCCGGCAGCTCCTGCGACGGCAGCCTGAGGCCCGGAAGGTGGTCGGCGCCGCCGTCGTCCACCGGCTCCGGCAGGCCGGGCGGCAGGACCATGGGGTCGACCATGACGCTAAATCTTGCTCGTCCGAACGGCCGTGCCGTACGCGCAGATCTCCGTCCAGGTGGTGCCCAGCTCGGAGGTGTCGAAGCGGAAGGCGATGATCGCGTCCGCGCCCTTCCCCTCGGCCTCCTCAATCAGGCGATCGGTCGCATGCTGGCGTCCCTCGGCGAGCATCTTGGTCATGCCCTTGAGCTCACCGCCGACCAGCGACTTCAGCCCCGCTCCGAACTGGGAGGCGACGTTGCGTGAGCGCACCGTCAGCCCGAACACCTCGCCAAGGACCTCCTGGATCTCGTACCCCGGCAGGTCGTTCATCGTGGTGATGATCATGGGCCGGAGCCTATTCGTCTGATTAGACTCCCGCGGCCATGGCCGTGAACACCGAGGCGATCGGGAAGGAGTGGCCCGCCGTCGAGTACGAGGTGGGCCGCGAGAAGATCCGCGAGTACGCCAACGCGGTCGGCGAGACGAACCCTGTTCACCACGACCCCGAGGCCGCTCGGGCGGCCGGATTTCGAAACGTCGTCGCCCCGCCGATGTTCTGCGTCGTCTACAGCGCCCCAGCCGTCGGCCCCGGCATCCTCGATCCGGAGGTCGGGATCAATCTCGCCGCCATGGTCCACGGCGGCCAGGAATTCGTCTGGGGCGAGCCGGTGTGCGCCGGCGATGTGATCACGACGAAGGCGAAGCTCGTCGACGTCTCGGAGCGCAACGGCATGGGCTTCTACGTGTTCGAGACCGTCTCGACGAACCAGGACGGGACCGAGACGGTGCGCGGCACCTGGACTGACATCGTTCGGGGCGTCTAGCGGGCGCCCAGGCCGAACGGGATCTCGTAGTCGAGCGCGGGGAGCGAAGCGGACTGCGGCTCGCTGGCCGCCTTGCCCCGCCTGCCCCAGTTGATCCACTTCGGCTTGAAATGCAGCAGCTTGCGCCACGTGGGCTCGAGGATCGTTCCGGTCACGTCGAGTCCCTGGTCGTCCTGGAAGCGCCTCACGGCTCGTGCGGTGCGCGCGCCGTACACGCCGTCGACGCCGGGTGACCGGCCTGCGGCCTTCAGCAGTTCCTGAGCCAGAACCACGAGATCGCCGCGGCTCCCGCTTACCAGCCCGGGAAAGCTCGCGTGCGCGCTGAAGCCCGGGATCCCGCGGTGGATCGCCTTTCCGACCCAGTCCCACTCGCGTCCCTCGGTCTCCTGCCATGACCACCAGCTCGTCCCGCCGGCTCCGTACTCGCGCCCGTACTTCCGGAAGTCCGTGAGCTGCTCGCGGCCGGGGTCCTGCCAGGTCTGCCCGAGCGGATAGATCTTGCGGTCGTACGGCCGGTTGAAGCGATAGGTGTGCGAGTAGACGTGCTTGACCGTAGTGCCGATCGTGTGCCAGTACATCTGGGGAACGTTGAACTTCGCTCCGCGGCGTCCGAGGAAGACGGAGTACGGAAATGAGGGGTGGTAGTCGACGTAAGGGAAGCCGGCGAGAGCGAGCGGGTAGTCGTGGCCGATGCGTGAGCGCAGCTCGCGGATGTAGCGGTCGGCTGCGGCGTATCGCCCCTCGTACGAACCCTCAGCATCGATCACGAGGCAATCGGCCCCGGCATCGACCGCATCAGCTCCGACCCTCGCCTCGGCCACAGGCGACGAGCCGTACACGAACTGCCAGGCGCAGACGCGAAGCCCGCGCCGGTGAAGCGCGGCAACGAGCGACGGGGAGAACTGCGACCAGTCGTTCCCAGCGTCGCCGCTCTTCACCAGGACGGTGCCGATGTTGTGCCGGTTCGCCTTGTGGGCGATCGCCTTCCCCGAGCCGCCCGACGCGCTCACGTACCAGACCCACATCGCGTTGGCGTCGAGCGGGTTCGCCCGCGCTGCCGGGGTGACGAGGCCACCGAACACAAGCGCGATCGCGGTGATCAGCCCAAGCAGGGCCATGCGGTGAGGAGCGGCCGGCACACGAGAATCATCGGCCGCCTCGCGCCTCCACTCAAGTGGTAGCTTGGCCGCCGTGGAGCCCGGAGAGTCCCTTCCAGAGCTGCGTGTCACGCCGGACAAGTATCTCCCTCATCGCTATGCGGGGGCATCAGGTGACTTCAATCCAATCCACATCGACCCGGAGTTCGCCAAGGCGGTGGGCCTTCCGCAAAACATCCTGCACGGCCTGTATTCGATGGCGCAGGTCGCCCGGGCCCACACCGAGGCCGCTGGGGGCGATCCGAGGGCACTCAAGCGCCTGAAGGTCCAGTTCCGCGGCATGGGCGTGCCTGAGCAGGAGATCGTGGTCAGCGCCACGGTGCAGGAGGCGGACAACGGACGCGTCGTGACGAAGGCCGAGGCCGCCCAGGGCAACAACCGGATCGTTCGCAACGCCGAGGCCGAGCTCCAGGTCACGTAGCGGCCCGATCGGTCCCCGTTCCTACAATCGGACCGTGCTGTCCGAGCGCCAACAGCGAATCCTCAACTTCGTGGTCGACGCCTACCTCGAGTCCGGGAAGCCGGTGGGCTCCAAGGCCATCGCCGAGCTCGCGGGCGTCGATTGGAGCCCGTCCACGGTTCGCTCCGAGCTCGCGGCGCTCGAGGCAGCCGGGTACCTGACGCATCCGCACACCTCGGCCGGCCGCATGCCGACCGACGCCGGGTATCGGTTCTATGCCGGCTCCCTGCTCGCCCCCGGAGCCGCGCTCCCCGCTCGCCGGGGCCCCGGCATCGACCTGACCCGGATGCGCCGGGAGGTCGACGAGGCCATGCGGGAGACGACGCAGGCCCTCTCCCGCGTCACCGACCTGCTCGCGCTCGCGACCGCTCCCCCCGCATCCAGCGCACACATCCACCGCGTCGAGGTCCTGCTCCTGCAGCCGCGGGTCGCCATGGTCGTGGTGATCACCTCGAACGGCGCCGTGACGAAGCGCGTGTTCACCTTCGAGGCTCCGCTCGACCCCGGGTTGGTCCAGTGGGCCGCGAGCTACCTCAATGAGCGCGTCGCGGGCCTTTCCCTCGGCGCGCGCATGATCGCGGACCGCCTTGCCGAGCCCGGCCTGAGCTCGCAGGAGGCGGGCTTCCTCGCGGAGATCAGCGGGGCGTTCACGGACCTCGAGCGTCGCGCGGGCGAAGATCTCTACGTGGAGGGCGCCGCGCGCCTCCTCTCCGAGGAGCACGCCCCCGACCTGCCGCATGCCGATTCGCTGATGCGGGCGCTCGAGGGACGCGCGAACCTGCTCGGCGTGCTGCGCTCAGCGCTTGACGAGCGCTCCGTGTTCGTCTGGGTCGGCGACGAGAACCCGGCCCCCGAGCTGCGCTCGGTCAGCGTCGTCGGAGCCAACTACGGGCTCGGGTATCGCAACCTGGGCACGGTCGGCGTCGTCGGGCCGCTGCGCATGGACTACGCGACCGCGATCACGTCCGTGCGCGAGGCGGCCGGCGAGCTCTCGCGCTTCTTCGAGACCGTCTACGAAGGCTGAGGAGCCCAGGGTGCCACGCAACTACTACGAGGTTCTCGGCCTCGACCGGAACGCGAGCGAGGGCGAGATCAAGAAGTCCTTTCGCAAGCTCGCCCGCGAGCTCCACCCGGACGTGAATCGCCACGATCCGGCGGCCGAGGAGAAGTTCAAAGAGGCGGCCGAGGCCTACGAGGTGCTCTCCGACCCGGATCGCCGCGGCACCTACGACACGTTCGGTCACGAGGGGCTGCGCTCGGGAGGGTGGGCGCCCCGCACCGACGCATTCGGCAGCTTCGAAGACGTCCTCTCGGCCTTCTTCGGGCGGGGCGATCCGCTCTTCGGCGAGCTCTTCGGCTTCGGTCGCTCGGGCCCCGCTCCCGGGGCCGACGTCGGCGCCTCGGTCGAGATCACGCTCGCGGAGGTGCTCACCGGCGCCCAGCGCGAGGTGAGCTTTGAGGCGGTCTCGCGCTGCGAGAGGTGTCATGGCAACGGCGCCGAGCCGGGCACCCCAATCCGCGCCTGCGGGCGCTGCCAGGGAGCAGGCCAGCTTCGCCAGGTCTCGAGCACCCCGTTCGGTCAGGTGATGCGGGCCGCGCCGTGCCCGGAGTGCGGCGGCGATGGAAGGGTGGCCGAGACTCCGTGCGAGGAGTGCCGCGGCCAGGGCCGGATCGTGCGGAGCAAGACCTACGAGGTCGAGATCCCACCCGGCATCGAATCTGGCCAGCGCATCCGTATCGCCGGCGCCGGCCACGCCGGCGAGGCGGGGGGCAGCGTGGGCGACCTCTATGTCGAGGTGCTCGTTGAGAGCGATTCGCGCTTTGAGCGCCACGGACCAGATCTGGTCAGCGTGGTCAGCGTGCCGGCGACGCGGGCAATGCTCGGGGGCGCGATCGAGGTTCCCACGCTGGACGGCGAGGAGGAGGTCGAGGTGCCGGCCGGGACACAGCCCGGAGAGCGGGTGGTCCTGGACGGCCTCGGCCTGCCCAGCCTGCGGGGAAGCGGCCGCGGCGACCAGCACGTCGTCGTCGATGTGGCCGTGCCGGCCGACCTCGACGACGAGCAACGCGAGCTCGCCGAACAGCTCGATCGCTCCCTCTCCGACCAGAACTTCCGCGCCCGTGAAGACGGCGCGGCGGGCAGGCGCCGTCGCCGGCGGCGGGCGCGGCGCTGAGCTGCCCAGCGTGATCCGGCTCGCCGTTCGCTGCCGCGCCGACCAGGCCGAGACGGTTCTTGCGGACCTCCTCGAGCTGGCTCCGGGCGGCGTCGAAGAGGAACGCGAGGGGGAGATCGTCGAGTACGCGATCTACGGCGCCCCCGGCGAGGTCCCCGAGCTCGGCGCGCTGGAGGCGGCGGCCGGCGATGGCCTCGTCGAGGTCCGAACCGAGGAGATACCCGACGACTGGGCCGACCGCTGGCGGGACTTTCACGAGCCGACGGTCGTCGCCGACGGGCGACTCGTGGTCCGCCCGTCCTGGACCACACCAAAGCCCGCCGCCTCCTCCGCTTCGCGTCCGGGGGCGGCGGGGTTGCCGCCCTCCGCCAAGCCCGGCGCCTCCTCCGCTTCGCGTCCGGGGGCGGCGGGGTTGCCGCCCTCCGTCGATGTCTTGATCGATCCCGGGCAGGCCTTCGGCACGGGCGCGCATGCGACGACGCGCACGTGCCTGGAGCTCCTGGTCGAGTCTGCCGACGCCGGCGAGGCTCGCGGCTCGCTCGCGGATCTGGGCACCGGATCCGGCGTGCTGGCGATCGCAGCTGCGAAGCTCGGCTTCGCTCCCGTTGTCGCCTGCGACCACGAGCCGGCGGCGCTTGACGCCGCGGATGCGAATGCACGGGCGAACGGCGTCGAGATCGCCTGCGTGCGCGTCAACCTGCGCGAGCAGGCGCCGCCCACCGCCGAGACGATCGTCGCCAACCTCACAGCCCCGCTCCTCCTGGGCGTTGCGGAGCGCCTGGACCCCGCGAGCCGACCGCGTGCGCTGATCTGCTCGGGCCTTCTCGAGCGCGAGGCGGACGACGTCGCCGCCGCCTTCGGGAAGACTGGGCTCGTCGAATCGCAGCGGCGGGTCGCGGGCGAGTGGGCGGCGCTAGCGTTGGGCGCGGGATGAGCGACGAGCGCTCCTCGCTGCCGATCGCGGTCTTCGACTCCGGCGTCGGAGGTCTGACTGTGCTGCACGAGCTGCTCGTCTCGCTGCCGCAGGAGGACTACATCTATCTCGGCGACAGCGCTCATTTTCCCTATGGCGACAAGCAGCCCGACGAGTTGCGCGAATGCGTCGAGCGCAACATGACCCTGCTCTTGGGCCGCGGCGCGAAGATGGTCGTGATCGCCTGCAACTCGGCTGCCGCCGCCGGCCTGGAGGCGGCCCGCGCGGTCGCCGATCGCCATCGCGTACCCGTCATCGCGGTGATCGAACCCGAGGCCGAGATCGCCGCCGCGATCACCGCGTCGGGGCGGGTCGGCGTGCTCGCCACGGCCGCGACGGTCAAGTCCGGCGCCTACGGTAAGGCCCTCGCCCGGCAGGACTCCGGCCTCGCCGTCACCGAGGTCGCGGCGCCCGACCTCGCCCCGATCATCCAGAACGGCTTCCCCTTCGACCAGGTCGTCGTCGACACCGTGCGCTCCTACTGCCAGCCGTTGAAGGCGGCGGAGGTGGACACGGTGATCCTGGGCTGCACTCACTTCCCTCTCGTCGCGCCGATGCTCCAGCGCTTCCTCGGGCGGGATGTCCGGCTGGTCACGGCTGGACATGCCGTCGCGGCAACTGCGCAGCGGGTGCTCGAGTCGCGCGGACTGGAGCGCCAGGCGGCGGGGGAGGGGAGCTACCGGTTCATGTGCACGGCGGACGTCGGCTCGTTCCGCGAGCTGGGCACCCGCTTTCTGCAGATGCCGCTGGGTGAGGTCGAACAAGTCAATCCGTGACCCGCGGTCACGAGCGAGGTCACGAGCTCGTTGGCGATCTGGCGAGATCGCAAACGCCTAAGCCGGAATCGCCGCCAGGTGTTCGTGGATGTGACGCACGACCGCGGCCCCTTCACCGACCGCGGTCGCGGCGCGCTTGGTCGAGCCCGCGCGGACGTCGCCGGCGGCGTAGATGCCGGGGACGCTGGTCTCGTACAGACCGGCGGCGCCCGCCTCGTCACCGGTGAGGATGAAGCCGTTTTCGTCGCGAGCCAGCGTGTCGCCGAGCCAGTCGGTGCAGGGCGCCGCTCCCAAGAAGCAGAAGAGGGAGCCGAACGCGAGACGCTCACCATCCTTCAGCGTCACCGCCTCGAGCTCGCCGTCAGCGCCGTGGACCTCGGTGACCTCGCTGCGGTCGCGAACGGCGACGCCCTCGCGGTCGAGCTCGGCGATCAGATAGTCAGACATCGTCTCGCGCAGGCTGGCGCGCCGGTGCAGGAGGGTCACGAGGGCGCCGGCGCGGGCCAGCCAGACCGCTGCCTGGCCGGCGGAGTTGCCGCCGCCGACAACTCCTACGCGGGTGCCTGCGCACGCGCGGCCTTCGGCTGGGCCGGCGGCGTAGAAGACGGTCATCCCCTCGTAGTCCTCGAGGCCCGCGAGCGGCAGGCGCTGGTAGTCGGCGCCGGTGGCGATGACGACCGAGCGGGCAACGATCACGTGCCCGTCCTCGAGCGCGACCCGGTGCTCCGCGTCACCGGGCTCGAGCGCGAGCGCGCGATAGGGCGTCGCCGTCCGTGCGCCGAACTTACGGGCCTGGGTGATCGCGCGGCTGGTCAGCTCGGAGCCGCTGATCCCGCCGGGAAAGCCGAGGTAGTTCTCGATCCGGCGCGAGGCTCCGGCCTGGCCGCCGAGCGCGGTGCTCTCGACAACGAGCGTCTCGAGCCCCTCTGAGGCGCCGTACATGGCGGCGCCAAGGCCCGCGGGGCCGCCCCCGATCACCGCGAGATCGACCTCCTCGAGCGGCCCGAGCACGAGCCCGATCCCGAGCGCTCGCGAGAGCTGGCCGTTGCTCGGGTTGCGAAGCTCAGCGCCATCCGGCAGCCGCACGAGCGGGAGCTCGTCCTGCTCGATGTCGGCGATGATCGCCGCCGCCTCAGGATCGTCACCACGTTCCGCGTCGCGCCAGACGTGTGGGAGTCGACCGCGGCGCGCATAGTCGATCAACCGGCGTGTCGGCGCCGAGGATCGTGGCCCGATGACCTCGAACCCGACGCCCTCGCGTTGCTGGAGGATCTCGCGCCGGCGCATGAACGTGTGCAGCAGCACCTCGGCGAGCGCCCCGTCCTCGAACAACAGTGGCCGCAGCTCATCGCGGTCGACCGCGATGTAGCGCATCGGTTGCGTCACGACGCCATCGACGTAGACGGTTTGCCCCGTGAGCAGGTTCAGCTCGCCGAGGAAGCCCCCCGGACCCTGGCGCGCGATCTCGTTCCCAGCACCGTCGAGGACCGCCGCCTCGCCCTCGATGACGACGATGAGCGGATAGCTGGCGTCACCGATCCGGAACAGGAACTCGCCCTCCCCGGCCCTCCGCTCCTCGCCCCGCTCGGCAAGAACCTGAAGCTGCCCTGGGGAGAGAATGGGGCTGAGCGAGCTTGTGGCTGACACGCGAGCGAGGGTACCGGCCGCATCGCCCGTCCGGCTTTCGCGGGCCGACTGTCTGGCCCACGGCTACCCTTGTGGCGTGACCATTCTCGAGCAGGTCCAGGCAGACACACGCGAGGCGATGAAGGCCGGCGAACGCGACCGGGTCAGCGCGCTGCGCCTGGTCGCCGATGCGCTGCAGAAGGACCTCAAGGACGGCGGTGGCGACGAGGTCGCGGTCCTCCGCCGTGAGCGCAAGCGCCGGCTCGAGGCCGCGGACGCCTATCGCGACGGTGGCAATCAGGAGCGGGCCAACGCCGAGTCAGCGGAGGCGACGCTGATCGAGGCCTACCTGCCCGCGGAGATGAGTGACGACGATCTGGCCGCGCTGGTCGACGAAGCCATCACCGAATCGGGCGCGTCCGGCCCCCAGGACATGGGGAAGGCGATGGGTGCGGTGATGGCGAAGGTCGACGGTCGCGCCGACGGCAAGCGCGTCAGCGCCATGGTGCGCGAGCGACTCGGCTGAGGAACCGTTGGCGCGTCGGCAACTCACCCTCGACAACACGATCGCGGCCGAGCTCGCCGGCTCGGACGACACCGTGCTGCGCGAGCTCGAGGAGCGCATCGGCTGCGAGATCTTCCTGCGCGGAAACATCCTCACCCTCGACGGTGACGAGGAGGACGTCCGTGACGCCGCCACCGTGGTGGACGAGCTCGTCGGCCTGGTCGAGCGCGGTCACGATCTGGCGCCGGCAACCGTCGACGCCGTGAGCGGCGCGCTTGACGCCTCGGAGCGTCCGGCGGAGATCCTCGAGGACGTCATCTGGCGCCACCGGGCGATCAAGGTGGCGCCGAAGACGGTCAACCAGAAGCGCTACGTCGACTCCATCCGTGACCACACCGTCACCTTCGGCATCGGCCCGGCGGGCACGGGCAAGACCTTCCTCGCGGTGGCCATGGCCGTCGCCGCCCTCGACGCCCGCCAGGTCAGCCGGATCATCCTCACGCGCCCCGCGGTCGAAGCCGGCGAGCGGCTCGGGTTCCTGCCGGGCGACATCCAGGCGAAGGTGGACCCCTACCTGCGCCCGCTCTTCGATGCCCTCTACGACATGTTCGATCCGGAGCGGGTGGCGACCTATTTCGACCGCGGGATCATCGAGGTGGCGCCGCTGGCTTTTATGAGGGGCCGGACCCTGAATGACTCCTTCGTGATCCTCGACGAGGCGCAGAACACGAGCCCTGAGCAGATGAAGATGTTCCTCACCCGCCTCGGCTTCGGCTCGCGCATGGTGGTCACCGGCGACATCACGCAGATCGACCTGCCGCGCGACCAGCGGTCTGGGCTCGTGGTGGTCGGGGAGATCCTCGCCCAGGTCCCCGACATCAGCTTCATCCGGTTTGGCGGCGACGACGTCGTCCGGCACCGGCTCGTCCAGCAGATCGTCGCCGCCTACGGCGAGTATTCGGATCGCGAGAAGCGGTCCGATTGAGCCCCGACCTGGCCGACGTTCCCGCCAGGCTTCGCCCCGCGGTGAGCGCTGCGCTCGCCCGAGCGGGCATCAACGAAGGTCACCTCTCGATCGAACTGGTCGAGGAGACGCGGATCCAGGAGCTGAATCGCGACCACCGCGGGCGTGACGCTCCGACCGACGTGCTCTCCTTTCCCGTGGACGAGGCCGGGCCGGTGGCGGGCCCCCGCGAGCTGGGCGACGTCTTCATCTGCGAGGCTCAGTGCCACGATGTCGTCGAGGCGGCCGTCCACGGGGTGCTGCATCTCTGCGGCCACGACCACGAGACCGACCAGGGCGAGATGCTGGAGCTTCAGGACGCCGTGATGGCGGAGCTGCGGGAATGACGCGAGCCGGCTTCATCGGCCTGGCGGGGCGTCCGAACGTCGGCAAGTCAACGCTCGTGAACGCAATCGTCGGGACCAAGGTCGCGATCATCTCCGACCGCCCGCAGACCACGCGGCGGGCGGCGCGCGGGATCGCCACGGACCAGGCAGGCGACTGGCAGATGGTGCTGGTCGATCTGCCGGGCGTCCAGCGGCCTCGGGACTCCCTCACGGAACGGATGCAGCGACGGGTCGAACGCGAACTTGCCGATGCCGACGCCACTCTGGTCGTCGTGAACGGAGAGCAGGGCGTGGGACCCGGCGACCGGTTCATCGCGGGGGCGCTGCTCGGCGCCCAGCGCCAGGCCGAGGCGAAGCTCCCGGTGATCTGCGCCGTCAACAAGTGCGATCGCCTGAGCCGACCCGAGACGGCGGCCGTCTTGGCAGCCGCGGCGGAGCTCGAGCCCATCGACGAAGTGTTTCCGGTGAGCGCCCGTACCGGCATGGGCCTCGATCCACTCGTCGAACGCCTCGCGGAGCTCCTGCCCGAAGGCCCGTTCCTGTATCCGGTCGGCGAGCGCTCCGACCAGCCGAGCGACGTGCACCTCGGCGAGCTGATCCGCGAGCAGATCCTGCGCCGGACCCGCGAGGAGGTACCGCACGCCGTCGAGGTGGCGGTCGAGGACGTCCGTCGCCGCGACGACGGCCTGTTCGAGGTCCGGGCACAGGTCTGGGCCGAGTCCGAGTCCCAGAAGGGCATCCTGATCGGGCGCGGCGGCCGGATGGTCCGCGAGGTCGGCGCCGCCGCGCGCCGCGAGCTTGAGCGCGAGCTCGGCGGGCAGGTCTTCCTCGATCTCCGCGTCAGCGTCCGCGGGCACTGGCGTCGCGACGACGCGCTCCTCGACCGCCTCGGCATCGACTAGCTGAGATCTGGACTCCTAGACTGCCCGCATGACGGGCGAAAAGGACGCAATCCGCTTCGACGAGCGCGGCTTGGCCCCCTGCGTGGTCCAGGACGCCAACACCGGTGAGGTCCTGACGCTGGCGTACATGAACCCGGAGGCGCTCCGTCTCACGCGCGAGACCGGCGAGACGCACTTCTACAGCCGCTCGCGTGAGGAGCTCTGGCACAAGGGCGAGACGTCCGGAAACGTTCAGCGCGTCCGGCAGCTTCGCTTTGACTGCGATGCCGACGCGATCGTCGCGCTGGTGGAGCCGGCGGGTCCCGCCTGCCACACCGGTCAGCGCTCGTGCTTTTACCGCGACCTCGACGGGACGGCGGATCCAGCACCGGATGCGCCGCCCGCTGCCGGCGAGCCCGAGCCGGTGCCCTTCGAGGCCCTTGGCGAGCTCGCCCGAACGCTCGCGGCGCGCCGCGATGAGCGTCCCGAGGGCTCCTACACCGTGGAGCTGCTCGACGATCCGGCCCGGATCGGCGCGAAGGTGAGGGAGGAAGCGGACGAGGTCGCCCGTGCCGCCGGCCAGGAGTCAGACGAGCGCATCGCCGAGGAGGCGGCGGACCTGCTCTATCACCTGGAGGTGCTGCTGCTCTCCCGGGGGGTGCCGCTTGCAGCAGCGTTCGAGACCCTCAATGGCCGTCGCGGCTGAAGCGCCGAGTCCGGTCGAGCCGACGCTCGAGCGGACTCGCGAGCTGGCGCGAGCCGCCAACGTCGTCCCGGTCCGGCACACCTTCGTCGACGACTGCGAGACGCCCGTCTCGGCGTTCCTCAAGCTGCGTGCGGCATTCGACGGCCCGGCATTCCTGCTCGAGTCGGCAGAGCAGGGCAGGCTCGGCCGCTATTCGTTCCTGGGCTTCCGTCCCCACACGACGCTCACCTGGAACCTGGGCGAAGACGGGGATCCTTATGAGCTCGCCGACCGCCTGGTGAACCGCTTCAAGGTCGCCGAGCTGGACGAGCTGCCGCCGTTCGCGGGCGGCGCCGTCGGGTTCTTCGGCTACGACCTCGTGCGAACGGTCGAGCCGCTTGGCGAGCCGAACCCCGATCCGCTCGGTCTGCCCGATATGGCGTTGATGGTCTGCGAGCTCATGCTCGCCTTCGATCACCTCAAGCACGAGGTGACGATGGTGGCCTACGCATTCACCGATGACGGCGTGGACGAGGGCTACGCCCGGGCGGCCGGCCTGATCGACGAGGCGCGCGAGGCTCTGAGAGCGCCGGTTCCCAGGGCATCGGCCACAAGCCCCGACAGCGCGGACGCGGGAGCACGAGAGGATGCCCGAGGCGTAGCCGAGGGCAAGGTGTTCGAGGCGGGAGCGGAGCAGCTGGCGGGCAGTGATTTTAGGTCGAACATGGCGCGCGCGCAGTTCGAGGCGAACGTCTCGCGGATCATCGAGTACATCCACGCGGGCGACGCCTTTCAGGTCGTGCCTTCGCAGCGCTTCTCGGCGCCGTGCCCGGTCGAGGCGTTCTCCATCTACCGGGGTCTCCGCACGATCAACCCGTCGCCCTACATGTACTTCCTCGATTTCGGTGACTTTCAGCTCGCGGGAGCGTCCCCGGAGCCCCTGGTGAAGGTCAGCGGGCGCACGGCCGAAACGCGCCCGATCGCCGGCACCTATCCGCGCGGACGCTCCGAGGAGGAAGACCGGCGGCAGGCTGAGGAGCTCCTGGGCGATCCGAAGGAGAGGGCCGAGCATCTGATGCTGGTCGACCTCGGCCGCAACGATCTGGGGCGCGTTTGCGAGTACGGGACGGTCACCGTCGACGAGCTGATGGTCGTCGAGACCTACTCCCACGTGCTGCACATCGTGAGCCAGGTGTCAGGGACGCTCCGCGACGATGTGAGCACGATGGACGCGCTGCGGGCGGTGCTCCCGGCCGGGACCCTCTCCGGCGCGCCGAAGGTCCGCGCGATGCAGATCATCGACGAGCTCGAGTCGGAGAAGCGCGGGTCGTACGGCGGCGCGATCGGATATCTGAGCTTCAACGGCGACCTGGACACGGCGATCCACATCCGCACGGTCGTGGTCAAGGACGGCGTCGCCTACGTGCAGGCAGGGGGAGGCACGGTCGCGGACGCGAAGCCCGATTACGAATACCGCGAGAGCCTCAGCAAGGCCCAGGCGGTCTTCAAGGCGATCGAGCTCGCCGCCGCGCAGCCGGAGTGGCCCTAGCGATGCCTCCTCCCACGGCAGCACAACTCAGCCGGCTGCAAACCGTCGCCAGCCGTCGTCCTCGCTCGCTCGCGCACTCTTCAAGTGCGCCACGCTCGCTGCGTCCTCGCCTGGCTCGGTTATCGCCAGCTGAGTCGCACCGCCGCGGAAGGAGGCACCGCTGACGATGCGCGTCCTCGTCATCGACAACTACGACTCGTTCACCTACAACCTCGTCCAGTACCTGGGGGAGCTGGGCTGTGAGGTGGACGTGGTCCGAAACGATCGCGCGACCGTCCCCGAGCTCCTGGAACGTCGTCCCGATCGCCTCGTGATCTCGCCCGGACCGTGCACGCCGAGCGATGCCGGCATCTCGATCGAGGCGGCGCGGGCGTTTCCCGAGGCAGGGGTGCGGACGCTCGGCGTCTGCCTGGGCCACCAGGCGATGGTCGAGGCATTCGGCGGGCGCACCGTCCGCGGAGAGCCCGTCCATGGCAAGGACGCCGAGATCTCGCACGACGGCACCGGGGTGTTCGAGGAGCTTCCGAGTCCCCTGCGGGCCGGTCGCTACCACTCGCTCGTCGCCGATCCCGCGCTGCCGGAGGAGCTCGAGTTGACGGCGACGTTCGGCGATGTGGTCATGGCCGTCCGGCACCGCTCGCTTCCCGCCGAGGGCGTGCAGTTTCACCCCGAGTCCGTGCTGACGCCGCACGGCAAGGACATGCTCCGTAACTTCGTCGCGAGCAACTAGCCACCGGGTATGCCCAACGACATCCTCAGCCGCGCCATCGACGCCGTCTGCGACGGCGATCACCTGACCGCCGACCACGCGTCGGCCGTGCTCGACGAGATCATGGAGGGACGGGCGAGCGAGGTCCAGGCCGGCGCCTTCCTGGTTGCGCTGCGGGCCAAGGGTGAGACGGTCGCCGAGCTCGTCGGCCTCGCCCGGACGATGCGTCGCCTGGCCGCAGGCGTGGACTCCGGGCGCGATGACCTGGTCGATACGGCGGGAACCGGCGGTGGCCCCTCGACGTTCAACATCTCGACGGCAGCGGCCCTGGTCGCCGCCGGGGCCGGCTGCGCCGTCGCCAAGCACGGCAACCGCTCGAATACGAGCCGGTCGGGCTCGGCCGACCTGCTCGAGGCCCTCGGCGTCAAGATCGAGCTCGGCCCGGACGCCGTCGCGCGATCCATCGACGAGGTCGGGTTCGGCTTCATGTTCGCGCCGCGTCACCACGCCGCAATGAAGCACGTCGCCCCGGTTCGCAAGGAGCTCGCCGTGCGGACGATCTTCAACTTCCTCGGCCCCCTCACCAACCCTGCGGGCGCCAGTCGCCAGCTTCTGGGCGTCTCCGATCGGCGCTACCAGGAGACGGTCGCCGAGGCCCTCCTCGGCCTGGGCTGCGAGCGGGCACTCGTCGTCTGCGGCGACGACGGCGTCGACGAGATGAGCGTCGCCGCCCGCACCCGCGTGATCGAGGTCGCCGAGGGAGGTACCGAGGAGTGGTTCGTGGATCCGGAGGACCTCGGCCTCGCGCCGGCGACCCTGGACCAGATCGCCGGGGGCAGCCCGGAGCAGAACGCCCGGACGGTCCAGAAGGTGTTCGAGGGGGAGACTGGAGCCCCCCGGGATGTCATCGTGCTGAACGCCGGCGCCGCCATCCTGGTCGGGGGCGGCGCCGATGACCTCTCCGGCGGCATCGCCGTGGCGCGCGAGGCGATCGACTCGGGCGCCGCGCGGAACGTGCTCACGCGGCTGGTCGACGAGACCGCCGAGCTCGCGGATGACTGACGCACGCGCCCGGGATGGGTAACTTCTAGCCGGATGAGCAGGCTCGACGACCTGGTCGCAGCCGCGCGGGAGGACGTTGCGCTCCGGCGCGAACGCGTTCCCATCACGGAGCTGCGAGAGCAGCTCGGAACCAGCGGCGGCGCCCGGCCGTTCAGCGAGGCCCTCGTCCGGCCTGGCCTCTCGCTCGTCGCCGAGTTCAAGCGCGAGTCGCCGAGCGCCGGCGCGATCGGCGGGGACACCGCGGACGTCGCCGCGACGGTAGCGGCGTACGAGCGCGGGGGTGCCGCGGCGCTTTCGGTGCTCACAGATCGTCCCCATTTCGGCGGATCGCTCGACGATCTGCGGGCCGCCCGGCACGCCTCGAGCCTGCCGATCCTCCGCAAGGACTTCATCGTCGACCCCTACCAGCTCTACGAGGCCGCGGCGAACGGCGCCGATGCCGTGCTCCTCATCGTTGCGGCGCTCGACGACGACTCGCTCGCGGTGCTCTACGACGAGACCCGCGCGCTTGACCTCGACTGCGTGGTCGAGGTCCACGACGAGCCGGAGCTCGAACGCGCCCTGCGCGTCGACGTCGACGTGATCGGCATCAACAACCGCGATCTCAGCGACTTGAGCGTCGACATTGAGCGCACCGCGGAGCTGATCACCGATGTTCCGGCCGGCAAGACCGTTGTCTCGGAATCGGGCTATTCGCGCCGCGACGAGCTGGACGAGCTCGAGCGCATCGGCGTCGACGCCGTCCTCATTGGTGAGGCACTCATGCGGTCGGGCGACCCCGAGACCGCGGTGCGCGACCTGACCGGGGACGAGGAGGCCACCCGCGAGCACTATCTCGAGCGAGCCTCGGAGGAATAGGCCCGCCGGTCCAACTTCTTACCCCGTCTTTAGTGGCTTTTTCGGAGCCACTTAGCTCCTCCCCCGATCCTGCTCGCAATGAGCAAGATCAAGTCTTTCGCACGCACTTCCTTCGGTTCGGCCCTCGTCGGTGGGCTGGTTGTGGGCATTTTCGGCTGGGTGGCGATCGCCGCCGGCTGGGTCGATGCACAGAGCAACGACTCGAGTACGGCGGCGCTCGCTCCTCCGCCGCTCACCCAGCCCGCCGCCGACGAGGGTTCGAGCAAGGGCCTCTCCGTCAACCAGATCTACCAGCAGGACGCGCCCGGTGTCGCGTTCGTACAGGCCGAGCAGGCGCCCCAGCCCGCCTCGCCGTTCAATCCCTTCGGCGGTGGCGGCGGCGGGACCGCGACCGGGTCGGGCTTCGTCATCGACACCCAGGGGCACATCCTCACCAACGCGCACGTCGTCGACGGCGCCGACAAGATCACGGTGACCCTGGGCAAGAACGGATCGCCGATCGCGGCGCATGTCGTGGGGAAGGACACCTCCACCGACGTTGCGGTGCTCCAGGTGAACGCCCCCTCGAATGAGCTTCATCCCGTCCAGCTCGGCGACTCGTCCCAGGTGAACGTGGGCGATCCGGTCGTCGCGATCGGCAATCCGTTCGGGCTTGACCGGACCGCGACCGCCGGCATCGTCTCGGCGCTCCAGCGCGAGATCAAGGCGCCGAACGGGTTCACGATCCGCAACGTGATCCAGACGGACGCGCCGATCAACCCCGGGAACTCCGGCGGCCCGCTGCTTGACGCCGACGGACGCGTGATCGGCATCACCTCGCAGATCGAGTCGCCGAATGGCGGCGGCAACGTGGGCATCGGCTTCGCGGTCCCAATCAACACAGTGCGCGAGGTCGCCAAGCAGCTGATCGAGAACGGCCAGGTGCAGCACGCCTTCCTGGGCATCACCGGCGCGGATGTCACCCCGCAGATCGCGGATGTCCTGAATCTCCCGGTTAGCCAGGGAGCACTGGTGCAGAGCGTCGTCCCCGGCAGTCCCGCAGATGATGCGGGCGTGAAGGCGGGGACGGCGCAGGTCACCATCGACGGTCAGCAGCTGCGGGCCGGCGGTGACGTCATCACCGCGGTGGACGGGCACGACGTCAAGACGATGGACGACGTGGCCAACGCCGTGGACTCCAAGCAGCCCGGCGACGACATCCAGCTGACGCTCAACCACGGCGGGGACGAGCGCACGGTGACCGCCACGCTCACGAACCGGCCGGCGCAGGCCGGCGGCTAGCGCCCCCGCCGCCGGCGGCTAGCCCCCTGGCCGCCACCCGCGTCTGCCCTATCTTTGGGCGGGATGCGGGTCAAGTTCTGCGGAATCACCAGAGTCGAGGACGCGCGGGAGGCCGCGCGTCTCGGCGCGTGGGCGGTCGGCCTGATCCACCATGAGCCGAGCCCGCGCCGATGCGACCCCGCGGTCGCGGCCGCGATCGGCGCCGACCTGCGCCGCAAGCTCGAGGTCGTCGGGGTGTTCGTGAGTCCGACCCTTGCCGACGTCGTGCGCGCCGTCGAGGATGAGGCCCTGACGATGGTCCAGCTGCACGGCGACGAGGGGCCTGCGTTCTGCAGGGAGGTGGCCCGCCGAAGCGGAGCCCGCGTAATGAAGGCATTTCGGGTGCGGAGCGGGGCGGACGTGCAGGCCGCCGAGGCCTATCGCACTGATCTCCACCTGTTTGACGCCCACCGCGAGGGACTGCCGGGCGGCACGGGCGAGAGCTTCGACTGGGAGCTCCTCTCCGGCCGTCGCTCGACGGTCCCGATGGTGCTCTCGGGCGGCCTGCGCCCAGGCAACGTCGCCGACGCGATCGCCCTGGCCCCACCCTTCGCGGTCGATGTCGCAAGCGGCGTCGAATCCGAGCCGGGCATCAAGGACCACGAGCTGATGAGCGCCTTCTTCGAGGCGGCGCAGGCCGCGAGCCCCGCGGAGGTGACGTCGTGAGCTCGCCCACGGTCGAGGAGCGCTTCGGCGAGTACGGAGGCAGGTTCGTCCCGGAGGTGCTTATGGCTGCGCTCGACGAGCTGCAGGCCGCCTGGACGGACGCCCGGGAGGATGCCGCCTTTCAGGGCGAGCTCGAGACGCTTCTGCGCGACTTCGTCGGCCGACCGACCCCTCTCTACCTCGCGGAGCGGCTCTCGGAGCGCGTCGGTCACCGCGTCTATCTGAAGCGCGAGGACCTTGCGCACACGGGCGCGCACAAGATCAACAACGCGGTCGGCCAGGCGCTCCTCGCCCGCCGCACGGGCAAGGACCGGATCATCGCCGAGACCGGCGCCGGCCAGCACGGGGTTGCGACCGCGACGGCCTGCGCGCTCCTCGGGATCGAGTGCGTCGTCTACATGGGCACGGAGGACATGCGCCGCCAGGCGCCGAACGTCGAGCGCATGCGCCTGCTGGGGGCCGAGGTTACGCCCGTCGAGGCGGGGGCACGGACGCTGAAGGAGGCTGTGAGCGCCGCGATCCGCGACTGGGTCACGAACGTCGGAACGACCCACTACATCATCGGATCGGCGGTCGGGCCCGCGCCTTATCCGGCGCTCGTCCGCGACCTCCAGCGCGTGATCGGGGACGAGGCGCGCGAGCAGGCGCTGGCGGCGGAGGGGACGCTCCCCGCCCGGGCGATCGCCTGCGTCGGCGGCGGCTCGAATGCGATCGGGACCTTCACGGCGTTTCTCGGCGATCCCGTTGAGCTGATTGGAATCGAGGCCGGGGGAGAGGGGCTTGAGGGGACCCGCCACGGCGCCTCGCTCGTCGCCGGTCGCACGGGAGTGCTCCACGGCGCCCTCTCCTCGGTGCTGGCCGATTCCGAGGGGCAGATTCTCGAGGCGCACTCCGTCTCGGCCGGGCTCGACTATCCGGGTGTGGGGCCCGAGCACGCCTGGCTGCGGGACACGGGCCGGGCCCGCTATGAGGCGGTGACGGACGTCGACGCCCTGCGCGCCTTCCGCGAGCTGACCAGGCTCGAGGGCATCATCCCGGCACTCGAGCCTGCACACGTGATCGCGTGGTTACTGGCAGAGGCCGACTCGATCGCGGAGCGCATGCGCGGCTTTGATCTCGTGTGTCTCTCCGGCCGCGGCGATAAGGACCTCGCTGAGGTCACGGCCCGCCTCGATGCCTGACCGCATCGCAGGCGCCTTCGCTCGGGCGCGCAGCGAGGGCCGCGCTGCCCTGATGCCGTACATGATGGGCGGCTTCCCCGACCCCGAGACCGCGGCAGGGGTAGCCGATGCCTACGTCGACGCCGGGGCGGACCTGATCGAGCTCGGCGTGCCCTTCTCCGACCCGCTCGCCGACGGGCCGGTGATCCACGCGGCCGCCACGCGCGCAATCGGCGCCGGGGCGACGCTGGAATCCGTGCTGGCGTTGTGCGAGCGGCTCGCGGATCGCGTCCCGGTGGTGCCGATGTGTTACGCGAACATGGCGCTGGCGCACGGTGAAGGCTTCGCGGCCATGCTCGCGGACGCAGGGGCCGCCGGGGTCATCGTTCCCGACCTCCCGCTCGAGGAGGCGGGGTCGCTGGGCGACGCGCTCGCCGCCGCCGAGGTCGCCCTCGTGCCCCTCGTCGCGCCGACGACGCCTGAGGAGCGCCGCGAGCGCATCTGCGAGGCCGCGCACGGGTTCGTTTACGTCGTCTCCGACACGCGCGTGACCGGCGAGCGCGACGAGCTCCCGCCGGGGGTGGCCGACCTGGTCGGCTCGGTCAAGGCGGCGGCCGACGTTCCCGTCGCCGTCGGCTTCGGCATCGGCAAGTCGGAGCAGGCAGCCACCGTGGGCAGGATCGCCGACGGTGTGATCATCGGCAGCCGGCTCGTCCGCGCGGTGGCCGAGGCTGAAAGCGCCGATCAGGCGGCGAGCGGCGCCCGTGAGTTCCTGCGAGCATGCCGCGAGGCGATGTCCTCCCCCCGCGGCGTCGGGTAGGCTCCCGCCGCGATGCGATTACTGATCTTCTTCGTCGTCGCCATGGTGGGCTTGGTCGTCGGCTACGCCTTCGCCCTCGGCGGCGCCGTCTCGGCGCTGATCTTCCTTTTCATCCTCTTCAACGGCGTGCTCGACCGCTGGGCGCAGCCGCTGTTCCAGCGCCTGCGCCCCTAACGAATCACGCCGAACGTGCGGACGTACCGGGTATAGCGCGTACTTTCGTACGTTCGGACGTGTTTCAGACGAGGTCCGGGTCGGCGATCACCTCGACCATCGCCGGGCCGTCGTGCTCCATGGCCCGCATGATCGCGTCGTCGAGCTGTGAGCGGTCGGTCACCTTTACGCCCAGCGCACCGCAGATCTCGGCGTACTTTGTGAAATCAGGGTTGGTCAGCTGGGTCTGCCAGACGTCCCAGGCGCCCGCCCGCTGTTCCTTCGAGATCTTGCCGAGCTGACCGTTGTTGATCAGGACGTGCGTGATGTTCATGTTGTGGCGCACCGCCGTCGTCAGCTCTGCCAGGTACTGGCCGAACCCGCCGTCGCCGGTCACCGCGAATACGGGGCGCTTGCCCTCGACCGCCGCCCACGCGCCGATCGCAGCCGGATAGCCGAAGCCGATCGATCCCAGATAGCCGGACATCAGCACGCGCTGGGTGCCGCGGCTCTCGAAGTAGCGCCCGAACGAGTAGGTGTTGTTGCCGACGTCCACCGCGATCACCGCGTCGTCGGGTACCAGCCGGGACATTGCGGCGAACACCGAGGCGGAGTTGACGCCTTGCCCGCGATCGTCAGCGGCTCGGCTCTCCTTCTCCGCCGACCAGATCGCCTTACGCGCGGCGACGTCGACCGTCTGGTCGGTGGCGGCGAGCGCCGCGCCATCCAGGCGCTCCATGAGCAGGCGAGCCGTGACCCCGACCTCGCCCCACACGGGCACCTTGACCGCGTGGAACTTGCCGAGTTGCATCGGGTCGAAATCGACCTGGATGATGGGGTGACCCGGGTAGATCCCGGTGTGGTTCGCGAACGAGGCGCCCATCACCAGGAGCAGGTCGGCCTCGTTCATGACCCAGCTGGCCACCGGTGTCCCGCTCCGCCCGAGCACGCCGCAGGCGAGCGGGTGGTCGTCGGCAATCTGGCCCTTCGCCTTGAACGTCGTGATCACCGGTGCCCCGAGCCGCTCGGCGAGCGCCGTGACGTCGTCCATCCGGAATCGGGCGCCGTGGCCGACGATCATGACCGGTCGTTTCGCCGTCCGCAGCAGCTCGAGGGCATCGTCGACCGATTCCTCGGGAGGAACGATCTCGATCGAAGTCAGCCGACCCTCAGGCCCGGACGCCTCGGCGTCCTCGCCTGCAGGGAGGGTCTGGACCTCGTCGGGGAAGATCAGATGCGCGACGCCGTCGCGAAGCAATGCGTTCTTGCAGGCGAGGGTCATCAGCTCCGCGTGCTTCGAGGTGTCGAGCACGGTTTGGCTCCACGCGGCCACCGATTCGAAGGCGGAGCTCAAGGGAATCTCCTGGAACGCCCCCGGGCCGAGGACCTGGGTCTCGACCTGCCCCGTGAGTGCCAGCACCGGAGCGCGATCCACCTTGGCGTCCCAGAGGCCGGTGAGCAGATTCGTGGCTCCCGGACCGGCGATGGTCAGGCACGCGGCGGGACGCCCGGTCAGCTTGCCGTACGCGGACGCCGCGAACGCCGCCGCGCCCTCGTGCCGGATGCCGATGTACGTGAGCTTGCCCGCCTCCTCCTGGCGGCGGATCGCATCCGCGAGGCCAAGGTTCGAGTGGCCGACCATGCCGAACACGTGGCGGACGCCCCAGTTCGTCATCGTCTCGGCCATCACGTCCGTCACCGTGCGCTCGTGCGGCTTCGGCACGTCGACCGCGACGTAGACGTCGCCGTCACGGATCTCGAGCGGGAAGCAGGTCGCGGTGTCGTCGAAGTCGCCGGGTGAGCCGCCGGTCAGCGGGTCGTAGTCGTACCCGTGCCACGGACAGCGCAGCAGGCCGTTCTCGATCGAGCCCTCGCCGAGGGGGCCGCCCTGATGGGGGCAGCGGTTGTCGAGTGCGGCCCACTTCCCCTCGTAGTGGACGAGGGCGATCTCCTTCAGGCCTGCGTGCGCCGTCGTGACGCGGCCCTCCGGCAGCTGATCGGAACGCAACACGCAATGCCACTCGAGCTCGCGGTTGCCGTTGCCGCCGTCACTCGGGGTCTCGCTGTCGCTTGCCGAATCGGGATCCTGCGGATAGACGCTCGCGCTCCCGTCCTTCTCTGCCTCCGGCATCAAATGCTCTCCTTGCTCGCGTAACGGTTGACCTGCTCGTGTGTCTGACGAACCATGAAGTCGCTACACGCCCTCCCCAGTTCGTTCCCGTCCACCCGCGAGGCCCTGCACCAGGTCGCCGAGCAGGTCGTCGCGCCCGCCCGCAAGCCCCACAACGAGATCGCCCTGCGCCAGACGCCCGGAGGCTTCGGCACGCCGGAGTTCGAGTTCGAGGCTGCGACCGTTCAGGTTCGGGTGGACGGTGCCGAGCTCGTCGTCGCCCGCGAGGGCTCCGAGCGCCGCGCGGAGCCCTCGACGCTGGCCGAGGCGGGCGCTCTTGTCGGCGCGGAATTGCTTCCGGATGGCGTCCCCGATGACCGCACGGACCTAGCGATCGACCCCGAGGCGGCCGAGCGCCTGGGCGACTTCTACGCGTTTTCCGCGGACGTGCTGGGGAGGTTCCGCTCTAGCCTCGACGCGGCGGACGAGGCGTCGTCGATCAACCTCTGGCCCGAGCACTTCGACATCGCATTCGAGGCGGGCGCCGAGGACGTGGGCCGGCGCGCGAATTACGGGGCATCGCCTGGGGATGACGCCCACGCCGAGCCCTACCTCTACGTCGGCCCCTGGTCCCAGGACGTCGCCGGGGAGCTGTGGAACGCCGAGGCCTTCACCGGGGGTGAGCTCGGCTACGCGGAGCTGCTCGAGGCCGACGACCCCGCGGCGCTGGCGCTCGAGTTCTTCGAGTCTCGCCACGCCGCCCTCGCCGCTCCCTGACTCGCGCCGGGATAAGCACCCGGCTATCGTGCGCCCGTGCGCGTTGGTGTGCTCACGGGGGGCGGTGACTGCCCAGGCCTCAATGCGGTCATCAGGGCGATCGTCCGCAAGGGGATCGACATCTACGGGCACGCGATCGTCGGCTTCCGCGATGGCTGGAGGGGCCCGCTCGAGAACGAGTTCGAGGAACTCACGATCGAGTCCACCCGCGGCATCCTGCCGCGAGGCGGCACGATCCTCGGCACGTCGCGGACGAACGTCTTCAAGCGCGAGGACGGTCCCGAGCGCGTGCGCGAGACGATGCAGGGCCTGCACTTGGACGGTCTGATCGCCATCGGCGGAGAGGACACGCTGGGGGCCGCGAGCCGCCTCTACTCGGAGCATGGGATTCACGTGGTCGGGGTGCCGAAGACGATCGACAACGACATCGGCGCCACGGATGTCACCTTCGGTTTCGACACCGCGCTGCAGGTCGCGACCGAGGCGATCGATCGCCTGCACACCACTGCGGAGTCACACCACCGCGTCATGGTCGTGGAGGTGATGGGACGAAATGCCGGCTGGATCGCGCTGCACGCGGGGCTCGCGGGCGGCGGCGACGTCATCCTCATCCCCGAGCAGCCCTTCGACATCGACGAGGTCTGCTCGCTGATTCGGCGGCGCCATGCGCGTGGGCGCTTCTTCTCGATCGTCGTCGCGGCCGAGGGCGCCCTCCCCAAGGAGGGGACGACGGAGCTGGCGGGCGGCGAGGTCGACGAATTCGGGCACGTGCGCTACGGCGGCATCGGCCAGCGGCTCGAGCGCGAGATCGAGACTCGCACCGGCTTCGAGACGCGCGCCGTCGTGCTGGGGCACATCCAGCGCGGCGGAACGCCGACCGCCTATGACCGCGTGCTGGCCACGCGCTTCGGCGTCGGCGCGATCGATGCTGCCCATGACGAGCGGTGGGGAATGATGCCCGCGCTGCGGGGTTCCCGGATTGAGCTGGTGCCGCTGAGCGAGGCGGTTGCCGCCCTGCGCACGGTGCCGCCCGAGGAATACGCGGTTGCCGAGCCGTTTCTGGGCTAGCCTCGCCGGGCTGGCGGCGGCAGCCACGGCGGTCACACTGGCCGCTTGCTCCAATGGGCCCGCCCCGTCGAGCGACGCGCGCCTGACCGTTTACGTGAGCGCGCCGCTCCACGGCCCGAGCGCTGCCGATGGACCCGATGTCTTCGACGGAGCGAAGCTCGCCCTGGCCGACGCGGGCGGGCGATCCGTCGGCATTCCCGTGAAGGGCGTCTACCTCGACGATTCCGCCCGCGAGCGGGGATGGGAGCAGGCCCAGACCGCCGTCAACGCGCGCCGGGCAGCGGAGGACTCGACCACGATCGCCTACGTCGGCGAGCTTGACTCCGGAGCGACCCGTGTATCGGAGCCCATCACGAACGAGGCGGGCATCCTGCAGGTCTCGCCCGGCGCAGCGGCCGTGGATCTGGTCCAGCCGTTCCCAGGGTCGACGCGTGTCCCCGAGGACACCCAGCCGAGCGGCGATCGCACCTTCGGCCGCGTCATCCCCGACGACGAGGCCCAGGCGCAGGCCGCGGCGGTCTGGGCGAAGCGTCTCGGGTCCCGTCATGCCATGACCGACGAGTACCCGGGTCCGTTCTCCGCTGAGATGACCGAAGGATTCACGGAGGAGGCAAGAGAGCTCGGCCTACAGGTGAATGCGATGAAGACGGGGGGCGCCTACGGCGACCTGGTGTACGCGACACCGCCACCCGCACGTGCTCACGACTTCCAGCGTGTCGTGAGGGCACTCCCGCGGGCGATGACGACCGATGCCGTCCTTGAGTCTGGCCTCGTCGCGGGGAAACCACGCAGCCGGCACCAGCTGTACGCAACCTCAGCCGCTCAGGACCCCGCGCAGCTTCCGCAGGCGGCACGCACATTCCTCCACACCTTCGAGCGCCGCTACCGGCGTCCGCCGGGCCGCTACGCCGCCTACGGATACGAGGCCATGGCGGTCGTCCTCCACTCGATCGCGGCCGCCGACGACCCGCTCGATCGGGAGTCGGTGGTCGACGCGTTCTTCTCGACCACGAATCGTGACTCGATCCTGGGCAGCTACTCGATCGACGAGGTCGGCGACACCACGCTCGATCGGCTCACCGGATACCGCCTCACCGGCGGGAGGCCGGAGCCGGTTGCCGTGCTGCGCGTCCCGTAGCGCGTCAGTCGAGCAGGTCGCGCAGAGCCGGCTCGAGCTCGGTGAAGCGGAATACGTAGCCGAGGTCGAGCGCGCGGCGTGGGATCACGCGCAGGCTGGCGCTGATCGCATCGGCGAGCTCGTTGCCACGGAGCGCGGCGACGGCGAACTTCGGCGCGGGAACGACGCCGGGTCGGCGCAGCACGCGGGCGAGGGTCTTCGAGAATTCGCGGTTCGTCACTGGGTTGGGCGCGCTCGCATTCAGGACCCCGCTCACCTCCGGCGTTCGGGCCGCCCAGGCGAGCAGGCCGACCTCGTCGTCGCGGTGGATCCACGGCATGTACTGGTGGCCTCCCGCCAGCGGGCCGCCGACGCCCAGCTTGAAGGGAAGGAGCAGCTGTTTCAGGAGCCCGCCGTCGGGATCGAGCAAAAGCCCCGTACGGAACACGGTCACGCGCACTCCGCCCTTCTCCGCCTCCATAGCGGCGTTCTGCCACTCGACGCAGAGCTGTGAGAGCCACTCTGTGCCAGGGGACGTCGATTCGTCGATCATCGCCTCGCCGCGGTCGCCGTAGTAGCCGACGGCGCACTGGCTGACGAGCGCCCGCGGGGTGGGGGAGGCCGCGAGCATGCCGTCCACGAGGTTCTTCGTGGCGCGGACGCGGCTGGAGTGGATGCGCTCCTTCGCCTCGGGCGTGAGACGCTGGTTGATCTCCTCGCCGATGAGGTTGATCACCGCATCGACGTCCTGAAACGCCGCCGCGGGCGGGCGCTCGTGCGTCGCATCCCAGGCGTGCCAGGTCACGGTCGGGTTCGTCTGACGGGCGCGCTGCGGGTCGCGGCTCAGACCGGCAACGTCTTCGCCGCGGGCAAGCAGCGCGTCGCAGAGCGCGGAGCCGATCAGACCGCTGGCGCCCGTGACGAGAAACCTCATCGCCGGTCAGTCCACCGTGGAGAAGGTGCCGGTCTCCTCGGAGACCCTGGCGATGCCGTCACGCCGCGCTTCCTGCACCACGGCGCGTGCGACCGCCGGGGCCACGTCGCGGTCGAAGACCGAGGGGATGATGTAGTCCTCGGAGAGATCCTCCTCGGCGACGACGTCGGCGATCCCCGTGGCGGCCGCGAGCTTCATCTCCTCGGTGATCCTAGGAGCGCCGGCGTCCAGGGCGCCGCGGAAGATGCCGGGGAAGCAGAGCACGTTGTTGATCTGGTTCGGATAGTCGGAGCGGCCGGTGGCCATGATCCGAACGTAGGGCTCGGCGTCCTCCGGCATGACCTCCGGGTTCGGGTTGGCCATCGCGAAGACGATCGCGTCGTCGGCCATCTTCCCGAGGGCCTCCGGGGGGATGATCCCCGGCCCTGAGAGCCCGATGAAGAGGTCGCAGCCCTCGATCACGTCGGCCGGTTCGCCGTGCCGGCGCTCAGGGTTCGAGTTGTCGGCGTACCAGCGCTTGATGTCGGTCATCTGCTCGTAGTCCTCGCGCTCGGTCGACAGCGCGCCCTTCCGGTCGCAGCCGATGACGTCGGTGACGCCGGAGGCGAGCATCATCTTCGTGACGGCGACGCCTGCGGCGCCCAGCCCCACCACGAGCACGCGCAGGTCCTGGACGTCCTTCCCGACGATCTTCAGGGCGTTGAAGAGGGCAGCGATCGTGACGACCGCCGTGCCGTGCTGGTCATCGTGAAAGACGGGGATGTCGAGCTCCTCCTTCAGGCGATCCTCGATCTCGAAGCAGCGTGGCGCCGAGATGTCCTCGAGGTTGATGCCGCCGAACGTGGGCGCCATCAGGCGCACGGACTCGACGATGCCGTCCGGGTCGTTGGTGTCGAGGCAGATGGGGAACGCATCGACATCGGCGAACTCCTTGAAGAGCATCGCCTTGCCCTCCATGACCGGCATGGCTGCCTCGGGCCCGATGTCGCCCAGCCCGAGGACCGCCGAGCCATCCGAGACCACGGCCACGGTGTTGCGCTTGATCGTGTATTCGAACGCCTTGGCGCGGTCGGCCGCGATGTCCAGGCAGACCCGTGCGACGCCGGGGGTGTACGCCATCGAAAGGTCGTCGCGCGTCTTCAGCGGGTACTTGTTGTGCTGCTCGATCTTGCCGCCTCGGTGCATAGCGAGGGTTCGGTCGACGTACTCGAGGACCCGCGCGCCACGCGTGGAGCCGATGGCGCGCAGGATCTCCTCCCAGTGCGCCTGGTCGCGCGCGTCGACGGTGAACTCGCGCACGCGCTTGCCCTCGCTGCCCGCGCCGGGGACGAGGTCGACGCCCTGCAGCGCCCCACCGGCCTCGGCGATCGCGGCCGTCAGCTTGCCAAGCGGCTCCTGGCGCGCGTCGAGCTCGACGCGCACGGTCACCGAGAACTGGGCGGAGACTGAGGGGACGGCGGGCATGGACGCGTGATCTTATGGGTGGTGGTCTCCGTGGGCCGTTGCGCAGCGCAGGCCTGGAGGGGCATGTGGGAGGGCGTGGACGGCTCCGGCGCGGCCGGGCGCGGGGGCGAGATCTGCGTGATTGGCGCCTTATTGTCGATATGCGACAAGGAGGCGCCAATAGTCGGATCGACCTAGCCATTGCGCGGCTTTCGCTGCGCCCGCACGGGGTCTTCACTGATGCTCACCTGGCGGCGGCGGGCGTCAGCCCGAGCGCGGTGTCTCGGCGGATCCGTTCGCGCCGCCTTTATCGCCTTCACCTACGCGTGTACTCCGCCATTCCACCACAGCACCTGAAACCTGAGGGCCGCTGGCTTGCAGCGGTCTACGCGTGCGGTCCCGGCGCCGTCCTGAGTCACCTTGCCGCTGCCGCCCTCTGGGGGCTGAGGCCGCCGCCAGCCATCATCGACGTGACCGTCCCGACTGCCAACGGCAGAAAGCGGCGCAACGGCCTCCGCA
>JBKPNZ010000040.1:0-9533 GCA_046732895.1 Actinomycetota bacterium
GCTGAGCAAGGGCGCCAGCGCTGTGAAATCGCTGTTCGCCGTGCCGTCCGCACAGCCGGCTGCCGGCAGCCCGAGGCCGTTGCCGTTCAGGACGACGTCCTGCGAGCTGTTCTTCTGGCTTGAGCTGCCGTCGTTGCAGGCGGTCGACTTCGAGCTCGAGTTGAAGGCGTTCGCCGTAATCCCGAGCACGTTCGCGTTGGCAACACCCGAGCTGCCATCCGCGGTCTGGCACGTGCCGTCGTCGGAGATGTTCCCCTCGGACGATGCAACGTTGGCGGCGATGCCCGTGTTACCACTGCCCAGCTTCAGGTCAACTGCCGAGAAGCTGTTCGAAGAACCGTGATTGGTGGTCTTCGAATTCACATCCAGCACGTTCAGGCAGAGGTTGCCGGAGGTGCTGGTGCAGACGTTGTCCAGGGCATCGTTGAGCGGTCCAAGTGGACCGTTGTCGGTCTCACCTGGGTTTGTGTCGGTGGGCAGGACATCGATCCCAAGCAGCGTGAGGATGCTCACGTGCCCGTGATAGCTGCCGTCGCCATTCTGCTCACCCCGTGACCCACCAACCGTGGCGTCCTCGCTGTCATCAGCGGGGCCTCCAGGAAGCGGGGTCGTGTTCTCCGGCGTCACATCCACGACGCCGACCGTGCCCTGCCCGGTTGGGACAGTGCCGTGTTGCGGCGGCACGTACGTCGGCGGCGTGCCGGACTGAGGCGTCGGGGCCGGGCTGGCGGTGCTTCCGCCTCCCCCACCGCTTCCGCCGCTGCCGTTGCCGGTGATGTTGTTGACGGTGTTCCCGACCTGGTTGAGCAGGTCGTTCACAACACTTGCCTGGGCCGCGACCGGTGCGAGCATTGCCACTCCCACGACCACGAGCCCGATTGCGATTGAGATGCGTGAACGAACAGACACTCGTTCGTACCTCCTGAGAGTGCCCGTCCGTGGGCGGTTAACCCCATCCAGTCCCGACTCGCTCTGGGCTAGCCGGCCAGTCCGCATGGTGGTCTACCTCGAATCGGTAGTTCCACGCGCTGGTGATGCGGGCAACCTACCCACAATCAGGTAGTCGAGGCGCCGGTCAAACCGCTTGGCGATGAGGTTCGCGCAGGTTCCGATAACGCTTCACAAGGCCCCCGCAAAGAATCTCGCGCCGCCAAGTGGATAGCCTCGATCCTTCAGTGGCGATCGAGGAGCTGGCAAGCATCGACGGGGAGATCGTTCCGACCGCGGATGCGGTCATCCCGATGCGCGACGACGGCCTCTATCGGGGCGACGGAGTGTTCGAGGTGATCCGCCTCTACGCCGGCCGCCCGTTCGCCCTCTCCGCCCATCTCGACCGCATCGAGCGCTCGGCCGCCGCGATCGAGCTGCCTGTGGATCGCCCGGCCCTCGAGCGGGACCTCGCCGCGCTCCTCGAGCGCTTTGGGGAAGGCGATGCGCAGCTGCGGATCGTCCTCACCCGCGGCGGCCGCCGTCTTGCGATGACCGAGGAGCTTCCCGACAAGGGCGAGACCGTCCGCCTCGCGAGCGTCACCTACCACCCCACAATCATCCTCAACGGGGTCAAGTCCCTGTCCTACGGCGCGAACATGCATGCCACCCGGGTCGCCGAGGGGCAGGGCGCCGACGAGGCGCTCCTCGTCAGGCCCGACGGAATCGTGCTGGAGGCGCCCACGTCGAGCATCTTCTGGGTCTCACCCGAGGGCGGCCTTCGCACGCCGGCGATCTCCGTCGGCATCCTCGAGTCGATCACGCGCGCGCAGATCATCCGCGAGCTCCACGTCGAGGAGGCCGAGTTCCACATCGACGATCTGCGCTCCGCGCACGAGGCCTTCCTGGCATCGACCGTCCGCGAGGTGCAACCGGTCACGATGCTCGATGGGCGCGAGATCGGCGGCCCCGGCCCCCGCACGCAGGAGGCCGCCCAGGCATTTGCGCTCGTGGTTCGGGAGGCCGTCGGCTGATGGATACGCTGCCGCGGTGGACTTCGACTTAAGCGACGAGCAGCGGCTGATCCAGGAGACGGCTCGTGACTTCACCGACAACGAGATCGTCCCTCGGGCCCGCGACTCCGACCGCGCCGAGCGCTTCGACCGCGAGCTCGCGGAGCGCCTCGGCGAGATGGGCTACCTCGGCGCGCCGGTGGCGGAGGAGCATGGAGGGCGCGGCCTCGACTACGTCACCTACGGCCTCATCGTCGAGGAGATCGGCCGAGGCGACTCGGCGATGCGCACCGTGGTCTCCGTTCAGACCTCCCTCGTATGCGGCTCGATCGAGCGGTGGGGCTCCGAAGAACAGCGTGAGCGCTGGCTCCCCCGCCTCTGCGCGGGCGAGGCCTTCGGCTGCTTTGGGCTGACCGAGCCCGATGCGGGGTCAGATCCCGCCTCGATTCGGACCAGGGCCGAGAAGATCGACGGCGGCTGGAGAATCACCGGGCAGAAGATGTTCATCTCGCTCGGGAACGTCTCCGAGGTCGCGCTGGTCTTCGCGCAGACCGACCCCGAGAAGCGCCATCGGGGCATCGCGTGTTTTCTGGTGCCGACATCGAGCGACGGCTTCTCGGCTCAGGAGATCCACGGCAAGCTCGGACTGCGCTCCTCCGACACGGCATCCCTCGCGCTCGACGGCGTCGAGGTGGGAGACGACGCCCTGCTCGGTGAGGTCGGCGAGGGTTTCAAGGTCGCGATGTCCGCCCTCGACTCCGGCCGGTACTCGGTCGCGGCGGGGTGCGTCGGCATCTGCCAGGGCTGCGTCGACGCGTCGGTCGCCTATGCGAAGGAGCGCCGGCAGTTCGACGTGCCGATCGCCAGCTTCCAGCTCGTGCAGGAGATGCTTGCCGAGATGATCGTGCGGCGCGATGCCGCCCGGCTCCTCGTCCGCCGCGCCGGTGCGCTGAAGGACGCCGGCGAGCCCTCGACGGTCGAGACCTCCATCGCCAAGCTCTACGCAACCGAGTCGGCGGTCGAATGCGCCAACCTCGCGATCCAGGTCCACGGCGGGTCCGGGTACGTGGACGACTATCCCGTCGAGCGCTACCTGCGCGATGCGCGGGTGACCACTCTTTATGAGGGCACGTCGCAGATCCAGAAGCTGATCATCGGCCGGGCGGCCACGGGGATCGACGCGATGGCGCCGCGTAGCCGGTAGCCGGGTAGCTGGTAGCGGTGGCTGATGAGCTCGTACAGGTCTCCGTCGATGAGCGCGTCGCGCTGCTGCGGCTCCACCGGCCGGAGGCGCGGAACGCGCTCTCCCCCGAGGTGATGGAGCTGCTCGGCGCGGAGATCGAGCGCCTCGACGCTGAGCCGGAGATCCACTGCATCGTGATCGCCGGCTCCGATGAGGTCTTCGCCTCGGGCGCCGAAATCAGTGCCCTCGCCGCGCGCGAGTTCCACGAGGCCCTGTTCCACCCGGGAGCCGCGTTCTGGAAGCGACTCGCCGAGTGCCGCACGCCCATGGTCGCTGCCGTTTCGGGCTGGGCGCTCGGCGCCGGCTGCGAGCTGGCGCTCGCCTGTGATCTGGTCGTCGCCTCGGAGACCGCCGAGTTCGGGCAGCCCGAGGTCATGTTGGGCATCATCCCGGGCGGTGGCGGCTCCCAGCGACTCGCGCGGGCGATCGGCAAGCAGCGCGCGATGGAGCTGGTCCTCACGGGCCGCCGCTTCGACGCGCGCGAGGCCGAGCGCCTCGGCGTGGTCAACACCGTCACCGGCAAGCGGGAGTGGCTCGAGAGCGCGCTCGAGCTAGCCCGGCGCGTCGCCAGCCGCCCGCCGATCGCAACCCGGCTCGCGAAGCAGGCCGTGCTCGCGGCGGAGGAATCCGGGCTCGCGGCGGGCCTTGAGACCGAACGCAGGCTGCATGAGCTCGCGATGGCCACCGAGGACCGCGTCGAGGGCATGCAGGCATTCCTCGAGAAGCGCCGGCCCGTCTTCAGGGGCCGGTGAGCTCAGCCCCGGTGATCGAGCGAATCGGAGTGGCCGGCGCCGGGACGATGGGCGCCGGCATCGCCCAGCTCGCGTGCCTTGGCGGGTTTCGCACGCTGCTGCACGACCCGGACCCCGAGGCCCTGGCACGCGGCGAGCAGCGCCTGCGCGCGGAGCTCGTCAAGGGGGCGGACCGCGGTCACTGGTCCCGGAGTGAGGCGGAAGCCGCCTCGGCGCGGCTTCTCGCCACCCCCGAGCTGGCAGACCTCGCGGACTGCGAGCTCGTCATCGAGGCCGCCCCGGAGAGCTTGGAGCTGAAGCAGCGGCTGTTCAGGGCGCTGGCGGAAACCTGCGGCTCCGACGCGATCCTCGCGACCAACACGTCCTCCCTGTCAGTCACGGCGATCGCTGCCGCCGCCCCGCGTCCCTGGCGCGCCTGCGGAATGCACTTCTTCAATCCGCCGACGCGGATGCGCCTGGTCGAGGTCGTGGCCGGCGAGGAGACCTCCGAGGAGACGATGAGCACAGCGCTCGAAGTGGCCCGCCAGATGAACCGCGAGCCGGTTCGCGCCGGCGATGCCATCGGTTTCATCGGCAACCGGGTCAACCGCCCCTTCACCCTCGAGGCGCTCAGGCTCGTCGGCGACGGCATCTCCGATCCCGCCCAGGTCGATCGGATCGTGCGAATCGGCGGCGGCTACCGGATGGGGCCGTTTGAGTTGATGGATCTCGTGGGCATCGACGTCAACTTCGCCGTCGCCCGCTCGTTCTGGGAGCAGAGCTTCGGCGAGCCGCGCTGGCGCCCGCACCCCCTGCAGGCGCGGATGGTCGCGGCCGGCCGGCTCGGCCGCAAGTCCGGGCGCGGCTGGTACCACTACGGCGACGGACAGCACCGGCCGGACGACCCCCCGCCGCTCGAGCCGGCCGCGTCACCGCCGAGCCCGCCCGCGGCGTGCGAGGCGGTGGAGGGCGACGGCTTCCGCGCCGTCTGCATCGAGGCGACGACGCTGGCTGTCCGCGGCGCCGCGGACGCGATCGGCTACGTCGCGCTTCCCGATCCGGCCTCGGCCCCCGTGATTGAGCTCGTGCGCGGCCCGGCGGCATCGACCGATGCGCTGAGCGCGGCAGGGCGCCACTTCGCGGCAATGGGCAAGCACGTCGAATGCGTCACCGGCGACGCGCCCGGGCTCGTCCTCGGCCGCATCGTCGGCCAGCTCGTAAACGAGGCTCACTTCGCCGCCGGAGCGGGCGTCGGCGAACCGGCTGACATCGACACCGCCATGCGCCTCGGCTTCAACCACCCGCGCGGCCCGTTCGAATGGGCCGCGGCGATCGGCCCGCGTCGCGTCGCCGACATCCTCGACGCGCTCCATCGCGAGCTTGGCGAGGAGCGCTATCGGGTGGCGCCGTCGCTGCGGGCTGCGGCCGCGACCGGCTGATCCTCGCCTGTCAAGGGGTCTGACCCCTTGACGGAGCGCTTGGCGCTGAAGCGCGCCGGGAGCCTGCCCTCTGCGGCCAGATAGGAGCCGGCAAGGATCAGGACGAGCCCGGCAATCGTCGCGACGGTGATGTGCTCGTCGAGCAACGCGACCCCGTAGACCACCGCGAATCCCGGAGCGAGGTAGGTCACGATGAACGCGCGCGCCGGGCCCACGGTGGCGATCAGGTCGTAGAAAATGGCGAATGCGACCCCCGTGCCGACGATGCCGAGGGCCGCGACCGCGGCAATGGGCCCTGCGCCCGGCGCATCGGCCGGCGCCGTGAGCAGCGCGACCGGCGCGAGGACGATCGTGCTCGCCACGAGGACCCAGGCAGCGACGCCGATCGGCGGGGCACCGCCGAGGCGGTGCTTCACGAGGAAGCCGCCGATCGCATAGCCGAGGCTGGCGAGAACGACGGCGAGTCCGCCGAGGAGCTCCGACCCGCTGCCACCGAGATCCACCCCCAGGAGCAGCGCGACTCCGACGAGCCCGAGCAGGACTCCGCCCAGGCGCAGGCCCTGTGAGCGCTCGTCATGATCGACCCAGACGGCGAGCACGGCCGTCCACAGCGGGGCGGAGGCGACCAGAATCCCCGCGAGCGACGATGAGATCTCCTCCTCGCCGGCACCGATCAAGAGGAATGGGCCGGAGACCTGCACGGCGCCCACAAGGGCGAGCGTTCCGACTCGATTGCGAAGGCCGCCGAGCGCTCCGCGCGCGCCGGCCAGGGCGGTCAGCACCGCGGCCCCGAGCGCAACGCGCACCCAAGCGACCATGCCGGGCGAGAGATCGCGCACGCCGATCTTGATGAAGAGATAGCTCGCGCCCCAGATGGCGCTCAAGACGAGCAGGAGGGACCACGCGCGACTACCCATCAGCCGAGGTTAGGCCCCCAACCGACGCAGGGCCATTCGATTGTCTGATCTCGCTCATTCGGATAGGCGATGTCGGGGGTAAGACGAGCGGCGCGCCCGCCGATGTGAGACATCCCACCGTCTTGCACCAATCGACGACAATGTCGTCGGTCCGTGCAAATCGCCTGGCGAGAACGCCGGGACGCCAGCCCGCCCGCCTCCCTGCCTTGTTTACCGCTTGCCGTTGCTCCCGGCCGGCCGCTCGATCGTGCCGTAGGTGATGCCGCCGTACCAGAACGTCGGGACAACGGGCCACTGGCGGCGCCACGCCGCCATCTCTGACGAGGGGAAGACCTGGAGGAAGCGCGGGTCGCGCTTGCACGGGTCCGCGAGCGCCTTCTCCTTGACCATCGAGTCGTACTGATCGATCGAGTCCTCCAGGGTGTTCGAGTTGAGGATCACCTCGCGGCCGAAGAATTCGGCGGTCTTGCGCACGCCCGGGATCTTCGAGAGGTGCGGATGCCACGAGTCCGCGGCGACCCCGTTCTCCGAGGAGACCCAGACGCCCTCGTCCGTGTTGATGCAGAGCGAGTGGTTGCCGTCCGTGTGCCCCGGTGTCCAGACGAGCGCCACGCCCTTGCCGAGCTCCACGTCGCCATCGACGAGGACGACGTTGTCGGTGATCAGGTCCTTCAGGCCGTCCTCGACGTACCAGGCCCACTGCATCGGGTGCAGGGATGCGAACGTGTCCCACTCCTTGCGCTGAGTGATCAGCTTCGCGTTCGGGAAGAGCGGCGGGCGCGGCGCCGCCTCCCCCCCGATCGGCTCGGTCGTGCCGAGCACGAAGCGCAGATCCTGGACGTGGAGGTGGTCGAAGCTCACGTAGTCGACGTCCTCCGGCCGCAGGCCGATCCGGGCGAGCGCCTCGTCCGGGTGGTTCCAGATCTTCGCCAGGACCTTGTAGGAGAGGAACTCGCCCAGGCGCTCGATCTGCTGGGCGTAGAACGGGGCCTCGGCCGGTCCCTCGGGAACGGTGGGCTCGTAGGCGAGCGTCTTCAGCTCTCCGTCGAAGCCCTCGAACTGGATGACCTGGAGCCGGTTGATGATGTTGATGTAGGGATTTGGGCCCTTGGCCGCGCCGCCGAAGGCGAACTTGAGCGGATAGCCGGCGGAGGCGATGTCGACCGTGCGGACGGCCCGGATGCGGTTCTCGGGCACCGCGAAGCGGGCGCGGAACTCGGCGGCGGCCTCGCGGATGGCGGCCGGGCGGTCGCCCCGCGGCCAGATCTGGTTCGCCTTGTCGAATTCTCCGAATGGCTTCAGGCCGGCCTTCGCGGGCTTCACCTTGGGGGCTTCAACGACGGCCATGGGGACAACTTCCTCCTCGTTTTGAGATCGCGGAGAAACTGTATCGGCGCTGGGCTCGCTGCTACCCTCGCCCGGCCTCGACGAGATGGAGTTCGACCGCCGACATCCTCGCCTCGCCGCCGTCGCTGCCTTCGTCGCCGCCGCGATCGCGGTGACCGCGCTCTCGGCCGCCTCGAACGCGCAGGCGGCCGCCGGCGATCCGCTGCTCCCCAACCTCGTGACGCTCGGCATCTCCCAAAAGGATCTGAAGATGGAGAAACCCCATAAGAAGCCCTTCCTCGGGCTGTCCAACGAGGTCGCGAACAAGGGGCAGGGGCCGCTCGAGATCAGGCCGAGCGAGGAGTCGCACGCGTGCGACCACGATTCCAACCCGGACAATGACCGCGACGCCTACCAGCGCGTGTTCTCAGACGACGGCGACGGCGTCTTCGACCGTGATCTCGACACGGACTACACCGAGACCAAGATCGGATGCGAGCGCCAGACGAGCAAGTACTACTGGCAGGTCTGGAACCTCGCCCGCTACAAGCTCCTGCGCATGAGCGACGGTGCGAATGTCGCGACGCAGCACAAGATCGCGTACTGCACGGTCGACAGCCTCTTCCACTTCGACCTCCCGGGCGCAGACCCGGATTCGGGGTACTACCCGGTCGGGGGATGTGGCCCCGACGGGATCCTCGGCATCTCGATCGGCTGGGCCGATCTCTACAGCTACTTCATCCCGACGCAGCTGATCGACGTCTCCGGCGTGAAGCCGGGCCGCTACTGCCTGCGGTCGATTGCCGACCCGCGCAACCTGATCCAGGAGAGCGACGACTCGGACAACATCCACGAGGTGACGCTCCACCTGAACCCCGCGAAGCTGGTCGTTGAGCGCCTAGCCGACGGCTGCGACTTCGGTTAGGGTAGGCAGGGATGTCTCAGGAGGAGCTCGTCAACGCTTACGTCGAGGGGCGTGTCAGCCGGCGGACGCTGATCCGGCGCCTCGTCGCCGGCGGCATCTCGCTCGGAGCAGCCGTCTCGTACGCCCACCTCCTCTCACCAGAGCAGGCGGCGGCGCGGCCCCGCCTGCTGCAGGCACCCGACTACTACCCGGACCTCAACATCCACATCAAGTCGGACAGCCTGAAGGACATCATCGACTCCGGCAGGCTCAAGGTCCGCGTTCGCTCCAGCGGCAAGGCGAAGCTCACGCTGCGCGGCTACGTGAAGGATGGGGGCAGCTTCGTGAAGATCGGCGAGCGCGACATCACCTTCCACGGTGCCGGCCGCAAGACCTACGGGATCGACGTGAAGACCGGCAGGCTGCGCCATCGCAACAAGGCGGAGCTGAAGGCGACCGTCGACGGCCGGGGCGACTACCACGGCGCCGCGGCCGACACCAAGACCCTGAGCTAGCCCAGCCCTTTCTCCGAAGCCTGGATGGTTCGCGGCCGGCGGGGCGCCATCGCCTCCCGGCAGAACCCCGCTGCGGCGGCGCCGAGCCCAAGCAGGGCGAGCGGCCGCACCCGGCGGAAGCGCCGCTGCTCGGCCGCCGTGCCCCAGGCCGAGACGCGGGCGTTCATGTCCCGCCAGCGAGAGCGGGCGAAGCTGAGTGCGAAGAGCGGCGCGGCGCGGCGCGGCATCGGCAGCCCCGCCTGTGGCCCAGCAGTAACGATCCGGCCGTGCGCCCGCCCACGGCGAAAGTGGTGAGCGACGAGCGCAGACACGGTGCGACACGGGCTGTGGTGAATGAACCCGGCCTCCGGACAGCGATAGGCGACGTGGCCGCGCCGCCAGAGCTCGAGGTTCACGACCGTGTCCTCGCCGGCCCGCATGTCATCGGGAAAGCCGCCGACCTCGGCCAGAAGCTCGCGCGCATATGAGCAGCGGGCGGGCGGTCCGTTCACCTCCCCCGGCGGGCGGCCCGGCAACGA
>JBKPNZ010000041.1:0-8768 GCA_046732895.1 Actinomycetota bacterium
GTGCTGGTGTGAGCCCGGCTCCGCGCGGTAGGCGCCGGCGTCGATCGCCTCCAGCCGAAGGGTTCCCGCGGCGAGGCCGGCCCCTCCCCCGAGTGTGGCCAGGGCGAGCACCCATGCCCACCTGTGAGGCCCTCGTGGGGCCCTGGGTTGCGCGGCCGTGACGGCGGCGAGCGCGACTCCGCTGGCGACGAGCATGACGCGGGCGCCGGAGCCGCCGGGCAACCCCGCGACGGGCGACAGGCCGAGGCCCGCGGCAAGGCCCGCGAGGATGGCCAGGCGCCAGCCCACGGGCGTCAGGGCTGCAGGCGGGCGCGCAGCGCCTCCATTGTGGCCGGGCCGATGCCGCTGACCTGGTCGAGCTCCTCGATATCGGAGATGCCGCCGTGCGCGTCGCGAAAGTCGAGGATGTCCTGGGCGGTCACCGGCCCGATGCCCTCGATCGTGTCCAGCTGCTCGATCGTCGCCGTTCCGAGGCTGATCGGTGCTTCCGGCGAGCTCCCGGTGGAGCCTCCCCCGGCCGATGAGCTCGCCACACCACCCGCGGCGACGGGGGTGCTGACCCGGCTGGGCACGATGACCTGCTGGCCGTCGGCCAGCCGTGCGGCCAGGTTGATGGCGTCGATGTCCGCCGAGTCGGCGGGCCCGCCGGCGCGCTCGATGGCATCGGTCACGCGCGATCCGGCGGGCAGGCGGTAGACGCCGGAGTCACGGATCGCGCCGGCGACGTGCACGATGACGTCTTCGCCGCCCGGCCCTGCGGCGAAGGTGTCCGATGAGCCTGCCGGATCGCTCGCCCCTTCAGCCTGTGCGTAAGACGACGACTCCCCGTAGCCGCTCGACGCCTCGCGCGCGTCAGCCGAGCGGATCCAGCGCGCACCGAGGAGAACGAGCGCGACGGCGAGGGCGCCGTAGAGGAGGAGTTGCGAGCGACTCAGTGCGGGCACGGCGCGATCGTGCCCGCGCCGGCGACGCGGTTGGCGCGCTGGGTGTGCCGGATCGATGCCGCAGGCGTCAGGAAACGCGAAAGCCGCTTAGGCCCTCGGGGTCCTCCTCAGAGACGTCCACGTCTTCGACCACCGCGCCACGCGGACCCTCGCGTGCGAAGGCCACCAGCTCCTCGACGGCTCCCGGCTCGCCCTCGAACACTGCCTCGACTGCCCCGTCGGGCCGGTTCGTGATCCACCCGGCCACGCCGCGCGATTCCGCCATGCGCCGCGCGGTGTCACGGAAGAAGACGCCCTGGACGTGGCCGCGGACGACGACGCGCCGGCGGATCACCGGCGCCTACTCGTAGTCGTCGTCGTCGTAGCCCGCGGCCTGGGTGGCAAGGCGACGGCTGTAGAGCTCGTCGGCGGAGACCGCGGGTGACTGGACCGAGACGAGTGCGAGGGGCGAGTCGCCGTCGTTGGCGACGGCGTGATCGGTTGCCGGCGGGATCAGGACGAGGTCGCCCTCGCCGAGACGCTGCGTGTCGCCGGTCGCGGACATGGTCCCTGTCCCCTTCACGACGACGTAGACCTGCTCTGCCTCCTCATGGGAGCGCAGCTCCTCCGATGCCCCGGTGGGGACCTCCAGCCAATTGACCGACATGTTGCGAGACCCCAGCTCGCCAGCGTCCATGAGGATCCGCGCCTGGAGGCGGTGGACATCGGTGGCGGCCGCGTCGGAGAAGCGCCTTACCAGCACGGGCGCTTTATAGCGAACCCGCCGCGAGCCCGTGTCGGCAAGACGTGAAGGTAGGCGTCTAGCGCACGACCAGATTGACGAGCTTTCCAGGCACGACGATCTCCTTGACGATCTCCTTGCCGTCGAGATGGCGCTTGACGCCGTCGCTGTCGCGCGCGAGGCGCAGCAGATCCTCCTCCGATGCGTCGACGTCGGCGGCGATCCGATCGCGGAGCTTGCCGTTGACCTGGACGACGAGCATGAACGTCTCGCGGCGAAGGAGCGCGGGATCGGCCGTCGGCCATGGGACCTCCCAGACGCGCCCCCCCTCGAGCGCCTCGTAGACCTCCGCGCCCAGGTGGGGCGCGAAGGGGAAGATGAGGGAGGCGGCGGTCGCCGTTGCGAAGCGCAGGATGCCCTCCCCGGAGGGATCGCCGTAGAGGTCGTCCTTGAGGCGGTAGGCGTCGTTGATCAGCTCCATCACGGCGGCGATCGCGGTGTGAAACTGGAAGCCGTGGCTGATGTCGCGGGTGACCTTGTCGATGGCCCAATGGGCCTTCGCGAGTAGGTCCCGCGCCGGTCCTTCCGCCGGAGGGTCTACCGAGGAACCTGCGGGGTGGGTGCGCGCAGCCACCTCCTCCTTCAGCCGCCACACGCGTGAGAGGAAGCGGAAGACGCCCTCGACGCCCTCGTCGGTCCAGTCGCCGCCCTTCTCGGGTGGCCCGAGGAAGCAGGCGAACGTTCGGGCGGTGTCGGCACCGTATTTGTCGACCGTCTCGATGGCGCTGACAACGTTGCCCTTCGATGAGGACATCTTCGCCCCGTAAAGGGTGATCATGCCCTGCGTGAACAGGCTGGCGAATGGCTCCTGCACGCTCAGCTCGCCCATGTCGGCCAGCGCCTTCACGAAGAAGCGCGCGTAGAGCAGGTGCAGGATCGCGTGCTCGACGCCGCCGATGTACTGGTCGACTGGCATCCAGTAGTCGGCGGCCGCGCGATCCCATGGCCGCTCTGAGTTGTGTGCGTCCAGGTAGCGGATGAAGTACCAGGAGGAGTCGACGAAGGTGTCCATCGTGTCGGTCTCGCGGTGCGCGGGGCCGTCGCAGTTGGGGCAGGTGGTGTGGACCCAGTCGTCCACCGCTGCCAGCGGGCTCTTGCCCTTGGGCGCGTACTCCTCGACGTCGGGGAGGATCACGGGGAGCTGGTCCTCGGGTACCGGAACCATCCCGCACTCATCGCAGTACACGATCGGGATGGGGCAGCCCCAGTAGCGCTGGCGGCTCAGGAGCCAATCGCGCAGCCGGTAGTTGACGGCCGGCTTGCCCTTGCCCTGCTCGGCGAGCCACTCGACGATCTGCGTCTTGGCCTCGGGGGATGGCATCCCGGTGAAATCACCCGAGTTGACGAGGACCTCGTTCTCGGTGTGTGCGACGAACGGCTCGTCCTCGGGAATCTCGGCATCCGCGGGCTGTACGACCTGGCGGATCTCGAGGCCGAACCTCTGCGCGAAGTCGAAGTCGCGGTCGTCGTGGGCGGGGACGGCCATGAGCGCGCCCGTGCCGTACTCCATCAGCACGTAGTCGGCGACGAAGACGGGGATCTCCTCGCCGTTGACTGGGTTGGTGACGGTGCGGCCGATGGGGACGCCCGTCTTGTCGCGATCCTCCGCCCCGCGCTCCTCGGCGGACTCGCGGGCGATGCGGTTGACGTATTCGCGAACGGCCTCCTCGTTGCCGGTTCCGGCCGCCATGCGCTCGACGTCCGGGTGCTCGGGTGCAAGGACGAAGAAGGTGGCGCCGAAGAGCGTATCGGGGCGGGTCGTGAAGACGGGGAAGTCGAGGTCGAGCTCCTCGCAGCGGAAGACGACCTCGGCGCCCTCAGAGCGGCCGATCCAGTTGCGCTGCATGGTGACGACGTGCTCGGGCCATGACTCGAGGAGGTCGAAGTCGGAGAGCAGGCGGTCGGCGTAGTCCGTGATCTTGAAGAACCACTGCTCGAGGTTGCGCTGCTCGACCAGGGTGCCGCAGCGCTCGCAGTGGCCGTCGATGACCTGCTCGTTGGCGAGGACGGTCTGGTCCTTCGGGCACCACTGGACGGGTGCCTCCGCGCGGTAAGCGAGGCCGCGCTCGAAGAGCTTGAGGAAGATCCACTGGGTCCACCGGTAGTAGGAGGGTTCGTGGCTCGAGATCTCGCGTGACCAGTCGATCGAGATGCCCCAGCGCCGGAATTGCTTGCTGTAGGCGGCGATGGACGCCTCGGTGGCGGTGCGGGGGTGCTCCCCGGTCTTGATGGCGTTGTTCTCCGCGGGGAGGCCGAAGGCGTCGTAGCCCATGGGGTGGATGACCTGGTAGCCGTTGCGGCGGCGGAAGTGGGCGATGGCGTCGCCGAGTGAGTAGTTCTTCAGGTGCCCGACGTGAGGGTCGCCCGAGGGGTACGGGAGCATCTCGAGGACATAGCACTTGGGCATGGAGTCGTCGAACCCCGGTTGACCGGGGTTGGGCACCTCCCACGTGCGCTCGTCGGCCCAGATGGCCTGCCAGCGCGGTTCGATTGCTTGCGGGTCGTAGCGGTCCACGGCCTTGAGTCTAAGAGCCGTCTTGGCGAGGAGGCGGCGGGCGTATATTCCGGCCGAGGAGGTGGATGATGACGTCGAGATTGATCAGGCTTGACCGGACCGGGCACTCGACGCTTGCCGAGTGGAGTGTGGGTGATGCCGCCGCCGAGGAGGCCGCCGTTGCCGCCTTCCGCGAGCAGCTCGAGCGGGGGATGGTCGCGTCGGTGAGTAGGGCCGACGGTACGGCCGAGGTGGTGCGAGACCTGCCGCTCGATGCGGAGCTGGTGGTGCTGCGGCGGCCGATCGCCGGCGGGTGAGCGAGGGACCGCGGTGACGACGGCTGAGGCCGTCGGAGGACGCCTGCCCGAGGCGGAGGCGCTCGGGTGGCGCGAGAGCGCGAGTGAGGGGACGCTGCGGCGGGATGGGCGCCGCTGGACGGCGTGGACGGCGTGGGTGCTGTTCGTGTTCGTGACGCCTGGGGTGGTGTTGCTGTGGATCGAGCCGCTGACGTTTCCCGCCGCGCTTCTGTGCTTTGCGCATGCGTATGCGGTGCCGCGGATTCAGGCGGGGAGGGGTGCGCGCTCGCCGGTGCCGATGGGAGGTGCGCGGAGTGCGGCGCGCCTGCAGGGGGCGGATGCAGATGCGGAGCGGGTGGCACTCGGCCTGTTGGGGGACCTGGTTGGGCACGATGCGCGTGAGGTGCTCAGGCGGACGGGGCTTGTCCTCGAGCGGGGGCGGTTGGGTGTGTGGTTGGTTGGGGAGCAGGGAGCCATCCTGGTGCGGCCTAGGGGACGCAGGGTGTTCTGCTGGTGCGTCCGGATTGCGGAGCCCGGGGAGCTGCCGGCGGGTGATCGGGTGGCGCATCTGCTGCTGGCGCTGCGGGAGGATGAGGAGGGGTTTGCGACGGTGGCGAACCTGCAGTTTTCGGGGGCCCCGTGGAGGGTGAGGCGGAGGATGGACGAGCGCACGAGACCGGCGCTCGATGTGGCGCGCCGGGTGGCTCGCGGGGGTTAGCCCTCGGCGGTGGCCGGCCGACCGACGCTTGAGAAGCGCTCGAAGGCGGGGGTGATGGCGTCGATGGCCGCCGTGACGACGGGTAGGCCCGCGCGGCGCCACGCGGTGAAGCCATCGATGACGTCGGTGGCGTCGACGCCGAAGTCGCAGAGGGTTGCCGCCGCGAGGCTGGATTGGTAGCCCTCGTGGCAGATGAGGATGACGCGGTGGCCGGGGACGGCGATCTCGGGGTCGCGCCAGGGTGAGGAGGGGTCGAGGCGCCACTCGAGCTCGTTGCGGGGGATGTGGCGGGCCTCGGCGATGATGCCGTGGGAGGCACGGTGGGTCTCGGAGCGGATGTCGATGAGTGAGGCGCCGTCGGCGACGGCGGCGTAGGCCTCGAGGGCGCCGAGGCGGTTGAGTCGGGCACGGGCGTTGATGAGGAGCTCCTCCACGCTCGTCACTGCCTCCGTGCTCCCCGCCCGGCCCACGGGGCGGACCTTACCCATGCCGGCGGGCGGTGAACCCCGATTGGGGAGGTGTCGCTCAGAGCGCGTCGACGAAATCCTGGAATTTGCGGGGGTCTCGGAGGGGTGGCCCGTGGCCGAAGAGGATGACCTTCGGTGCCAGAGCGCCGAGCTTCTTCGCCGAGCGGCGGTTCTCAACGGGGTCGGGGGTGAGGTAGGGCTTCGGCTCGTGGAGGCCGGGGATGCCGGTCCAGATGTTCATGTTGTTGAGGACGTCGCCCGCGATGAGGATGCCGTCGGATGCGCGCCAGAAGGCGATGTGGCCGGCGGAGTGGCCTGGGACGTCGAGGACGGTGAAGCCGGCGACGTCGTCGCCCTCGTGGAGGATGCGGTCGACCTTGCGGGCGGGGCCGGTGTAGATGGAGTCGTAGAAGCGGGCGACGGGATGGTTGGGTTGGCGCTTGCGGATGAGGGAGGGATCCTCGGCGACCTCCTTGTCGAGCTCGCTGACCCAGTAGGGGATGCCGAGGGTGGTGCAGATCTGGTCGCTGGCGCCCTGGTGGTCGGGGTGGGCGTGGGTGAGGGCATGTGCGGTGACGGTGTGGCCGTCGAGTTGGCGGAGGATCTTGCGGCCGGAGCGGCGGCCGCCGGCGTCGATGAGGACGTCGCCGATGAGGAAGGCGTTGACGGCGTTGGGGAGGGTGATGGTGTCGATGTGCCAGACGTCGTCGGCGAGCCGTTTCACGGCGGGAGCGTATCCGGCGCGTCCGTGGGTGGAGTCAGCGACGGCGGCGTCGGCGGTGCGTGGGTGGTGGGTGGGTGACCAGGGGTCCGCCGATGCCGACGAGGGCGGTGACGAATGCGTGGGTGGGGGATTCGATTTGGCTCATTGCTTGGAGAGCGATGAGTCCGGCGTTCTCTCCCCCTGCGTGAGCTCGGGTTGGTGTGGTGCGGCCGGTGTCAGGCGGACGCGTGGCTTGCCGCGGCGGGTGATGAGGAACTCCTCACCGGCGGCTGCGCGTTCCATGTACCAGCCGAAGTGGTTGCGGAACGTTGGCGCCGACGGTGCTGGCGCCCTCTTCAGAAGAGTGGAGCTGGCGGGACTCGAACCCGCGACCTCCTCGCTGCCAGCGAGGCGCTACTTCCAACTGAGCTACAGCCCCGGGGAATGCGTAATCGGCGGCCCAGTTTAGCGACGCACGCTGGCCATTCAGGGGATGGTCTACCCGGAGGCTCACCCCCCGCCGTCCCTCGAACAAGGCGGGCGGGAGCAAGTAGGAGCGATCGAGGCTCTCGCAGTAAACGACGACTGCATCGATCTCGGCGGTGGTGTATCGCGATCGAACATGCTCGCCATTGCTCTTGTACCGGGAGGTCGCCAGGTTCGCGACGACGACGCCGTCCTTAAGGGGCGCCCACTTGCACTGCACGCGGTAGAAACGCGACTCGATCTCGAAGACGAGGTCGTAGCGGGTGTGCTCAACCATCGGTTTCATCACGGCGCAAAGACGAGAGGGCCGCACTAGGCGGCCCCCCCTCGCATGAGCCGGCGCCCCGGCTACCCGCCAGCGCCTATCCGCTCACGTTTCGGTGACCTCGTCACCCACGTCAAGCACAAGCCGGTCACCCCTCACGTCGCGCACCCGGAAGTCCAGGTCACACCTCTCCTCCAGCTCCCTCAAAAGCTCGACCGGCTCCCGCAGCGACACCGCCAGCGTCGCCCGCCCCTCGGAGAACCTCTTCACCGAGATCTCCGATGTCGCCCCAATCGACTTCGCCGCATCCTCGAACAGCACCAGCTGCGCGAAATCGCTGAGCGGCCCGATCTCGACCTCGATCAACCCCTCGAACAGGTCCGCCGCATCGATCTCACCATGGCCATTCCCCCCCGTCCCGTTCTCCACCACACCAACGACGGGCTCGTCAATCCCCTCCTCCACACCAAGCCTCCCGACCGCCTCCGTCAGCGCCTCCAGCAACCGCTCCCGCATCTCCGCCGGCCGCCGGCTCAACTCCCCCACCCGATCCGCAATCTCCGCCGCATCCCGCAGCGCCCGCAACCTGATCCGCGTCGCCTGCCCCCGCGCCTGGCGCCGCACGTCCTCCAGCTCCCGCGCGAGGCTCGCCAGCGCCGCAAGATTCGCCTCGCCACTCGAGCGCGTCCGCGCCAACTCCGCCCGCAGCGCCCGCAGCTCCTGCTCCCGCTCAACCACCCTCTGCGACAGGGCCGTCGCCACCTGCTCCAGGTCCTCAATTCTCCGCTCCCGCCCCGCCAACTCAATCCCCGCAGCGTCGAGCTCGGCGCCCTGCATCGCCAACCGCTCGTTAGCCTGCTCGAGCTCCCCACCCAACTCCGCGAGCGCGCCATCGCGCGCGGCAAGCGCCTTGTGGACATCTGCGCGGCGATAGCCGAGCAGCGATCTCCTCAACCCGGTCGCGATACGCGAAAGCTAGGACGCGCGACGGACGGACTCGTCGTCATCCGTCCCAAGCTCCAGGTCCAGCCTCTCCGCTTCACCCCACAGCACCTCGAGCCGGTACCGCTCCCTCATCTCCGGTACGAACACATGCAGCACGCAATCGACGTAGTCGATCAGCACCCAGCGCGCCTCCACCTCCCCCTCCACCCGCGCGGGCAGCCGCTCATCCTCCTTCTTCAGGCGCGCATACACCTCATCGTGAATCGCCTTCGCCTGCCGCTCGTTGCGCGCCGTCACGATCACCAGATAGTCGGTGTACCCAACGAGGTCGCGCACGTCGAGCGCGACGGCGTCCTCCGCCTTCTTCGAATCGGCGATCGCCGCCACCCTCCGTGCGAGCGCCGCCGACGCCTCCGGCGCCTCCTCCCTACGCGCCGCCACAGCCGCCTCCCGCTCCCCGGCGCGCGGTCCCTCACCCATCGCGATACAGCCCCTCCGCCTCGATGAACTCCATCACCCCATCGGGGAGCAGATACCGAATCGGCCGTCCCTGCGCCACCCGCCGCCGAATCCGCGTCGACGACACCCCGATCTCGGGCATCCGAATCACCTCAGGCGTCGTCCCGAGCCGGTCGAGCGCCGCCTCCGCCTCATCGATCACCGTCCCCG
>JBKPNZ010000042.1:0-22883 GCA_046732895.1 Actinomycetota bacterium
GCTTGCCCTGGCGCCGACGCTCGCGCTGCTGGCGCGCGGCGCGCTCGGCGGGGGTCTCGCGCCCAGCGGTTCCGGCGCCCACCAGCGGCTCGGCCGCTGCGCCGTCGGCGCCATCTGCCCCATCGCCGCTGACCGGGGCCACGGGCTCAGCCGGCGGTGCCGCAGGCTCGATCGGCTCCGCCGGCGCCGCCGGGAGCTCGGGTGCCTCCTCCGGAGCGCCGGCGTGCCGCTCGGCTTCGTCGATCTTGGCGACGACGTTGTCCTCCGGGAAGGTCGGGACGAAGCCCATCGCTTCCTTGATCCGCTCGCGGCGGTTGCGATAGGCGGGCTCGCGCTCCTTCCACTCGGTCAGCACCGGCGAGGCGATGAAGATGGATGAGTAGGCACCGGACGCGACGCCGACCATCATCGCGAAGGCGAAGTCCTTCAGCGTCTCGCCGCCGAAGGCGAGCAGGACCGCGAGCAGGAAAACGGTTGAGAGGCCGGTGATGAGCGATCTGGTGAGCACCTCGCTCATCGAGCGGTTGACGATCTGGGAGAAGGCGGCCCGCGGCATGCGCGGGACGTTCTCGCGAATCCGATCGAAGACGATGATCGTGTCGTACATCGAATAACCGAGGATGGTCAGGAATGCGGCGACCGTCCCGCTCGTCACCTCGCGGCCGACCAGCGAGTAGACGCCGCCCGTGATCAGGATGTCGTGGACCAGGGCGATCAGCACCGGCACCGCGTACTTCGCCTCGAACCGCAGAGCGACGTAGGCGGTGATCACAAGGAGCGAGAAGATGATCGCGACGAGCGCGCTGCGGGCGATCTGGGCACCGAAGGTCGGGCCTACCGTCGTGTTGTCGAACGTCTTGACGCCGAAGTCCTTGTCGAGGACGGGCTGCACCTGCGAGTCATCCCCGGAGAAGTCGCCCTTGATCTCGTAAACGTTCTGTCCGAGGTCGGGGTTGTCGACCTGCTGGATCTCAGCGTTCCCGGCGCCGCTGATATTGCCGTCGCTCAGTGCCGTCCGCATCTGATCGATGGATGCCGGCTTGTCCAAGCTCACCTGGATCCGCGTCCCGGACTCGAAGTCGATGCCCAGGTTGAGCTGGTTCGTGGCGAACGAGATCGCGCCGATCGTGAGGATCAGCCCTGACATCGAGAAGAACCAACGGCTCGCGCCGGTGAAGTCGAAGTTCCACTCGAAGCGCTTCTCGCGCGCGCCCAGGGCCCGCGGTGACCGCAGGATCTTCGCCCGCCCGAAGGTGCCCAGGATCGCCTGCGTGAACAGCACCGCCGTGAATAGCGAGACGATCGTTCCGACGCCAAGCGTGAAGGCGAAGCCCTTCACCCCAGCCGTCGCCAGGACGAAGAGGATGAACGCCGTCAGCAGGGTGATGACGTTGGCGTCGACGATCGTCGCGATGCCCTTGCGATAGCCGGTCGTGATCGCGGACGGCATCGATTTGCCGGCCCTCGCCTCCTCCTTGATGCGCTCGAAGATGACGATGTTGGCGTCGGCCGCCACCCCGATAGTGAGGATCAACCCCGCGATGCCCGGCAGCGTGAGCGTGATCGGGATCAGCTTGATCAGGGCGTAGAAGAAGATCGCGTAGACGATCAGCCCCACCGCCGCGACGACGCCGAGGAAGCGGTAGTAGGCGAGCAGGAAGAGCAGCACCAGGACGAGCCCGGCGATACCCGCCTTCAGCCCCTGGTCCAGGGCCTGCTGCCCGAGCGTGGCCGAGACGGTGCTGGTGCTCTCCAATGAGAGGTGGACCGGCAGGGCGCCGATCTTCAGCGTCTCGGCGAGGTCCTGGGACTCCTGCAGTGTCAGGCCGGAGATCTGCGCCCCGGTGCGGCCGTCGATGCCGTCCGGGTTGTCGCAGAAGTTGACGAACGGCCGCGAGCGGATCTGGTTGTCGAGGACGATCGCGAAGGTCTGCGAGTACTGATCCGCAAGCGTGGGATTGGTGCAGCCCTGGACCTGGAGCGGTGCCTCCTTAGCGGCGCGTTGCGCGATCCGAGCCGTGACGTCGTGGAACGCGGTCTGTCCCTCGTCGGTGAAGTCGAACGTGACGATCGGCTGGTTGGCCTGGTCGAAGTTCGCCTCAGGGTTCGTGATGTCCTTGCCGCTGACTTCCGGCTCGTCCTTCAGCACGTACCACTGGTTGGGCGGCTCGGCCCCGGTCTCCTGCGGCTCCTTCTGGACGACGACCGTGCCCTTCGGCACCGCGAGAACCGTCGTGTTCTTCTTCTGGATGTCCTCCGTCGGCCCGGTGAAGAGGTCCTTCTTCCGCGGGACCGGGCCCGCCAGGAGCTCGAAGGTGTTCTTGTCAAAGAGGTAGTAGGTCGGCCCCGTCGTCGTGCAGAGGTTCTTGATGCACTCGGGCTTCCGCTTGGAGGCGAACTTGACGGCGTCGTAGAGGCGGTTGAACGGGCGTTCTGATGCACCCTGCGTGCCCCGCGCCGTCGGCGGCGTGATGACGTCCTTGGTGAAGTCGTAGAGGTAGAGCTGTGCGGTTGACCCGACCTGCTCGATGGCGCGGTCGGCGTTGGAGACGTTCGGGAGGCCGACCGAGATCTCGTCCTTCCCGATACGAGTGATCTCCGGCTCCGAGACGCCGAGGCTGTCGGTGCGCTCCCGGATGATCTCGATGGCGTTGTCGAGATCGGACTGATCGATCTCGGGGTTCTGAGGCGTCGGCGTCGCCTTGTAGATGAGCTCGGTGCCGCCACTGAGATCGAGGCCAAGCACGGTCGACTTCGTTGCGATCACCCATGCCGACAGGAGCGTCAGGACGACGACGATCCCGAGGACGATGAGGTTGCGGCGGCGGCTGGTCATCGGCTAGGTGGAACCGTAGGCGAAGGCCCGCTCGGCCGCCGATACGGGGCCGTCAGGCTCGTGCTCACTTGGGCGTGAGGACGAGGAGAAGCCCGCCGTCGTCGTCATAGGCGGGAAAGAGGTCGGCGACGGCGTCCGCCGGCAGATCGCCTTCGGCGTTGACCGACACCCGCTTGCCGAGGGAGCGGACACCCCACTCGAGCGTCGTCTCGATCGGGTCGGCGACCCCGTTGCTGTCCGTGTCCGCGGTCTCGCCCCCATCGCCCTCGTCGACCCACTCGAGCCCGAGGACCTCGCGCACGGGGCGGCCGATGACGTCCTCGTCCTTGAGTCCGGTGAGCTCGTAGCCGCCCTTGCCGACGTCGAGCACCCGGCCCTCCTGGTCGCAGGTGAAGAACGCGGCCTCCGGCGAGGGGTAGTAATCGTCGAGTAGCTCGAACAGGAAGCCGAAGCCGCACTTGGAGCAGCCCTTCGCCCGTCCGGAGAAGCCGACGGTCCGCTCACCGCTGAGCTCACGGTTCCCGCAGTTGGGACAGATGAAGAAGGGCACGGCAAAACTCTAGCGAGGGTGGGCGCCGTGCCCGGTTACCTAGAACAGGCTCGCCTCTTCCTCGGGTACCGGCAGTCCGAGGTGCTCGAGGCCGCGGGGCGTGATCACGCGCCCGCGCGGGGTCCGCTTGATCAGGCCCTGCTGAAGGAGGTAGGGCTCGTAGACGTCCTCGATCGTGTCCTGCTCCTCGTCCACGGCCGCGGCCAGTGTCGACAGCCCCACCGGCCCGCCGGAGAACTTGACCGCGATCGTGTCGAGGATCGCGCGGTCGTGCCGGTCCAGGCCGGCGGCGTCCACTTCCAGGAGTCCGAGCGCACCGTCCGCGACCTCACCCGTGATCACTCCCGCGCCACGCACCTCGGCGAAGTCACGCACGCGCTTGAGCAGCCGGTTGGCGACGCGTGGGGTTCCGCGCGAGCGCTCGGAGATCACCCCCTCGCCCTCTGGCTCGATCTCGATTCCGAGGATCCCGGCGGAGCGGCGCACGATCAATGCGAGGTCCTCCGGCGAGTAGTGCTCGAGCCGGTGCGAAACTCCGAAGCGGTCCCGCAGCGGTGTCGTCAAGAGCCCGCTGCGCGTCGTGGCCCCGATCAGGGTGAACCCGGGAAGATCGAGCGTGACCGTCCGTGCCCCAGCGCCCTGGCCGAGCACGACGGGCAGGCTGCCGTCCTCCATCGCCGGATAGAGAGTCTCCTCGATCGCCCGATTCAGGCGGTGGATCTCGTCGATGAAGAACACGGCACCCGGCTCGAGCGCGGTGAGGAAGGCGGCGATGTCGGCCTTGCGCTCCAGCGCGGGGCCTGCGGTCTGCACGATCGGGACCTCGAGCTCGGCGGCCACGATGTGCGCGAGCGAGGTCTTGCCGAGGCCAGGAGGGCCGGCCAGGAGGACGTGGTCGAGCGGCTCGCCGCGACGCTTCGCCGCCTCGATGAAGACCTCGAGCTGACCCGTGACCTGCTCCTGGTTGACGAAGTCGCCGAGGCTGCGAGGGCGTAGCGAGCGGTCGAGCTCGTCGTCCGGGGCGGCCACGCGGATGTCTTGCATCGACTCGGGCTCGACCGGACCGTCGGCGAAGTTGGGGTCGCGCGCGACGTTCACGCGGCCTCCTTATGGGCCGCGGTCTTCAATGCCGCGCTGATCAGATCCTCAGCCGACTCGCCCTCGGCCGACTCGAGCAGCTTCTCGGCCTCGGTGATCGTGTAGCCGAGGTGCATCAGGCCATCGCGGGCGAGGATGCGCGGGTCGTCCTCTCCCCCGCCCTGGGACTCAGCGGCTGTGGCCTCCTCGAGCTCGCCGGTGACCTTTTCGCGCAGCTCAACGATGACGCGCTCCGCAGTCCGCTTGCCGATGCCCGGTACGGCCTGGAACCGCTTCGCATCACCACCCGCGATCGCTCGCAGGAGCTCGCGCACCGACCCGCCGGAGAGGATCGCAATCGCGACCTTCGGCCCGACGCCGGAGACCGAGGTCAGGCTGAGGAAGAGGTCCCGCTCGTCCTCGCTGGCGAAGCCGTAGAGCTGGAGGGCGTCGTCGCGGACGACCAGGTGGGAATGAAGCGTCACGGTCTTCCCCGCCGCCGGCACCGACTTGAGGGTCTCGGCGGACACCGCAAGCCGGTAGCCGACACCATTCGCCTCGACCACCACATGGTCGGGCCTGCGCACCAAAACCTCGCCGTTGACGGACGCGATCATCAGGCGCGCGCCTCGGGTACGTGGGGCTCAGGGCCCGCCGGAGCGACGGCGAAGCCCTGGGAGATGCCTGCCGTCGCCGGCCGCATGTGCCCGGCATGGCAGATCGCGACCGCGAGGGCGTCCGCAGCGTGGTCGGACTCGGGCGGGCGAGGCAGGCTCAGCAGGGCCCCGACCATCCGCTGCACCTGCTTCTTCGCCGCCGCGCCCGTCCCGCAGACGGCCATCTTCACCGCCTGTGGCGTGTAGTCGAAGCAGGGCACGCCCTTCTGGGCGGCGGCGAGCATCGCGACGCCGCGCGCCTGCCCGACAGCGATGGCGGAGCGGACGTTCTTGCCGAAGTAGAGGTCCTCGAGGGCCAGCGCTGCGGGCTCGTGCCAGGCGATGAGTTCCTCGAGTGCCGAGTGGATGCGTGCCAGCCGGGCAGCGATCGCCTCGTTCGGCGGCGCCTCGATGACGCCCCCGTCGATCGCGGACATCACCGAGCCGGCGACGCGGACGACGCCGAAGCCCGTGCTCGCGACGCCCGGGTCTATGCCCATGACGACGATCACTCCTAGTGATTCTGAGTCGGGGCTCGGATGCCTTCCGCAGGCGCCTAGATGCGGTGCAGATACAGGATCGCGCAGCGGATCACACCCGAGTGGCCGTCGTGCCGGTCCTTCACCGTGAGGGTCCAGGTCTCAGGTGAGTCCGGATCCGTGCTCGGAGCGGCGTGATAGCCGTTGAAGCCGCTGAGCGGCTCGGTCGGAGCGAAGGCGCCCTTGTACGGGGGGCTGCCGCTTGCGAGCGGCGGCGTCGCCATCGGCATCATCGGGAGCGGAGGGCCGCCGGCGTCGTTGAGGGTCGTGAAGCGATGCGGCACCGAGGCGACGTCCTCGGGGCACCTCCCGCGTCCGAGGTTCTTGCCATGCGTCTCGCGATCGTCGATGGTGATTACTCGAGGGATCCCGCTCTGGGGGCTCCCCATGTATTGGAAGTTCGGCCGCTTCAGCCGGACGACGAGGTCGCGCGTCTGCGGATGACCGATCCGCAACGAGACGCTCACGTAGTCGAGCGTCGGGTCGACGTCGTTCGGCAGCGTCGAGTGGACCTGGAGCGTTGCCTTTCCGTGGCCATCGGGGATCCGAGTGGTGTGCTTTGCGTAGAAGTAGCCGTCGCCGGAGCCCGCCTGGGCCGAGCTGGCGAGAATGAGCGCCGCCACGAGCGATCCGAGGAGGATTGCGGTCACCCGGGCCGGCTTCACGTTCAGCAGACCTCAGAGGTCATAGTCGAAGGGAATGATGAGCATGGCGCACCGGGCGCTCACGGACGCCACCCTACCTCTCACGCCGCCGCTTCGACCTCTTCGAGGAGCGCCTCGGGGATGTCGAAGTTGGCATGGACGGATTCGACGTCGTCGTGGTCGTCGAGGGTGTCCATCAGGCGCACGAGTTGGCGCGCCTCGGACTCCGAGGCGACCTCGACGACGGCCTGCGGCTCCATCGCCAGCTCGGCTGACTGCACCTCGATCCCGGATTCCTCCAGGGCCGCGCGGACGGCGGCGAGGCTCGACGGATCGCTGGTCACCTTGAGCACATCGCCGTCCTCGGCGACGTCATCGGCGCCGGCATCGATCGCCGCGATCAGGTCGTCCTCGGAGTAGCGCGAGGTGTCCACCAGGATCACGCCCCGCTTCTCGAATTGCCACGCGACCGAGTTCGGCTCACCCAGGCTCCCGCCGTGCTTGTCGAAGGCGTGCCTGACCTCCGAGCCGGTCCGGTTGCGGTTGTCGGTCAGCGCCTCGACGAGGATCGCCGCACCCCCGGGGCCATAGCCCTCGTAGACCACGCGCTCGATCTGATCGCCGGCGCCGCCCTCGCCCGTGCCGCGGTCGATGGCCCGCTGGATGTTGTCCTTCGGCATCGAGTAGCTGCGCGCCTTCTCAACGGCTGCCGCAAGGGTGTAGTTGGCGTCGGGGTCGCCCCCACCCTCACGCGCGGCGACTGTGATCGCCCGCGCCAGCTTCGTGAACAGCTGGCCGCGCTTGGCGTCGGTCGCCGCCTTCTTGTGCTTGATCGACGCCCATTTGGAGTGGCCGGACATGGCCTGATCGTAGCCTCGAAGTCAGCCTGCGGCGAGTCTGCCCGTCGCCAGCACGGCGTGAACGTGAAGGCGCAGGGCCTTCGACCCGAGCGACCCCGCCGGGAGCTCAACGACGAACGCGCTGCGGTGGCGCATGTTGTGGTTCTGCCACCGCGTCACGGTGCCGGGGAGCAGCGGGATCGTGTCGACCCGCATGTCCGCCACGTCGGCGTAGCGATGGACCAGGTCCCCATCTGCGCCGTGCGAGTGGTCGACGAGGTCCATGTGCTGGTGGTACCAGATCGTCACGTCCGGGCGAACCCGCCGGATCAGCCGCATCGCGGCCCGGGTCTCAGGCTCCGACGCGGGGCTCGGACCCGAGTAGTAGGTACTGCCGGGCGTCCCCTGCTGCTTCCAGCCCTGCGGGAAGTTGCGGTTCAGGTCAACGCCGTGAGCGTTCTGCCGGGTGTGAGCCGCGGCTCCATCGGGATTCAGCTCCGTCACGGTCCAGAGCTCGATCGGGGCGGGCGGGCGGTCCTCGCGCAACTTCCTCACGATCGGGATCCCGGCTCGCTCTGAGCCGTGGATCTCACCGAACACCATCACCTCGGCCGGAGCGTCCTTGGCCCCCGTGCGACGCACCTCCAGCCGGTGTCCGCGGACGGAGTGGCCGAAGACCCTTGTTCGCGAATGGCCCTTGTCCGTCGCGCCGAGCGCGGGCAGGCCCGTCATCACCACCACAGCCATCAGCGCAGACCCAGCGAGTGTTCGGCACCTCATGCCCTGAGGCTACGAGTCAGAGCGCGCCCGGAGTCCCGCAAATCACGGCCCTTTGCGCTCGTACGCGCCGGAGTCGCAGTTCTCGTGCGGGCGCTTCACGCCGCGCTGGTCGAGCTTCGGGCAGCTCTCGCGAGCGCCCTGGATCGCCGGGCTGCCGGAGAGGAGCTTTACCGTCTGCGTGGGACCACCGTTGTGCGCCAGCGGCCCGATGAGCGCATCCGGCACCACGAAAGAGCCGGGAATCGTGCACGTCCCGGTCGTCTGGCTCTCGACCACCCCGCCGGCGGTGCCAGCGAAGGTGCCGTCACATTGGGGTCCGGTGCCCGAGGAGCCCACCTCGTTCTTGGCGACCACCGAGTCGGCGAGGCCGAAGATCGCTCCCGAGTGCTGCTCCACGCCGCCCCCGTTCCCGCCGCCGGAGGCGTTTCTGTCGGCGAGGTTGTAGGCGACGGTCGCGTGGTTGAGATTCAGGGTCGCGCCGTTGTCGGCCATGATCCCGCCGCCTTCGTTGACGGTCTCGTTCTGCGCCACCGTCGAGTTGATGACGTCCACGGCGGGCTTCTCGAAGCTCGCCGAAGGCTGGTTTCCGTCGGCAAGGATCCCGCCACCCTTGGTCGCGATGTTGTTCGAGATCGTCGTTGCCCGGATGGCGGTATACGGCGGGTCGTTCCACCCCACGATGTCGAGACCGCCGCCCTCGGTGGCCTGGTTGCCGTCGATCGTCGTCGCGCTGATGTGCGTGCTCGGAAAGAAGTCGTAGATGCCGCCGCCGAGGGCTGCGGTGTTTCCCTTGACGATCGAGCGGATCACGCGGAGCTTGGCGTCAGGCGTGGTGCTGCTCGACCCGGCGCGGATCCCGCCACCGTGATCGGACGCCTGGTTGCCGGCGATCCTGCTGTCGGTGATCGTGAGCTCCAGCAGATCGGCGTAGATGCCGGCACCGAACTGCGCGACGTTCTTCTTGACACCGACGTCGTCGAGCCGAAGCGCGTCGTCCTCGAACGTCACCGCGTTGATGCCGCCCCCGAAGCTGCTGCTGTCGCCGCCCGTGATCGTCAAGCCCCGGATGACGAACTCGTCGCCAAGGCTGTTGTTGGACCCCACGTCGACGGCCGTGTCGAGATCGTTCGCGTCGATCTTGGTCTTGCGGGCGCCCTGTCCCTTCAGGGTCCCCCCGTCGTCGAGGTCGATGCTTCCCGTGTCGTCTCCCATCGGCGGGATCTGAAGCTCGTATCGCCCACGTCCGAGCACGATCGTGTCCCGGGCGGCGTGCGCGTTCGAAGCGATCACGGCCTCGCGCAGCGAGCAGTCGCTCGGCTTGCACTTGCCAGGCGGCGGGTCGTCGTGGCGGGTGGGCTCCAGCGTCTCAGCGCCCGCGGGAACGGCCAACAGGCCCAGCGCAGTCAGCGCGGCTGCGACTGACGCGAGCCCCGGGACCCGGCGAGTCACGGCTTCTTGCGCTCGTAGGCGCCCGAATCGCAGTTGTCGTGCGGGCGCTTGACCCCGCGCTGGTCCTTCTTCGGACAGGTCGTCGCGTAGCCGAGCGCCGCGCTCAGGTGCTCGAGGGCGATCGTCCGGGTGGGGCCACCGTTCTGCGCCAGCCCGTCGGCGATCTGCGCCGAGCCGACGAACTGGTTCGCGCCCGCGCCGAGGCTGTCGCATCCTGCGGCCGCGGTGAGGACGTTCCCCGAGCCCACAAATGTGCCGGCACAATCGTCCTCCGCGTCATTGGTCCCCTTGTTCGAGGCCACGATCGAATCGCCGACGTTGAACGTCGCGCCGCTGTGTTGGTGGATACCCCCGCCCACTCCGCCACCGGTGTTGTCGTCGTCTGCCCTGTTGTAGGCGACGGTCGAGTTGTCGAGTGTGACCGTTGCGTTGTTGTCGGCCATGATTCCGCCCGCCTCGGCGCTGGTCTGGTTGTCGGCGACGGTCGAGTTGGTCAGGTAGACCTGCGGCAGCTTGAGGCTGGCGTTTGCTCCCGCCCCGTCAGCGAGGATGCCGCCACCCTTCGAGGCGAAGTTCCCAGAGATCGTCGAGGAGCGGATCTCGGTGATCAGCGACCCGAAGGTGAAGCTGAGCGCCACCGCCGCATGAATGCCGCCACCCTCCGCGGCGTTGTTGCCGGCGATCGTGCTGTTCTTGATGAGGAGCCTCGAGGCCTGGGCCTGGATTCCGCCGCCGAACACCGCCTCGTTGCCTCGGATCACGACATGGTTCAGAGCGAGCACGTCCGTGTAGGCGTTGATCGCGCCGCCCCAGTCCGAGTGCTGCGGGTCTGAGACCGCAGTCGCATCGCCGCCCTTCAGCGTGAGCTTGTTGAAGCTCACCGGCTCGGGGCCGGGAATCCCGCCGACCTGAAAGACGCGGTCGAGGCCGTTCGCGTCGATCTTCGTCCTCTTGGCTCCGGCGCCCTGGATCTTGATCGGAGCGAGCACGTCGAAGTCGCCGTTCTGAGGACCGAGATCGCCGGAGACAGCCGCGATCTTCATGTCATAGGTCCCCTTCGAGAGCGCGATCCTGTCGCCCTCGCTCTGCGCGGCCATCAGCGCCTCCCGCAGCGAGCAGTCGTGAGGCTTGCAGGCGCCGGGGGTCGGATCGTCGTGGCGGGTTGGCGTAAAGGTGGTCGCCGCGGCCACACCGGTCAGCGCGAGGAGCGCGCAAACCATGGCGATCGACCCTGCAAACCCCCTCATGGGGCCATCGTAGACCCATGTCCGGTGGCGCGCTAGGGGCCGACGCGCTCGAACGCCCCGGAGTCGCAGCCCGTCGCCGGGCGCGGGCGGCCGCGCTGATCGGTGGCCGGGCAGTCGAGCGCGACGCCGATCGCCGGGCTCCCGGCAAGCAACCTGACGGTCTTGGTCGGGCCGCCGTTGTCGGCAAGGGGTCCGATGAGAGCGTCGATCGGCTCGCTGAGTCCACCGGTGATCGAGCAGGACGTGCCGGCCTGGAGTTGCACCACGTTGCCGCCGAGGCCGGAGAACGCGCCCGCACATTGCATGCCTGTCCCGCTCGCCCCGGCGGAGTTGGCGGCGATGACGTCGTCGCCGAGAGTGAAGCCAGCACCCGTCGACTGGTAGACGCCACCGCCGTTCCCACCCCCACTGCCATCCGCGTCGGCCGTGTTATGGGCAAGCGTGGAGTTGTAGACCGACGCGTCCGCGCCCTGAATGGCACTGACCCCGCCGCCGCTCACGTCCGCGTCATTGAGAGCCAGAGTCGAGTTCCGCACGAGGAGATGCGGCGCGTTCGGAAATCCCCCCACATCGAACCCGTCGAGGGCCACCCCACCGCCCACGCCATCGGTGTGGTTATGCGAGATCGTCGAGTATTGAAGCTCGCCAACCGCGGGACTGCCCCCGGAGGTGGCGGGCAGGAAGATCCCACCTCCCGACTGGGAGGCGGTGCCCCCCGTGACCGTGGAGCCGAAGAGCTGGATGTCCGCCGCCGACCAGATGCCCGCCCCGCGAGCCGCCGCGTTTTGCTTCAGAACGACACTTCTGAGGGCCGTCAAGCCACCGATGTTCTCGCCCAGGATCCCTCCGCCATCGCCGGTCCCAGCATCGCCGTTACGGATCGTCAGTTTCCGCACCTCGTACGAGTTGAGCGATCCCTGGAGGTGGAGGATCCTGTGGAGGCTCTCGCCGCTCACGGCCGTCTTCTGCGGGCCGCGGCCGATGAGCTTGAGCTCGCCGGTCACATCGAGGTCACCGGCACTCGAGTCGTTGGGGTCCGCCGGCGCCTCCGGGATCGTGAGCCTGTAACGGCCCTTGCCCAGCAGGATCCTCTCGCGTCCGGCATGCCGGTTCGCCTTGCGCACCGCCTCCCGCAGCGAGCAGTCGTGTGCCTTGCACCTGCCCGGCGGAGGGTCGTCGTGTCGTGTGGGTCGGTAGGTGGCAGCCGTGGCCGAGCCCACGACCATCAGAACGGCGAGGGTGACGACGATCGGTGCTTGGACCCCCCTCACGCGGGGGATGCTACTGCCGCACTAGACGACGAAACGGCCGTCTTCCTGGAAGAGCTCGCCGTCGACCTCGATGCGGCCGCCCTTGCGGAGGTCACAGACCATGTCGTAGTGGACCGCGCTCTGGTTGGTCCCGCCCGACTCTGGATACGAGGCGCCGACCGCCATATGGACGGTCCCGCCGATCTTCTCGTCGAGGAGGACGTCGCGGGTCCCGCGGTCGATGCCGTAATTGGTGCCGATTCCGAGCTCACCGAGGCGGCGCGAGCCGTCGTCGGTGTCGAGCATCTTCACCAGGAACTCCTCGCCGCGCTCGGCCGTCGCGTCGACGACCTTCCCCGACTCGAATTGCAGGCGCACACCGGAGACCTCCCGCCCGCCGATCATCGCCGGTAGGTGGAACGTCACCTCACCCTCGACCGAGTCCTCGATCGGGCCGGTGAAGAACTCGCCGTCGGGCATGTTGTGCTCGCCGAAGCAGGGAATGAAGGTGCGCTCGGCGATACCTAGGCGGATGTCGGTGCCATCCCCGACCACGCGGACCTCTTCGTGTCCCTGGATCCAGTCGGAGAGCCGCCGGCACTCCTCTGACTCCCGCTCCCACGCGCCCAGGGGATCGCCGTCGTCGGCGAGACATGCGCCGAAGTAGAAATCCTCGAACTGGGCGAGGCTCATCTCGGCGTCGGATGCGTAGGCATTGGTCGGATAGAGGGTGTAGACCCAGCGATGCGAGCCCTCGGCGGCGCGCCGCATGGTCGTCTCCATGAGGTGGCGGGTGGCCCCCTGTCGCCTCGTCTGGCGCTCCGGCGCAACACCCGACAACTCGCGGGTGTTCATGTCGGCGCCGATCGCGATCCGGCAGTCCGATTCCTCGGCCGCCCAGGTGGACAGCGGGGATATCCACTGGAGCTGCGTGTCCGACGCCTCCTTGAAGTAGGTCGCCGACTGGCCGGCGAAGGCCATCGAGACGATGGGATTGCCACCGGCGCGCAGAACCTCTTCATAGACGGCCGCGATCAGCGGCTCGCCGGCGCTCGAGCCTTCGACGATGCACGTCTCGCCCTCGCTCACCTTGGTCGAATAGCGAACCAGGATCTGCGCGAGCGCCTGGACGCGCGGGTCTCTCATCTCGTCTCCTTTGCCCCACCGGCCCCTGGCGAAACTTCCTCACTGGTCCGCCCGCGTTCGGCCGTTGCCATTGCCATCAACAGTGCGTGCATCCGGGAGTCATCCGTCAGCTCGGGGTGGAAGCTACACGCGATGATGCGGCCCTGGCGCAGGGCGACGGGGTGTCCGTCGACCTCAGCCAGTACCTCGACGTCATCGCCGTGGCTCTCCACCCACGGCGCCCGAATGAAGACGGCGCGGAGCGGCTCCGGGCCGATTCCCGTCATCTGCAGGTCCGCTTCGAAGCTTGCGAGCTGCCGCCCGAATGCATTGCGCCGGGTGGTCGCGTCAAGCAGCCCGAGATGCTCGCGATCCAGCACGATCATGCCCGCGCATGTCCCGAGGATGGGCTTCCCCGCCGCAGCGTGAGCGCCGATCGCGCCCTCGAGCTCGTCGCGCTCGATCGCCTTCGAGATCGTTGTGCTCTCGCCGCCGGGGATCACGAGGGCGTCGACGCCGGCGAGCTCATCCGGAGTGCGGACCTCCACGGCCCTGGCCCCGAGCGACCGCAGCATCCGAGCGTGCGCCGCAAAGTCCCCCTGGCTGGCCAGCACGCCAACCCGCAGGGGAGCAGGCCCGGTGGCCGGGAGATCCCACTCGCTGCGCCGGCTCAAGGTGTCAGGTCCCGCGCTGCTGGAGCAGCTCGCCGCTGGCGGCCAGCTCCGCGATGTCATCGCCCCTCATCGGCTCACCCAGCTCCATCGAGGCGGCCGCAACACGCTCCGGATCGTTCGCATGGGTCGTCGCCTCGACGATGGCACGCGCCCTGCGCTCCGGATCCTCCGACTTGAAGATGCCCGATCCCACGAAGTTGCCCTCGGCGCCGAGCTGCATGGTGAGCGCTGCGTCGGCAGGGGTCGCGATTCCGCCCGCGCAGAACAGGGGAACCGGCAGCCAGTCGGTCTCGGCGACCTCGCGGACGACCTCGAGCGGTGCCTGGTGCTCCTTGGCGGCCGCTGCGAGCTCCTCGGGCGGCAATCCCGAAAGCCGCTTGATGCCGCCGACTATGCCGCGCAGGTGGCGCACCGCCTCGACGATGTTCCCGGTGCCCGCCTCGCCCTTCGAGCGAATCATCGCGGCGCCCTCGGCGATCCGCCGCAGCGCCTCGCCCAGGTTCGTCGCGCCGCAGACGAAGGGGACCTCGAAGGCATGCTTGTCGATGTGGTTCGCCTCGTCAGCGGGCGTGAGCACCTCGGACTCGTCGACGTAGTCGACCTCGAGGGACTGCAGGACCTGGGCCTCGGCGAAGTGGCCGATGCGCGCCTTCGCCATCACCGGGATCGTGACGGCCTCCTGGATCTCCTTGATGACCGATGGGTTCGACATGCGTGCCACGCCGCCCTGGGCACGAATGTCGGCGGGCACGCGCTCGAGTGCCATCACCGCGACGGCGCCCGTCTCCTCGGCGATGCGCGCCTGCTCGGCGGTGGTCACGTCCATGATCACCCCGCCCTTCAGCATCTCCGCGAGGCCCCGCTTGACTCTGAATGTCGCTCGTTCCGCCATCAAGGCAAGGATACGAGAACGCCCCGGGGATCCGACCGAAGGCATGTAGGAATTGCAGGCCCCGCGCTGTCCAGTTCGGCGCGTTGACCGGCTACTTCAGCTTGAACGCGCGGATGCGGTCCTTGTACGCGGCGGCGTCGCGGGAGTAGACGCCGTATGCCAGGGCCTGCACGATGGAGAGCAGCGAGGTGTTCGACCGGGTGAAGGAAGGCGAGTTCGAGGAGTAGTAGATCGTCAGGTCCGAGTGCTCGCCGACCTCCGAGAGGGTCGCGTCCGAGATCGAGAGGGTCTTCGCCCGGCGATGCTTGGCGAGCTTCATCGCCCGCACGACGATCGGATGGGCGCGGCCGGCTGAGAACGCGACGACCAGGCTGTCCTCGTCCACGCGACTGAGCCGCGTGATCGAGTCCTGCCGCGGGCTGGAGATGACCTCGGCGCGGATGTCGAGCAGCGCGAGCAGGTGTCGCAGGTAGCTGGCGAAGAACGCCAGCTGGTCCATGCCGACGATCATCACGCGCTGGGAGCTCGCGAGCGCCGTCACGCACGCCTCGACCTGTTCACGCGTGAGGTTCCGGACCGTCTCCTCCACGTTGGCGTGATCGGCCGCCAAAGACGCCTCGAACTCGGAGTGATCGAAGTCGAACAGGGGCGCATTCGGGCCCCCGTTCTCCTCCGGCGCGCGGTGGCGGTACTCCTCGATCGCTGCCTGCTGAAGCTCTGGATACCCCTCGAAGCCGAGCGCCTGGGAGAAGCGCACGACCGTCGACGAGGAGGTGTTGGCGCGGCGGGCGAGCTCCTCGGCGGTCTGGAAGGCGGCCTCGTCGAGGTGGTCGACGATGTAACGGGCGACATCCTTCTGGGAGCGGGAGAAGTCCTCGAAGCGCTCGGTGATGTAGGTCGAAAGCGTCTTGCCGTTGGGACGTGTGATGCGCCCGTTGCGCGACGGCCTTGACTGGACGGGGCGGGATTTGGTCGCGGTCTTGCTCACGGCGGGTTGATTCGCCCCCACCCCGGGTTTCCCTTCACAGCGGTCTTGCCTGCAATTGCGCGCGGACCTGGCGGCGCAGATATCCTGCGACCCGATGGCGAAGAGCTGCTGAGCGCCGTGGATCTCGAGCAGGCCCTGCGGCTCAACAACCGCAACATGATCGCCTTCGACCTGATCCTCGGGTCGGGCGCGCTGTTGGCGCCGAGGCACACGCTCGCCGTGCTCGGTCACGATCAGCCCTCTGCCGACGCCGAGCACCTCTTTCGCCGCTGCGGGCCGATCTGGCTCACCTTTGCGGTCGCTCACGCGGTCGCCGACCGGCGTGACGAGCCGCGGGATTGGTGGGCGCTTGCCTGGCTTCGCGGCACCGAGCTCACCACGGACATCGTCTGGTCGCGCTCGCCGGCCTTCTCCCGCCCCGGTGCCCGCGCGGGCCTCTGGCTCGCGGCGGCGGCCAACCTGGCGATGACCCTCGGATACGGGTGGCTCGCAGAGCGACGGCGGCGCCGACCTCGCCGCCGGCTCCGGCGCTCCTAAGCCTCAGCCTGTCGCAAGCAGCGAGCGGGTGTCGTGCTCGAGCTTCGCTCGGCTGGTGATCGGACGGCTGCATTCGGTCAGACCGATCCGGCGCGCGAGCCGCTCGCGCTCGAGCTGGCCGCGCGCGAGGTCGACCTGGGCACGGGCGTAGGCGTCGCCGTCGTTGTCGCGGGCGGCCTCCAGGCCACGCCGAAGCAGGTCGATTCCCTGGTCGCGCGCATGGAGGTAGCGCGACACGGACTCGCTCAGGGCGTCGGGCTCGTTCAGGTCCTCGACCCCAGCGAGCTCCTCCTCGGCGGCTGCGACGAGTCGCTCGGTCTGCGCCTGTGCCTGGATCGCGGTCTGGGGCTCGTCCTCCTGCACGGCGCGGTAGCGGTCGTGGGCATCCCGGCAGATCTCGTCGGCACGGGCGATGAACTGGCGCTCGGTCAGCGTCTCCTCCGCGAACGGGCCGACCTTGACAAGCGCCGCCAGCCCAACCAGCGCGGCGATCAGGAGGAGGCCGGCAGCAGCGAGCGCCCAGGGGTTCGCTCGAGGGCGCGCCGGTGGCATCGCCGCAGCGTAACGGCCGGATCCGTGGCCTAACGCAGCTTCCCCGGCCCGGCTACTGGTACATCACGTAGTCGGGCTTCGGCTTCAGGTTGAGCACCTGGCCCGGCGTCATCAGGCCGCTGTCGAGCTTGTAGAAGAGCGAGAAGCCGTTGAAGAGTGGCGGCTTGAGCAAGCGCTTGTACCCGTTCTTCTTCGCCTGCTTTGAGCCGATGCCGTCGAAGTTGAGAGTCACGTCCACCTTCTTCCGGAGCTTCACGGCGCCGCGGTGATGGATGCTGCCCTTACGGAACTGGTGGACGATCATCGGCTTATCGGGCAGGTGGTGATCTTTTGCCATGCGCTGGAGCTTCTTCGAGATGGCGTTGAGCTTCCTGGCGCTCACCTTCCCGACGGTCTCGCCGGGGTCCCCATGCGGCCCGACGTTCCACTCGGGGTCCAGACCCACACCGACGTCCGGCTCGAGCAGGAAGTCGTGCCAGTGCTTCACCTCGTCGAGGAAGGTGGAGCGCGCCGGCTGGATGTCGAGGATCAGCCTGCCGTTGAGGGCGCGGATCGTGTCGAGGTATTTGTTGACGGTGGAGTCGGAGAGCCGGGTGCGGCACTTGTCGTGCCGCCGCTCACACTGGGTGGCGACGGTCGCGACCAGGTCGAACGCCGGAATGACCGGGCGGTTCCCCTTCCTGCGATAGGGAACGGCCTGATGCCTCACCTTCCGCTTGGCGCCCTTCGCGGTCTTGCGGCCGAGCGCACCGAACCCTGGATGGGCCGACCCGTAGAGGGCCACGACCCGGTCGCTTGGAAAGAGTCCTCGGCGTTCCTTGTCGACGGATGCGGGGGCGGTTTTGGCGGCGTAGCCGGCGTAGCGCCGATCCGCCGTAGCCACCTCGGCACGAGTCGGCGGCACCGGGTTCGGGGCGGCGATTCCGTGCGCGGCCGAGCCACCGTCGTGGGCGCCGGCGACGCCGGCGCCGATGCACAGCGCAAAGGCCAAGATGGCCGCGATGAGCATGGGAGCCCCACGCATTCCTCTTTGGGAACCCGGGAGCGGGGCAGATGTCTCGGACCTGGGCGTAGGCATGGCTCGACGCGCGCTACCTCCCCCTCGAGCGCGGCCCCACCATAGCGAGAGCCCCCGAGGGGTTCGCATGAGGCCCTGCAGGCGTGCATTGTCGGCTAAAGGCCGGCCGCGTCCGCCAGGAGCGCGACCTGCTCGGGATCGCTCGAGCACGGGAACAGGAAGAACTCGTCACAACCGGCGCTCGCGAACGCCGAGATGTATCCCTTGACGGTGTCAGCGTCCTTCGCTGCTCCCGCGACGATCATTCCGGCCACCTCCTCCCCCAGCCACGCGTAGTAATCGAGCAGGTCGTGCTCGGCGTTCTTCTGGGCATCGGGCCCCAGCGAGAAGTATCCGAGCGCCGCCTTGTACGGCTCGCCGTTTCGCCCCTCGCTCTGCCAGGCGGCGGCGACTCTTTCGGCGGCGTCCGTGAAAGCGTCCGGGGTGCCGCCGCCCATGATCCACCCGTCGCCGTACTTGGCAGCCCGCGCGAACGAGGCGTCGACGGTGCCGCCCACCAGGAGCATCGGCCCGTCTCCCGGCGGGCGCGGGCCGATCCTCGCCTCGTGCCCGCCCTCGCCGTTCCAGATCCTGCGGATCTGTGCCAGCGCCGCGTCCATCCATGGCGCGCGATCGGACAGCGAGACGCCGCTGACCTCGTAGTCGTCGTCGCGCTGGCCGACGGCGATCCCGAGGGTTGTGCGCCCGCCGCCCGCAATGGCGTCGAGCGAGAGGACCTGCTTCGCGACGTGGGCGGCGTTCTTGCGAAGCGGCCCCAGGACGACCGTGGTGGCAAGGCGGATTCGCTCGGTCACCGCGGCCGATGCCGCGAGCGCGATCAGGGGCTCGTAGTTGTCATAGACGATGCGATCGATCGTCCCCAAGCTGGAGAAGCCCGCATCTTCCGCCGCGCGCGCCCAGTCCGTCATCTGCCTCGCGGTCGCGCCGGAAACGGCATTCGGGAGTCCGATTGCGAGATCCATTTCGCTCCTGTCCTTCGTCCTATGCTGCCCCGCGGTGGCCGCTTCCAATCTTGCCGAGCTCCCTGCCTGGGCGGCCGGGCTCCTCGGTGACGCTCAGGTTGCAAGGCTGGGTCTGCTCGACGCCGAGGGCCATCCGCGCGTATTGCCCATCACATTCGCGCTCGCCGAGGACTGCATCTGGAGCGCCGTCGACGCGAAGCCCAAGCGCGTGGCGCCCGACCAGGTCGCTCGGCTTCGCTTCCTCCGCCGCGATCCCCGGGTGGCGCTGACGATCGACCGCTACTCGGATGACTGGGATGTGCTCGCCTGGGTCCAGCTCCTCGGCGAGATGCGAATCGTCGATCTCGCCGAGGGCGCCCAGGGGATGCGCGCCCTCGTCGCCAAGTACCCCTCCTACCGCGACGACCCGCCGCCGGGACCACTGCTCGCGCTGGAGCCGCTGCGCTGCCTCTGCTGGCGGGCGAGGGGGGACGAATAGCGGTTGCGCGATACTGAACCCGGATGAGCGATCGCTTCATCGAGCCGGGCTGGTTCACCAAGAACGTCTTCAACCGTCTTGTCGCGGTCTTCACCCGGCTCGGGGTGAGCGTGTGGGGCTCTCGCGTGCTCGAGGTCCGGGGCCGCAAGTCGGGCGAGTGGCGCCAGACGCCCGTCAACGTCCTCACCTTCGAGGGCGAGCGCTACCTGGTGGCACCGCGCGGCAACACGCAGTGGGTCCGCAACCTGCGCGCCAGCGGCAGCGGTCGGCTGCGACTGGGCCGCCGCGAGGAGCCGTTCAGCGCAGACGAGCTGCCTGACGCAGAGAAGCCCGACCTGCTGCGCGCGTATCTGAAGCGCTGGAAGTGGGAGATCGGAATGTTCTTTGAGGGTGTCGGACCCGATTCGCCCGACGAGGAGCTCCTGAAGGCCGCGCCCGACCACCCGGTCTTCCGGATTGAGTCGGGCTCCTCTCTCGGCGCCGAGATCTCGAAGGTCGACGCCGTCAGCTAGTCGCCCTCGTGTCCGGCTTCGAGGAGGTTGTAGTCAGGCCGATGGCCGAGGGCGACCTCCTCTCAGCCGAACGTGCCTCGGAAGAGATTTTTCTCGAAGCGGACCGACGGAGCCGAAGAGTGGGCGAGCCAGAGCCCGAACCGCGCTCGCCGGCTCAATCGGACAAGTGGGTCGAGCGCATGCGGTTCTGCTTCGAAACGGATCCGGGCGGATGCTGGGTTGCGACGGGCGACGGCGCCGTCATCGGGTTCGCGATCTCTCAGAATCGCGAGAATCTCTGGTACCTCGCCACCTACGGCGTGCTGCCGCGCCACCAGGGAGGCGGCATCGGCAGGAGGCTGATGGAAGCTGCCCTCGGTCACGCCGACGGGCGCCCGGGCTTGTTTTCCTCCACAGTGCATCCGGGGGCGACGCGGCGGTACCGGCTCGCTGGCTTCTCGCTTCACCCGCAGCTGCGAATGACCGGAACGGTCGATCGATCAAAGCTCCCGGAAATCACCGGCCTTCGCGAGGGAGGGCCGGGCGATGTCGAGTGGATGGACCGCCTGGACCGGGATGTTCGCGGCGCCGGGCATGGACCCGATCACGGTTTCATGCTCAGGAACCTGCGCTTGGTCGTTTCGAAGCCGGGCGACAAGCCCGGCTACGTGTACATCGACGATCGGGGCCGGGCCCACCTGCTGGCCGCCTCCGAGGTCCAGACCGCCCGGAAGCTGCTGTGGGAGGCGCTGGCCGCGTCGGAGGGCGACACGCTCATCAACTGCATCACGACGGCGAACGAGTGGGCGGTGGACGTGGGTCTCGCGGCACGGCTCGACATCGGCCAGGAGGGCTATCTCGGCGTGCGCGGAATGCAACCGCCCGTCCCGTACCTGGCCAGCGGGCACTTCCTGTGAACGGCGCGCCGCCGTTCACGCAGGCGGTCCGACCTTGCTCACCGTGAATGAAGCGCCCTGGGGATCCGCCAGGACGGCCGAGCGCCCGACTGGATTGTCGAACGGGGGCGCCAGCACCTGACCGCCGAGCTCCTCCGCGAGCGCCGCCGTGGCGTCGGTGTCATCGACCCGGAAGTCGATGCTCCAGTGCGGTTGGACCTCGCCCGGAAACTGCTTCTCGCTCATCTGCCCCATGACTCCGACGACGTCGCGGGAGACGGGCTGCTCGGGCTCGCCGCCGACGTAGCCCGGGACGCGCCAGAGTGAGATCTCGGCACCGCCCATGTCCATGGTGTCCGTCTCCCAGCCGAAGACCTCGCCGTAGAACGCCTTTGCGCCCTCCGGGTCCGGAGTGTTGAGCTGGCTGATGCTCCAGGCCGAGGGTTCATTCACGAGCTCCGCGCCCCTGTGACTGCGTGCCTCCCACAGGGCGAAGATGGCGCCTGCCGGGTCCGCGAGCACCGCGATGCGAGCGGCGCCGAGCAGGTCCAAGGGCCCGTCGACGAGGGTGCCGCCTGCCGCCGTCGCCTTCGCGACGGTGTCGTCGACGTTCTCGACCCAGACGTAGGTGCCCCACATCGGCGGCGACGAGTCTCCCTCCGCCTCCGGGACGGAGCTGATCGCCGCAACGTCGTGCCCGCGCAGGCTGCAGACGAAGTTCGTGCCCGGCGCGTTGTCCGGCATCGCGTCCCTGGCCTCCCAGCCGAACAGGCGGGTATAGAAGTCAGCGGCCGACTTGGGGTCCGGATGGACGCTCGCCACCCAGCACGGAACCCCCGGCTCGTATCCGCTTCGCTCGCTCATCTCGCTCCACTCCTCTGCATCGATCACTCGCTACGTTGCGCGAGACTATCAGATCATCCTAAATAAGGACTTCTCGTATCGAGATCAGGACTATCCGCTAGGATTCCCGTATGACCGAGCGCCGCAGCTATGGAGATCTGTGCGGAATCGCCCGCGCCCTCGACTTCGTCGGCGAGCGCTGGGCACTGCTCGTCGTGCGGGAACTGCTGCTCGGACCCAAGCGCTTCACCGACCTGCGCGCGGGTCTCCCCCACGTCAGCCCCAACGTCCTCGCCCAGCGCCTGCGCGAGCTCGAGGACGCGGGCATCGTCAAGCGCGAGAAGCTCCCGCCCCCGGCCGCGTCGCAGGTCTACGAGCTCACCTCCTGGGGACAGGACCTAGAGGAGGTGGTTCTGTCGCTTGGACGGTGGGGCTCCCGAACACCGATTCCGCCCGACACGGAGATGAGCGTTGACTCCTACGCGCTGGCGCTCAAGACGCTCTTCGACCCAGACGCGGCCGGCGACGTGGACGGGACCTACGGCCTGCGGATCGATGCGGACCGGTTCACGGCCTCGGTGAGGAATGGGCGCTTCGAGATCGCGCGCGGCGAGGCCACCGAGCCCGCGGCGAGCCTGGCGACGGACCGGGCCACCCTCGCCGAGCTCCTATGGCAGGGCCGCGGCCTCACCCAGGCGATCCGCGCCGGCGACGTCGAGATCGAGGGCGACCGGGGGGCGCTCGCCCGCTTCCTCGGGCTCTTCGCTCAGCCCTTGCGGACGGCGTAGATCGTCATCCGCCGCGACAGGCTGTACGACCAAACCAGCCGTCGTCGAGATCGCTGTTGTTCGGCGACGACTTCTCGGCAGCTCGGGAGAGAGTTGGGCAGAACGTACGATCTGCATGCCCACAACCGAGGAGGATCGCGATGGCCGGATCCGCTGGACCGAAATTCAGTTCCGAAGGGGTACGCGATCACCTCGGCAACCGCCAGTCGTGGCTGTCGTTCTCGTTCGGCATCGCCGCGATCGTGTTCGTTGCGATCGACCTCTTCGCGGACCACCAGGCGTGGGCAGGCGTTGCGGCGATTCTCTGCATCCTGCTCGGGATGCTGACGCGGCCGAGCGGGTTCCTCGGCCAGCGAGGCCCGGGGTGAGCGGGCGCAGGGTTGGCCAACCTCTCTCGCGACGGCGGTTTTGCTTCCGAGGCTCTGGCGTGGGTAGCTGCTTGATCCCCTCTATGGATAGGGGCGGTAATAGGCAGGGTCGCCATTCAACCCATGGTGGCGGCCCTGTCGCGTGTCTGACCTCAGAGCTTTTCGGTGGACGCCTTGAGGGATGGCATCAGCGCCCGGAGGCACTTGCCTGAGGGGGCGTGACGGGCGTTACGGGGAAAGTGCGGACCCGCCGCAGGGCTCTCAGATGGGCCGGGGTGGATTCGAACCACCGCGTGGCGGATTATGAGTGTGCCCGGACGCTTGTCGGGGGTCTACGGCTGTAG
>JBKPNZ010000043.1:0-36182 GCA_046732895.1 Actinomycetota bacterium
GGCGGGCGCTGCGGAGGGGGCGCCGGCATCCGCTCGCGGCGCGACGCCTGCGAGTCGATCACAACCCGCCGCATCCGCTTGCCGCCGGCCCGCGCCGCCGGAGCCTGCTTGGGCGCAGCCGGCGCAGCCGGCGCGGCCGCCGTGCCGTCGGTCTTCGGAGCCGCCTTCTGCTTCGGCACGGCCTTCGTCGCAGGCGCGGCCTGAGTGGCCGTCTGGGCGCCGTCAGTCGCCGTGGCAAGGGCCTTCAGGGCCTCCTGCTCCTCGACGCTGGACGCTGCCGCCTTCGCTTCGATCCCTGCCGCATTCAAGGCGGCCAAGACCTCCTTGCTCGTGAGGCCCTGCGCCTTGGCGATCTCGTGAACGCGCTTCTTCGCCAACGGCACTCCTATGCCGCCGGGCCTTCGGTCTCGGCATCGGCGGCCAGAGCCTCCTCGGGCTCCGGCGCGTCGCCGTCCTCGGCAACCTCGGTCTCCTCGAGCATCTCGACGGCGTCGTCGGCCGCGGGCTCGTCGCCATCGGGTGACTCCCCGGCCTCAGGCGCCTCCTCGGCCTCAGCGGCTGGGGGCTCCTCGGCCTCCTCAGGCTCGGACCCCTCCCGGACCTCAGGCGTCTCGGCGTCCTCAGCGGGCGCCTCGGCCTCCGCTCCCTCCTCCTCGGCGCCGGCCTCGGCGAGCGATGCCTCGGCGCGCTCGATGAGCGTCGCGACTGCGGCCTCGTCGGCGCTCGGATCGGCGAGCGTGGCGACCTCCTCCGCTGAGAGCGAGGAGAGCACCACGACCTGGTTGGTGTCGAAGCGCGCCAGCGCCTGGTGCTGCGGCAGGCCGCAATAGCGCGAGCCCGGCAGCGACGCATTCGGGCAGCGCCGGCCCGCGGAGAGGACCGCGGCGCAGCGGCCGTCGACGTCCTCGGCGCCCTCGATCTCGATCTCGTCCTCTTCCTGAGAGAAGTCGGTCTCGGACTTGATGTCGACGCGCCAGCCCGTCAGCTTGGCGGCCAGACGAGCGTTCTGACCCTCGCGCCCGATCGCCAGCGAGAGCTGGTCGTCCGGGACGACGACGGTCGCCTGCTTGTCCTCGTCATCGACGAGTACCTCGCGCACTCGGGCCGGCGAGAGCGCCTTGGCGACGAAGCGGGCGGGCTCCTCGTTGTAGGGGATGATGTCGATCTTCTCGCCGCGCAGCTCGGACACGACCATGCGCACGCGCGAACCGCGGGGGCCAACGCAGGCACCGACGGGATCGACCCCGTCCGCGTGGGAGATCACGGCGATCTTGGAGCGATAGCCCGGCTCGCGGGCGACGCCCACGATCTCGACGAGGTCGTCGGCGATCTCCGGGACCTCGAGCTCGAATAGGGACTTGATGAGCTCCGGGCTGCGGCGCGAGACGACAATGCTCGGGCCCTTGCCTTCGGCGGAGACGTCCGTGATCACGGCCTTGATCCGCATCCCATGGTCGTAGCGCTCGTTCCAGACCTGCTCGGAGCGGGGCAGCAACGCCTCAACTCGCTCGCGCAGCTGCACGAGCGTGTAGCGGTTGTCGGACTGCTGGATGATTCCGGTCACGAGCTCGCCGACGCGGTCCTGGTACTCCTCGAACATCATGTGGCGCTCGGCCTCGCGGATCCGCTGCAGGATCACCTGCTTCGCGGTCTGCGCAGCGATGCGGCCGAAGTCCTCCGGCGTGACGTCGCGCGTCTTGATCTGGTCCTCGTAGGGCGCGAGCATCTCGGGATCGAGCTCCGGCTCCTCGGGCTCGCGCAGCTCGCCGGTCTCGGGATCGATGGTCTGCTCCTGCTCGTCGGCGGCCTGCTCGAGAAGCTTCTCCTCGAGCTCGGGCGGCAGGATCAGCTCGAATACGCGGAAGTCGGCCGTGTCGCGGGCGAGGTCGACGCGCGCGTAGCGAGCCGCACCGGGCGTCTTCTTGTAGGCGGAGAGGAGCGCATCCTCGAGTGCCGCCATCAGCGTCTCGGCGTCGATTCCCTTCTCCTGCTCGAGGCCCTTGATCGCCTCGACGATCTCGCGGCTCACGTGGCACCTCCTGGAACGTCGGGCACGAGGTTGGAGCGACGGATGCCGGTCAGCGGAATGCGCACCGCGCCGGTCCCGGAGTCGACCAGGACGCCATCGTCGTCGGCGTCCGTCAGCGTCCCGGTGAAGCTGCGATGTCCCTCGATCTCATCGCGCGTGCGGACCTTCACGCGCCGACCCAGATACCTACGGAAGTGCTCAGGCTTGGTCAGCGGGCGGTCGGCGCCGGGCGAGGAGACCTCGAGGGTCCAGCTCTCCAGGAGATCGCGAAGATGCCGCGTCACTCGCTCGCAGAGCGCCAGGTCGACGCCCTCGGGCGAATCGATGTACAGGCGCAGGCTCTCGGCGGCGGGCTGCTCGAGCGCGATCACTTCGACCGCGGGCTCGAGCTCGCTCAGACGCTGCTCGATCGTGTCTTGAAGATGTGCGGGGTCGCTCAATTCGTCCTCGGTGCTGTTGTCTCTACCTCGCCTCCTCCCGTTCCGAGCCAAAAAAATGGTGGGCCCGGGCCCACCTCGATCAAGGGTTCGGGTACGAAAGGAAGCGGTTTCAGTATAGCCGCGGTGCCTGGGCTTGCCCCGTGGCTGAGCTAGCCCTCCAGGAGGAGCGTCACGGGCCCGTCGTTCACGAGCTCGACGGCCATCCGGGCGCCGAAAGCGCCCCGCTTCGAACCCAGACGTGAGCAGAACCGCTGGTACAGGGGCTCGGCCTGCTCGGGGCGCGCCGCCGCCACGAAGCTCGGCCTGTTGCCCTTGCGCGTATCGCCATAGAGCGTGAACTGACTCACGCACAGGACCTCACGGTCACGGAGCGGCTCGTTCATCTTGCCCTCGGCGTCATCGAAGATCCGCAGCGCACGGACCTTGTCGGCCAGGCGATCGGCCTTCGCCTCGTCGTCCGATTCCGTCACCCCCAGGAGCACCAGGAGGCCGGGTCCGATCGCCGCGAGCTCTGAGCCGTCCACCGACACCGATGCACGGCTCACGCGCTGCACGAGGGCGCGCACCGGCTACGACGCTGCGCGCAGGCGGTCCCGGTAGAGGCGGTAATCGCGCCGGTCAGGCCGCAGATTCGATGCGAGCGCCAGGTGGTGGCGGGCCCGATCGCGCTTGCCGGTCAGGGTGAGGGCGCGGCCGAGGCAGAAATGCGCGTAATCGTTTACCGGGTGCGTCTCGACGACAGCCTCGAACTCCGTCGCTGCCTCCTCGAACTGACGGTTGCGGAAGTAGGCGCGGCCGAGCGCTTCGCGCACCGAGCTCTTCTCCGGCGCACGGCGCGCCGCCTCTGCGAGCGGCACCGTCGCCTCCCGGAAGCTGCCGTCTTCGAGCAGCTCCATGCCGCGTCGGTAGAGGGAGTAGGTCTCTTCAGTTCGGGGCGTGAGCTCGTGTCCAGGCACGTAGCAAGTGTATGAGGCAACTCAAGCGCGCTCCGGCTGAGCCACAAAAGGTGAGACAGCGGACCTGGATGCTCGCCCGTCGGTCCTATGTGCTGCTCGGCGGACTCCTATGTGCCCCGTGCGCGCTCCCGCGCAGCTCGGCGACCCGATTCAGGATCGCGTCTGCCACCACCTCCTTCGACGCGCGTGGCACCTCGCGCTCATCGGCCGGGGTCACGAGGGTCACCTCGTTCTCCGTGGCGTCGAAGCCGATGTCCGACCGCGAGATGTCGTTGAAGACGATCAGGTCGAGCCCCTTGCGCTGGAGCTTCTCGCGAGCGCGCGCGATCGCCGCGTCCCCGTGCTCGGCCGCGAACCCGACGAGCGTCTGCCCCTCGGGCCGCTGGGCCGCGAGCCCCGCGAGCACGTCATCCGTGCGCTCCAGCGACAGCTCGAGGGCGGCGCTCCCCTCCCTCACGAGCTTCCCGTCCTCGGTATGCGCCGGCCGGAAGTCGGCGACCGCCGCGGCCATCAGCACGACGTGGGCCTCCGGCGCCTCGGTCGCAAGCGCTTCGGCAAGCTCAGCGGTGGTCTCGACGTCCATGCGCCGCACGGCCGCCGGCGACGGCAGCGTGACGTTCGCCGCCACCAACGTCACCTCCGCGCCGCGGGCGGCCGCCTGTTCGGCGAGGGCGATGCCCATGCGCCCGCTGGAGCGGTTGCCGATGAAGCGCACCGAGTCAAGGGGCTCGCGGGTTCCACCGGCACTCACGAGGACGCGCAGCCCGTCCCACGGGCCTGGGGCGTGTGGAAGCAGAGCTTCGATGTCGCGGAGCATTCGCTCTGGATCCGGCAACCTCCCCACCCCATGCTCCCCGCGCGATGCGAGCGCGCCCTCCTCCGGCTCGATCACGTGCACGCCGCGGGCGCGCAGCGTCTCGAGGTTCGCCTGTGTGGCGGCGTCCTTGTACATGCGGTCGTTCATCGCCGGCGCCACGGCGCGGGGGGCCGTGCAGGCCAGAAATGAGGTCGTCAGCATCGAGTCCGCAAGCCCTCCCGCGAGCTTCGCGATCGTGTTCGCGCTGGCGGGAGCGACGACATAGACGTCGGCGTTCTCGACCACGGCCAGGTGGCCGATCGGATCGTGGTCAGGGACAGGGTCGCCGGGGAACGAGCCTCGGAGCGGGTCGCGCACGAACTCGTCGGTGAGCACCGGGGCGCCGATGATTCCCTCGAACGAGGCGCGACCGATGAAACGCTCGGCGGTCGGCGTCATCACCACACGGACTCCGTGCCCGGCCTTGGTCGCAAGCCGCGCGAGCTCCAGCGCCTTATAGGCGGCGATGCCGCCCGTTACGCCGAGGAGAACGCGAGCCACAGAGGCCTCCTCACCAACGCGCCCTAGGGACGTTGAATACCTTGCGGACCCCTTCGGGGTCCTTACATGCTGCTTTCGGGGCAAAGCCCCTCACTGGAAATACCTTGCGGACCCCTTCGGGGTCCTTACATGCTGCTTTCGGGGCAAAGCCCCTCACTGGAATCTATGCCCGGTACTCGTAGTTGATCTTGCCGCCCGCGAGCTCTTCGAGGGCGATCGTGAGGTAGTTGCCGCTGTGGGTCTCGATCATCGGCGGCGTGTACTCCTCGTAGCTGCCCTCGCCTAGGGCCCGGTAGTAGCTGTTGAGCTGCCGGGCCCGCTTGGCGGCGACGAGCACCGCCGCGTAATGCGAGTCGGTGCGATCCAGAAGCTTGTCAACGCGTGGCTTGATCATTCGGCGGCTGATTGTAGGGATGCGCCGCGAAGCGCACGCAGGACGTCACCCAGCGAGGCCCAGTTCCTCCCGCACGATGCGCTCGAGCGCGCCGGCGGCACGATCAACCTGGTCGTTGACAACCACGTGCTGGAACTCCTCCTGAGCAGCGAGCTCGAGCTCCGCCGTTCGCAGGCGGTCGGCGATCGCGTCCTGTGAGTCGGTGCCCCGGCCCTCCAGGCGCTCGCGCAGCGCCTCAGGGCTTGGCGGAGCGATGAAGACGAGCACCGACTCCGGCATCGCCGCCCTGACCTGGCGGGCACCCTGGACCTCGATCTCGAGCACCACCGAGTGACCCTCGGCGAAGCGGCCCTCGACCTCCGAGCGGAGGGTCCCGTAGCGATTGCCGCTGTAGGTCGCGTGCTCGAGGAACTCGTTGGCCGCGGCCCTGCGCTCGAACTCGTCACGGTCCAGGAAGTGGTAGTCGCGCCCGTCGACCTCGCCCTCGCGGGGCTCCCGCGTCGTCGCCGAGACCGACAGCTCAAGGCCGGGAACTCGTCCGCGCAGCTCACGGATCAGCGTTCCTTTGCCGACGCCGGACGGGCCCGTGATGACGAAGACCTTGGGCACTGCGAGTGCCATCCTGCCTTACGCAAAGGCCGGAACCGGCGCCGGCGCCCCCGGGCTAGCGACGGAGCATGTGCACCAGCTCGGCGCGCTGGCGCTCGGAGAGGCCGCCGATCGTCTTCGACGGCGAGATCCTGCACTGGGTGAGGATCTTGTTGGCCTTCACCCGGCCGTACTTCGGCACCGCCAGGATCATGTCGAAGGCCTTTGCCGAGAGCACGTAGTCAGGCGGGTCGAGCAGAAGCTTCTCGATCTTCGCCTTCCCGGCCTTCAGATCCCGCTTGAGCTGAGCGCGAGCCGAACGGATCTCGTTGGCCCTCCTGAGAGCCCGCATCCGCTGCTCGCTGGTTCTCTCAGGGACGGCGGCGGCGGTCTCGACGGGCGGCGGCATCGGCGGCGGCGATTATATGCGCGGCTCGCGAGGGTGCAAGGGGGTATGGGCCCCTTTTTGCGAAATTCGCTTCGACCTCAGGTTGAGGTCAAGCTGCCAAAACCGGACCGATCGCTCCGGAGGTCCGCCGGAGAGGCGATTCCCCGGCGCTCCATCTCGGCCTGAAGCTCCCCGCGGATCCGCTTGCCCGCGCCCGAGTCGCGGAAGTTGGCGGTGCCGACGGCGACCGCCGCGGCGCCGCCGGCCATGAATTCGAGCGCATCGGCCCCCGCTTCGATTCCGCCCATGCCGATCACGTCCATCGAGACCGTGGCCGCGACCTTCCGCACCTGCTCGAGGGCGATCGCACGCACTGTCGGGCCCGAGAGGCCGCCGCTGCCGGCCCCAAGCCACGGCTCCAGCGTGTCCGGATCGAGGGCCGCTGCCTTGAGCGTGTTGATCAGCGAGACCGCCTCGGCGCCACCCTCCTGCGCCGCCAGCGCGACCGCCGCCGGATCGGCGACGTTGGGCGTCAGCTTCACGATCAGCGGCTTGCGGGTCAGCGGGCGTAGGACATCGAGCAGGGCGAGTGTCTCGTCGGGCCGCTCGCCGACGATCAGACCGGATTTCACATTGGGACAGGAGACGTTCAGCTCGATGGCCGCGACATCGTCACGTTCGCCGACGGCCTCGACCAGCCCCGCGAAGTCGTCGCGGCTGGTCGCCATGACCGAGACGATGAGCGGCACCGGGAGCTCCGCCAGCAGGGGCAGGTCGTCAGCGAGAAAGCCATCCAGCCCCTTGTTCGGCAGGCCGATCGAGTTGATCATCCCGGACGGCGTCTCGTAAAGGCGCGGCGGCGGGTTGCCCGTCCGCGGCGCCGGCGTGATCGTCTTCGAGACGAAGGCCGCAAACGGAAAGTCCTCGAGGAGCGCGTCACCGAAGGCCCGGCGGGCGGCGATCGCATCGAAGGTGCCGCTTCCGTTCAGGATCGGGTGCTCCAGGCGCAGGCCGGCGATCTCGACGCTCAGGTCCATCAGGCGCCCGACCTGTGCCCGGAGCCGGCGACGAGCGCGGTGGCGATCTGGTCGCCGCGCACGACGGGCCCGTCAACGCAGAGACGCATGTAGCCGCCCTCCGCGAGCGGCACGGCGCAGCCGAAGCAGGCGCCGTATCCACAGGCCATCGGCGTCTCGAGCGCCAGCTCGGTTGCGACGCCACGCTCTGCGCACATCACGCGCACCGCCTCGAGCATCGCGGGCGGGCCGCAGGCGTAAACGACCGCGCCGGCAGCGTCATCGCCCTCGAGCAGAACGGAGAGAAGGTCGGTCACATAGCCACGATGCCCCGCGTGCCCATCCTCGCTTGCCAGGCGGACCTCGCAGCAGGCGAACAGATCGAGGCCGCCGGAATGCTCGCGGTCGCGAAATCCGAGCAACGTCCGCACCGGTACGCCGCGCTCGGCAAGCTCGCGGCGAAGGATCGCGAGCGGCGCGAGCCCGACGCCGCCGCCGACGAGCACGGCGCCGGCGGCGCCCGGGGCCACCTCCATCGGCGGGGCGAACGGGCGGCCGAGCGGGCCGGTGATCCAGAGCTCGTCGCCCGCCTCGAGCGCGGCGAGACGCTCCGTTCCAGGGCCCACGGCCTCGACCAGGAAGTCGAGCCTCACACCGTCCTTCCCGACCTCGGCCTCCGCCACGGAGAACGCGCGCGGCAGGTAGGGACGTCCGCCGGGCCCGCCCCAGTCCGCTCCCGCGGCGAGCATGTAGAACTGCCCGGCGCGGGGTTCGGGCCCATGGTGATCCAGGGCCGAGAAGATCCGGTAGCCCTCCGACTCGCGGTTGGCGACGACCTCGCAGCTGCGCCGGCCAAGTGGCGCGAGCACCCTGGCGTCAGCGGCCGGCGACTTCATCCTGCTGGGCCTCCCGAGCGGCGGCTGCCGCCGCGTGCAGCTCCTGCAGGCTGCGCGGCTCGGCGCCGCGCTCTCGCGCGGCGTAGATCGCGCGCGCCGCGGCGGAGGCGCTCGTCAGCGTGGTGATGCAGGGAATCCCGTGGCGGACGGCCGCGGTGCGGATCTCATAACCGTCCGCGCGAGCGCCGCTGCCCGTCGGGGTGTTGATCACAAGGTCGACCTCGCCGTTGCGAATGAAGTCGACGACGTTTGGGGATCCCTCGGCGATCTTGTTGATCGCCCGGACGGGAATCCCCATGCGGGAGATCGCCTGCGAGGTCCCCCGAGTGGCGATCACGCCGAAGCCCATGTCGTGAAAGCGCGCCGCGAGCTCGCCTGCGGCCGGCTTGTCCGTATCGGTGACGGTGATGAACACCGTCCCCTCGTGGGGGAGCGAGACCCCCGCCGCGGCCTGGGCCTTGCCGAAGGCGCTCGGGAAGTCGGCGGCGATGCCCATCACCTCACCGGTCGACTTCATCTCCGGGCCGAGCACCGAGTCGGCGCCGGCGAATCGCGCGAACGGGAGCACCGCCTCCTTCACGGAGACGTGGCCGCCGTTCGGCTCGGGCAGATCGATGTCCGAGATCCGCTCGCCGAGCATCAGGCGGCAGGCGAGCTTGGCCAGGGGTGCCCCGATGGCCTTCGAGACGAACGGGACGGTGCGTGAGGCGCGGGGGTTCGCCTCGATCACGTAGAGCTCACCGCCCGCGACCGCGTACTGGATGTTGATCAGCCCGATGACTCCGAGCTCCCGCGCGATCAGGTGCGTCGTCTTGCGGATCTCCTCCAGCATCTCCTCGCCGAGGCTCATCGGTGGAAGCACGCACGCCGAGTCTCCGGAGTGAACCCCGGCCTCTTCGACGTGCTGCATGATCCCGGCGACGTGGACGTCGGTGCCGTCCGCGAGCGCATCGACGTCGACCTCGATCGCGTCCTCGAGGAAGCGGTCGAGCAGGAGGGGGTGTTCCTGGTCGGCCTTGACGTTCGCCTCGAGGTAGGCGTCCAGGCCCTCCTGCGAGTAGCAGATCTCCATCGCGCGGCCGCCGAGCACGTACGAGGGCCGCACCAGGAGCGGGAACCCCACCCGCTCGGCGATCACCGTGGCCTCCTCGGCGGAAAGCGCCGTCCCGTACGGGGGGTGGGCGATCTCCAGTCGGCGCAGAAGGGCGCCAAAGCGACCGCGGTCCTCCGCCAGGTCGATTGCGTCAACAGGGGTGCCCAGCAGCGTGGCACCGGCCTCCTCGAGCGCGCGCGCCAGCTTCAGTGGCGTTTGGCCGCCGAACTGGACGATAACCCCCTCGGGATCCTCGACCTCGACCACCGCGAGGACGTCCTCGACCGTGAGCGGTTCGAAGTACAGGCGGTCCGACGTGTCGTAGTCGGTCGAGACCGTCTCCGGGTTGCAGTTGATCATGACGGCGTCCCGCCCGAGCTCGCGGACGGTCATGGCGGCGTGCACGCAGCAGTAGTCAAATTCGATTCCCTGGCCGATTCGGTTCGGTCCCGAGCCCAGGATCACGACCGACGGCCGCTCGCCCCGGCGCACCTCGCCCTGAAGCGGCGCCGGGCGCCGCTCGTGGCCGGAGTAGTAGTACGGCGTGCGGGCCTCGAACTCGGCGGCGCAGGTGTCGACCGAGCGGAAGGTGCGGCCCAGGCCCTCCGTGCCGTCGCCATCCCGGGCGAGCGTCTCGAGCTCGCGCAGGAACCATGGGTCGATCGAGGTCCTCTCCCCCACCTCGTCGGTCCCGACGCCGCGCCGGAAGGCCTCCAGCACGAGGTCGAAGCGATCCGGCGCCGGCGTCTCGAGGCGGGTCAGGAGCTCGGCAGTCTCGTCGGGGACCTTTGGCGCGGCATCGAGCTCCCTCGAGCGCAGCGCCTTCGCAAACGACTCGCGGAACGTCCGGCCGATCGCCATCGCCTCGCCAACCGACTTCATGTGCGTCGTCAGGCTGCCCTCGGCGCCGGGGAACTTCTCGAAGGCGAAGCGCGGGACCTTGACCACCACGTAGTCGATCGTCGGCTCGAACGACGCAGGCGTGGCCTCGGTGATGTCGTTCGGGATCTCCTCCAGCGCGTAGCCGACCGCCAGCCGCGCGGCGATCTTCGCGATTGGGAAGCCCGTTGCCTTCGAGGCGAGTGCGGACGAGCGTGACACGCGCGGGTTCATCTCGATCACCGCGATCTCGCCGCTCGCGGGATCGACCGCGAACTGGATGTTGGAGCCGCCCGTCTCGACCCCGACCGCCCGGATGACCCGGATCGCCTGGTCGCGCAGCTCCTGGTAGAGCCGGTCGGTGAGGGTCTGAGCCGGAGCGACGGTCACTGAGTCGCCGGTGTGAACGCCCATCGGGTCCACGTTCTCGATCGAGCAGATGACCACCACGTTGTCGTTGCGGTCACGCATCAGCTCGAGCTCGAACTCACCCCAACCGAGCACCGACTCCTCGACCAGCACCTGGTTTATGGGGCTCGCGGCGAGCCCCTCGGAGACGACCTGGCGCAGCTCGGTCTCGGTGCGGCCGACGCCGCCGCCCTGGCCGCCCAGCGTGAAGGCGGGACGGACGATGGCAGGCAGGGCGATGGTGCCGTCGGCCATGCCCCGCTCGGCCTCGCTCACCGAGGTGACGATCTGCGACCAGGGCACCCGCAGGCCGGCGTCCTCCATCGTCTGGCGGAAGGCCTCGCGATCCTCGGCGCGGTGGATCGCCTCGTAGTTGGCCCCGATCAGCTCGACATCGAAGCGCTCCAGCACGCCATCGTCGTGGAGTGCCTTCGCCAGGTTGAGCGCCGTCTGCCCGCCCAGGGTGGGCAGCAGGGCATCGGGCCGCTCCCGCTCGATGATGCCGGCCACCGACTCTGGCGTGAGTGGCTCAACGTAGGTCCGGTGTGCGAACTCCGGGTCGGTCATGATCGTCGCCGGGTTGGAGTTGACGAGCACTACCTCATATCCCTCCTCGAGCAGGACCTTGCAGGCCTGCACGCCCGAGTAGTCGAACTCGGCGGCCTGCCCGATCACGATCGGCCCCGAGCCGATCAGGAGGATCTTCGAGATGTCGTCGCGCCTAGGCATGGTGGGCCGCTCCCACCGACTCGAGGCGCGCCTCGAGGTTCGCCTTCACCGCCGGCCACTCGTCGTCCAGGATGCTGAAGTAGGCCGAGTCGCGCTCCCCCACCCCCCGCGGCAGCATGTGCTTGCGCAGGACGCCCTCGAACGTCGCGGGAAGGGCCGCCAAGGCCCCACGCGACCGCTCGTTGCGGGCGTCGGTCTTGAACTCGACCCTGATGCACCCGAGATCCTCGAACGCATGCCCGAGCATGAGGAGCTTCGCCTCGACATTCGCGCCTGAACGCCACGAGCTCGGTGCCACCCAGGTCCACCCGATCTCGAGGCCGCGATGCTCTGGCCTCAGATTCAGGTAGGTGGAGCTCCCGATTGCGCTCCCGTCGGCGCTGGAGACCGTGGCGAACGGGCACTCGAGCCCGGCCTCCGCAGCGCCCATTCGTGCATCGAACCACTCGTCGAAGCCGGCCCTGCCGGCTCCCGCCTCGCGGTCGAGCCAAAGCCAGATCTCGGGGTCGCGTGAGGCCTCATACAGCGGATCCCGGTGTCCCTCGGAAAGGGGCTCGAGCGTCACCCGCTCGCCCTCCAGACGTTGAGCCAGCCCAGGCCACGTCGACGATGAATCTCTTGCGGCGGCTTCGCCGCCTGACACGCCGGTTTCGGTGCTAAAGCACCTCATCACACACCTGCGACCTTCAGAAACCGATCGAACAGATACCTGGCGTCGTGCGGCCCCGGACCGGCCTCGGGGTGGTACTGGACCGTGGCCCCGGGCACATCGCGAAGGACGAGGCCCTCGACCGTGCGGTCATAGAGGTTGAGATGCGAGAGTTCGGCGGCGCCGAAGTCCGTCTCCCAGCGGACGGGCTCGTCTGCCTCGATGCGCTCGCCGCCGTCAGGCGGGCGGACCGCAAAGCCGTGGTTCTGGGAGGTGATGTCGATGCGCCCCGAGGCGAGGTCCTTGACCGGGTGATTGGCGCCGCGATGGCCGAACGGAAGCTTGAAGGTGTCAAGGCCGACCGCCCGGCACAGGAGCTGATGGCCCAGGCAGATGCCGAACACGGGCCGCTTGCCGACGAGATCCCGGGCGGTGTCGACGACATAACCGAGCGCCGCCGGGTCTCCCGGGCCGTTCGCGAGGAAGACCAGATCCGGATCGCGGTCGAGCACCTCCTGCGCGCTCGCGGCGCAGGGAAGGAGCGTCAACCGGCAGCCGCGCTCGCGGAACTGGCGCAGGATCGAGAGCTTGATGCCGGTGTCGATGCCGACGACATGGGGGCCGTCGCCGTCCCCGAGCTCGACCGGCTCGGGTGGCGTCACCGTCCGGGCGAAGTCGGCGCCGTCCATCGAGGGCTCGGCCTCGACGGCCGCGCGCGCCTCGGGCTCGGACATATCCGAGGAGAAGATGCCGCCGCGCATCGCCCCCCGATCGCGGATGTGGCGGACGAGCGAGCGGGTGTCGACGCCGGTGATCGCGGGAGTTCCGGAGTCACGGAGCCAGTTGAGCCACCCGCCCTCGGCATCGGCGGCGTCCTCACCGTTCTTCGCCTCGCGCATGATCACAGCGCGGGCATGAACGCGGTCGGATTCCATCGCGTTGGCGCAGACCCCGTAGTTCCCGATCAGCGGGTAGGTGAAGGTGATGATCTGCCCGGCGTAGGAGGGGTCCGTGACCGCCTCCTGGTAGCCGGTCATCGACGTGTTGAAGACGACCTCGCCGGTCACGGATCCCGCCTCGGCGCCGCAGACCTCGCCTTCGAAGCGGGTCCCGTCCTCCAGCATGACGTAGCCCGTTGAGGTGGCCATCAGCCCGCCACCGGCTGCGGATTGGGCGCGTACTCGAGAACGAGCTTCTGCACCTGCTTGAACTCGTCGGTCCCGGCCCGGCCGACGAGCTCGAAGAGCGCCGTCTCGACGCTCGTCAGCACGGCGCCCGCCTGCTCCATCTTCTCCAGGCCGATCGTCTTGTTCTGCTCAAAGCGCGAGCCCACCGCATCGACCGCGACGTGCACCGCGACGCCCTGGTCCAGGAGCTCGAGCGCCGTCTGGTTCACGCAGACGTGGGTCTCGACCCCGCACAGGAGCACCTGATCGCGGCCGGCGAGGTCGAAGCCCTCGGCGTCAGGCGCGGCGAAGCAGACCTTGTCGAGGGGCTCCGTGCCCTCGGGCAGCGCTTCGGCCACGGCCGGAACCGTCCGCCCGAGACCCTCGGGATACTGCTCGGTGACGATCACCGGCACGCGCGTCACGGCGGCGCCGCGGGCCAGCGTGGCGGCCGCACGCGCGACGTCGTCGAACTCCGGCACTGCCTTGCGGAACGCGTCCTGCACGTCGATCACGACGAGCGTCGCTCGGTCCGCATCCAGCTTCCGGGCACTCACGCGGCGACACCCATCGCGAACTGGCGCTGGCGGTAGGCGACCCGCCCGGCGACCACCGTCATCAAGACCCGGCCCGCCAGGCGTCGGCCCTCGAAGCAGGAGTTGTGCGAGCGACTCTCCCAACCCTCAGCCCCCGCCTCCCACTCCGCTCTGGGGTCGAAGAGCACGAGGCTGGCGTCGCTTCCGGGCGCCAGCGTCGGCGGCTCGAGATCGAACGCGGCGGCGCCTGCGCTCATGCGCTCCACGAGGAGCCCAAGGTCCAGGACGCCGGGCTGGACCAGGTCCGTGTACAGGACGGCAAACGCGGTCTCGAGTCCCGTGACTCCCATCGCGCCCTGCTCGAAGGGGACCTCCTTGTCCTCCGAAGCGTGCGGCGCATGATCGGTCGCCACGCAGTCGATGAGGCCTGATCGAAGGGCGTCGATGAGAGCCTGGCGATCGTCCTCGGAGCGCAGGGGCGGGTTCATCTTGAACCTGGAGTCGAGGGCCTTCACAGCTTCGTCGGTGAGCGTCAGGTGATGGGGAGTCGCCTCGCAGGTGAGCGCGACGCCGGCTTCCTTCGCAGCGGCAACGGCATGGACCGACTCGCGGGCCGAGAGGTGCTGGACGTGGATGCGCGCCTCCTCGTAGAGGGCGAGGGCGGCGTCCCTGGCGATCATCGTCGACTCCGAGACCGACGGGATGCCTGCGAGCCCGAGCGTTGCGGACACCTCGCCTTCGTGCATCACACCCCTGGCGGACAGATCCGGGTCCTCCTCGTGGAGCGCGATCTGAAGCCCGACCAGCCGCTGGTACTGGAGGGCACGCCGGAGCACCCGGGCGCTTGCGATCGGCAGGCCGTCGTCCGAGAACCCGGCGGCGCCCGTGTCGGCGAGCTCAGCCATCTCGGTCAGCTCTGTGCCCTCCATCCCGCGCGTCACGCAGGCCAGGAAGCCGACCGGGATCGCAGCCTCCGCCTGAGCGCGCTCGCGCAGCGCCCGTACGTCTCCCGCCGTATCGACCGGGGGCTCGGTGTTCGCCATGGCGATGATGCCGCAGTAGCCGCCGGCCGCGGCGGCGCGGGCACCGGTCTCGACGTCCTCCTTGTGCTCCTGGCCGGGGGTGCGTAGATGGACGTGTGGGTCGAAGAAGGCCGGGAAGACCTGCAGTCCCTCCGCGTCGATCTCCTCCGCGCCGTCACGGGCCGCCCCACCCGGCTCCGCCAGCTCGGCGATCCGGCCGTCGGCCACGACCACGTCATGGACGGCGTCGATCTGGGCCCGCGGATCGAGCACCGTGGCCCGCCGCAGGATCAGCGGCTCGGGCGACTCGGCGTCGCCGCGCCAGTCGAGCGAGGAGATCGGCCTCACGCGGGCTCCCCGATCGGCGTCGGCGCCGGGAGATCGGCGCTGTCGTCGGTCTGCCGGGCGTGACCGCCCGGACGCTCACCGCCGGCGAGCAGCTCGTACAGGATCGCCATGCGCACGACGAGGCCGCTCTCGACCTGCGCCGAGATCAGCGAGTTGGGGCCGTCGATGACCTCGGCGGAGAGCTCGATGCCCCGGTTCACCGGTCCTGGGTGCATCAGCAGCTGGCGCGGGCCGAGCCGCCTGGCATCCACCTGGTACAGCGCGGCGTACTCGCGCAGAGATGGCACGAACGACTCGGCCATGCGCTCCCGCTGCATTCGCAGCGCGTAGACGACGTCGGCCTGGTCGAGGCCGTCGAGCTCGTAAGCCACGTCGCAGCCGAGCGCTTCCTTCGCGCAGCGCGGGATCAGGGTCGGCGGCCCGCAGAGCGTGACCTCGGCGCCCATCAGGCGGAAGGCGAGGGCGCAGGAGCGCGCGACACGGCTGTGGAGGACGTCGCCGACGATCCAGATGCGACGGCCGTCGAGCTCGCCGAGGCGCATCCGGAGCGTGTAGACGTCGAGCAGCGCCTGACTCGGGTGCTCGTGCTTGCCGTCGCCGGCGTTCACCACGGCGGCGTCAGTCCAGCGGGTGACCAGGTCGGCCGCCCCCGCCATCGGTGAGCGGATCACGATCGCCTCGGGCCCGTAGGCGGAGAGGGTCGCGATGGTGTCCTTCAACGACTCGCCCTTGTCCACCGACGAGCCGACCGCCTTCACGGAGACGACGTCGGCCGAGAGTCGCTTCGCTGCGAGCTCGAACGAGGAGCTCGTGCGGGTGCTCGACTCATAGAAGAGGTTGACGACGGTGCGTCCGCGCAGCGTCGGGACCTTCTTGATGTCACGGCGGCCGACTTCGGCAAAGCTCTCGGCCCGTTCCATGATCCGCTCGATGTCGGCTCGCTCGAGCTGCTCCACCGACAGCAGATGCCTCATCGCTCCTCCTCACCCGTTGCCGTTGCCAGTTGCTGCGACGCCGCCGGCACGATCGTCACCTCGTCGAGCCCGTCCGACTCCTCGAGGCGGACGAAGACCCGCTCGTCGTGGGAGGTGGGAAGGTTCTTGCCGACGTAGTCGGGCCTGATCGGAAGCTCGCGGTGACCGCGGTCGACGAGCACTGCGAGCTGGACCCGCGAGGGCCGCCCGTAGTCGAAGAGCGCGTCGACCGCCGCCCGGACGGTCCGGCCCGTGAAGAGGACGTCGTCGACGAGCACGACCGTGCACCCATCGAGGTCGAAGTCGAGGTGCGACGCGTGGACGACGGGTTGTGCGCCCGGCTCACGCGACTCGATGTCGTCGCGGTAGAAGGAGATGTCGAGGTCGCCCAAGGGGACACGCGCGCCGTTCTGCTCGCCGACCAGGGCATGCAGGCGGCGTGCGAGGACCGCCCCGCGCGTGTGGATGCCGACGATCGCCACCGACCCACCGGGGTTCTTCTCGATGATCTCGTGCGCGATCCGCACGAGCGTGCGGCGCAGGTCGTCACGATCGAGGACGACCTTCTCGGAGGTCTGGTCTTGCACTCGCGCCCCTTCCTGGCCTCTCCGGACCGGGTTAAAGGAACCGACGGGCGCAGCCTAGCAACGTGGCAGGATGGCGGCCAGCGAATGGCAAGGACACGGAAGTTGAGCGAGGGCACGCGCGAGGCGATCGCCGTGCACCAGAGCGCCGGACGGCCGTTTTCGGCCGGCGGGGTGCGCAGCTTCGTCCGCGAACAGGGACGCGGCGCTCCCGTGGTGCTCTTGCACGGCGTCCCCACCAGCTCGTTCATGTACCGCAAGCTCGTGCCCGCGCTGGCGGGCCAGGGCCTGCGCGCGATCGCGTTCGACATGCCGGGCCTTGGGCTGGCCGATCGGCCTGAGAACTTCGACTACACCTGGTCCGGCCTCGCCCAGTGGACCGGCGAGGCGATCGACGCCCTCGGACTCGAGCGCTGCCACCTGGTCGTGCACGACATCGGCGGTCCGATCGGGTGTGAATGGGCGGTTCGCCATCCCGACCGCGTGATGTCTCTGACCGTGCTGAACACGATGCTGAACGTGGCCACGTTCCGCCGCCCCTGGGTGATGCAGCCGTTCGCGATCCGGGGCATCGGCGAGGCCTGGCTCCGGGCAACGCCGCAGTTTGTCTTCTCGGAGCTCTTCTACCGGCAGGGGATCGCCAACCGCGCCGCCACCTCGCGCGACGAGGTCTCCGCCTACCGCGCCCTGCTCGTGCACCGCGACGGCGGGCGGGCGTTCCTCCGCATCATGCGCGGGTTCGAGCTGACGGCCCAGAAGCAGAGCCTGCTCTGGGACGGGCTCGCCGACCGCCCCTATCCGGCCCGCATCGTCTGGGGCGAGCAGGATCCGGCCCTCGACATCAAGCTCCTGCGCGTGGCGCAGGAGGTGCTGCGGGTCGACGACCCGATCCGGCTTCCAGCGAAGCATTTTCTGGCCGAGGACCAGGCGCCGGCAATCGCCTACGCGATCGCGGACCTGGCGGCACCGCTGGGCTAGGCGCCGCCTCAACACAGGCACGTGGGGCAAGGCCCTCGGCCCGAGCCGCGGCCGCGCTCCCGCGCTCCCCCGCCGCCTCTCCCCTCACCGAGTGGCGGATTAGTCGGCCTAGAGCCGACTTTCCCGCCACTCGATGGGCCCGGGCGGTGGGCGCGGGACGCTCGGGCCGCCCCATCGGGCCGCCCCCCACGTGCCCGTTGTTCGCGCCGTCCGCGGCGCTCAGCCCGGCAGCGAGCGCTGGACCTCCTCGCGCGGCGGGCGCGGAGGGCGGGCGCCGCGGTCGATCAGCCGCGGCTCGCCGCGCTCCGGGAATGGGACCTCGACGATGTCGAAGTCGCGTGGCGCGACCGCGCCGGGCAGCTCCTCGCGCGCCTCGGCCAGGACCGCCCCGACGTCGTAGCGCGAGGAGATGTGCACGAGCGCGAGCATCTTCACCTCCGCCTCTCGCGCGAGCACCGCGGCCTGGCGCGCGGTCGAGTGATGAGTCTCTGCGGCGCGCTCGGTCTCCTCATCGGCAAAGCTGCCGTCGTGCACGAGGAGCTCTGCCTTGTGGGCGGCGACCCGGGTCATCTCGCACGGCGCCGAGTCGCCCGTGATCACCAGCTTCCGGCCGGCACGGGGTTCACCCATGACGTCAGCTGGGCGAACGGTGCCGGAGGTGCCCTCGACTTCCGCGCCGCTCTGCAGGCGACCGAAGTCGGGGCCTGAGCTAACTCCGAGCCGGGTCGCCCGGTCAGGGTCGAACCGGCCGGGCCGCTCCTCCTCCACGAGCGCGTATCCCTGCGCGCGCACGCGATGGTCAACCGGGAAGCTCCGGATCTCGTAGCCGTCACGCGCGATGGCCTCGCCCTCATCGAGCTCAACCAGTTCCACCTCATAGTTGAGTCTGCCGAAGATCCGCCGAAGCGAGCGAAAGAGTTCGGCAAGGCCGGGCGGCCCGATCACGCGCAGCGGCCGCTCCCGGCCCTGCAGGTCGTAGGTCTTCAAGAGGCCGGGCACACCCAGGTAGTGGTCGGCATGAAAGTGGGTGATGAAGATCTCGTCGACCTGCACGAGTCCGGTCGAGCGCTGCATCTGGCGCTGAGCGCCCTCGCCGCAGTCGAACAGCAGACGGTCGCCCCCATGGCGCACGAGCACGCAGGCTGTGGCACGGCGGGCCGTCGGCACCGACCCGCCGGTCCCGAGGAAGACGACAGAGAGATCCATGGCGCAACCGTAGCCGTGGGTGGCCGGCCTGCGCGGTCGCAGGCCTGCGGAGCGGGTTCAGGCGACGCAGGCGTTCTGAACCGTGAGCCTGATGTGTCTGATCTCGCCCGCCGAAACCTGCGCGCGACGGGAGCTGCCCTGCCAGCATCTCGGCTTCGGCTGGTCGGGGTATGGGATGACTCGCAGGCGATAGAGGCCAGCGGCCAGCTCGGTCTCGAAGCGGCTCTTCTCCACGGGCAAGGTCGTCACGAGCTCGTGGTCCGAAACACGCCGTACCCGGACGATGGCGTCACCCTCGAACGGGCGCGGATCAAGGCCTGACTGGCACGGGCCGGGACACGTGACGTCGAGCACTCGCCCATGAACACCTCCAGTTCCTGCAAGCGCCGGCACGGCGGCCAGCAGGAGGGCGCCGGTGAGCACGACCCCGGCCCAAACCACCCAGGGCGAGGGCGCGTGACGCGCGCGCCGCGCGCGAACTGCACCACCCTCGCCGATCATCGGCATGCTCTCAGCAGGCTACGCCCGGGTCACGCGGTTCGCAAGCGAGTGATTTCGCAGGACTACACTGCGCCCGAGCGCCCGTAGCTCAGTGGATAGAGCGCCCGCCTCCGGAGCGGGAGGCCGCAGGTTCGAATCCTGCCGGGCGCGTCGAGGCAGGATCCCTGGGCGGCCCGTTTTTCCCATTCTTGAGCCGTTCTCTCGTCAATCACGCTTAACGGGGCGTCACTACCATGAAGCGCCGTCGCCGGGTAGTCGAGGGGAATGGCAGTGGAGATTCGGATCAAACAGGCGTCACGCATCGTCGCTGCGCTGGTCGCTGCCGCAGCGCTTGCGTCGCTCTTCCTGGGGCTCGCCTCCGGCACGCCGAGGGCCCAGGTCCCGCACGTGACGGGCGACACGAAGGCCGCTGCGCTCGCGCGAATCGAGCGGCACCACCTTCGCGCGGATGTCATCCGCACCGAGCGAGCGGCCCGCCGCCTCCCGTCCCGCTACGTCGGCCAGGTCGTGCACCAGAACTTTCGGGGCGGAATCACCCTGCCGGAGGGCAGCGTCGTGCGCCTGACTGTCTCGCCCAAGGGCTCAACGCCCCGGCACGCACGGGCTGACCGTTAGGGCTTCGGCGCCGCCCCCCGGGCAGCGCCCACCCATCTACTTGCGGTTGTGGTCTTCCTTCTTCTTGCTGAGGTCGCGAACCGCGTAGATCGTCTGAGCGATCAGGGCGGCGTCGATGGCTCCAAGGCCGACCGGGACGACTGGTGACATGCGTACCTCCTTGGTCGTATCCATGTTCCACCCTCGCGGGCCGTTTCCGGCCCCCTCCGGCAACCTTTTAGGAACTAATTAGGGAACGGCTGCGCCGGTGGGTGGGCGCACCTGGGGGTGCTCCCGGTACCACTCGAGCGTGCGGCGGAGGCCCTCCTCCAGGCCGACCTTGGGCTCCCAGCCACAGGTCGCCTGCAGCTTCGAGGGATCGACGTACTGCCGGTCGATCTCACCCTCCGGGTTACCGCTGCCGCGGACATCCGGCTCGACGCCGGTACCGGCGAGGCGCACGATCAACGCAACCACGTCGGCGACCGGGTGCGCCTCGCCCCCGCCGGCGTTGAACGCCTCGCCTCGCACCTCGTCGCGGTCCAGGTTGTCGGCGATCGCAAGATAGGCGGCGGCCGCATCCTCGACGTAGAGGAAGTCACGCTCTGGGGAGCCGTCTGAGCGTAGGACCGGCGCGCGGCCGTCGAGCGCCGCCGCCACCGTCTCCGGGACTAGGCGGGACCAGTTCGTGTCGCCACCGCCGTAGATGTTCGCGAAGCGGGTCACCGCCACCGGCACCCCGTAGGAGTGCCAATAGCTGCGGGCGATCAGATCCGCAGCGGCCTTCGAGGCCTCGTACGGAGCAGTCGGCTGCAGCGCGAGGTCCTCGCGGTATGGCAGCTCGTCGTGCGCCCCGTACGCCTTGTCCGATGAGGCGACCACGACCCGCTCGACGCCGAGCTCCCTGCACGCCTCGAGAACGGTCCACGTGCCCCGAACGTTGGAGTCGAACGTCGACTCCGGGGAGTTTGCGGCCGTGGCGACGATCGTCTGCGCGGCGAGGTGGAAGATGGCCTGGACCCCATGCTCGCGGATCGTGCGCTGCACGAGGTCGCCATCGCGCAGATCGCCCTCGACGTCTGCGACCTCGTCCTGGATCCCGAGAAGCCCCAGCGCTGAAGGGCGTCCGGCCGGAAGCGGGCGTCGATCGAACGAGACCACGCGGTCGCCGCGCTCCACGAGCGTCCGGGCGAGCCAGGCGCCGGCGAAGCCCCGGGCGCCGGTGACCATCGCCGTCGCCATCACGCCCGGGCCTCGTCGCGCTGCCAGACGCACCAGGGCGCGTCGCCCGCTTCCCAGAGGTCGTTGAGAACGACGGCGTCCTTGTAGGTGTCCATGCAATCCCAGAAGCCATCGTGGCGGTAGGCGTGGAGCTCGCCGGCCGCCGCCAGGCGCCGCAGCGGCTCCTCCTCGAGCACGCTCGTGTCCTCGAGATACTCGAGAGCCTCGGGCTCGAAGCAGAAGAACCCGCCGTTGATCCAGTACTCGAGCCGCGGCTTCTCCTGGAAGCCGGTGACGCGGTCGGCACCATCCATCAGCGCAATCCCCCATTGGCTGTGGGGGCGGACGACCGTCATCGTGGCCAGCGCTCCCTCCCGGCGATGGGAGGCGACGAGCGAATCGAGGTCGAGGTCGGCGACCCCATCCGCGTAGGTGGCGCAGAACGTTCCGCCCCGCAGGCGGTCTGCCGCGCGGGCGAGACGCCCACCCGTCGGCGTCTCAAGCCCGGTGTCAAGGCATTCGATCTCGACGTCCTCGGGCCAGTCGGCGTGCCTGACGAACCGCTCCACCATCTCGCCCAGATAGCCCGTGAGCAGCACGAAGCGGGTGAGCCCCTGCGCGGCGTAGATGCGGATGACGTGCCACAGAATGGGTCGCCCGCCGATCTCGACGAGAGCCTTCGGGATGGCATGCGTGTGCTCCTGAAGGCGCGTCCCCCGCCCCCCGCACAGAATCGCAACCGGTCCCACGCCCGTCATCGCGGGCGAAGTATCCCGACCCCCGGGGCGCAGCGCGTCAGCCGCCTGCGACCGCGGGCAGGATCGTCACCTCATCGCCGTCGGCCAGTTCCGTGTCGAGGCCGTCCTGAAAGCGGATGTCCTCGCCGGATACGTAGACGTTGACGAAGCGGCGGAGCGTACCGTCCTCGGTGATGCGCGCCCGAAGGTCCTCGTGCTCCTCGAAGACGGCATCGAGGGCCTCGCCCACCGTTGAGCCGTCGACCTCGACCTCGCCCTCGCCGTCGGTGACGCCGCGGAGCTGCGCGGGAATCTTCACGGTGACCGCCATCGGCGGAAATCTAGTGCGCGGCAGCGATTGTCGTCTGCTCGACCTCGGCCTCGAATGCCTCGAGCGATGGATCGATCTCGTCCATGCGGAAGCTCGCGCGGGTCGCGTCGAGCGTCTTCAGGCCCTCGCCCGTGATGACCACGACAACCCGCTCGGAGGAGTCGATCGCGCCGCGAGCGGCGAGCTTTGCGAGCACCGCCGTCGTGACGCCCCCAGCCGTCTCGGTGAAGATGCCGGTCGTCTCGGCAAGCAGGCGAATCCCGTCGCGGATCTCGTCATCGGTGACGCTGTCGACCGCACCACCGGTGCGCCGGGCCAGATCGAGTGCATACGGGCCATCGGCGGGGTTACCGATCGCGAGGCTCTTGGCGATCGTCTGCGGACGCGCCGGCTTGCAGACGTCCCACCCCTCGGCGTAGGCCTCCGCCACCGGTCCGCAGCCCTGGGCCTGCGCTCCATTGAACGCGGGCAGCTCGCCCTGGAGCAGCCCGAGCTCCAGCCACTCGCTGAAGCCCCTGCCGATCTTCGTGAAGAGGGATCCCGAGGCGATCGGGCAGACGACCCTGTCCGGGAGCTCCCAGCCGAGCTGCTCGGCGATCTCGAAGCCCAGCGTCTTCGAGCCCTCGGCGTAGTACGGACGCAGGTTGACGTTGACGAACGCCCACGGGCGCGATTCGCAGAGCTCGGTGCAGAGGCGGTTGACGTCGTCGTACGTGCCGCGGACGCCGACCAGCCGCGTGCCGTAGACACCGGTGGCCAGGAGCTTCTGTTCCTCCAGGTCGGCCGGCACGAAGACGTAGGAGTCAAGCCCCGCTGCCGCCGCGTTGGCCGCGACCGCGTTCGCGAGGTTGCCCGTGGAGGCGCAGGCGATGGTCCCGAAGCCGAGCTCGCGCGCCTTCGCGGTCGCCACGCCGACGACCCGGTCCTTGAACGAGTGGGTCGGGTTGGCGGCGTCGTTCTTCACCCAGACCTCGCCCAGCCCCAGGCGTTCGGCAAGCCGGTCGGCGCGGACAAGCGGCGTCAGCCCCGGCTCGAGCGGCGTGCGCGTGGCCGGCGGCCTGCCGTCGAACGGCAGGAAGTCCGCGTAGCGCCAGATGCCCGGGCTCCCGGCCTGGATCTTGCGTCGAGCCTCGCCCGGGTCGAAGCCGCTGTGGTCATAGGCCACCTCGAGCGGCCCGAAGCACTGCTCGCAGACGTAGCGCGCCTCCGCCGGATAGGCGGTCTTGCACTCTTTACACCGAAGTTCCCAGCTCGCCATCACGTCCCTTTCTCGTTCGACCTACGAAAAAACCTCCGCCCTGTGCGAGCAGAGGTCCTGAGGGGACGTCCACTCACATCTCCCAGGCTTTTTACCTGCTGGAATTGGCACCTTGCCGCTAAGGCTGGTTGCCGGGGTTTCTCAGGGCCAGTCCCTCCACCCCTCTGGATGTGGCGGTTATGTTGGGCGGCGACTTGTCGCCGCAGCAGCATGTTATGGGCTGCTTGGCGCGGGATCTTACCAGCGGCTTCGCGCCGTTTGCGTGAGTCCTATCGCCTGAGCCGCGCGTCGCGCCACATGCAACCCACCGTCGGCTCGCCGCCGGGCGCGGCGAACTGGCCGACCTGCGCGAAGCCGAGCCGCTTGTAGCGGTGGTCGTTGGCCCGGTTACTCGACTCCAGGTACGCAGGCATGCCCAGGGCGTCGATCTCGGCCAGATTGGCGGCGAGCAGGCCCATCCCCTTACCGTGGCCTCGGTGGTCCGGGTGGGTTCCGAGGAGGCTGAGGTAGAAGTGCGCCACGTCGGCGGGATGGTTCGCGGCGAAGCGCTCGAGCAGCACCAGGACCTCATCGGCGTGTTCGCCGACGCTCCGCCGCAGGAGCGGCTCGACCAGCTCCTCGTCCTCGCCACTCAGCTCCGGCTCGCCGGGCGGGATCCACAGCGCCGCCGCACCGCCGTCCTCGGTCATCCACACCCACTCATAGGGCAGCGCCGAATGCATGAACAGGCTCCACAGCGCGCAGAGGTGGTCGCTTCTGGCGGCAGGATCCCGAAAGACCCAGCTCCAGGTCGGATCGTCGTAGAAGGCCAGCGTGAACAGCTCGACGACCTGCTCGGCCTCGGCCGCCGTTACGCGTTTGGGCGCCGGCTCAGACTGGGTGGACGATTCGCTCCCGCCTCCCACGCGGCCGACGATACTTCGGACGCCGACTTTCTCTCCATTCGATGCGCGCGGCGCGCTTTCCTTCGACGCCGAGTGGCGGATTAGTCGGCCCTGCGCCGACTTTCTCGCCACTCGATGGGGGCGGACCCCCTCGAGGGGCGGCGACGCCCACTCGAGCCGGTGAACAGGATGTTGCCGGGGTTGGCCGTGGGTGCGCGCTTGACGTACCCTTAGGTGTAGAGAGGGTCTTGATGTACGACGCGAGCGACACGAGCGAGATAGGCCAGTCCGATGCCGAGCCTCCCGAAGCCCAGGTTGCGCCGATCGGCGCGCGGCGCCGAGCTCGCGTCGCCTGCTGAGCCGCGCGAGCGCAAGCCGAACGTCGAGACGATCTCGGCCGAGGGCCTGCGCTGGGTCAACGTCGAGGAGCCGTCGCCCCTTGAGATGGCGTGGCTCGAGGAGCACTTCGACTTCCACGCGCTGGACTTCGAGGATGTCCTCTCACGTAATCAGCGGCCGAAGATCGATGAGTACGACGACTACCTCTTCATCGTCCTGCACTTCCCGGTGTTCGACCGCGCCGTCGGGCGCCTGAACGCCGGCGAGCTCGACATCTTCGTCGGCCAGGACTTCCTGGTGACGATTCCCAATCAGCCCCTGCAGCCGATCGAGTACCTCTTCGAGCGCATTCGCTCCAAGGGGGAGCTCCGCGAGCAGCACTTCTCCAAGGGCTCGGGGTACCTCCTGTACCGAATCGTCGACGACTCGTTCGACTACTGCTTCCCGATGTTGCGGAAGATCGGGAACAAGCTCGACGCGCTCGAGGACGACATCTTCGAAGGGCGCTCCGACGAAGTCGTGCGCGACATCTTCAACGTGAAGCAGGAGATCATCAACTTCCGCAAGGTGATCCGCCCACAGCGCTCGGTGCTGCGCGACCTCGAGAACTCGAAGCAGCGTTTCCTCGCTCCCGCGGAGGGCGAGCTGGATGTCTACTTCGACGACATCGTCGACGCCCACGAGCGCATCTGGGACATGCTCGAGAACTACAAGGAGGTTGTCGAGGCCCTCGAGGAGACCACGGAGTCCCTGCTCTCGCATCGCGTGAACGACATCCTGCGGGTGCTGACCTCGATCAGCGTGATCGTCCTTCCCCTCACCCTCATCGCGAGCATCTGGGGCATGAATGTCGGCGTGCCTGGCGAGGGCGACCAGGCCGACTTCTACGTGATCGCCGGGGTCATGGTCGCGCTGCTCGTCGGGATGGTTGCCTACTTCCGCCGCCGCGGCTGGCTCTGAAAAATGCCAACCGCCTCCTCTGCTCCCGCCAGGAATACCTGGCCCACGGCTACGCCGTGGGCATTTCATGCTGCTCCCGCGTCCGGGAGCGGTTGGGTTCGTGGCATGCTCCATAGGATCCCGCCGTGCCAACCCAACGCATCTGGGCGCCATGGCGCCTCGCGTACGTGAAGGACGCCTCCAAGGACTCTGCCGAGGAGTGCATCTTCTGCGCCAAGCCCGCCGAGGATGACGACGAGGCGAACCTCATCGTTCACCGCGGCGATCGCTGCTTCGTGATCCTGAACCTCTACCCGTACACGAACGGCCACCTCATGATCGCGCCGTACGAGCACCTCGCGACCCTGCCCGCGCTCGGCCCCGAGACCGTGGCCGAGATGATGGCCCTCTCCCAGCGGGCGATGACCATCCTCGAGGAGAGCTACGAGCCCCACGGGTACAACGTGGGCTTCAACCAGGGACGGGTCGCGGGCGCCGGGGTCGAACACCACATCCACATGCACGTGGTCCCTCGCTGGGGCGGCGACACGAACTTCATGCCGGTGCTCGCCGACACCCGCGTGATGCCCCAGACGCTCGAGCAGAGCTATGAGGCGCTGAAAGGGAAGTTTGAGTAGCGCGCCGCCGCCCGGGATCTTCAAGGCCTACGACATCCGCGGCCTCTACGGCGAGGAGATGGACGGCGACACCGCGTACCTCGTCGGCCGGGCATTCGCCCGCGTGCTGGCCCAGCTGCGCGAGAAGGAGACCCGCGAGCTGCGGGTCGGCCTCGGCCGGGACATGCGCCTGCAGGCCCCCGAGATGAGCGGGCGGGTCCGCGAGGGGCTCGTCGACGAGGGATGCGCGGTACTCGACGCCGGGCTGATCGCGACCGAGATGCTCTATTTCCTCGTCGGCTCCAGGGAGCTGGACGGCGGAGCGATGGTGACCGCCTCGCACAACCCCAAGGCGTACACCGGGATCAAGCTCGTCCGCGAAGGTGCCCTCGCGTTCTCCGGCGACGCCGGAATCGGCGACGTCAGGGCCGAGATCGAGGCCGGCATGCCGGAGGGGCCGGGCGGCGGCTCGGTCGAGGCCGTCGACATCTACGACGCCTTCCACTCGCACGTCCTCGGCTTCATCGACGCCGATCGGGTGAAGCCCCTGCGGGTCGTGGTGGACGGTGGCAACGGGATGGCCGGGCCGATGGTCGGACCCCTGCTCGAGAGGCTCCCGCTCGAACTCAGCACGACGTACTGGGTGCCCGACGGGGAGTTTCCAGATCACGAGCCGAACCCACTGGTGGAGGCGAACCGCCGCTTCATCATCGAGCGGGTGCTCGAGTCCGGGGCGGACCTGGGCATCGCATGGGACGGCGATGCGGATCGCTGCTTCTTCATCGACGACTCGGGAACTTTCGTCGACGGCGACTTCCTCACGGCGATGCTGGCCCGGCTGCTGTTGCGCAAGGAACCCGGCGCAGCGATCGTCTACGACGTGCGCGCCAGCCGAGCTGTGCCCGACACCGTGCGCGAGCTCGGCGGAACCTCGTACGTGAACCGGGTCGGCCATGCCTTCTTCAAGCACGCACTCCGCGAGCATCACGCCGCCTTCGGTGGCGAGGTCTCCGGCCACTACTACTTCCGCGACTTCTGGTCGGCCGACTCCGGCACGATCCCCGCGCTGCTCGTTCTCGAGCTGCTCTCGGTCGAGGGCCGTTCGCTCGCTGAGGTGGTCACCGACTTCCGCTCGCGCTACTTCATCTCCGGCGAGATCAACTCGGAGGTCGCCGACCAGCAGGCGAAGATGGAGGAGCTCGCCGAGCGCTACTCCGACGGCGAGATCAGCCGGCTCGACGGCGTCTCGGTCGACTACCCCGACTGGCACTTCAACGTGCGCCCCTCCAACACCGAGCCGCTGTTGCGGCTGAACCTGGAGTCGCTGGTGTCGCGGGCGGACATGGAGCGGCGCCGGGATGAGGTCCTCGCGGTGATCCGGGAGTGATCACACTTCTGGCGATAAGGGGAGCAGCGCGAAGCGGCTTTGGCAGGTCCGTGTCGACTTATTGCCCCTATAGACCCCATAAGTCGACACGGAAGCCCGCTTGCCTCCGATCCCATTCCTCTTAGTGCCTTATGAACCCGCCGCTCACCCCCGAAGGAGCCCTCGACCGCGCCCGCGACGCCGGCATCCACCGCCTGCGCATCCCGACCCCCTTCGCCGTCGGCAGGGTCAACTGCTACCTGATCGAGGACGCGCCGCTGACCCTCGTCGACACCGGGCCGAACTCGGGCAAGGCCCTCGACGAGCTCGAGCATCAGCTCGGGGAGCTGGGGCGGTCGATCGAGGACCTCGAGCTCGTGATCCTCACCCACCAGCACATCGACCATCTGGGGCTGATCGAGATCGTGGTCCAGCGCTCCGGTGCCGACGTCGCGGCCATCGACGTCGCGGTCGATCGCCTGGCCAACTTCGGCGATGACGCCGAGCGCGACGATGAGTTCGCGGGCTCACTGATGATCCGCTACGGCATCCCCGAGGAGATGGTGATCGCCCTGCGGTCCGTCTCGCGGGCGTTTCGCGGCTGGGGAGCGCGCGCCGAGGTCACCCGCCCTCTCGCCGACGGTGAGCGGCTCGCGATGCGCGACCGCTCGTTCGAGGTCCAGCATCGCCCGGGACACAGCCCCTCGGACACGGTCTTCTGGGACGACGATCGCCGGATCCTCCTGTGCGCCGACCACCTGATCGCCCACATCTCGTCGAATCCCCTCATCACCGAGCCCCTGGACGGCTCGAAGGAGCGGCCCCAGGCACTCGTGACCTATCTCGCATCGCTGGCGCGAACGCGCGAGCTGCCCGCCGAGATCCTGCTGCCGGGGCACGGCGAGCCGATCACGAACCACCGCGAGCTGATCGACGAGCGGTTCGGCCTCCATCGGCGCCGCGCGCTGAAGATCGAGAAGCTCCTTGCCGACGGCCCGCGCACGCCCTTCGAGCTCGCGCAGGAGATCTGGGGCAACGTCGCGGTCACCCAGTCCTTCCTCACGCTCTCGGAGGTGGTGGGCCACGTGGACCTCCTCCTGAACGCGGGGCGCGTCGAGGAGATCGTCGATGAGGCCGGCATCACCCGTTTCGCCGCCACGGGCGGAGGGAACGAGATCGACATTCCCGGACCCGAGCGCGTGGAGGCGTAACCGTGGCCGGACCACGGGGATACGGAGGGAGGTGAGCACCGCGACGGTCGAGGCCCCGCCGCGCCCTCAGGCGACCCCAGAGGTTGCCCGCGCCCGCGTGCGCCCGCCCAAGAAGCGGATGCTCATCATCGTCAACCCCTACGCGACCACCGTCTCGGACCGGCTGAAGAACCTGGTCGTCTACGCGCTCCAGGGCCGTTATGAGGTCGAGGCGGTCGCCACCCGCGCCCAGAACCACGCCACCGAGATCTGTCGCGAGGCGTGCGACGGCAACTACGACCTCGTCGTCGCCTTCGGCGGCGACGGAACCCTGAACGAGGTCGCCAACGGGCTCGCCGGCACCGACGTCCCGGTCTCGGTCCTGCCTGGTGGCTCGACCAACGTGGTCGCCCGGACGCTCGGCATTCCCAACGACGTCGTAGATGCGACCGAGCACCTGCTCGGGCTTGCGGACGACTTCCGCCCCCGGCGCATCGATCTCGGGCTCGCCAACGGCAGGCACTTCGTGTTCGCCGCCGGGGCCGGGCTCGATGCGTCTGCGGCCAAGCGGGTCGATGCGCGGCCGAAGCTGAAGGCACGGGGCGGAAGGTGGTTCTACACCGGCGTCGCCGTTGCGAGCTTCTACCGCGACTACCTCCGCAACCCCGTGGAGCTCCGTCTGCGGATCGGCGACCAGACCGCCGAGGGCATCACGACGATCGCGCAGAACTCGGACCCGTTCACCTACTTCGGCACTCGGCCGGTGAGGGTCTGTGAGGGCGCTGCGCTCGACAACGGGACGCTCTCCGTGGCGATGCTGCGGCGGGCGGCACAGCGGGACGTGCCGACGATCGCGGCGCGTGTGCTGACCGAGGGCCTGCACATCCCCGACCATCGCCAGATCGAACACTTCCGCGACGTGACCGAGGCACGGATCGAGTCCATGTCCCGCGATCGCGAGGGGCGGCCGCGGCTCTTTCCCGTCCAGGTCGACGGCGACTACATCGGCGACCACGGCGAGCTCGACCTGGGCATCGAGCCCGGCGCTCTGTCGGTCGTCGCCTGAATACGCTCACGGGCACATGAGCAGGGACCCTGACTGCGCGTTCTGCGCAATCGTCGCCGGCGAGAGCGACGCCCACATCGTGTTCGAGGACGAGCGCTCGCTTGCCTTCCTCGACAACCGTCCGCTGTTCCCCGGCCACTCGCTTCTGGTGCCACGAGAGCACCACGAGGCGATCTGGGATCTGCCAGATGATCTTCTCGAGCCGCTCTTCGCGAACGCGAGGCTGCTTGCGGTCGCCATCCGCCAGGCAACCGGCTCGACCGGCGCCTTCGTCGCTGCCAACAACATCGTCAGCCAATCGGTGCCGCACTTCCACGTCCACGTCGTGCCGCGCAACCGCAAGGACGGGCTGCGCGGGTTCTTCTGGCCGCGGAGCAAGTACGAGTCGGACGAGGCGGCAGCGAACGCGGCTGCCTCGGTTCGCGCCGCGGTCGAGGCGGTCCAAGCCGCCGGGTGACTAGGCGCTGGGCGTGATGCGGTAGGCGTCGAAGACCGAGTCGACGTTGCGCAGGCGTCCCACGCACTGGCGCAGCTGCTCGGTGTCCCCCACCTCGACGACGAAGCGGTTCTTCACCATCGGGTGCTTGGTCGAGCACTTCGCCTCGATGATGTTCACGCCGGTCTCGGCGAACGTCCGCGACAGGTCCTCGAGCAGGCGGGTGCGGTCCCATGCGTCCACCTGCAGCTCCACGCGGTACGAGGTGGAGTTGTCGCCCTCCCACTCCACATCGGTGAATCGCTCCGGCGCCTTGCGCAGGGCGGCGACGTTCTTGCAGTCCTCGCGGTGGATCGTGATCCCTCGCCCCAGCGAGACGTAGCCGACGATGTCGTCGCCGGGGACCGGGCGACAGCACTTCGCGAGGCGCACCATCACGTCCTCGACGCCCTTGACGATGATCCCGTAGTTCGAGGCGTCCTGGGTGCGACGCTGGCGCTCATCGCGGCCCTCGAGCACGCCCGCGAGCCGCGCCTCGGTCTCGTCGCCGGCGACGGCCTCGCCCTGCTTCAGGCGCTGCAGGAGCTTGTTCGCAACGATGCGCGAGGTGATCTTCCCCTGGCCGAGCGCGATGTAGAAGTCGTCGGCCTTCTTGAAGCCCATCTCGCGGATGACGTCGGCGAGCAGCGGCGAGCCCGCCATGCGCTGCATGGGAAGGCCTCGCTTGCGTAGTGCGTCCTGAAGCTCCTCGCGACCGCGCCGCTCGGCGTCCTCACGTCGCTCCCGCTTGAGGAAGGCGCGGATCTTGTTCCGCGCACGGCTCGTTCGCACCAGACCGAGCCAGTCGCGGGACGGTCCGCGCTCCTGCTTGGCGGTGAGGATCTCGACGATGTCTCCCGACTTGAGCTGGTAGTGGAGCGGGACGATCTTGCCGTTCACCTTCGCGCCCACGCAGCGGTGCCCGACGTCGGTGTGGACGGCGTAGGCGAAGTCGAGCGGCGTCGAGCCCGCTGAGAGGTTCATCACCTCTCCCTTCGGCGTGAAGACGAAGACCTCGTCCTCGAAGAGGTCGACCTTCAGCGACTCGAGGAACTCCGTGGGGTCCTGCTCCCCCTCGGCGTCGAGGAGCTGGCGCAGCCACATCATCTTCTCGCGCTCCGAATCGCCCTTGGCGCGCGAGCCCTCCTTGTAGAGAACATGGGCTGCGATCCCGTACTCGGCGAGCTCGTGCATGTCGGGGGTGCGGATCTGGATCTCGAGGGGCCGCCCCTCCGGGCCGATCACGGTGGTGTGGAGCGCCTGGTAGAGGTTCAGCTTCGGCGTCGCGACGAAGTCCTTGAAGCGGCCGGGCAGCGGCTTCCAGAGCGAATGGATGATCCCGATGGCGCCGTAGCAGTCCTTTACCGAGCCGACGATGACCCGCATCGCCGTGAGGTCGTAGATCTCGTTGAACTCCCGGCCCTTCTTGGTCATCTTCGAGTAGATCGAGTAGAAGTGCTTCGCCCGGCCTGAGATCTCAGCCTCGATCCCGACCTTCCTCAGCTCTCGCCGCAGGAAGCGGCCGGCGTCCTCGACGTAGCGCTCGCGCTCGGTCCGCTGCTGGGAGACCAGGGTCTTGATCTCCTCGTACTTGCGCGGATGGAGCCGCTGGAATGCCAGGTCCTCGAGCTCCCACTTGATCGCGTGGATACCCAGCCTGTGCGCAAGGGGGGCGTAGATCTCGAGCGTCTCGCGCGCCTTGTCGAGCTGCTTCTGCTTGGGCAGCGCCGAGATCGTGCGCATGTTGTGAAGGCGGTCGGCGAGCTTGATCAGGATGACCCGCACGTCGGTGGCCATCGCCACCATCATCTTGCGGTAGTTCTCCGCCTGGTGCTCGTCGCGGCTCTGGAAGGTGATCTCGGTGAGCTTCGTGACGCCGTCGACCAAGCCGGCGACGGCATCGCCGAAGAGCTCGTTGACCTCGTCGAGGCTGGCGCTCGTGTCCTCGACGGTGTCGTGTAGAAGCGCCGCGCACAGCGTCTCGGTGTCGAGGCGGAGACCCGCACAGATCTTCGCGACCTCCACCGGGTGCGTGATGAAGTCCTCGCCCGAGCGGCGGCGCTGGTCAGCGTGGCGCTCGCACGCGAACGCAAAGGCGTGCTCGACGGCCTCCGCGTCGATCTCCCGGTCATCACCGCCCGAGTGCTCGGCAACCACCGCGAGCAGATCCCCGAGCAAGGCACGATCTTCCTTCGTCAGCTCCTCGGTGAAGCGGTCGAGCGGTGCGGACGGCGCGGATGTCCCGTCGCCCGCGCCGACGCGCATGTGCCCGCGCCGATCGACCGGTGCCAGGGCAGCGTTCTCGGCCCGGGGAGCCTGGCGATCGTCGCCTGCCCCGTTGCCCGCCGCCGCCTGCTTCTTCGCGCCGGCAGGTCGCTTCTTCGTCGCAGCTCGCGCGGTCGCGGCCTTCGAGCGCGCGGCGCTCGCCTTTGTCCGGCCGCCGCCCTTATTGCGGGCAGGCTTGGCGTTACCGCGCTTAGCGGTGCCCTTCTTTACGTCGCTTGTCTTCGCCCGGTCAGGAATCGCCTGCCCTCCTCGCAGCGCGCCCGATAGACCGTGAAGGCCTCGGATCGCTCCAGATCCTTCGTCTCCGAGGATACGACCCCGAGGGCGTCCGGGCAGCCGGAACCTTCCCAGTGAGCGAGACCGAGCTCGAGCAGAACCCGCAAGCAGCGCGCCGCGGTTTCGGGCAGGCGCGGATAGGCGCCGTGGCCGGCCAGCGCTTCACAGAGAAAGCCGCCTCGGAGGGGGCCTTCGCTCGCGGCGACGCTGAGGTCGCGGTAGAGCTGCGCCAGGACCGGGCGCAGTGGCCACTGGGCCTCGTGTAGGCGCAGGGCGAGCTCGACCTCGGGATCACCCCACGCCAGGTGAAGAAAGCCGTCGCCCGAGTCGGGACGAGAACGATCGGCGAGGTCCTCCAGGTGCGGGAAGGGCGCTGGGTCGATCACGACGACATGCTCGAAGCGACGCGGCAGGTCGGAATCGCGCTCGAGCCGGTTCCAGTCGGCCAGGGCGACGCCGCGGCCGGCTGAATGGAGGGCCTCGACGGCCGCATCGACGGCGCGGTCGGCGAATGCTCCCGCGGCCATGGCCAGCTGTCCCCCGCCGAAGCGCTCGGGGCTTGCGGCGCGTTCGACCAGCTCACGCCGACGCCGCGCGTCCGCACAGAGCACCAGCACCCGCTCCCCGCTCGAGGCGAGTGATGCAACCGTCGCCACACCGGAGGCGCCGCGTCGATCGACGACGCTGCGCCGCGCCCGTCCGCGTGCGGTCTCGATCAGGGATGGAGGTGGCCATTCCCCGAGTGGGGCATCGAGGGCCGCTTGCAGGCGCTCGAGCCACTCGGCGTCGGGCAACCGCGACACGCGGTCCGTCCGCTCGGGCCTCGCGATCCCAGGGTAGAGCTGGCCAAGGATCACGCGAGGCTCGACGGCGCCGTTCCAAGCATTGATCTCCAGCCCGACCGAGACGTCGAAGGCCCCACCCTCCGCGGCGGCGTCGAGCTCCCCGTTTACGCCGAAGGCCACCCCGAGCGCCCTCCGGGGGCCGCTGCGAATGCTGAACCTGGCGTGCTTTAAGCCCTCGCCCATGCGGCGCACGTCGTCGACGCGCGCGCTGGGCACGAGCAGACGGACCTGCGGGTTGCCCTGCCCGAAGGGGCCGAGCCGGGCGAACTGCTCGGCGACGTTGAGGCCGAGGCTCTCGCCGCCGACGATCACGTCCACGCTCTCAGTGCGGGCCGGCGCGCCATCGCCCAGCGTCGCCGCCACGTGCGCGGCGAACGCCTCGCGGAACGCATCGACCTGGCCGGCCTCTATCTCGAGCCCTGCCGCCGCGCGGTGCCCGCCGAAGCGCTTGAGGTGCGCCTCGCACGCCCGCAGCCCTTCGAGCAGGTCGAATCCCGGGACGCTTCGGCCCGAGCCCCGGCCACCCCCCTCGCCGTCGAGGCCGATCAGGACAACGGGCCGGAGGTGACGCTCGGCCAGGCGCGAGGCGACGATCCCCACGACGCCCGGGTGCCAGCCCTCCCCGGCAACTACAAGTCCGGGGGCGTCCGCCAGCCCATCCGGGAGCTCGGCGCGAGCACGCTCGGCTGCGGTGAGCACCTCGCGCTCGGCCTCGCGGCGCTCAGCATTGCAGCGGTCGAGATCTCCGGCGATCGCCGCGGCCCGTTCCGGGTCCTCGGTCAACATCAGCTCGACGCCTGCATCCGCCCGGCGCATGCGGCCCGCCGCGTTGATCCGCGGGCCGAGGCGGAAGGCGAAATCGCCCTCGTCGAGGCGCTCGGGCTCGATTCGAGCCGCAGCCATCAGCGCACACAGGCCAGGGCGCTGGGCTCGGCGCGCCTCGGCAAGTCCGAGCCGCACCAGGGTCCGGTTCTCGCCGAGCAGCGGCACCATGTCCGCGACGGTCGCGAGGGCAACCAGATCGAGCTCGCCTTTCACGGCCGCCGCACCGCGCAGGGCCTCGGCGAGCTTGAACGCCACGCCAGCCGCGCAGAGGTCCGGGCAGGCGTAGCCTCGAAGGGCCGGGTGCAGCGTCATGCAGTCGGGGAGCTCCTCCCCGGGCTGGTGGTGGTCCGTGACGATCACCTCGATGCCCGCCGCTCGCGCCGCTCGGACCTCCGCGGCACAGGTGATGCCGCAATCGACTGTGATGATCAGCTCGGTGCCGCGGGCGGCGAGCCGCTCCACCCCCTCCACGGTCAGCCCGTATCCGTCAGCGAGCCGCTCCGGGATGTACCAGTCGCACCGCGCGCCCTCGGCCCGCAGGGCTCGAACGAGGATCGAAGTGGCCGAGACCCCGTCGACGTCGTAGTCGCCGTGCACGGTGATTCGCCGCCCGGCGGCGATGGCCTCTCGCACGCGCCCGACAACCTCCTCCATCCCATCCATTCCGAAGGGATCGTGGCGTTCCTCGGCATCGAGGAAGGCGCGCGCCTCCTCGACCGTGCGGTAGCCGCGACGGACCAGCGTCACGGCCACCGGCTCGGCCAGATCCAGCGCCGAAGCGATCGCCCGCGCCTCGCCATACACATACGGCGCCAGCGTGAAGGTCGCTTCGGGCACGCCCAGGCGGGCCGCTTGAGTGGCCATGCGGCCAAGCTAGGCTCCGCCCCGGACGCCTTCGCCGCCTGCGGCTCCACGCTCCATACTTGCCGCATGAACCTTCGCGAGACCCAAGCCCCACTCAAAGACCGCTACCGCTCCGACCCGAGTGCGTCCCGGATCACCCTCACCGCGAGGGCGAGCGAGGAGGACGCCCCAGTCGCCTGCTCGGTGGACCTGGGCCGCGCGATTCAGCAGGCGGAGGCGCACACGGGCGTCGGCGGGCCGGGAACCGCAGCCTGCTCAGGAGACCTCCTCCTCGGCGCACTTGCGGCGTGTGCTCAGCTCACGTGCCAGATGGTGGCCGCGAACGTGGGGATCGAGACCGAGCGAATAGCCGTCACCGTCGAGGGCGACCTCGACCTGTCGGGAACGCTGGGTGTCTCGCGCGAGGCCCCGGTCGGCTTCGCCGCGATTCGCCTGCGCTTCGACGTGGAGGCCCCGGGCGCCTCGCCCGAGGACCTCACCGCGTTGATCCAGAAGTCCGAGCGCCACTGCACGGTGCTGCAGACGCTTCGGCAGCCGCCGCCGGTCGAGAGCGCGCTCAGCTGAGCGCGGCTTGCTCGCGCTCGGCGCGGACGCCCACGGCGTAGACAACGGCGAGCCCGATGAGCGTGCCCGGCACGGCGTAGAGCATCGTGGCCAGGTCCGTGTCTCCGATGCTGTTGCCAGTGGCGATCTGAGCGACGGCGCCCGTGAGCATCGAGCCCGCGACGGCGCCCACGAAGGCCCCGACGATCCCGCCCCAGAAGCGGTCCGGGAGGAACACGGTGAAGTGCCAGAGAGCAACGCCGGTCGTGAACCAGACGAGTGCGGCCATCAGCGATTCCTCCCATGCTTGCGGCGGCGCTTGCCCTGGCGCCGACGCTCGCGCTGCTGGCGCGCGGCGCGCTCGGCGGGGGTCTCGCGCCCAGCGGTTC
>JBKPNZ010000044.1:0-6331 GCA_046732895.1 Actinomycetota bacterium
TTCGCGTTCGCCATCTGCATCAGGGCCACCCCAGGCGCCGCCACGTGGTAGGTGTCGTAGAGCCGCCGCGCCTCCTCCTCGTCCAGCGCGTTCGCCCAGCCGTACTTGAATTGGTCGAACGTGAGGGTGATCGCGCGCCTCCGGTTGAGGGGGTTCCTCAGAATCGGGGCGGAGACCTTCAGCGTGGAGTACGGGAGCGGCAGCACGCCCCGGAACGGCCCCGGGTCGATGGCAACCGTCGCGGCCGAGAGAGCGCGATCCGCGATCAACTGGGCGAGCAGCCCCCCGGTCGAGTGGCCCATCACGGCCGGTTTCCGCTCCAGGGCCGCGATCACTTCGGCGGTGTGGTCGGCGACTTCCCCGAGCTTCTTGCCGGCGAGCACCTCGGGATTGGCCCTCGCCTCCTCGACGGTCTCGGGATCGTCGGGCCAGTCGGGCGTCAGCGGTGCATAGCCGGCCTTCTTAAAGAACTCGGCCCAGTTGTCCCAACTGCTTGGCAGCAACCAGAGGCCGTGAATGAAGACCACGGGCGTGTTACCCGAGGCGTTGGCTGCCTCGATCTGCCCCTGCTCCCGCCCGGAGATAGACGTCATGGCAATTCCCCTCGGTCGCAGTGAAGTCAGGCCACCCTATCCGAAGACAAGTGGGCGACAACCGGGAGGCTGACGCAAAACCGCGTGTCATCCGCTCGTCCTATGCTCGCGGCGTGGCGGCCACTCCGAGCCCGATCGTCCCGGAGCTGCCGATCATCCGCGCTCGTGGGGAGGGCGATCAGCGAGCGACGTTCTTCGAACTCTTCTTCGACCTCGTCTAGGTCTTCGCCGTCACCCAGCTGTCGCACCATCTGCTTGCGGACATCAGCTGGTCGGGCGCGGCCGAGACGGCGTTCATGCTCATCGCCGTGTACTGGGCGTGGAACTACACGACGTGGATGACCAACTGGTTCGACCCGGACACGGCGCCGGTCCGGCTCGTACTGGTGTTCGTGATGGCCGCCAGCCTGCTGATGGCGGTCGCGATCCCGGAGGGGTTTCACGAGTACGCGCTGCTGTTCGCGTGCGCCTACTCATGACTCAGGAGCGCTGATCGCGCTCGGGGCCCCAGCCCTCTTCCTCGCCGGTCTGATGGCCTGCGCCGCCAGGATCGGCCAGGCCCAGAACCTGCCGCGCGCCGTGGTGGTCATCGCGCTCCTCGCCGCCGTGCCGCTCGCCGCGGTCGCCGACGGGTTGGCGGTGTCGGGAGTGCTCACCGCATTGCTGTCCGCGCTCGTGGTCGCCGAGCTGCTGCGCGGTGAGTCCTGATCCGAAGACCAGGCTTGCCCGGGCACGAAAATTGGACCATGCGTGGCTCCTTGCGGGACTGCTGCTTTCCATGCAAAGCGGTAGTTCTTGCGCTTGATCCGCGCTACCTTAGGCGCCTGGGACGCCGCACACCGTGAAGAGGGAAGACTTACGGGTGACTGACCTCGACCCGCAGATCGAACAAAAGCGCCGCGAGTTTCGCGAATGGGTCGAGGAGGAAAAGGCGGACGTTCGCGAGCGCCTCCGCAACCGGATTCAAGATCACCGCAAGGAGACGCGAGATGAGATCGAGCGCCTCCGCGAGCGCTTCGGCGAGGCGGACCGCCTCTCGGACAAGGGTGCTGCGTTCATCGCCGATTTCGAAGGCTTCCCGGCAACCCAGCCCTACAACGACCCGGTCGGCTTCTGCACGGTCGGCTACGGGCATCTCCTTCACCGCTCGGCCTGCACAGATGCCGACCGTCACGAGTGGGCGGGGATCACCGAGGCGAAGGCACGGGAGCTGTTACGCCGCGACATGCAGACCTACGTGGCCGCCGTCCTCAACCTGATCGCGCCGGAGCTAAGTCAGCCACAACTCGACGCGCTCTCCTCGTTCACGATGAATAACGGCGTCGGCTCCCTCGAGGAGTCAACCTTGCGACGACGCCTGAACGCCGGGGAATCGATGGACGCGGTCGTCGCGCACGAGCTGCCGCGATGGGTCTTCGGTGGCAGCCCGCCCCAGAAGCTCGAAGGCCTGGTGCGGCGCCGGGCCGCCGAGGTGAGGCTCTTTACAAGCGGTCAGTACGCCTGAACGACGCATCAGGCACTAGCGCGCGGTCGCGGTAGCATCCCGCGCGGTGGCCTACCGACTGATCGACTGCTGTCCGGTCCCGACGACGGAGGGCTTCGATGACGAGGTGGAGGTGCTGCTGAAGGAGTCGGGGGGCACGCTCGCCAGCGCCTACCGCGGCACCGGCGTAGCGGACCTCTTGGCGCAGTGCGGCAAGCACGACCAGGCCTACCTCTACAACGGCTACGTCAATGGATTGCCGGGGTTCAACCCCGCGAACCCTCCCGGGCACTCGACGCACGAGCTCCACTCCGACGGTGTCGCCTATCCCATCCCAAACGGGCAGAGGCTCCCGCACGGCTGGATGTGTGGCCTCGACATCGACGACGCGCACGTCGCGGCCTTCTGCGCGGCTGCGCGAGCGCGCAACTGGGTCGTCACGGTCACCTATCCCGGGGACCCCCGCGAGGGCCACCACGTCAACTTCCGCAAGGAGCCCGAGATGGGCCCGACCTTCGACCCGCTGGAGAAGGGCGATTCCGGCGACCGGGTCGAGAAGGCCTCCGAGATCCTCGCCTACCTCCACGTCCCCGGGTCGGACTTCGACCACACCTACATGCACGCGAAGAAGAGCAGCTTCGACGGGGGCTTGGAGAGCGCGGTCAAGGACTTCCAGCGCGACCACAAGCTGAACGTCGACGGGGTCATCGGCAAGCACACGATGCAGCAGCTGCAGGTCTCCGAGCGACAGGAGCACGAGCACCGCCAGATCCGCGATCTGAAGCGCGAGCTGCAGAACGTCGAGCAGAACCTCCATCACCTCCGCGAGGGCCGCGACGACGTCCAGGCAAAGCTCGACAAGGCGCGCGAGACGCCCGGCCACGACGCGGAGCAGAAGGACCTGGTCCAGCGCAAGGAAGAGGCCGAGAAGGCGATCGACGAGGCCGGCAGTCACGCGGACGGGCTGCGCGAGCGGATCCGCGAGCACGGCGCCGACCCGGGAGTGGCGCCGTCGTGACCCGCGACCGTACCCCCCGCGCGGGGGACGGTCCTACCCCTCTCGACTTAACCCGTGGTACCGAACTCGGCCCATAGCGGATAATCAACCTCCGTGTAGGGACACGGGGGTCAAGGAGGACCCCCCGCAGAGAGCCCCCGTCCTATCTAGCTGGCAGCGAGGGTCTTGTAGCCAGCCGCCGAGGTCAGTACGTCATTTGTTCGGGCCGATAGCGGTTGCCGGAGCCTAGGACTGCCCGTGGCAGTCGCGGAACTTGCGGCCGCCGATGGCGGCTAGTAGGGCTCCTCGGCTGGCGTCATAAGAACGGGCACCTCCGCCACCTCAGCGAGGTAACCGGCATAGCGCTCCAGCTCGACCCTGGTCTTCTCGAGCGCGTCGCGGGCGTCCCGATGGTGATCCCAGTCGCGCTCATGGGCGAGGCGCGACGTCCCGTCAGGCCGTCGAGCCTCCCAATCCTCGAGGGCGGGATGCCACTCGGAGAGGACGGGGCGCAACAGCTCGTTGAGGATCACCACCGCTAGCTGGCCAAAGGAGGTGGTCCCCTTCCCGCTCGGTCGAGCCACGGTCGGGCCGTACCTCTTGAGGATCTCGCGGGTGCTGGCGAAGAGGCTGTAGTAAGACGTGATTGCCTCTCGAATGAGCCCGCGATGCTCCGGAAGGGCGATGACCGTGACGCGGGTGGCGAGCTCAACATACATCTCCCATGCTGCCTCCCGCTCCTCCTGGGCCGGTTCCCAGTCTGCCGAGAGCTTGATGGGGCTGAACGGAAAGTCGAAGCTGACGGTGAGCTTCTTGACCGGCACGGCGATCCCTCTGCGTGCACGAGGTGGAAAAGCGCAGGATACTGCGCATTCGACTCCGAAGAACGGTTCGACTATGCGCTCCCCGATCTTCTTCAGCTATCCGAAGCCCTGGTCGTCGGATCAGATCCGGTTCATCGAACGTGTCTCCTCGTACCTCGAGCAGCGCGGCTTCGAACCCCGAACGCTCGGAGTCACCGACTACGACATGGACGCGCCGCTGCGAGCGATCCGTCGGCTGATGCTCGACTCGAATGGCTTAGTGACGGTGGCGTTAAGTCGCATTCAGGTCAAAACGGGAAGCGCGAAGCTTCGAGCGTCGGACGGGGAGTTGGAAAATCAGGCTCTCGCCGGCTGCTGGCTCACTACCCCATGGGCGCATATTGAGGCAGCGATGGCGTATCAACTGGGGCTTCCCATCCTTGTCTTCCGCGAGCAGGGCGTCCTAGCTGACGGGGTGCTCGAGCCGGGCGTCGTTGGTCTCTACATGCCCGAGATTGATCTCAAGCGCGACCTCGAGGCCTATTTCGCCTCGCCTGAGTGGACACAGCCGATGGGGCAGTGGGAGGGTCGCGTGAGGCGGGTGATCGAGCGGAAGGGGCAACCGCCAGAGCTCTACTGACCTCGGAAGCGAGGGAAGCGAACTCGACCGGACAGCCTCTCTCGCAGCTTCCGCCGCAGCGAGATCTGCGGGGGCCGAGCACGCACACCGAGGATGAGCTCCAATCGCGCAAGTAGGCAATCGACGTCGTGATGCCATCTCGTGTCACTCAGCTCCAGCGCGTTTTGCTGCGTGATTGCCCGAACCTCCTGGGGCAGATCGTTGGGGTTGGGCATCTGCGCGTCGGCGATGAGCACGGGGATCACTGCGACCTCGGGGAGACGCAGGGCGGTTTCGACCTCGAGCCGCACGAAATCGTCGGGGTCGGCGATGCGGGGGTCGCCCTCACCGTTCGCTTGGTTAGCCCATCTCGGTCCCATGATCACGAGCAGCGCGCGGCAGGCCGCGACGGCCTCTGTGATCCGCTTCGCGAAGTCGATTCCCTGGGGCAGGTCGATCTCGACGAAGACATTCGTTTCGCCAAAACGGGCCGCCATTGCGTCATACAGCCGCCCGGTCTGTCCGGCCGTCTCCTGGCGCCGGTAACTAATGAAGACCTTCGGCCCTGAGGTAGTCACTCAGCCTCCGATACCCAAGTGGGATGCTCCTGTGAGACGAGTTCCTCCACCCGCTCTGCGAGCAGCGTCTCCGGTCTCTCAGCGGCCGCATATGCTCCGGATTCGGCGCGGAAGAGGAACCTCTCGTGCTTTAGCCGCTCGCACGTGGAGCGATAGGCAATCCAGTGCTGCTGATACTGCTGGAGCTGCTCCAGCCCCTCCAGGGCGACGATCAGCGCGCCGCCACATCCCAGGATCCAAGCTGGCGCGGCTGCCGCTGCTGCCGCGGGTATCGCCGCCGCGACGGCGATTTCGCAGACCTTGAGCCCCTTGAACCGGAGTCGATTTCGGTGGCTCCGGGCCTCGTACCAGGCGATCTGGTCTTCGAGCCGCGCTCGCACTGGAGAGTCGCTAGCCGCTCCTACATCTGCGCTCCCATAACGGTCAGTGGCCGGGCTGCTCGGCGGTGTAGCTGCCTCTTCTCCCATCGCTTGTTATTCCTCGGGGGGCTAGGCACGAGCCGAGCAGATCGCAGGTCAGGGGGTCTAGCCAGCCGTGCAGCCCCTGTCCGATTGGCCGAATGCCGTCAGGCTACTCCCCAGCCCGGGAACGGTGTGCGGCTTCAAACCCCCTCATCGCAATTCCCCCCAGCAGTTGACGGGGAGAGAACAGAAGGCCGATTCGAGCCGGAAATCATTTCGCTTTGCATGGAAAGCGATACGAATCCTGCTGCTTCTCCTTCGCGCGCGAAGCAGAAGTGCTGCTTTGCATCAAAGGAACGCGGCTAGAGTCATTTTCGTGGAGATACCTCTCGGAGCCGATGCTCTTCACGGGCTCACCCGTGAGCACGCCGCACTGCGGCGCGTGGCGACCTTCGTCGCGAGGCAGCCGCCTCCGGCGGAAGTCTTCGCGCTGGTCACCCGAGAGGCCGGAACGTTGCTCGGTGCCCGGATCACCGGCTTGCTTCGTGTGGAAAGCCCGGAAACGGCCGTGTTCGTGGCCGGCTGGTCGCAGGATGAGGCGAGCCTGCCGATCGGCAGTCGCGGGCCGCTGGATGGGCGAGGCCTCATGGGTCGGATCGTGCGAACGCGGCGGCCAGTCAGATTGGAGGATTACGACGAGGTCGGTCCCGTCGTCGCGGCACAGATGCGCCGCATTGGCGTTAGGTCCGCGGTCGCTGGCCCGATCGTCATCGGAGACCGGATTTGGGGCGCTCTCTCAGCCGCCTGGCCGGAGGGTGTGCCGCTACCGGTCGGCGCGGAAAACCGCGTCGCCGCGT
>JBKPNZ010000045.1:0-73882 GCA_046732895.1 Actinomycetota bacterium
CGCAGCGCCGCGGCATCATCGGCGTCGATCCGCTCGTCGGCGTCCAGGTAGAGGACCCAGTCAGCGCCGTGCTCGATCGCCGCGTCGAGCAGGCGCTGGCGGTTGGCGGCGTCGTCCCAGCCGCTGTAGCTCTCGCGGCGCGGGTTCCGCAGCACCTCCTCCACCAGCGGATCGGCCTCGAGCAGCTCCGCGGTCGCGTCGGTTGAGCCGTCGTCGAGGGCTAACACGGCGTCGGCGAAGCGGCCGACGGACTCGAGCCAGCCCGGGATGTCGGCGGCGGCGTTGCGCGCGGGCAGCAGGCAGACGAACATTGCGCCTGAATCATGGCGACCGCCCTCGCAATCATGGACCGCGCGGCGTTCGAGGCGAACACGGACGTGATCGTCGTCGCGGATCGCAACCGGACCCGCCTCACCTGGATCCCGAGGGACCTTTGGTGCGAGGGGCTTGGCGATCGCGTGAACCAGGCCTATCGCCTCGGCGGGCATGCGGCCTTGGCTCGCGCACTCTCCGAACACGGGATCGAGATCGATCACAGCGTCTGCGCCCGGCGCGATGCGATCGAGGCCGTGGCGGCGGAGCTGGTGGTCCGGATGCCGGTCCGAGAGCGAGCCGCGTTCTGGTACCCGCTCACCCCGACGGCGCCGATCGAGGAAGGCCGCAAGGAGATCGTGTTCGAGCCGCCGTTCGAGGACCTCACCGGCGAGCGAATCCACCAGTGGGTCGGCGCGCGCTACGGGGTCGATGGCGCGGGCTCAGACCTGGACCGCATCGCCCGGCAGCAGGAGCTGGTCGCCGTGTTACTCGGCGACGGGGCCGACCTCTCGCGCGCCGCCGCCAACCCGGAGGCCCTTCGCGCATCCGGCCCTGAGGCCCTGGATGAGCTCGCGCAGGCCGACGCGACGTGGGCCATCGCCACCTTCGGGCCGCTGCAACCGCGAAGCATCGGCGGCAGGGAGGTGCTCGTCAAGGTCCCCGAGGGTTAGTCCGGCAGTTCGCCCGCTCTGTGGATCAGGCGGTCGAGGTCCAGGTTTCCCGGGCACTCCTTGGCGGCGAAGATCTCGCGGTGGCCGACCACGTGCTCGCGGTCGAGGGGAATCTCCCAGCGCCTTGCGATCGCCGCGATGAGTGCCGCCCCGCTTTCGTATTGAGCCGCGGACCGCTCGGCACCGAGCGGGTCGCCCCCGTCCTCGAATTCGATGCCCACGGTGTAGAGGTTCGGGTTCGCCTCGGTGAGGAAGGCGGCGGTCGGCTCGAGGACACGGCCGCAGTGGCGCGCCGTGTCGGCCTCGTCCACGAACTGGCCGATCCGCCCGTCGAGGCCGATCAGATAGTGCGAGCTGACGCCGCTGCTGCGGCCCGCGAACCATGCCACGGTCGACCCATAGGTCCCGACGTTCGTGTGAAGGACGATCGCCCGTGGCCGCTCACCGCGTCGGCCCGTCTCGAAATTCGGCGTGACGTGACGCTCGATCACGTCCGCACGACCTCGGTTTGCCTACGACGGAGTGGGCGCGACTTCGACGGGCTCGCCGCCGCGCATCCAGTGCGCCTCGGGCGAGGGCGGCGTGTCGCGCAGGTACCACTCGGCATCGAGGGCGCCCATACAACCGGTGCCCGCCGCCGTGACGGCCTGCCGGTAGATGTGGTCGACGAGGTCGCCGACGGCGAAGACGCCGCCGAGCTTGGTTCGCGTCGATCCCGGCTGCGTGACGACGTAGCCGTTCTCGTCGGTCTCCACCTGGTCCTCGACGAGCTCGGAGCGCGGGGTGTGTCCGATGGCGACGAAGGCCCCGCCCACGTCGATCGACTCCTCGGCGTCGGTCTCCGTGTTGCGCAGGCGGATCGACGCGATCTTGCCGTCGTCACCGGCGACGAACTCGAGCGGCACGTATGGGGTCTTGAACGAGATGTTCGGCTTCTCGCGCGCCCGGTCGAGCATGATCTTCGACGCCCGGAACTCGGGCCGGCGGTGGACGATGTCGAGGTCGGAGGCGAACTTGGAGATGAAGATCGAGTCCTCCATCGCCGAGTCCCCGCCACCGATCACCGCGACCTTCTCGTCCTTGAAGAAGGCGCCATCGCAGACGCCGCACGTGGAAACGCCACGGCCCTGAAGCTCCTGCTCGCCCGGGATTCCGAGCCGCTTCGGCTCGGCGCCCATCGCGAGGATGATCGCCTTCGCGGCGTACTCCTCATCGCCCACGAAAACTCGCTGCACGTCCCCGTCGGAGAGCTCGATGCGGGTGGCGTCGTCGGTGATGAAGCGGGTCCCGAACTTCTCGGCCTGCGCACGGAACTCATTCATCATCTCCGGCCCCATGATCCCGTCGGGGTAGCCGGGGTAGTTCTCGACATCGGTCGTGTTCTGGAGCTGGCCACCCCACTGGAAGCCCTCGATCACGAGCGGCTCGAGATTGGCCCGCGACGCATAGAGCGCCGCCGTGTAGCCGGCGGGCCCACCGCCCAGGATGATCAGGTTCTCGACCTTGTTCTCGCTCATCTGATTCTTCTTCCCGAAGTGCCTTCCGCTCTCATGTTGTCAGTCTCGCAAGCGGAAGATTCGCTACACGAAGTGTACTTCACTTTATGAAGTAATGGAGCTCCCCGCGGGCGCCTTGGAGCCCTCCGACACACCGGAGCCGACCCGAGCCTCATCGCGCGCCGCGCCGCCCTCGCCCATCGCCTCGGGTGGGGTCGCTCGCCCCTCCTGCTCCCACCGCGTGACGGTCCGCCGCAGCTGGAAGAAGGCGATGACCCCGGGGGGAATCGGCATCCAGAAGGCGATCACGCGATACGTGAGAACCGCCGCGAAGACCGTCGAGCCGGGCAGGCCGAACAGGGCGAAGGCTCCGATCATCCCCGCGTCGACCCCGCCGACACCGCCAGGGAGTGGAATGAGGTTCGCGAACATCCCGATGAAGAAGCCCTGGATCACGACCCCCAGCGGGACCTCGACTCCGAAGGCGTGGAAGCTCGCCCAGAGGATGCCGACGTTGGCGCCCCAGAAGCCCACCGCGCCGAGGATCGCGAGGCCGCCGCGCTGCGGGTTGCGAACGAAGTCGATCGCCGTCCGGGTGCCGCTACCGAGGGTGGCAGGCGCCGTGGCCAGCGCGCGAATCATGCGGTCGCGGCGCCGGTCGCCCAGCCGCCCCGCGAGCCGTCGCTCGAGGTCGCCCGGAATCAGCGCGATGCCCAGGAAGACCACGATGATGACCCCCGCGATCGCGGCGGGGACGATCGTCAGCCCGGCGGGGTTGTCCCCGTTGATCACACCGGTCCGCAGCAGGATGCCGGCGAGGATCAGAGCCAGCATGTAGACGGCGTAGAGCAGCACCAGGAAGGCGACCATCCGGCACGCCGATTGGCGCCGGGGCATGCCCGCCTTGCGCAGCGCCCAGTAGGTCAGCACGATGCCGCCCGCGCCGCCCGCCGAGAAGAGCCGCGTAGCCGCCAGCCCGGCCATGGTGATCTGGTACGACTCGCTCCACTCGAGGTGCAGCACGTGCTCGCCGACGACGCCGCGGAAGAGGGCGACGTAGGAGAAGAAGGACAGGACGCAGAAGCCGAGCGCGACGGCGAGCCAGATGGCGTTCGCATCGCCAAGCTTCGCGAACGCGTCCTCGAGGTCGAAGAGCTTCGGCGCGCCGAGGTAGATGCCCACGACGAGGACGAGCACGATGACGATCGTCTGCGCCAGCCGCTTGGGATCCTCGAAGAACGAGGGCTCGTAATCGTCGTCCTCCTCCTCGTCCCCGTCATTCGAGGAGGCCGCATTCTGCGGGCCGGCGACCTGGCCCTCCCCTTCCTCCCACTGTGATGCACCGGGGCGGGTCATCTGGGATCCATATCCTCGCAGGCGCGGCACCCATCACAAGGTACGCACATGCAAATCGCGGCCTTCGCGCCTAGATGATCTAGCCGTTGGCCAGGCGCTCCAGCCGCTGGACCGCCGCGCTGAAGCGCAGGGCGAGCGGTTCGACGACGGGCTCGCCCCTGCGGACCAGGACGACCAGCGCGGCCCCCGCGATCAGGTCGGTGACGTAATGCTCGCCGAGGTAGACGAGCGCGAAGCCGAGCGTGAGCGCATATCCCCAACCGGCCGCGCCGGCCATGGTGCCCGTCTCGGCGAGCAGGAGGGCGGCCATCAGCGACGTGGCGAAGTGAAGGGACGGCATCGCGGCCCAGGGATTCCCGCCGAGCGAGTCATAGAGCGTCGGCCAGGCACGGCCCCAGGCGCGCTCGCCGACGTCGACCATCAGCCGCCGAAGGCGAGGCGGCGGCTCGGAGCGCGCCACCTCAGCCTCGATGCGCTCCACCTCCGCATCGAGGTGCCCTTCCTCGGAGGCCCACCAGGGCGGTGCGGTCGGTACCAGGGAGTAGAGCGCGCAGCCCAGGTCGTAGGTGGCAGCCATCTGCCGGGCCGCGCGCGCAAAGCGCTCGTCGTGGCGGGCCAGCACGTAGGCCAACGCGGCGTGCGGCTCGAAGAACCAGACCCAGTGGATCACTGCGAGCACCCGGTCGAGTGCCGTGACCCCGTCGCGGCGTGCAAGCGCGCGCTGCAGCCGCACTCCCGGCAGCTCGCCGGCGCCGAGCACCCGATCGAGCGTGATCGGGTAGCGCACGCGGAGCCGGCGCCGGAGCCCCTCCGGGTCGTCGTACGGAAGCTCGTGGACGACGGTGAAGGCCCACATCTGCAGGCCGAAGACGGCGGCGTCGCGCAGCTTCGTGCGGGGGGCCAGGACGGCCAGTCCGATCGGGCCGGCCACGCAGGCCGCGGTCGTCACGGCCGGACGTACGCACGCTCGCCGCCGGATCAGGGGCACGACGACCGCGGCGGCCACGGCGGCGACCGCGGCGCCGCGGACGGCGCCGCGCAGTGCGGGATTCGTCGAGCGTCGACGTCGGCCCAAGGCGCGGCGAGTATAAGTCGGGGTGGGTTGGCGCAGACAGGGCGATTCGAGGGCCGCACGGCCGCCGTCACCGGGGCTGGGGGGTTCATCGGCAACGCGGTCACGGCCCGTCTCGCGGCTGAGGGAGCGCGTGTGAGCGGCCTGGACGTCGCCGCGCCGGCGCTCGATCGCATCGCCGAGGCCGGGGGCCAGCCGGTACTCGCAGACGTCACAGATCGCGAAGCGCTCGAGGCCGCTCTGGATGGCATCGACCTCGTCGTCCACACGGCGGCCTTCGTCCGCGAGTGGGGCGAGATGGAGGATTTCGTCCGCCTGAACGTCGGCGGGACGGTGAACGCCCTCGACGCCGCCGCGCGGACGGGCGTCGAGCGCTTCGTTCACATCAGCTCCGTCGTCGTCTATGGCTACGACCATCCGGGCGAGCAGGACGAGGCAGCCCATCGGCGCGCCTACGGCAACCCCTACATCGACACGAAATCGGCATCCGATCGGATTGCGTGCGAGCGAGGGGCGGTGGTCATCCGCCCCGGCGACGTCTACGGGCCCGGCGGCACCCAGTGGATCCTGCGTCCCGTGCAGATGGCGAAGGCCGGACGCCTGGCGCTGGCCGGCCGCGGTGACGGCGTGATGCTGCCCCTCTACGTGGACGACCTGGTCGAGGCGATCCTGCTCGGGCTCCAGAAGGGCGAGCCCGGCCGCGCCTACACGGCGTGGGACGGTAGTGCTGTGACCTTCGACGACTACTTCAATCGGATCGCGCGGATGACCGGAGGCCCCGAGGTCCGCCACCTCCCCCGCCCCGTGCTCGAGCTGGCGGGCGCCGCGATGGAGCGCTGGGCAAGGCTCCGCGGCGCCCCACCGGAGTTCACGGCGCGCGCCATCACCTTCGTCGACCGCCGGGGCACGATCTCGACGGAGCGGATCCGCTCGGAGCTCGGCTGGGAGCCGCAGGTCACCCTGGAGGAGGGCCTGCGGCGCACGGAGGAGTGGCTGCGCGGCGAGGGGCTTCTGTAACCGGGAGCTAGGCGGGCGCGGCCAGGGTGCGCTTGCCGGCCGAGAGTCCCGCGGGGTCGATCGGGCCCGGCATGAGCTCCTCCGGCGGTGGGATCTCGACCCCGATCGCACGCATCCGCCGCTGGAGGGCCATGTAGGCGAAGCCGTAGATCTGCGACGAGTGGAAGGCGTAGGAGACGAACTCGCGCGGGCTCTCGGCCTGCGGCGGGGCGAACACCTCGGCGGCGCGCGGAAGTAGCCGGGTCAGCGTCCTCAGGATCACCTCGTGCATCCCGGGGCGCTCGTCGCAGACGTCCCGCAGGAAGCGGACGCCGAATGCGATGTGGCGGTGCTCGTCGCGCTCGACCAGGGTGAACCCCTTGTGGAATCCGGGGTATAGGCCGTGGTCTGCCTGGTACTGGAGGATCGTCCGCTGGCCCGTCATCGCCAGCACGCCCTCGGTGACCATGTGGTAGATGACGATGCCCTCGACGAAGAGCTCGAGGTCGTCGGGCCGGGCCAGAAGGCGGTTCGCGACGTCGCGCAGCGAATCGTCGAAGAGGAAGTGCCAGGCCTCCAGCATGGTCGCCTCGATCTCGTGCAGGCGTCCGCGAAGATCGCCGGACTCGAGGGCGAGCACCTCGGCCGCGAAGCGGTCGAAGAAGACCGCGTGGCGGGCCTCGTCGACGAGCTGCGTGGCGAGGAACGCCTCGACCTCGCCGCTCGGTGCCGCCATCAGGAACGGCGCGAGGTCGGCGGTCACGCGCTCCTCGCCGACGTAGAAGCTGCCAAGCGTCCAGGTCAGATGAGCCTGACCCTCGGAGGGCGTCGCGAGGAACTGCTCGCGGTCGACGGAGAAGTCGAGCTCGTGGGCCCGCCAGTTCTGCCGCTCCTACAGCGCATAGAGCTGCTCGTAGGAGAGCAGCTGGTCGCGGGGCATGCCGGCGCTGCGCTGGGCCGGATCGATGGCGCCGCCGCCGGCGCCGTTCATCTGTGACCCCCAGGAGCCAAGGCGGCTCTCCTGCAGCTCGCGCTGGCGCTGCTCGCGCTCGAGCTCCGGGCCGTCGCGGCCGTCGGCCCGCTCGATCCAGCGTCCCAGCAGCGTCACGGCCGGGATGTCGCCCTCGACCTCGGTGAGGCCGGACTGCATCGCCGTCGTCGGCGACAGGGTGCCGGCGACGAGCGACTGCCATGTCTCGGCGGAGAGGCTCACGACAGCGCGGCGGCGGGGCTCGGCTCCATCGTCGGTTGGCGACGGATCCGGCTCTGCGCCGGGGGCGAGCGCATCGACGCGCACGGTGCCGTCGTCGATGCGCACCGCCCAGCGGCCCCCGCCCTCGCCGGTCAGCTCGTAGTCGACCGTGAAGTGTTCGTCCTTTGTCCAGGCGGGGTCGATCGCATGGGCCAGAGCACGAAACGCGAGGTCCGGGTCGATGCGCCCGCCGCGGCGGGCGAGCTCGCGGGCGCCACCGCTGCCGAAGAGCTCACGCAGGGGCAGCCGCTCGCCATCGTCGCGACGTATCCGCCGGCGCTCCGCCAACAGGGAGCGCGCCAGGCGCGTCGCCAGGCGTGGGTTGCGGCGCAGGAGCCGCAGGCCGGTCCCCCGCTCGCCCGTGTCCTCAATCGACTCGACCGTAGCCAACGCTCGTCTCCGCGCCGGATTGTGACGCACGGGACGGCACTCCGGCGGCGCGGCACCTGCAGGGTCCGTGATTAGAATGCTCGCGCCTTGGCGGCCCCGATCCACCTCGCTCGCCGCGCCCTCGCGCTGGCCGTGCTTGCGCTCGCGGCGCTTGCCGCGCCGGCCCACGCGAGCATCCTCGACCCCAAGACCCCCCACTCGCCGAACGCGCACGACATCACCACGAGCTACTGGGTGATGCTCGCCGTCGTCGTGGTGCTCACGGTGGCCGTGAACGCCGTTCTGATCGTCGCGCTCATGCGCTTCCGGGAGCGGCGCGACCAGCGCCCGCCGCGACTCGCGGCCGGCCGGGGCGTCGTCCCACGGGCGGCTGCGGGCTTCGTCGTCCTCGCCATCGCAGTGTTCGTCTTTGGTGTGATCGAGACCTCGAACACCCGCTCCGTCGAGGCCTCGGGTCCCAACGGACTCACCGCCGGCACGGCGCGTTTCGCCCAGGTGGGACTGCGGAACGCCCCGCCGCTCAACCTCGCGCCCGGCACCCAGAACGCGCCGAACCCGCAGACCCAGGGGGCGCCCGAGGCGAAGGGCGGCCCTGTTGTCATCGACGCGATCGCGCAGCAGTGGCTGTGGCGGTTCGAGTATCCGGGCAACAACCCGCAGTCGACCCCGCGCTTCACCTACGGCGAGCTGGTCGTGCCGGTGGACACGACGGTGATCCTGAACATCACCTCCACGGACGTCATGCACACCTGGTGGATCCCCAACCTCGGCGGACAGGTGCAGGCGGTGCCGGGGACCGTCTCGCAGACCTGGTTCAAGGCCGACCAGGAGGGCACCTTCAGGGGGGCGCCCACGACCTTCTCGGGCACTTCCTATCCGGCGCTGCGGGCGTGGGTCAGGGTCGTCAGCCCGGAGGCCTACCAGGCGTACGTCGAGAGCCTCCAAAAGCAGCTGCTTGACGCGCAGGGAATCGTCCAGAAGCAGGTGTCGACGGACACCGGCCCGATCGGGGAGGTGAGTCCGTGACCCCACCCCCCACCATCGCCCATCCCGAGGTCGTCACCCGCGGCGTCCCCAAGGCCCGGCCCGGCTGGATCGAGCGCGCGACGAGCGCCGACCACAAGTCGGTTGCTCTCCTCTATCTGGGTTCGGCCATGACGTTCCTGGTCGTCGCGGTCGCGGAGTTCGTGCTGATGCGGATTCAGCTGATCACGCCCGACGCCACGATCATCCACCCCGAGATCTTCGCCCGCATCCTCTCCGCGTCGGGGGTCACTTTGACGGTGCTCTTCGCCGTCCCGCTCGTGCTGGGGCTGATCGGCTATGTCGTGCCGCTGCAGATCGGGGCGCGCGGGGTCGCCTTCCCGCGCCTCGGGCTGCTCTCCGCCTGGCTCTACGTCGTGGGCGGCGCCGCCATCTACCTGAGCTTCCTGTGGACGGCGCCCGACGGCGGGGTTCTGGGGCTGCCGCCGCTCACCGACACGGTGTTCACGCCAAGCCATGGCGTCGACGCGTGGATCGTCGGCACCGGTCTCGCCGTGCTCGGGTTCGTCTGCTTCGCGATCAACCTGATCGCCACGATCCGCAACATGCGCGCACCGGGCATGGCGCGCCGCCGCATGCCGCTCTTCTCGTGGGCCGCGGGGGTCATCGGCTATGTGCTCCTGGTGATCGGCCCGGTGATGCTTGCGGCGCTCACGATGCTGATGATCGACCGCCACTTCTCCGGCGTCTTCTTCGACTCGGCGGAGGGTGGCGCGCCGCTCCTCTTCGAGCACTTCAGCTACATCTTCTTCACCGGCATCTACGTGATCGTGCTGCTCTTCGCCGGCGGGGTGATCTCGGAGATCCTGCCGCCGCTCTCCCGCAAGCCGATCTTCAGCCACCGCGCGGTGGCCGGCTCGTTCGTGGCGATCGCCGTGATGGGGACGCTCGCCTGGATGCAGAACATGTACTTCGCGCCGATCGACGCGGGCTGGGGCTACTTCGCGATGGTGATGTCGATCGGCCTGGCTGTCCCGATCGGGATCCTGCTCTTCACCTGGATCGGCACGTTGTGGAGCGGGTCGATCCGCATGCGGGCGCCGATGCTCTACGCGCTGGCTGCGATCTCGACGCTGGTCTTCGGTCTTGCCGGAGAGCTCGCCTACTCGGTGATCCCGGTGGGCTGGCAGCTCGGCCACACGACGGCCTCGCAGGGCGACACCCTCTACGTCTTCGTCGGCGGCGCCGTCTTCGGCGGCTTTGCCGCGCTTCACTACTGGCTGCCGAAGATCACCGGGCGCCTGGTGAGCGAGGGCACGGCGAAGGCGGCGCTGGTCGGGATGTTGATCGGGGTTCACCTGTACGTGATCCCGATGTTCCTGGCCGGCCTCGAGGGCCAGCCGGTGGACGTCTACAAGTTCTTCAGCGACGAGGGCGTCTCCGCCTACAACGCGATCGCCTCGATCGGCGCGTTCGTGCTCGCGATCGGGATCTTCCTGGAGCTCGGGACGCTCGCGCACAGCTATTCCCATGGCCTCCCGACCGGGCCGGATCCATGGGGTGGGTCGACGCTCGAGTGGTTCGCGCTCTCGCCACCGCCTCCCCACAACTTCGACGCCGTCCCGGACGTTCGCAGCGGCGAGCCGCTGCTCGATATCCGCGAGGCCGTTCGCCGGCGCACCGAGGCCTGGGAGGCGCCCGAGCCGCTCGAGGTGCGGACGCCCGCCGCAGCGCCGGCCGAGGGCGACGCCGGCGACGACGCCCCCCTATCCTGATCGCGATGTTTCGAGTCGCCGCTCGTGGCGAAGCGGACGAGCTGCGCCGCTTCCGCAAGCTCGCCACCGCCACCATCGCCGCCACCTTCGCGCTGATCCTGATCGGCGGCACGGTGCGCGTGAGCGACTCCGGCCTCGGCTGCGGGGCCGCTGGCAGCGGCACCCACGGCTGGCCGCTGTGCGAGGGCGGACTGCTTCCGAACGTGGACGCAAACGCGATCGTCGAGTTCAGCCACCGCCTTGCGGCCACCGTCGTCGTCGTGCTGATCGCCGCCCTGGCGCTCCAGGCCTGGCGCCGCCTCAGGTCGCACCGCTGGCTGGTCCGGGGCACGATCGCCGCGGGTGTGCTGGTTCTGGCCCAGGCCGTCCTGGGGGGGATCACCGTCGAGAATGACCTGCACGAGTACCTCGTGGCCGCCCATCTGGGGCTGGCGATGCTGCTGCTCGGGCTGCTGCTCGTCCTGCGCCGCGCAGCGGAGCCCGAGCGCGAGCGCGTCGACGGCTCGCGCGCGTTGCGGGTGCTCGCCATCACGTCCGTCGTGCTGGTGCTCTGCACGATCGTCGCGGGCGGCGTCGTCGCCGGCACGGAGGGCGAGGGCACGGCGTCGGAGCCCGTGCTCGGAGCGCACCTCGCCTGCGGGCAGCAGTTCCCGGGCTGCGTCGAGCGGTTCATGCCATTCGGCTCGGGCCGCCTGATCGACATCCAGCTCACGCACCGCCTGTTCATGTACCTGACGGCGATCTCGGTGATCGCGATGGCCGCGGTCGCGCTGCGCGACCGGGTCCGCAGCCGCGCCTTCTATGTCGCGGTGGCGCTGCTTGTCGGCCAGATCCTCCTTGGCGCCCTGAACGTGTGGCTCGGCAAGCACCCCGGCCTGATCGTCGCCCACCTGACGCTGGCCACGGTGCTCTGGGGGACCGTTGTCTACGCGGCGACGACCCTGCTCGCGGCGCCCGCGCCCGACGCGGAGGCGCTGCGCTCGCGCAGAGCTCCTGAGACGGCGGCGGCCTGATGGAATCCGCGACCTCAACGCAGCCCGTCGGCGCCTTCGCGCAGCCACGCTCGGGCCGCATCGTGCGGACCCTGCGCGACTACGTCGCGCTGACCAAGCCGCGGATCATCTCGCTGCTCCTGCTGACGACCGTGACGACGATGTTCGTCGCCGACCCCTCGGGCCCGCCCCTCTCGGTGATTCTCTGGACCATGCTCGGGGGCTACCTTGCGGCGGGGGGCGCGGGGGCGATCAACCACTACCTCGACCGTGACCGCGACGCTCGGATGTCCCGAACGTGCGGCCGGCCGCTGGTGGCGGGGCGAATCGACCCGATTCACGGCCTCGTCTTCGGGATCGCGCTCGGCGTGCTCGCCACCGTGCAGCTGTGGATCACGGTCAACGGCCTCGCCGCGGTGCTCTCGCTCGCCGGCCTGCTGGGCTACGCGATCGTCTACACGGTGTGGCTGAAGCCGCTGACGCCGCAGAACATCGTCATCGGCGGCGCCGCCGGCGCGATGCCGCCGCTCGTGGGATGGGCCGCCGCGACCGGGGGACTCACGCTCGATGCGCTCGTTCCGTTCGCGATCGTCTTCTTCTGGACTCCGCCCCACTTCTGGGCGCTCTCGCTTCTGATCAAGGACGACTACGCCCGCACGGGGGTGCCGATGATGCCCGTGGTGAAGGGCGAGCCCGCCACGCGGCGCCTCATCCTCGGCTACTCGATCCTGCTCGTCGCGATTACGACGATCCCCGTGGCGACCGGACTGTTGGGCCTGCCCTACCTGGTGACGGCGCTGGCGTTGGGCATTGGCTTCGTCGGGCTCTCGGCCCGGCTGGCGCTGCGGCCGAGCCGAAGGGCGGCCCTGCGCCTGTATCTGGCGTCGCTCGCGTACCTGGCCCTGCTCTTCCTGGCGATGGCGCTGGACGCGGCGTTGTAGTAGAACCCCGCCGAAGTGGACCGCCGACTCGCACTGCGCAACATGAAGACCGGCCTGGCGCTAGCCGGCCTGGCGCTCACGGTCTTCGGGCTCGCCTTCCTGGCTTCGGTGCTCTTCTGATGGCCGCCCCGGATGCCCCTCCCGAGCTGACGGAGCTCGTCTACGTCCCTGAGCCGTCCTGGCAGCCGGCGCTGATCGCCGTCGGGCTGGGCGCGATGCTCGCGGGCATCTTCATGGGGTGGTTCTTCACGGCCGTCGGAGTCGTGATCCTCCTCGCCGGCCTGATCGGCTGGCTCGCCAACGCGGGCGATCAGTTGCAGCGGCTTCCGCGCCGCCAGGAGCTGACCTCAGCGGTCATCCCCGCGACGCCGATGCGTCGCGCGGGGCGCCGCTAGCGCGCCTCAGACGGCGCTCTGCTCGGCCTCGGGCGGCGTCATCCCGGAGGTTGCGCCCTCCGAGGTCCAGCAGCGCACGATGTCGCGCATCGAGAGGATTCCCACGAGCTCGCCGCCCTCGACGACCACCAGGTGCCGGATGTGCCGCCGCGACATCTCCATCGCCGCCCGCTCGAGGCTCCAAGCCGGCGAGGCGGAGATCACCTCGCCCGACATGTGATCCGCGACGCGCTCCGCGTCGGGGTCCTGACCGCGCCCGATGGAGTTGAGGATGTCGCGCTCGGAGACCACGGCAGGGCCGGGGGCCTCCTCGTCCATGACGACCGCGGCGCCGACGCCCTTCTCGGTCATGCGCCGTGCCACCTCGCGCAGGGTGTGACCCGGTCCCACGGTGAGAATGACGCTTGACATGCCGTCGCGGACTTCCATATTCGAGCGATCTCCCCTTCTTGCTGTGCGCGGTCCCGTGCCGCCGCCGCGGTGCGATCTGCGGCCCCGGCGGCGCCAAGTGCAGATTGACTCAACCCTACAAGAATCGCCCCCTGAGGCCCGGCCGTGCCGAGGTCCTAGGCGGGCGGGGAATATAGGATGCCCGCCGTGACGAGCGCTCGACCTCGGTGGCGGGTGAAGGCGGGGCCGGCGGCGCTGGCCCTCGTCGCGCTGGCCGTGACCGCGTTCGCCGGCTGCGGCATGAACGAGGACGCGAACATCGATCGCGGGCGCCAGCTGTTCGTGGCGAAGTGCGGTACCTGCCACACGCTCTCCCAGGCGGGGACCACCGCAACCATCGGGCCTAACCTCGACGCCGCCTTCCTGACCGCCCGTCACGAGGGGGCTGACTCCGACACGATCGCTGGGGTCGTCAGCCGCCAGATCGAGGGCCCGCGGCCGGCGGAGCCCGATCAGACCTCGATCTACATGCCACCAGACCTGGTCACCGGCCAGGACCGCAAGGACGTGGCCGCGTACGTGGGGAGCGTCGCGGGCACAGGGCAGAAGCCGCCGACGGTCCCCGGCCCGGCAGGGGCGCAGGTCTTCGCGAACAACGGCTGTGGGGGCTGTCACACGCTGGCCGTGGCGAGTACGACCGGCACCGTCGGGCCGGTGCTCGACGACGTCCTCCCCGGTCAGAGCGCGAAGGAGATCGAGCAGTCGATCACCGACCCGAACGCGAAGGTCGAGCAGGGCTTCCCGGCGAACACGATGCCGGCGACCTACGGCGACACGATTCAGCCTGACGACCTGAAATCGCTCGTCGCCTACCTCGTCCAATGCGCGGGGCCGAAGGCCCCATCCTCCTGCAGCAAGTAGGCGGTCGCTACGAGGCCTGGACGGCCGGGCTTGCGGCCTCGGCCTCGAGGTCGACGACCACGTGCGTGACCGGCAGCGGCACCTCCCGCTTGGCGCGTTCGACGACGCCTCCCTCGAGCCACTTCGAGCGCTCGGGCGGATGCGTGGAGATGACCACCTCGTCAGCCGGGAACTCGCGCAGCGCGTCCTCCAGCGCCGCGTTCGGCTCGTGGTGATCGCCAACGTGCCCGCTGGCCTCGAGCCCGGCGGCCTTCATGGCGTCGAGCGAGCGGCGTAGGCGCGCTCGCGCTTCCTCCAGCGCCGCATCGACATCAGAGGCCCAATGCTGCAGTTGGGAGCTCGTGAGCGCCGGCACGACGACGAGGATCTCCGAGTTACGGCCCTCGGTGCGCCTTCGGAGCTCGTCGAGCAGCGCTCGCCCGGCGACGGTCTCGTTCGCGACGACGACGATGCGATGGACGCGGTCATCGGCGGGTGCGACCTCGGCCCGCCTTGGCAGCGAGCCGCGGGAGCCGCGCCAGATAAGCCCGATCCCGATCCCGAGCTCGAGGCCGAGCACGATCGCCCCAGCCAGCGGGTCGATGATCAGCGCGAAGGCGATGACGACGAGCGCCGCCGCCCCGATGATCACGACCAGGCGGAACATCTCGGCCTCGGAACGCAGCGGGTTGTGCATCGTGGCTCCTCTACCCGGCAGGTGGCCCGAATCTAACTTCCTGCTGGGGTATACGGCCTCGCGCGCAGCGGAGGTTCAGGCGCGGCGACTTTCGCCGGGCGTCAGCCGGGCGGCATCTCGTCGAACTGGGGCGCGTCGTCGCCGATCTGGTGCCAGCTCGCCTTGTACGCGACCTGCTGGTGGAAGCTCGGCTCGAGGTCGAGGTCGCTCATCAGCCCTGCGGCGACGAAGTACTTCTCGCCGAGGTCGTCGTAGATGCTGGATCCGCAGTTGCTGCAGAAGTTGCGGGGGGCAAGCTCGCTCGTGTAGGTCTTGACCAGGTCCTCGCCCTTCGTGAACCTGAAGTTCTCCTTGGCCACGACCACCCCTGCAAGGCTCGAACCCGTCCATCGCTGGCAGCGACTGCAGTGGCAGTAGCCCAGCGCCTCGGGATCCTGCACCTCGTACTCGACGCCGTCACACAAGCACGATCCAGTGAGCGTTTCAGTCATCCTGACCTCTCCTCCAGTTGGCGTTGAAACGATCCGCGGCAACGCTACCACCGGCACGGCGAGGTCGGGTGGAGGGTTCCTTAGGTGGGGAAGGAGCCCTGGCGGGGTGGTCCGAAGAGGTCGCCTTTGGCGCCTTCCTGTCGTGTATCGACAATAAGGCGCCAAGCGCGGCCCGCAGGCGCCTGACCGGCTTCCCCACAAGCCCCCTCAACGCCACGCGCCATGCACCCTGTGGCGGTAGACCGCTGGCGCTACAGGATGTACACGGTCGTGAAGACGATGATCCACATGACGTCGACGAAGTGCCAGTAGATGCCGGGCACCTCGACGCCCAGGTGGTCCTTCGCCTCCGGCCCGAAGTGGCCGCGCCACGCGCGTATGTTCGCGAAGGTCAGGAGCATGAGCCCGACGAAGACGTGCGCGCCGTGAAGGCCCGTCAGCCCGTAGAAGATCGAGCCGAATGCCGTGTCGCGGGCCGAGAAGCCGATGTGGATGTACTCGTTGATCTGGATGAAGAGGAAGGTCGCGCCGAGCAGCCAGGTCGCCGCCAGGCCGAACTGAAGCGCGCGGCGGTTGCCCTTGCGGATCGCCTCGAGCGCCCAGTGGATCGTGAAGCTCGACGACACAAGGATGAGCGTGTTCACGAACGCGACCGCCTTCGGCAGCTCGAATCCCTCCGGCGGCCAGGGGCCGTGGTTGGCGACCACCCGCAGGAAGAAGTACGAGGCGAAGAACGCCCCGAAGAGCATGACCTCGGAGACGATGAACAGGAAGATCCCGAGCGTCTGCCGGTCGATCCGCGAGCTCTGGTGAGCCTCGGGCGGACCGTGATGGGGGGCACGCTCGCCGGCGGCGATCGAGGCGCTCTCCACTAGGCCTCCCCTCCTTCACCGGGCACGCCGCCCGTATCCGGTTCGTCAGCGCCGACCGCGACCGGCGCCTCGGGAACAGAGGGCACGGCGGGTGCTCCCGCCATGTCTCCGCGACCCGCCTCGAAGTGTTCAACCGGCTTGTCGGTGATCTCCTTCACGCGGTCGATCAGGCCCTCCTGCAGCCACTTCGACTGCTCCCCGGCGAGCGTCGAGATCAGAATCTCGTCGATCCGGTAATGCTCGATCGCGTTCTGCACGGCGGCGAACGGCGCGGGGCTCATCGGCTGGCCGGTGGCGTCGATGTCTGAGCGGTAGAGCTCGGCGAGGGTGCGCGCCAGGCGCTCACAGACCTCCTCACGATCGAGCTCACCCGAGCGCGGGCTGATGATCGTGTAGCGGTGAGGCCCATCGGCCGCCTTGCGCTTGAGGTGCGAGACCAGGTCGCCACTCGCGACGGTCTGCGTCGCGACGACGAGCGTGTGCACGACGTCCCACCGCACCGCGTCGTCGGTGATCCGGACCGGGATGTGGGTGACGGGCACCTCGAGGTTCGCGTTCGCCCACTCGACGAGGTCCTTGCGCAGGAGCCCGATGCGCGTCCCGGGCAGGCAGGAGATGATCACCTCGATCGGCCTGTAGGCACGCACGGCGTCGTCGAGGGCGAGCGCGGGGTCCGGGTCCATGACGGCGCCCACGGCCTCGATCCCGTACTCGGCGAGCACGGCCTCGGTCACCTCGACCCGGCTCTGCGCGGCCTCGCGCAGCTCGTCGCGGTCGACGATCTGGCCGGCGACCGGCTGGTTCTGCGGCGCGACCAACGCCACCAGGTCGGCGCCGGAGTCGATCCGCTCGCGGATCGTCTCGAGGAGCCTGCGCCCGCCCGCGACCTCATTCAGGAATGCCAAAACGGTCCCGCTCACGGGCTGCTTCCCCCTGCGGTGCCCGCGACCGCCGGCTCCGCGGGTTTGACCTCGGCCTCCTCGCCCGCCATCACGGCGTGCCGTGCGCCGGGCACGCCGAACTCATACGGGCCGCCGACGACGCGCGGGATCTCGTCGAAGTTGAAGATCGGCGGCGGCGAGGAGACCTGCCACTCGATCGTCTTCGCCCGCCATGGGTTGGCGCCCGCGCGCGGCCCGTAGCGCCAGGAGACGACCATGTTGTAGAGGAAGATCAGCTGGGCGGCGCCGAGCAGGAACGCGAAGCACGAGATCGCGAGGTTCCAGTCGCCGAACTGCGCCGAGTAGTCGGCGACGCGGCGCGGCATCCCCTCCATCCCGATCCAGTGCATCGGCACGAAGGTGCCGAGCATGCCGACCAGGGTGAGCCAGAAGTGAACCCGGCCGAGCCGCTCGTCGTACATGCGGCCGGTCATCTTCGGGAACCAGTGGTAGATCCCGGCGAAGATCGTGAACACCGAGCCGCCGAAGAGCACGAAGTGGATGTGGGCGACGATGAAGTAGGTGTCGGAGACATGGATATCCAGCGGCACCATGCCGAGCATCACGCCCGAGATCCCGCCCACCGTGAAGGTGACGATGAACCCGAGCGCGAACAGCATCGCGGTCGAATACAGGTGTAAGACCGAACCGAACAGCGTCGCCAGCCAGGAGAAGATCTTGATCCCGGTCGGCACCGCGATCAGGAGCGTCGTGATCATCATCGGCACTCGCAGCCAGCCGAACATGCCGCTGACGAACATGTGGTGTGCCCACACCGTGTACGACAGGACGACGATCCCGATCAGGGCGAGCGCCATCAACCGATAGCCGAAGATCGGTTTCCGGGCGTGGGTCGAGATGACCTCGGAGATGATCCCGAACCCGGGCAGCATCATGATGTAGACGGCCGGGTGTGAGTAGAACCAGAAGATGTGCTGGTAGCTCAGGACGTCGCCGCCGAAGCTGACCTCGAAGAAGTTGGTGTGAAGGGCGCGGTCGAACAGGACCATGAACTGCACGCCAGCGATGAACGGCGTCGCGGCCACGACGAGCATCGAGGTCGAGAGGTTCGCCCAGACCAGGAGCGGCATCCGCCAGAAGTTCATCCCCGGCGCCCGCATGGTGATGATGGTCACGATGAAGTTGAGCGCCGTGGCGATCGACGACGCGCCCGCGAACTGCACCCCGAGGTTGAAGAACGACTGCCCCAGCGGGGCGCCGGTAGATAGGGGCGCGTAGCCGGTCCAGCCGGCGTCGAAGGCGCCGCCTGGGACCAGATAGCTCGCCATGAAGAGGAGCCCGGCCATCGGCAGCATCCAGAAGCTCAGCGCGTTCAGCCGTGGGAACGCCATGTCCGGCGCGCCGATCATGAGCGGCAGGACGTAGTTCGCGATCCCGGCGAAGACCGGGATGACGAAGACGAAGATCATCAGCGCCGCATGCGTCGAGAAGAGGGAGTTGAAGGTGCCGGGATCGACGATCTGTGTGCCGGGCTGCGCGAGCTCGGCCCGGATCAGCATCGCCATCAGGCCACCGACGAAAAAGAAGAAGAAGGTGGTGACGATGTACTGGATGCCGATCACCTTGTGATCGGTGTTGAACTTGAAGTAGTCCTTCCACGACTTGGCGCCGTGCTGGGAGTGATCATCCGGGATGGTCGGCGCGCCCCGCGCCCAGCGCAGCCAGTAGTCGAAGGCGCCGATGCCGACGAGGAAGCCGAGCGGCCCCGTGATGGCCGGCACGATCACCTGCGGGTAGCCGGTCTCCTCCGTCTGGAACGTGGGCAGCCCCGAGATCGTGCGCAGCAGAACGACGAGGCCGAGGCCGAAGCCCGCCCCGAGCAGGAACCCCAGCCCCGCGCGGGCCAATCCCGGTCTCTTAAGTGCCGCTACCAACTCCTGCTGCCTCCAATCTGCCCCTGCCTAGCTGCTTCCCGTTGACGTGGTGGTGGAGCCGCCGCCGCCCGGCACGTTCGTGGGCGGCGCCGGGTTGTTCGCCTTCGCCGCCCGCTGCGCCCACTGATCGAACTGCTCCTGCGTCTGCACGAAGGCGAATGCCCGCATGGTGGAGTGTCCGTATCCGCAGAGCTCGGTGCACTGGACGGTGAAGGTTCCCAGCTTGTCGGGCGTGACGACCGCGGTGTCGTCGACGTCGTTGCCCTTGGGGCCCTGAGGGACGAGGTCGCGCTTGATCCCCCACTCCTCGACCCAGAAGGAGTGGATCACGTCCACCGCCGTCAGGTGCAGCTCGAGCTGCGTGCCGACGGGAACGTGGAGCTCGTTCGAGCTGAACCCGCCCTGCTCCGGGTAGCTGAAGGTCCACTTGTACTGCTGGGCGGTGACGTCGACTTCCATGCGGTTCGAGGCCTTCGCCTCGATGTCGTTCAGGACGATCCAGCTGTAGCCGGCGCCGAAGAGCACGATGACCGTCGGAATGAGCGTCCACGCGATCTCGAGCTTCGTGTTGCCGTGGATCGGCTCACCGTCGGACTCGTCGCCCGGCTTCGCGCGGTACTTCCAGACGCTGTAGCCGAGCATCACGATGACGATCGCGAAGACGTACGACGAGAGCACGATCATCACGTCGAGCAGCGTGTCGATCTTGTCGCGCTGCGTCGATGCGGCCTCGCCGTTCCAGTCGATCTGGGTCATCGGCACCGCGATCACGGTCCCGACGACGAGCATCGCAGCGACGAGCCGACCTAGGGTTGCGCGCTTCACCGGCGCGGATTCTATTCAGACGCCCGACGCGCCCGATCCGGGAATGAGGAGCTAGCTGCAGGCCGCACAAGGCCCCTTAGGCTCGCGGGATCGGCGAGAGGGAATCGAGATCGCCCGCCGCGGCCGCCAGGACGCCGCGGGCGACCCCCTCCCAGCTCCAGAGGCGCTCCACGGTCCGGCGCAGGGCCCGACTCGCCTCGCTCCGCGTGGGCTCGTCCAGCGCCAGCCAGGCGTTGACGCGGGAGGCGATCGCCTCCACGGCGCCCGGGCCCAGCTCGAACGAGACGAGCTCGCGCGCGGCCGGCGGCAGCTCGGCGGCGAGCTCGCGGCTGACCTCGGCGAGTCCGGAGTGGTGGGCGGAGACCGGCAGCGCTCCGGCGGCCGCGGCCTCGGCCGCCACCATCCCGAAGGCCTCGGGGAAGGTGCTCGGGAAGACCAGGGCATCGGCGGCCGGAGCGAGCAGGCCCACCTCGTCGTGCTCGAGGCGCCCGGCGAACGCGACGCTCCCGGCCGCCGCGGACGCCGCCTCCCGGTATCCCGCCGGCGTGTCATCCAGGAAGGTCTCGAGCATCTCGAGCCGAGAAGGCGGTCCGCCCTCGAGCGCGCGCCCCCTGGTTGTGATCTCGCGCAGATCATCCAGGTCGCCCCGCGCGATCGCCGCCCACAGCCGCTCGGAGGTCTGCGCGTACTCGCCGAAGCCGACGACCAGCAGGCGGGCGCCGGGATTCGCGGCCGCCACCAGCGGCCACGCCGCCAGCAGGAGGTCGATGCCCTTCGAGACGATGAGCTTGCCGACGAACACCACCCGCGGTGTGCCCTCGGCAAACTCGCCGACCGCCTCCGCCGCCTGCGCGGGACTCCGCCCCCACGCGGCCCGGCGCGGCTCCTCCCCCGCCGAGTCATCCCGGCCGGCCTCGCCGGCAAGCGCGCCGGCCAGCTCGCGCAGGCGCGGAGCGGCCGCCTCGGGTCCGAGCGGGGCGAACAGGTCCGTGTCGACGCCGGGAGGGCCAAGGCGGGTTCGCTCCTTTAGGCCGGGCTGGTCGAGGGCCGCCCACAGGCTCTCGGCCGTGTGCCGCGAGCCGACGAGGACACACGACGCAGCCTCGATCCCCTCGTGCGCATACGGCAGGAACCGGTCGGGATGGGGCTTCACCGTGTACTCGAGCGCAGAGCCGTGGATCTTCACCGCGTATCCGGGACCGCCGTCCCCGCTCCCAAGGCCGGCGCGCGCGAGGATGGCCGGGCCCATCACCAGGTGGCCGGCGAGGGCGGCGTCGACCCCACCGGCGGCATCGACGACGTCGCGGACAGCGCTCACGTTGGCCTCGATGTACGCCGCGAGCTCTGCGTCGGTGAGCTCGGGGAAGGCCTTCACGCGGAAGCCGTCGTATTCGTCCAGGACGTACACCGGCAGCAGCCCGCCGATGTCGGGAACATGCACGGTGACGCCGTCCGGCAGTGGCGGCGGCTCACGGTCCTGGCAGAGCAGGTGGACCTCGTGCCCGAGCCGTGCGAGCGCCGCGACGAGGCTCGCGTTGTAGACGTTGGAGCCGGTGCCGCGCAGCAGGTAACCGTGGAAGACGAGGATGCGCACCCGGTCAGTATGTTTCCTGCCGATGGCCAACGACGAGCAGATCTACCGGCTGCGCGCGCCCGCCTCGGGCCGTGAGGCGCTCGCGCCCGCGACCGTGGACGGCGTCTACGTCGATCGCGAGACGGGTGAGGAGATGGAGCCGGTCACCCGGGCCCTGCCGCTTGCTCCCTCGGCCTCGTCGCTCCTGCGCACCCCGGAGAACCTGCGGATCTGCCGTCGCTGCGATCAGCTGATCGGCCTGGACGTCTCCGATTGCCCCTACTGCGGCCTGCGCCAGCCCGCGCTCAACGGTCACTCGTGAGGTCGCTCCATACCCTTCTCGCGCTCGTCGCGGGCGCGGTCGCCGCGCTTGCGCTCGCGAGCTGTGGCGGCGACGACTCGACCACGACGACGACCGTCACGCCGGCGACCACGACGTCGAGCTCGCGCTCGACGACCTCGACGACCTCCACAACCTCGACGACGGGGCCGACCACCGCAACGACATCGACGACATCGACCAGCACGTCGTCTACGGGCACCTCAGGTGGCTCTTCGTCGAGCGGCGGCACCGGCGCCGACAGCGAGAACAACGACACCAAGCCGCCGCCCGGCAGCCCCGCGGCGCGGTTCGAGCGCCACTGCGAGAAGCACCCCGAGGCCTGCGGCTAGGCTGGCGCGCCGCCTGGGGCGCGGATCAGCTGGCTACGAAGTAGCCCCAGTAAAGGAGCCGGGCCTTGCGGTAGGTGCAGCCGTACTTCCGGATTGAGCCCTTGTTCTCCTGCGGCTTCGACCTTCTGGTCAGGTCCTTGAAGCTGTTGCAGCGGTCCGGGTTGCGGCTCGCGTGCCACCGGTCGTTGTTCGACAGGTTCTTGTGCGCGAAGTTCGGAACCCAGGTTCGAGTTGTCAACGCGAGGATCTCGCCCTTCTGGACCTTGAGCGGCTTGTTCAGGGTGAAGTAGGGCTTCGAGTTGTAATACGGCGCGAGCTTCACCGTCGGGCTCTGCTTCTTCAGCTTGTAGTGGCTCGAGTTGATCCGCTTGAGCACAGCGAGGCGCGCCGTCGGCTTGCCCTTGAAGCCCATGTTCCCGAGGATGTCCGCGAAGGTCTTGCGCTGCTTCTTTCGCAGGTGTGCGAGATCGACGCTCCACCCCACCACGTGGCCGTCCTTCGGGATCTTCATGAGCCCGCGCTTCTTGTCGTGGGTGCCCGCCTGGAAGCCGGTGACCTCGCCCATGACCTGGCACTGCTTCTCGACCGGGATGTTGTTCCCCCTGGGGCCCGGACAGCTCGGGCGAGGGGTGTGCTTGGTGTTGCCGATCGTGCGGGCCTTGGTGGCGTCGGCCGAGGACGTGAAGGCGCCGATCGCCACGACGACCGCACAGAGGGCGGCGAAGGCAACCGCGGCAAGCTTGCGGCGGCTCGATATGTGGGCGGTTTGACTCATCGCTCCGTTCGATGGCGACTCGGGCATCGCTCCCTGCAAGCGGCTGCAGCATGCCCAGCCGCCATCCGGTCCCGCATAGCTTAGGGAGCCTTTCCGAAGTCGGCACGCCAGGCGGGGCCTCGCGGGAGCGCGGTTGCTTCCCCCTAGAATCGCCCGGCGATGGCAGCGATCGAGGTGCGAGCCCTGGAGCGCTCCTTCTCCGGGGGGGTGCGCGCCGTGGACGGCGTGGATCTGGAGGTCGCCGAGCGCGAGATCTATGCGTTCCTCGGGCCCAATGGGGCGGGCAAGACCACCACGGTGAGGATGCTCACGACCCTCCTGCGTCCCACCGGTGGCGAGGCGCGCGTTGCAGGGCACGACGTCGTGAGCGAGGCGGCCCAGGTCAGGCGCTCGATCGGGGTGGCGCTCCAGGAGGCGGCTCTCGATCCCCTGATGACCGGGCGGGAGCTGATTCAGCTGCAGGCGACCCTCCACGGCCTGCCGAGCGGTGAGGGCCGCCGGCGGGCCGATGCGCTGCTCGAGCGGGTGGGACTCGAGGGAGCGGCGGACCGGCGTGTCGGCACGTACTCCGGCGGCATGAGGCGGCGCCTGGACCTCGCCTCCGCGCTCGTCCATGAGCCGGCGGTGCTCTTTCTCGACGAGCCCACTACCGGGCTCGACCCGGTCTCGCGCAAGACGATCTGGGAGGAGGTCGAGAAGCTGAACAACGAGGGCACGACCGTGTTCTTGACCACGCAGTACCTCGAGGAGGCGGACGTGCTCGCCGACTGTGTCGGGATCATCGACAACGGGAAGATCGTCGCCGAGGGCACGCCTGCATCGCTGAAGGCGGAGGTGGGGCGCCCGCACCTGGAGCTGCGCCTGACCGATGGAGCGGCCGATCGCGCCCAGGAGGTCGTCGCGCGGTTCGGCAAGCCGCTGCCGGAGAAGGACGGCGCGATTCTGGTTGAGCTCGAGCGGGGTGCCGCCGAGGTGGCGCCCGTCGTGCGCGCGCTCGACGACGCGGGGATCGCGGTCGAGTCGCTCGACCTCGTGCGGCCGACTCTGGACGACGTGTTCGTTGCCAAGACCGGCTACCACCTCGAGGGGGACGACGAGGAAGCCCCCGACACCAGCGTGGCCGACGCTTGATCGGGCGCCTCGTCATGAACGCGCGCGTGGTCGGCGCGCTGGGCCGGCGCTCGGTGCGGCAGACGTTTCGCCGGCCGCAGCTCTTCGCGCCGATACTGGTTTTCCCGACCCTGCTCCTTGCCGTGCAGACGGGCGGGGCGGGCCGTGCGGTCGACCTGGCGGAGTTCCCGCAGGTGCACGGGTTTCTCGACTTCATGCTCGCCGGGGCGATGATCCAGTCAACGCTGCTCGCCGGGAACACGGGTGGGATCGCGATGGCGGTGGACATCGAGATGGGATTCACCGACCGCCTCTTCGCCGCGCCCATCTCGCGGTTCGCGATCGTGCTTGGGCGGCTGGCGGGCACCGCGGCGATGGGAGCGGTCGCGGCGGTCTGGTTCCTGGTGATCGGCCTCATCTTCGGCGCGCACGTCTCCCAGGGGGTGCCGGGGGCGCTGCTGGCGATCGTGTTCGTGAGCCTGACGGCCGCGGCGTTCGGCGGGATCGGCGCCGCCATCGCGCTGCGGACCGGGAGCGCGTCGGTGGTTCAGGGGCTGTTCCCGCTGGTCTTCGTCGTCCTGTTCCTGTCCAGCGCGTTCTTCCCCGCCAACCTGATCCTGGAGCCCGCCCAGAGCGTGGCGGAGTACAACCCACTCAGCTTCATCGTCGAGGGAGTGCGCGATCCGGTGATCGCGACGCTGTCCGCGCATGCGTTCTGGAAGGCAGTTGGCGCGCTGGCGCTGATCGGGTTGGTCGGGATCTCGCTGAGCGCGGTGGCGCTGCGCCGGAGGCTGCTCGTTGGAGGCTAGCTCCGTAACGCGGAGCTTCGACCTCGCCGCCGACGGGCGGACGGTGGGTGCGCTCCTGCGGCGGGCGCGGAACGAGCTGCTGCGAGTGCCGGGGGCGGCGATCCCCGGGGTGATGGCGCCGACGATCTTCTTTCTCGGGTTGACCGCGGTATTCGGGAATCTCGCCCTCCTGCCGGGGTTCACGACCGACACCTACCAGAGCTTCATCATCCCGGTGAGCCTGCTGCAGGGAGCGGGGTTCACGGGGGCCGCGACAGGGGTCAATCTCGCGAGGGATATTGAGCAGGGGTGGTTCGACCGCCTGCTGGCGTCGCCGGCGCCGCGCCCGGTGCTGCTGGCGGGAATGGTGATCTCCGCCGGGCTCCGCGCGCTCGTGCCGGCGACCGTCCTCCTGGGAGTTGGCTTCGCGATCGGCGTGGATTGGCCGGGGGTGCCGGGGCTCCTGCTCGCCCTCGTCCTGACGGTGGTGTGGGGCATGGTCGCCGCGCTGTGGGGGTGCGGTCTGGCGCTGCGGTTCAAGTCGCAGTCGGCGGCGCCGCTCATGCAGTCGGGGATGTTCATCGCGATCCTGTTCACGACCGCGTACGCGCCGCTCGACCAGCTGCAGGGCTGGCTGGAGAAGATCGCCCGGGTCAACCCCGTCACGAAGGTCCTCGAGGCGGCCCGTCAGGGATTCGTCGAGGGGGGTATCAGCTGGAGTGACACCTGGCCGGGCCTGCTTGCGCTCGCTGGGATCTTCGCCGTCATGGCGTTCTTCGCGCTCCGCGAGATGGAGCGCACGGCGGATTGAGCGAAGAGCTCGAGGAGCTGTGCCGGCGGGTTCTCGGCGCGAGTTGGGCGGAGGGGGAGCGCCGCGGCGTGTCCTTCGCGTACACGCGGCCGAGTCCCGGGCGGTACCGCTGGCAGTGGTACTGGGACTCGTGCTTCGCGGCGATCGTTTGGCGGCGGTTCGATCCCGCGCGCTCGCGCGCAGAACTCGAGACGCTGCAGCGGGCGATGCGGCCGGATGGGTTCGTGGGGCACGTCGTGTTCTGGGAGCGGCCGGTGACGCTCGAGCGGCTCCTCTACTACAACGTCGCGTCGCGCTCGGCCGAGATGACGAGCACGATTCAGCCGCCGCTGCTGGCGTGGGCGTGGAAGATCGCGGTTGGGGATCCGGCGGGTGAGCCGCGGATTCGCGAGCACCACGAGTGGCTGCGGGCGAACCGGGATCTCGAGGGGGATGGGCTCTTGTGGGTGGTGCAGCCCGACGAGTCGGGCCTCGACTCCTCGCCGAAGTACGACCCGATCTGGGGGTGGCGCTCGCACGGGCGGGTGGGGTTCTCGTTTCTCGTCGCGCACAACCGGCGGTACGGATGGGATGCGCGGCGGATTCGCGATGCGGGTGGGCCCGTGGTGTGCGAGGTGGCGACCAATGTCCTGTGGGGGTTGGCGCGCATGGCGATGGGTGAGGAGTCGATAACCGAGAGGCTGGTGGAGCGGTTGTGGGATGAGGAGGCGGGGCTGTTCCTCGACGAGGTGCAGCCGGGTGGGGCGCGGCCGGCTGTGAACACCTGGGCGGGGATGGCGCCCCTGGCGTTGCCGGATCTGCCCGTGGAGATAGGGAGGCGGATGGTCGAGGAGCACCTGCTGAATCCGTCTGAGTACCTGTTGCCGGTGCCGCCGCCGTCGGTGGCCGCTTCGGAGGCGGCGTTCGAGCCCAATCGGGGGCCCGGGTGGAAGCGGCGCTACTGGCGCGGGCCGACGTGGGTGAATGCCGCATGGATGCTGTGGCTCGGGATGCGCCGGCTCGGCTACACCGAGGAGGCGCGGGCGATGGCGGCGAAGCTCGAGGAGGCGGTGCTTCGCGAGGGCCTGCGCGAGTACTACGACCCCCGCACCGGCGAGGGCCTGGGCGCAACCGCCTTCGCCTGGACGAGCCTCATGCTCGAGATGTCCGATCCGGACCCCACTAGCGCCACGAGCTACCTCTAGCGCCATGCGCCACGGCGAGCGTCCATGGGCTCGCCAGCGTTGGCGAACCCCCACCCATCCCGGCGATGGTCGAGAAAACGCGTCAATGACGCGTTTTCTCGACCATCGGTGGCGTTAGGCCGCTCGGGTCGCCGTTGCGAGCATCGCTCGTACGACTTGCGCCACGTGTTCGGGGCGGTCTGTGACGTCGTCCCACGTGAAGCGGACGACCTGCCAGCCCTCCAGGCGGAGAAGCTGGTCTCGGCGGCGGTCGGTCTGGAAGGCGTGCTTGGTCTTGTGGGTCCTCCATCCGTCGACCTCCACGACGACGCGCTCGCGGTGCCACACGAAGTCGCATTCCCATTGCTCGCCCGGCACAGCCATCGGCTGGTTGACAGCGGGACGCGGCACGCCAAACCGCCGGCAGAGCGCCAAGAATCGGCGCTCCAACACAGTCCTCGGCACCCCCTCCCCCACGTGCCCACTCCCGAGCGCCTCCGCCAATCGCCGGGTCCCGGGCTGCCCCCAGCGCCGCTCGAGGAGCTCCCTGACGGCCGCGTGATCCAGGTCCCCCTGGATCTCTGCCTGATCACATGCGCGCTCGAGGAGGTGTCGTGGTTCTGTCGCGGCGATGTCAAGCAGGGTCCATGGGACCGACGTGCACGAGATCCCATCGACCTCGTCTTGGTCGACAGGGGTTAGGCACGTGGAGCGATGGATGCGGATTCCCCGATGCGTCAGGGCAGAGCGGCGAGGGATCGTCACGTGAACTGCCCCGCTCCAGCGAAGCAAGTCCAGGAGGGCAGCCGCCGAGCGATGGGAGAGCAACGCCCCTTCCCCACAAGCCTTCACCGCCGCGAACCACTCCCCGCGAGGCGGAAGATCGGGTCGGCCTAGTGCGTAGACACCGTGGTATTTGCGATAGAGACGTAGCTGGCGGGCGCGATCCTGCACGGCACGTGGGGAAAGGCCGAGATCGGCCAACTCGCCGAGGTCGATCACATCGTGGTGCGCTCGCGCGAACTCGACGATCCGTCGCTCCCAGGCCGCCTTCTCGCGGCGATGGTCGAGAAAACGCGCCATTGACGCGTTTTCGCGACCATCGGTGGGCATGGGGGCATCGTGGCGGCGCGGGCGTGCCGGGTGGCACGCAGCGTGTCCGGAAACGCGAGCGCGAGCGTTACTTGTAGCGGTAGGTGATGGGGTCTACTTGTAGCGGTAGGTGATGCGGCCGCGGTCGAGGTCGTATGGCGACAGCTCGATCTTCACCCGGTCGCCCGGGAGGATGCGGATGTAGTGGCGGCGCATCTTGCCCGAGATGTGCCCGAGGACCTCGTGGTCGTTCTCGAGCTTCACACGGAACATCGTGTTGGGCAGGGCCTCAGTGACCTCGCCCTCCATCTCGATCTTCTCTTCCTTTGCCATGCGGCCGGAGAGGGTAGCAGCGGGCACAAACGTCACCGGCAAGCCGCGTAGCGACCCCGTGCCGAGCGTGAAAGCGCCACGGCCCGCCGCAGACGCTCAGCGAACGAGCTCGAACGCCCCGATGTCGCAGCGCGGCCCCTGCGGGCGCTTCACGCCGCGCTGATCGTGGGCCGTGCAGTGGGCGGCGCCTGCGTTGAAGGCGGGACTCGTGTGCGGGAGCGCGAGCGTGTCGGTGGGGCCTCCGTTGTTCTTGAGCTTGCCGAGCTGCGGATTCTTCTGGGATATATCGCCCGGCCCAGCCAGATCGCAGTCCTGGTGGTCGTCGAGGTTGTGACCCTCCGAGGCGATCGCCGTGCCGCCGCAGTTGTCCGGGGTTCCCGGATTCCCCGGCGACCCCGCGGGCTGGCCGTTCTGCTCATACGCAACGTTGTCGGCAACGATCGTGCCCTTCAGGGTTGCGTCCGCGCCGTTCAGGCCGCCGCCGCAGGTATCGCCGTTGAAGCACTGGTTGGCCACGACCGTGCTGTCGATCAGCTTGACCTCAGTGTCAAAGGCGCCACCGTCACCGTTGAACGTCGGGTTGCCGCCGAAGTTGTTGAAGAACGTGGAGTCGATCGCGCGGATCGGATCTGCCGCCCAGATCGCCCCACCGTTATAGGCGTGGTTGCCCGCGAAGAGGCTCTGCTTCACGACCACCTCGTCGTTGCTGTAGACGCCCCCGCCGTACTTCCAATCCGTGTTCGTGATCGCGTGGTTGTTGAGGACCGCAACCCGGTTGAGGATGAGCTTCGTGCCGGCGCCGGCCAAGATGCCACCCCCCTCCTCCAGCGCCTCCGTATCGCCCTCCCGCACGGTGAGACCGCTCAACCGGACCTTCCCGGGGATGCCGTAGTTGATCTCGAGGACCCGGCTGTTCCGGTTCGCGTCGACCACCGTCTTGCGAGCACCCGCGCCCGCGATCTTCAGCTCGTGGTCGAGGAACAGCTCGCCGCTGGTGAGGACGTAATGGCCGGCAGGGACCTTGACCGTGTCGCCGGAGTCGCTGGACGTAAGCGCCCTGCGCAGGGACCCAGCACCGTGGTCGTGGGTGTTGTGCACCTTGATGGTGTTCCCAGCGGCCGCGGCCGGCACAACGGCGGCCGCAAGTACGACGACGACGGTGGCGGCTAGGCGGCGCATCGGCGCAGGGTATCGGTCGGCGACCCTGGAATCACCTGCGGCTGCTGCGCAGCACGCCTGTGTCGGCGACCTTCGGTCACCGACCCTCAAACTCTGCGTGGCCCGGCCCCTCGGCCAGGAACGACTTCACCGCGTTCTGCAGATCCTGGGTCGCAAAGAGCTCAGCGAAGACCTCCGGGGTGACCCGATCGGCCTCGTCAACACCGCCGCGCAGATAGCCGCGCACGATCCGCTTCGTCGCCGCGTGCGCCTTGGTCGGCCCGTTCGCCAGCCGCTGGGCGAAGCGCATCCCCTTCTCGTGGATCTCGTCATCGGGAAGCACCCTGTTGACGACGTTCCACCGCTCAAGGGTGGCGGCGTCGTAGAGGCCCTGGGTCATCACGAACTCGCGCGCCCGCCCCGGCCCCGCCCGCTCGGCCATACGCTGCGTCCCTCCCGCGCCGGGCGTCAGGCCGACCACGGCCTCGACCAGCCCGAACCGCGCCGACTCCGAGGCCCAGATCATGTCGCAGCCGAGCGCGATCTCCAGTCCAGCAGTCAGGCACAGGCCATGAACAATCGCAAGCGTCGGGATCTCGAGCGCCTCGATGCGCCGGACCCCGTCGATCAGTGGCTGCGCGAACCCACTTGCGCTCCCGGGACCGGCGTCGACCACCGCCTGGAAGTTGGCGACGTCGACTCCGCCCGTGAACAGTTCACCCTCGGCCCGCCACACGAGCGCGCGGGCGTCGGAGCCCTCGACCTCCGCAATGCACTCGATCAGCTCACTCCACGAATCCTCCGTGAACAGATTGAGCGGCGCGTTCGCGAGCGTGACCACGGCCACGGCGCCTTCGCGGCTGAGGGTGATCGTCGCCACCTACGCCGCGTCCCGAATCCGATCGGCGATCGAGGCGATCACCGCCTCGTCGCCGCCGCGCGGTATCCACGGCAGCTTGAGCGGGTCGTCCTCGTAGCGCGGGATGACGTGCAGGTGAAAGTGGAAGACCGTTTGCCACGCGGCCGGTCCGCAGGCGTTGAGGATGTTGAAACCGTCAGGCTCGAGGGCCGTCCTCATCCGCTGTGCCAGCCGGCGAGCCGCCACGATCGCATGCTGAAGGTCGTCGTCTGAGACCTCCATCAGATCCGCCGAGTGCCTGCGCGGCACCACGAGCGCATGCCCGCGCGTGGCGGGATTGATGTCCATGAACGCGACCGTGTGCTCGTCGGAGTCGACGATCTGCGCCGGCACATCTCCGGCAACGATCGCGCAGAACAGGCAGTCGTTCACAATCATTTGCGGCGGCTTCGCCGCCTTACATGCTTGTTTCGGGGCACAGGCCCCTCACCATCATCTCCCAGCCTATTGCCCGGCGTCGAGGACCCGCCGTGCCAGCGCCACCGCCTCGTCCCGGCTCGAGACCTCGCCCGCGTACTGGGCCGCCTCGATCTCGCCCAGCAGGCGCCCGAGCTCGGGTCCCTCCGCAATGTCCAGCTCGCGCGCGAGCTCGTCGCCGCGGATGAGCCGTGCGGGCGGGCCGTCGCGACGCCAGTCAAGCGCTGCCTCGACCATCTCCCGGGCCGTCGTCAGATGCGCCTCGACCATCTCGGGAGACGCAATCGGCCCCTGGCCGCGGGCGGCGAGGCGATCGGCGACGCTCAGGAGCGTCACGTCCACGGCCACGGGCTCGGTGGCGCGCAGGTACTCGTACACCGTGCGGCGCGCGAGCGGCCGTTGAGTGGCGAGAAAGCCAAGCCGCAGGTGGTGCAGCGTCAGTGCACACAGGTGGTCGCTGAGCGCGCGGCTGGTCCGCAGCCGCTCGCACATGCCCTGCACGATCCCCGCGCCCTCGCTGTCGTGCCCAATGAAGGTGACGTATCCGCCCGACTGATCGCGCGTCGCGGGCTTGCCGACGTCGTGCACGAGCGCCCCCAACCGCAGCGCCTCGGCCCGCGTGAGCTCGTCGGCGAGCGGCTCGGCGAGCATTGCGGCAACTTCGTCGGCACGCCCGCCGGCGTACCGATCGAGGTCGGCCTCGATCTCGAGCAACTGCGCGAGGACCTCGATCGTGTGCCCGTGCACGTCGAGGTGGTGGTTCGGATTCTGCTCCACCCCCCGCAGGGCCTCGACCTCCGGCAGCACGGGCGCCGTCGCGCCCAGCCCGTCCATCAGCTCCAGCCCGCGGATGGGAGCGGGCCCCGCCATCAGCAGGCAGATCTCAGCGAACTGCCGCTCGCCCGCGACATCGGCGAGGGCCGGGGCGACTGCCCCCGCCGCCTCGGCCGTGGCGTCATCGATCTGCAGGCCGAGAACCGAGGCAAGGCGCGCCGCGCGCAGGACCCGCAGCGGGTCGTCGGCGAAGCTCGTCTCCGAGGCCGTGCGCAGCACGCCGGCGCCGAGGTCGGCGCAGCCGCCGGTCGGATCGATCGGCTCGCCATCGAGAGCGTCCAACCCCAGCGCCAGCGCGTTGATCGTGAAGTCGCGCTGCCGCAGGTCATCCTCGATGGCGGCACCGCGAACCGGGCTCACATCCGCGTGCCATTCGCCGCCTCTGCCGAGGGCACGCCACGTCCCGAACTCGGCCGAAAGCTCGAACGCATGACCGCCCGCGCCCTTCGCGATCGCCTTCGCCGCGTCCCGCGCATCGCCGGCGACGGCAAGGTCCACATCGACCACGTCGCGCTCGAGCAGCGCATCGCGGACCGCGCCGCCAACCACCCAGGCCGTCCCCAAGCCCGCGAGGGCATCGCGGCTCACCGCAACCGCCGGCGCCGCAAGCAGCCGATCGGCGACGGAGCCGCTCACCGGCTCACGTGCACGCGCGGCACGCGCGGGGAGATGCCGCAGGTGATCTCATAGTTGATCGTCCCTAGCCGGCGAGCCAGCTCCTCGCACAGGATGCGCTCGTCTCCCTGGGCGCCGATCAGAACGGCGGGCGCCCCCGCCTCGACACCCGAGCTCGGCCCGAGGTCGACCGTGATGTTGTCCATGGAGACCGTGCCGACGACGGGGAAACGGCGGCCGTCCACGAGCAGGGCGGCATTCGAGGAGAGGCCGCGCCGGAACCCGTCGCCGTAGCCGATCGGAAGCACCCCGACGTCGGTCTCGGCCGGGGCGTGCCACGTCTGGCCGTACCCCGCGCTCGCGCCCCGCTCGAAGCGCTTGACGTCGGCGACGTAGGAGTGGAGCTCGAGTGCGGGCTCGAGCCCACGCGCGAACGGGTCCTCCTGGAACGGATCGAGGCCGTAGACGGCGATGCCGCAGCGCACGAGGTCGAAGTGGGAATCCGGCTCGCGGAGCGTCGCGGCGCTGTTCGCCGCATGGCAGAGCACGCCTGGATGGTCCGCGCGAACGGCGTCGGCGAACCGACTGAAGCGCGCGAGCTGATCATCGAAGTGGCGAGAGCCGGGCTCGTCGGCGGTCGCGAAGTGCGTCCACAGGCCGCAGAGCTCCACCCGTTCATCCGCGGCGGCCTCGTCGAGCAGCGTGGCCACCACGCGGGGATCGCGCTCGCCAAGGCGGCCCATGCCGGTGTCGTACTTCACGTGGACGCGCGGGACGATGCCGAGTGCGTCGGCGCGCTCTGCCACGAGCTGGAGAAAGCCGGAGCGCCAGACCGCAAGATCCGATTGCGCGGCGAGCGCCACGTCCAGCTCGGCGGGCGTCAGCGCGCCCATCGTGAGGAGACGGGCGTCGGGCAGCTCCGCGCGCAGCTCGGCCGCCTCCATGGCCGCCGCGACGGCAAGCCACTCGGCGCCGCCCGCCAGCGCCGCCCGTGCGCACGCCACGGCTCCGTGGCCATAGCCATCGGCTTTGACCACCGCGCACAACACGGTCTCCTCACGCAGGCCACCGCGCAAGCGCCGGCAGTTGCGCTCGATCGCGCCCACGTCGATGACGGCCCTCGCGCGCGCCACCCCCCGCTCCTCGCTCACGCGAGCGCCTCCGGCAAGGCCGCGATCACATCGGTGGCGATCACCGAGTCGGCCGAACCGACACGCCCACCGGCGATCCGGCCCGCGTCCCGGTGTGCGCGAACGCCAGCGCACGCCGCCGCGAATGGCTCCATCCCGCGCGCGAGCAGCGCCCCGATCGTCCCCGACAGCACATCGCCGGTTCCCGCCGTCGCGAGCATCGGGCTGCCGCCGGGGCTCACCGCCACCTCACCGTCGGCCGAGGCGACGATCGTGTCGTCCCCCTTCAGGACGACGATCGCGCCGGCGCGATCCGCCGCCTCGCGCGCGCTCGCCAGGCGATGCTCGCCGATCTCGCTCGACTCCCGCTCGAGCAGTCGCCCCAGCTCGCCGGCGTGCGGCGTGAGGACGGTCGGATGCCCGCGCGAAGCCAGGTTCTCGAGGCGCCCGGCATGGGCGTTCAGCCCGTCGGCATCGATCAGAAGCGGCGCCTCGACTCGCGCTGCGAGCGACCGCACGAGCTCGAGCGAGTCTTCGTCGCGCCCGAGGCCAGGCCCGAGGACGAACGCGGCAGCCCGATGCCCCGCCTCGAGAATCGCGTCGCAGTCCGCGGTTGCCAGCCGCCCATCGGCCCCGGCGAAGCCCCGCGACATCACCTCGGTCAGCTTGACCTCGAAGATCGGCTCCAGATCGGCGGGCACCGCCACGGTGGCGTACCCCGCACCCGCCCGAATCGCCGCCTCGGCCGCCATGCTCACGGCGCCGGTCAGCCCGCGCGAGCCACCGCAGACCAGCACCTCGCCCGAGGTGAACTTGGTCGAGCCGGGCCCGCGCCGAGGCGCCAGGCCGATCACATCGCGGGCGATCACCCCGGCGGCAGGCTCGCCGGGAGCGCCAGCGGGAATCCCGATCGCGGCGACGCGCACCTCGCCAGAGCAGCCCTTCCCCGGCTCGATCCAGTGGCCGACCTTGGCGGCGTGAAAGGTCACGGTCACGCCGGCGGCGACGGCCTCGCCCTCGACCTCGCCGGTCGAGGCATCGACGCCCGAGGCGATGTCCGCCGCGACGACCGGCGCTCCGCAGTCGTTGATCGCGCGGATCGCGCCGAGCGCCGGATCCCTGGGCGCGCCCTCGAAGCCGGTACCGAAGATCGCGTCGATCACGGCTCCCGAGCGCGCGAGCGCGCCGCCGGCCTCGCCCTCGGCAAGCTCCCGCCAGCCCCCGTCCAGACGAGCCAGATTCGCATCCGCATCCGGCGAGAGCTCGCCCGCCGGCCACAGCAGCACCGTCTCCACCTCGAACCCCGTCTCGGCCAGCCGCCGCGCGGCGACCAGCCCGTCACCGCCGTTGTTGCCCTTGCCGCAGACGACGCGGATCGGGCCTGGTCGGGCGACCTCGGCCGTCGCCTGCGCGAGCGCCTCCCCCGCGGCCTCCATCAGCTCGAGCGAGGGGATGCCGCGTTCCTCGATCGCCCACGAATCCGCGGCGCGCATGCCCTGCGCGTCGTAAAGCGGACGCAGCCAACTGGAGACACCCTGCTCCACGCCGCGGAGGGTAGTCGCGCGCTCAGCCGCGGGGAGTGGCGAGCACGACCGCGGCAGCGCTCTCCCGCGAGTGGGTGAGCGAGACGCAGAGCTCCACGCCCTGCTCGCGCGCGGCCTCCGCCGCACGCCCATGCAGCTCGAGCCGCGGCGGCCGGCGGTCGCCTCCGCTCACCTCGACGTCGCCGAGGCCCAGACCGCCGATGCCGAGCGCCTTCAGCGCGGCCTCCTTCGCTGCGAAGCGCGCGGCCAGATGCATGGCGGGCCGGCGGCGCGAGCGCGCGTAGGCGAGCTCACCCTCCGAGAAGACCCGCTCGGCGAGCCTGGGCCGCCGCTCGAGCGCGCGCTCCAGGCGATCGATCTCCAGCAGGTCGATGCCGACCACGGCGTCCCTACTCGACCGTGACGGTCTTCGCGAGGTTGCGCGGCTGATCGACGTTAAGGCCGTTGAGCCGGGCGATGTAATAGGCGAAGAGCTGCAGCGGCAGGATCGCGAGGATCGGCTGCAGGACCCAGTCGGTCCTCGGCACGAAGAGGGTCTGGTCGAAGTTCTCCGCGACCTCGTGGGAGCCCTCGGTCGCAACCGCGATCACGTCGGCGCCTCGTGCGCGCACCTCCGAGACGTTGGAGAGCACCTTCTCCAGCACCGGGCTGTCGGTCGCCACGCAGACGACCGGAGTCGACTCATCGAGCAGGGCGATAGGCCCGTGCTTCATCTCCCCCGCCGCGTAGGCGTCGGTCGGGATGTAGGAGATCTCCTTGAGCTTCAGCGCCCCCTCGAGGCAGATCGGAAGCCCGATGTTGCGCCCGAGGTAGAGAAAGAAACGCTGCTTGTAATGGCTCCGCGCGATCGCGCGGACGCGATCGTCGACGGACTTGAGCGTCTCGTCGATCTTCGTCGGCATCCCCCTGAGCTGCGCGATGAGGGTGGCGAGCACATCCGGCTCGAGCGTCCCGCGCGCCTGGGCGAGCCAGAGGCCGAGCAGGTACATCGCCGCGACCTGGCTCGTGAAGGTCTTGGTCGCCGCCACGCCGATCTCGAGCCCCGCGCGCGTGAACAGCACCGCGTCGGCGTCGCGGGTCGCCTGGCTTCCCATGATGTTCGTGAGCGCCATGACGGTCGCTCCGCGCTCGCGGGCAAGCCGCATCGCCGCGAGGGTGTCGGCCGTCTCGCCCGACTGCGTGATGCCGATCACCAGATCGTCCCTGCCGACCACCGGGTCGCGATAGCGGTACTCCGAGGCGACGTCCATCTCGACCGGCACGCGCGCCCACTGCTCGATCGCGTAGCGGCCGACCAGCCCGGCGTGGTAGGAGGTGCCGCAGGCGACGATCACGATCCGTCGCAGGCGCTGGGCCAGATCGTCCGGCAGTTCGAGCTCCGAGAGGTCCACGTGGTCGAGCGCGGGGAGGCGGTCCGCGATCGTCTCGGCGACGGCGTCCGGCTGCTCGTGGATCTCCTTCATCATGAAGGTCGGGTAGCCGCCCTTCTCCGCCGCGTCCTCGTCCCAGGTGACCTCGTCGACGTCGCGCTCGACGGGCGTCCCGTCCGCCTCGGTGATGCTCGCGCCGCCGGCGTCCACGGTCACGATCTCGCCGTTCTTCAGGCCGAGGACGTTGCGCGTCTCGGCGAGGAAGGCCGGGATCGCCGAGGCGACGAAGGTCTCGTCCTCGCCGAGGCCGACGATCAGCGGGCACTCCTGCCGGGCCGCGACGAGGGTATCCGCGTGGCCCGCGTGCATCGCGACGAATGCGTAGTGGCCGCGCAGCTCCCGGAAGGCCTGGCGCACGGCCTCGGTGAGGTCGCCGTCGTAGTGCTTCTCGATCAGGTGGGCGACCATCTCGGCGTCGGTCTCCGAGGTGAACTCGTGCCCGTCGGCCGCCAGGTCGCGCCGAAGGTCGGCGTGGTTCTCGACGATTCCGTTGAGGATGATGTGGACGCTGCCCGTGCAGTCGCCATGCGGGTGGGCGTTCTCCTCGGTGACGCGGCCGTGCGTCGCCCAGCGGGTGTGCCCGAGGCCGATGGTGGCCGGCGGAGCGGCGATCGCGACCGCGCCTTCGCCTGCGGAGACCGGCCGGTCGGCGTCAAGGCCGATCGCCTCCCGCAGGTTGGAGAGGTTCCCGACGGCCCGGGTGGTCTCGACCTCGCCGTCGGCGAGCAGCGAGATGCCGGCCGAGTCGTAGCCGCGGTACTCGAGTTTCTCGAGCCCAGCGACCAGGAGATCACGGCAAGGGCGCTTGCCTACGTATCCGATGATTCCGCACACAGAGGGCAGGTAAGGGTAGAGCCTGGGTGGCGCTCTGCCTAGAGCGCGCCGAGCTCGCCCTCGACCACCGCAACCACGCGTGCGCAGATCGCCTCGGCCTCCTCACGCTCGGGCGCCTCGACCATCACGCGCACGACCGGCTCGGTCCCGGATGGACGCACGAGTACGCGGCCGCGGCCCTCCAGAGCCTCGTTCTCATCGTCCACGGCCTTCCAGACCGCGGCCGCGCGCTCGACCGCGGTGCGATCCGCCACGCGAACGTTCTGGAGGATCTGCGGCAGGGTCTCCATCGGCGTGACCGCGGCCAGCGGCCGGCCCTCGAGCGCGCGCATGGCGAGCAGCGCCCCGGCGATCCCATCCCCGGTCGGGGCGTACTCGCGCCAGATCAGATGGCCCGACTGCTCGCCGCCGAGCGCCCAGTCGAGTCGCTCGAGCGCGGCCGCGACATGGCGGTCGCCGACGTCGGTCGTCTCGACCTCCACCCCGGCCTCGCGCATCGCCTGGTGAAAGCCGTAGTTCGACATCACGGTCACCGCCACCCCGCCGCCGAGCTCACCGGCGGCAGCGAGGTGCCGGGCCGTGAGAGCCAGGAGCTCATCGCCATCGTGGATCCGGCCCTCGGCGTCGGCGGCGATCACCCGATCGCCGTCACCATCAAACGCAAAGCCGACATCGGCGTCGGCGGCGGCCATGTGCTCGGCGAGCGCCTCCGGGTGGGTCGAGCCGCAGCCCTCGTTGATGTTCCGTCCGTCCGGCTCGGCGGCAAGCGTCTGCACCTGCGCCCCAAGGCGCTCGAAGGCGATCGGCGCGGCGCGATAGGTGGCGCCGTTGGCGCAGTCCAAGACCACCCTGACACCGTTCAGATCCAGCCTGAACGCGGAGGCGAGCTCGCGCAGGTAGTCGTCGAGCGCGCCCTCGAGCGTCCGCACGCGGCCGATCTCGGTAACCGGCTCGCGCTCGATCACCGCCTCGATCCGCTCCTCGGCTTCGTCGGCCAGCTTGCGACCGTCGGCGCCGAAGAACTTGATCCCGTTGTCCTGCCACGGGTTGTGCGAGGCCGAGACGACGACCGCGAGGTCAAGCCCGTGCCGGCGCACGAGCACGGACGCGGCGGGCGTCGGCAGGACACCAGCGAGCCAGGCGTCGCCGCCGCCCTCGGCGATCCCGGCGGCGAGCGCCGACTCGAGCATCGGCCCGGATTCGCGCGTGTCCCGCACGATCACGACCTGCGGCCGGTCGGCGTCGGCGGATGCGGCCGCGGCGCGGCCGAGGCTGAGCGCGAGCTCGGCGGTGAGCAGTTCGCCGGCGACGCCGCGGACGCCGTCCGTCCCGAACAGCCTGCGAGCCACCGGTCCTAGCGCTTCGAGAACTGCGGGCGCTTGCGCGCCTTCTTGAGGCCGGCCTTGCGCCGCTCCTTCTCACGCGCATCGCGCGTCAGGAGGCCGCGGCGCTTGAGCTCGGGGCGCAGCTCGGGGTCGATCTCGACCAGTGCGCGGGCGACGCCGTGGCGCACCGCGCCGGCCTGGCCCGAGACGCCCCCGCCGTGCACCCGCACGCGGACGTCCACGGTGCCCTCATACCCGGCGGTCACCAGGGGCTGCTTGGCGGCGGTCTGATGCGCATGGCGCGGGAAGTACTCGTCGATCGGGCGGGAGTTGACCTCGAACGTGCCGCTGCCGGGGACCACGATCACGCGGGCGATCGAGCTCTTGCGCTTGCCCGTCGCCTGAATGCGGGTCTCCTCGGAGAGCTGGACCTTGGGTTGGCGGGCGACTGGCTCATCGCCCTCCTCCTCGGCGGCCTCGCGCCGGCGGCGCTCCTCCTCCTCGGCCTCGAGGCGCGCCTTCTCCTCGGCGCTCAGCTCGCGCTCGGGCTCGAGCGCGATCGGATCGAGCTCGGCCCCGGGAGGAAGATCGGGCTTCTTGCCCTCGGCCGGCTTCGCCTCGTCCTCCTCGGAGGTCTCCTCGGCCTCGGGTGCCTCTTCTGCATCCGCCTTGGTGGCGGGCGCCTCCTCGGCATCGGGCTCCTGTGCCTCGGCCTCTGGCGCCTCGGTCGCTGCGTCGTCGGCGCTCTCGTCCGCCGGTGCGTCCGCGGCGGGCTGCTCCTCGGCGGGTGTCTCGTCCTCGCGGCGTTCTTCGTCGGCCACTACGCCACCTCCATCGGCTTCGGCTGCTGAGCCTCGTGCGGATGCTCGGGGCCCGCGTAGACCTTCAGCTTGTTGATCTGCTGGCGCGCGAGCCGGTTGCGGGGGAGCATGCCCTTGACCGCCTTGCGGATGACCTCCTCCGGGCGCCGCTCGAGCATGTCGTTGAGGGTGCGCGAGCGGATGCCTCCGGGATAGCCGCTGTGGCGGTAGTAGATCTTGTCGGTTCGCTTGTTACCCGTGACCACGATCTTGGCGGCGTTGATGACGACCACGAAGTCGCCGGTGTCGACGTGCGGCGTGTACTCGGGCTTGCGCTTGCCGCGCAGGGCGTCGGCGATCTGCGTCGCCAGCCGCCCGAGCGTCTTACCCTCGGCATCGACCACCCACCAGTCGCGCTGGCGGGATTCCTTCGTGGCTACGTAGGTCTTTGTCGTCATCTGTGGAGTGCCCGCACCGGCGATGCGGTGCCGTTGAAAAGCCGCGCCCACAGCAGCACGTGCCCGGCGCGGCCCGCTGATGATAGTGACTGCATCCAGGCGTCGCTGAAAACGCGCGGCAACGGCAATTCGTGCGCTTTTGGAGGACCGCCGCCGAGGCTATACTGCCCGCCCCAGAAGACCTGCCGAATCCCGAGCGCACGTCGTCCGGGAGCGGGGGAACCGCAGGGACGACATGACGTCGGCCCAGGGGCGAATCGAATCTCCGTAGCGCCGCTCTTTCGGTGCGAGCCCGCCAGCTAACCCCGTAGGCCGGAGAAAGAGAGGCTGGACTTGGGGCCGGACCCGCCGAAGCGGGACGCTTGGCGAAACTTGATCGGAGTCGCGACGGTGGTCGCCTCGCTTTCCGTCGCTGCCGGGGCGGCGGCGTCCGGCGGCGGAGGGGTGGGCGGTGTTGGCGCCCCCGATCCGCCCAAGGTCAAGGACGTTCAGTGCATCGAAACGTGCGCCGGCATCCGGACGGCGACGGCGGGATCGAACGTGGCGCTCACGGGCGCCCACCTCGGCCACACCGTCACCGTCACCTTCCCCGAGCAGGGAGGCGGCGTGCTTCGCGTGGACCCGACGAGCTCGCGTAAGCACTCGGTCAAGGCGAAGGTCCCCGACGGTGCGAAGTCCGGAGCGCCGAAGGCCATCGACTCGGCCGGCAACGGCTCCGTATCGCCGAAGCGCCTTGAGATTGTCTCGCCGGATCAGATCCCCGAGGGAGGCGACTTCAAGCTCGACACCGCGCGGGCCAACCCGAACAAGGCGTTCTGGCACTCCAAGCGCGATGCGCGGGTCAAGTACAGCTTCGAGGGCGCCGCCACCGACGTTCAGATCCAGGTCGTCCATTCCAAGAACGGGAAGGTCGTGAGCTCGTGGGTCCAGCGCAACCGCCAGCCCTACGTCGAGAACAAGGCCAGGTGGGACGGCAAGCGCGACGGCGGGGGCGAGCCACCGAATGGCAGGTACAAGTTCAAGATCGGCTCGGTCCCCGGGGGCGGCACCGAGTCGACGCACGGCTCGCACTTCGGCTTCTACGACCACATCTTCCCCGTGCGCGGCCACCACGAGTACTGGGATGGCTTTGGGGCCCCACGCGATGGCCACAGGCACATGGGCCAGGACGTCGGCGCCAGGTGCGGCACGAAGCTCGTCGCCGCCCGCGCCGGACGGGTGCAATGGAAGGCCTACCAGTCGGCCGCCGGCAACTACGTCGTGATCGATTCCAAGCACGATGACCACGACTTCATGTACGCGCACCTGAAGCGCCCGGCCCGTGTCCACAAGGGCGACCACCTCCGCACCGGCGAGAAGATCGGGATCGTCGGCTCGACCGGCGACGCTACGGCCTGCCACCTGCACTTCGAGTACTGGAAGGACGACTGGTACAACGGCGGCCGCGCGCTCCCCAGTGTCACCAAGGCCCTGAAGCGCTGGGACAGCTGGAGTTAGTGGGCGGGCGCGGGTCCAGGCGGCTCGTGGGCGGCGCCGCCCTCGCCCTCACGCTCGGCCTGCCCGCCGCGCCCGGCCTCAGCGCCGGGCACCCCCCACGGGTCAGCGCGCTGCGCTGCCTGGACCGCTGTGCTGATGTCCGGGCAGTTGCCGAGGGCGGCAAGGTGAAGTTCTCCGGGCGCCACCTCGGGCACATCAGGGAGGTCCACTTCCCCAGCAGCGGCGGGCCGATCAGCGTCGTCCCAACGGACGTCGACCAGCTCCGCGTCAAGGCGACGGTGCCGGCCGTCGCCGGCGACGGCCGGCCCCTGCTGGTAGAGAGCGGCGGCGACACCGCCCGCGCGCCGAAGTCCCTGCGAGTCGTCCCCGACTCGAGCCTTCCCGCCTCCTTCTCGCTTGACCACGCCAAGGCGGGACCCCGTCACATCTTCTTCGACGGGCGCCATCGCGAGCGGCTGCGATTCCGCTTCAAGAGCGCCGGCCGTGCCGACGTTCGCATCCTCGCCGTCCACCGTCACTCGGGCCACGTCGCCCGCAGTTGGACCAAGCACGACCTCCTGCCGTACTCGCGCCACACGATCCGCTGGGACGGCTCCGAGGGCGGTGGCGACGCGGCGCCGGACGGCAAGTACAAGTTCAAGTTGGGCGAGCGCGGCGAGCGACGCCGATTCGGCGTCGGCCGCTTCCGCCTGTTCGGCTACGAGTTCCCCGTCCGCGGCCCACACGGCTACGGCGGGGCGCTCCAGCGCTTCGGCGCCCCGCGCAGCGGCGGACGCGTGCACCAGGGCCAGGACATCTTCTCCCCGTGCGGGACCCAGGAGGTCGCCGCCCGCGGCGGCACCGTCCAGGCGCGTGGATCGGACCCGGTCCTCTATGGGAACTGGCTCGTGATCGACGGCCGCGGGACGGGCACCGACTACCGGTACGCGCACCTCCTCAACCCCACACCGCTCCACACCGGCCAGCGGGTCCACACCGGCCGGACGATCGGCAGCGTCGGACGCACAGGAAACGCCGAATCCGTCGGCTGCATGCTCCACTTCGAGATGTGGCCCCACGGCTGGGGGCACGGCAACCCGGTCGACCCACTCCCCTCGCTGCGGCGGTGGGACGGGTGGTCTTAGCCCACCGAACGTGCGAACGCACCGCCTATAGGGGGCACTAACGCACGTTCGGCGTGTTTGCGGGGGGTTACTCCCACTCGATCGTCGCGGGCGGCTTTGACGAGACGTCGAGCGCCACGCGATTCACGTGCGGGACCTCGTTGATGATGCGGTTGGAGACCCGCTCGAGCAGGTCGTAGGGAAGCCGCGCCCAGTCGGCCGTCATGGCATCGTCGGAGGTGACCGCGCGGATCACGATCGGATAGGCGTAGGTGCGCCCATCGCCCTGCACGCCGACGGATCGCACCACCGGCAGCACGCAGAAGGACTGCCAGAGCTCGCGGTAGAGGCCGGCGGCGCGGACCTCCTCCTGAAGGATCGCGTCCGCCTCGCGCAGGATGTCGAGGCGCTCGCGGTTGACCTCGCCGCCGACGATGCGGATCCCCAGCCCGGGGCCTGGGAACGGCTGGCGCCAGACGAACCGGTCGGGCAGGCCGACCTCGGTTGCAACGGCCCGCACCTCGTCCTTGAAGAGCATCCGCAGCGGCTCGACGAGCTCGAAGTCGAGGTCCTCGGGCAGGCCGCCGACGTTGTGATGTGACTTGATCGTCGCCGCAGCCCGGCCGTCGCCGCCCGACTCGATCACGTCGGAGTAGAGCGTCCCCTGGACCAGGAAGCGGGCGTCGGAGAGCTTCTTCGCCTCTTCCTCGAAGACGCGGATGAACTCCTCGCCGATGATCTTGCGCTTCGTCTCCGGGTCGTCGACGCCGGCGAGCCGGTCGAGGAAGCGCTCCTCGGCATCAACGTGAACGAGGCGAACGCCGAGCTGCTCGCGGAAGGCCTCGACGACCTGGGATGCCTCGTTTAAGCGCATCAGACCGTGATCGACGAGCACGCACGTGAGCTGGTCGCCGACCGCGCGGTGGACGAGGGCCGCCGCGGTGGCGGAATCCACGCCGCCGGAGAGCCCGCAGATGACGCCGGCGTCGCCGACTTGGGCGCGAATGCGCTCCACCTGCTCCTCGATCACCGAAGCCGGTGACCACTGCGCCTCGCACCCGGCGATCTCGCGCAGGAAGCGGTCGAGGATCTGCGTTCCGTAGGGCGTGTGCACGACCTCGGGGTGGAACTGGATGCCGTAGAGGCCCTGCTCGGGATTCTCGAGGGCGGCGACGGGCGAGCCCGGGCTCGCGGCAAGGGCGGTGAAACCAGCAGGCGGCTCGAAGACCGAGTCGCGGTGGCTCATCCAGCACTGCTGCTCAGCCGGCAGGCCGGCGAGCAGATGGCCGCCGCCATCGGCCATCGTCAGGGTCGTGCGGCCGAACTCGCCGGCCTCAGCACCCTCGACGCGACCGCCGAGCACGAGGACCATCGCCTGCATGCCGTAACAGATGCCGAGCACCGGGATGCCGAGCTCGAGCAGCTCGCGGCGCAGCGTCGGCGCGCCCTCGGCGTAGACCGAGGCCGGCCCGCCCGAGAGGATCAGCGCGGCCGGCTTGCGCTCGCGGATCTTCTCGACATCGAGGTCGTGCGGAAGGAGCTCTGCGAAGACCCCGCACTCACGGATGCGCCGCGCGATCAGCTGCGAGTACTGGCCGCCGAAGTCGAGTACCAGGACCTCCTCCTGGGCGACGTCGCGGTCGGCCGGGGTCAGCTCATCGACCGCCGGCTCAATGGGAAGGGCGGGATCGCCATCGGCAAGCTCCCTTGGGGCGGGAACCTGCTGGTGCTCAGGCCGCACCTCGCCCCCAGCCACATCGCCAGGGACGACGGTGGGCTCAGTCATCGCTGACGGCTACCCCCGCGGACACCGCCGCGCGGCCATTGGACCCCATCCCGACCGACTGCGAGCGCTGGAGCTGCTTGCCCTCGGTCTGAAGCGCGGGCGCGATCATCACCTCGGCGCGCTGGAAGTCGCGGATGTCCTCGTAGCCGGTGGTGGCCATCGAGGTCCGCAGGGCGCCGATCAGGTTGAAGGTGCCGTCGTTCTCGTGCGCGGGGCCGAGGAGGATCTCCTCGAGCGTCCCGTCCTGCTTCGTGGCGACTCGGGTGCCGCGCGGCAGCGAGGGATGGAAGGTTGCCATGCCCCAGTGGTAGCCGCGACCCGGCGCTTCCTTGGCGCGCGCCAGGGGCGAGCCGATCATCACGGCGTCGGCGCCGCAGGCGATCGCCTTCGAGAGATCGCCGCCGGTGCGCATGCCGCCGTCGGCGATGACGTTGCAGTACTCGCCCGTCTCGAGCATGTGCTGGGAGCGCGCAGCGGCGACGTCGGCGATCGCCGTTGCCTGGGGGACGCCGATGCCCAGGACCCCGCGCGTGGTGCAGGCGGCACCGGGGCCGACGCCCACCAGCACGCCGACGGCTCCGGTGCGCATCAGGTGCAGGCCGGTCGAGTAGGAGGCGCAGCCGCCGACGATGCACGGCACCGGGACCTCGGCGATGAACTCCTTGAGGTTGAGCGGCTCGGACTTCGACGAGACGTGCTCGGCAGAGATCACCGTGCCCTGGATCACGAGGATGTCGAGGCCCGCCTCGAGCGCGACCTCGTAGTAGTCCGTGACGCGCTGCGGTGTCAGCGAGGCGGCGGCGACGACGCCCTGAGCCTTGATCTCCTCGACCCGCTGGGCCATGAGCTCCGGCTTGAGGGGCTCCTCGTAGATCTCCTGCATGAGATTCGTGGCCTCGCTGGGCGGAGCATTCGAGATCCGCGCGAGCTGCTCGTCGGCGTCCTCGTAGCGCGACCAGATGCCCTCGAGGTTCAGCACCCCGAGCCCACCGTGCCGGGCGAGCGCCACGGCCGTCTCGGGGCTCACGACCCCGTCCATCGCCGAGGCGAGCAGCGGCAGCTCGAAGCGGTAAGGCCCGAGCGTCCAGGAGATGTCGACGTCGTCAGGGTCGCGGGTGCGGCGCGACGGCACGATCGCGATGTCGTCGAACCCGTAGGCCCGACGGCCCTTCTTGCCTCGGCCGATCTCTACTTCCACCGCTTCACCCCTTCGGAGTCTCCAGAAGAATTCAGGCTAGGCGCGGTCACGGACGAAAAAACCCCGCCAAAACGGGGCCTCAACGGCGGAATTTGCGGGGTGATTCGGCGCTTGACCAACGCCCCGGCGATGATAACAGCGGTCAACCGCGCCGCCGCGCTCCGCCGCCGAACGTACGACCGTGCTGGGCATAGCCCCGCCCAACGTACGTTCGACGTGCTCAGGCGACGCGTGCCGGCACGTCCACCTCGCGCACCTCGACCCGCGGCAGGAGGCGCTCGACCTCGCGCGCGTCAAGCGAGCCGGCGCCGAAGTGCTGGGTCGACTGCGCGCCGCATGCCACGCCGTAGGCGAGGCACTCACGCGCCGAGCCGCCCGCATAACGCGCGGCGACGTAGCCGGCGAGGAAGGCGTCCCCAGAGCCCACCGAGGCGACGGCTTCGAGCGGTTCGATCTCGACCTCGAAGATGCTGCCCAGCGGCGGCTCACCAGCCCGGCGGCCGAGGGGAGCGTCGTCGGCGTGCTGTCCGACGATCGCGACGCAGCCGTTCTCACGGGTGATGATGGCCTCGCCCGCCCCCATCTCGATCAACCCGGTCAGGCCCTGAGCGAGGTCGTCGCCGTCGTTGAACTCGTGCCCGACGGCGCCTTCGGCCTCGAGCGCGTTGGGGGCGACGACCGCCGGCTCCGCCCGCAGCCCGGCGCGCATCGGCTCCCCGTCGGTATCGAGGACCGAGATGACGCCGAGCTCGCGAAGTTCGGTGATCAGGCGGCCATAGACGTCGGGATCGACCCCGGGCGGCACGCTGCCTGCGAGGACGCAGATCGTCGCGCCCTGCGCGAGGTAGAGCAGCTTCTCGACGAAGCGGTCGACCTCCTCGGGGGAGACCTCGGGGCCGCGCTCGTTGATCTCAGTCTGCTCGCCGGTGGTGGGGTCAACGACCGCGAGGTTCGTGCGCGACTCACCCTCGATCCTCGTGAACGCATTGAGGATCGACTCCTCGGCGAGACGCTCGAGGATCCGCGTCCCGGTCGAGCCGCCGGCCAGGCCGGTCGCGATCACCGGGCGCCCGAGCAGCTTCAGAGCGCGGGCGACGTTCACGCCCTTGCCGCCGGCGACCGTCCGCGACTCGACAGCGCGGTGGCGCTGGCCAAGCCGGAAGCTCGGGACGGCAACCGTGCGATCGATGGCCGCGTTGAGTGTGACCGTGAGGATCACTGGTTTCCCTCTCCGGTGTGGACCTTACCGCCCGCCCCGACGGTGCCCGAGGGCAGCGACCGCCCCGAGCACGAGCGCGACCAGCGCGGCGACGGCGACCGCCACGATGAGCCACGCCGCCGTGCGCGAGCCGGGAAGCGCGGAGTCGAGGCGGTCGCCCACGCTGGGGCCGCCGACCGTGCGCGCCGCCACGAGCGGGACGCGATCCTGGATTTCGCCATCGAGGGTGACGACGGCGGCGCCCAGGCGCTCCCCGCGAGCGGCGCTGTCGACCTCCGGGCGAGCGGAGACCACGCGCGTCTCGATGTCCTGGCCTTTGCGCACGGTGAAGCGGACCTGTCTGCTCGCGGCGAGGGGCAGGCGCTCGTCGCGATAGGAGAGCGCCGAGGACGCGAGCCGCTCCCCGTCCGTCACCGGCGTGGCGGTTCGATAGAGCGAGAACCCGTAGCGAAGGAGGGCGAGCGTGCCCGCATTGCGCGCCGCCTCGGTCGGCGCGCCGAGCACCGCCGATACGAGCGTGACCCCGTGCTGCTTGGCGGAGCCGATCAGAACGTTGCCCGCCTCGAGCGTGTGGCCCGTCTTCACCCCGTTCACCCAGTCGTATTCGCGCAACAGCGTGTTCGTGTTCTCGAGGTGGATCGTGCGCGAACCGCTGGTGACCGTCTTCTCGGGCGTATCGACGATCCGGCGGAAGGTCGGATCGCGGCGCAGCTTCTCCGCGAGCGTGACGAGGTCAGCGGCGCTCGAGTAGTTGCCGGCCTCGTCGAGCCCGATCGGGTTCGCGTAGTGCGTGTCCTCGAGGCCGAGCCTGCGGGCCGCGGCGTTCATCTCGTCGACGAATGCCGGCACCGAGCCGGCAACCCCGTCCGCCAGGGCGACCGCCGCGTCATTCCCGCTCGGGAGCAGCAGGCCATAGAGGAGGTCGTGGACGCTCACCTCGTCCCCCGCCTTGAGACCCATCAGCGACTCGCCGAGCTCGGGGTGGTAGTTGGGCGCAGTGAGCTCGCGGTGAAGCGGCAGCTCGCGCAGCGCCAGATAGGCCGTCATCAGCTTCGTCGTGCTGGCGATCGAGCGGGTCTCGCTCGGAGCGTGGGCGTCGAGCCGGGTCCCGTCGCCGGCATCCACCAGGAGCCAGGTCGCCGCCGGCGGCGACGGCGGCTTCTCCGCGGACGCGGCGCTCGCTGGGCAGGCAGCGGCGAGCGCGATTGCCAGGACCGCGCCTGTCCGCCGAGCGCGGTGGCGAAGCATGCGTGTCAGCGGAGCTTCAGGGTCGAGCCGGGCGCCAGAGCCTGGGTGTCGACGTCCGGGTTGAGCTTCTGGAGCTGATCGACCGAGACCCCGGTCTTGGCGGCGATCCCGTCGAGCGTGTCGTTCTGCTGGACCACGTAGGTATCGGGCGTGGTGGTCGTCTGGTGCTGCTGGTGATGACCCCCGCCCGCGTGGCGCGCATGGTGGCCGCCGCCGTCGGAGTCGGACATCGAGCCCGAGATGACCACGATTAGCCCGATCACGACGGCGACCAGCGCAAGGGGGGCAAGCACACGCGCGACGATGCTCACGCGCGGCTTCGGCTGGGATCTCGGTGTCGCCATGGCTCGTCCTGGCTACTCGGCGCGGCGATGGTAGCCACCCGCGGAAGCCGAGTGTGGGGTCCTGGGGCGGCGCAAAACGTCGCCCAGTGCCTGATACGACCTCAAGCCGCGCTCAGGTTCCAGACCGTCTCGCGCAGCGCCGCCGCGGCGGCGGCGGGATCGTCGGCCCCCGCGATCGAGCGGGACGCCGTGACGATCGCCGAGGCCGGATGCTCGCCGAATGCCGCGGCCAGTTGTGCCGGGTCGCCCCCCTGGGCGCCGACCCCTGGAAGGAGGAAGACCGAGCGCGGCATCAGCTCGCGCAGCCGGGCGAGGTGGCGCGGCTCGGTCGCACCAACGACCGCCCCCATCCCGGAGAGCCCGGACGATCCCGCCAGCCGATCCGCGCGTGCTGCCACGAGCTGGGCTAGGCGCTCGAAGACCGGGCGCCCGCCCGCGTCGAGGTCGAGGATGTCAGCTGCGCCCGGGTTGGAGGTGCGCACGAGGGCGAAGAGCCCACTGCCCTCGCGCTCCGCAACGTCCACGAAGGCATCGACGACGTCCCCGCCCATCAGCGGGTTGACCGTGAGCGCATCGGCGCCAAGGCCGGCCTTGCCGAGCAGGCCATCGGCGTACACCTCCGCGATATGGGGGACGTCGCCGCGTTTGGCGTCGGCGATGACCAGCAGCCCGGCGTCATGCGCCGCCACCACGGTTTCGCCGAGCGCCTCCCTGCCAGCCGCGCCCAGCCGCTCGAAGCAAGCGAGCTGGGGCTTCACGGCAATGCAGCTGTCCCCCGCCAGCTCAATCAGCTCGCGGCAACGCTCGGCAACCTCAGTGCCGGTCGCCGGCTCGGGGTCGAGCCCCATGCAGACCTGGCTGCGCCGCTCCTCTACGAGAGCGGCGAGCCGGTCTGCGAAGGGTGCGCTCAGCCGCCCTTGACCTTCGTCTTGAGGCCGGCGCCCGCCGAGAACTTCGGCACGCGCCCGCCGGCGATCGTGATCCGCTCGCCGGTCCGGGGGTTGACCCCCTGCCTGGGACCACGCTCGGCAACGCTGAACTTGCCGAAGCCGGTGAAGTTGACATCGCCGCCCCCCGCGAGCGTGTCGGTGATCCCGTCGAGCACGGCTTCGACCGCATCCGCGGCGGCCTTCTTCGAATCGAAGTTGCCAGAGATCCGGTCGACGAACTCAGCCTTTGTCAATGTCCTCACTCCTCCTCGTTCGTGCGTGGGCGCGCGCCAATGTAACAGCGGGGCGCGACGATTACGGATCAGCGTCCCGCGCTCGCCCCCGAACGAGAGACAGCTCAGTGGCCCTCCTACGCGAAAGACCTGGGTCTGATCCCTACATCCGCTGCGGCGCACTGACGCCGAGCAGGTCGAGCGTGGTCGCCAGCACCCGCTTCGCCGCCAGGCACACGCCAAGGCGCGCGGACTCGTACCCCTCCCCCGCTCCGACGACCTGACAGTCGCGGTAGAACGCGTGGAAGTCGGCTGCCGTGGCCGTCGCGTACGCGCTGAGCCGGTGGGGAGCACGGCGCTCGGCCGCGGACGCAGCCTCGGCCGGAAACTCCAGGATGCGCTGCACCAGCGCGCGCTCGCTTGGCTCTGCCTTTGCGCCCAGGGCTGCTGGAGTGGCGGCGCCGGCTTCGAGGGCGCCCTCGTCGATCGTGCCGCCGTCATCGACGGCCGCAACGGCGCCCTCAGCGACCGCCTTGCGCAGGATGCTCGCGATGCGAGCGTGCGCGTACTGGACGTAGTAGACGGGGTTGTCCTGCGAGCGCTGGCGCGCGAGGTCGAGGTCGAGGTCGATCGTGGTCTCGTGGCTTCGCTGGAGCATGAAAAAGCGTGCCGCGTCGACCCCGATGTCGTCGAGCAGGTCGTCGAGGGTGACGAGCTGGCCCTTCCGCTTCGAGACCTGCGAGCGCTCGCCGCGCTCGACGATGTTGACGAGCTGCAGCATCGGCGTCTCGTAGCGCTCACCGTCGAACCCGAGCGCCATCAGCGCCGCCCGCATGCGCGGCACGTACCCGTGATGGTCGGCGCCGAGCGGGTCGATGAGCCGCTCCGCCCCCCGCTCGAGCTTGTCGCGGTGATAGGCGATGTCCTGCGCGAGGTAGGTGGGGCGGCCGTCGGAGCGGATCAGGACGCGATCCTTGTCGTCGCCGAATTCGCTGGTCCGCAACCACTGCGCCCCGTCGCTCTCGTAGACGTGCCCACGCTCACGAAGCTCGGCGAGCGACGCCTCGATCGCGCCCGACGCGTGCAGGCTGCGTTCCGAGAACCAGGTGTCGTAGCGGACGCCGAAGCGCTCAAGGGTGGCCTCGATCCGGGTGCGCATGGCCTCGGTGCCACGCCGCGCCAGCTCGTCGAGGTCGTCTGGGCCGACGCCGTGAGCGGCCAGCTCTTCACCGAGCTCAGCGACGTACTCACCCGGATAGCCGTCCTCCGGGGGATCCTCCCCGCTCATGCGAGCCTGGATCGAGGCCGCGAAGCGCTCGACCTGCCCGCCCATGTCGTTCAGTAGGTACTCCCGCTCGAGGGGGTATCCGGCGCGCTCGAGGAGCCTCCCCAGCGAATCGCCGTAGGCGGCGTGGCGCGCGGAGGCGACGGTGATCGGGCCGGTGGGGTTCGCCGAGACGAACTCGAGCAGGATCCGCTCCGTGACGGGCGAGCCGCGGCCGAAATCGTCGCCGGCCCGCAGCACCTCCACCACCGCTTCGCGATGCCATCCGTCGGAGAGAAAGACGTTGAGGAAGCCGGGCCCGGCGATCTCCACGCGCTGAGCCCGCTCGGCGAGCTCGTCCTCGAGGCGCTCGCCAACCCGCTGGGCGATGTCTCGCGGGGGCTCTCCGAGAACCGGTGCAAGCAGCATCGCTGCATTCGTCGAGTAATCGCCGAGCTCGGGCTTCGGCGGACGCTCCAGCGAGAGCTCGGCGCTCCCCCTGCCATCTCCGACGGCGTTCACAGCCGCCTGCACGACGCCCCGAAGCTCGGCGACCGGATCGGTGCTTGCACGCTGGGACATGTCCCGATACTAGGCTGCGGTCCACATGAGGGCCCTGGTCACCGGCGGTGCCGGCTTCATCGGCTCGCACCTCGTCGACGCCCTCCTCGCCCGAGGCGACGAGGTGCTTGTCGTCGATGACCTCTCATCGGGCCGGCGCGCGAACCTCGAGGAGGCGTTCGGCCGCGGCGCCGAGCTTCGGGACGCGGACGTGACGGACGCCGCGGCCATCCAGGGCGCATTCGCGGACGGCCGGCCCGAGCTGGTCTTCCACCTTGCCGCGCAGATCGACGTGCGGCGGTCGGTCGCCGATCCAGTGTTCGACCTCGGCGTCAACGTGGGCGGCACGATCAACCTCCTCGAAGCCGCCGTTTCGAATCAGGCGCGGCGGGTTGTCTTCATCTCGACGGGAGGCGCGATCTACGGGGAGGGCGAGGGGCGCGAGCTCCCCCTCGGCGAGGACGCCGACTGCCGACCGGATGCCCCCTACGGCCAGTCGAAGTTCGCGGCCGAGGGCTACCTCTCCCTTTACGGGCGGCTCCACGGCCTCTCTGGCGTATCGCTTCGCCTCGGCAACGTCTACGGGCCGCGCCAGGACCCGCACGGAGAGGCGGGCGTGGTCGCGATCTTCTCGGACCTCCTGCTCGGCGGTGGGACGCCGCGAGTGTTCGGCGACGGCGAACAGACCCGTGACTACATCTACGTGGGCGATGTCGTGGCCGCGTGCCTCGCGGCCTCCGGCTCGACCGCGGGCGGAGCGTTCAACGTCGGCACGGGGGTCGAGACGAGCGTCCTCGAGCTCGGCCGGAGGATGGCGGCGATCTGTGACCGCGAGTTCGAGCCGGAGATGGCTCCGGCCCGCGTCGGCGAGGTGCAGCGGATCTCGATCGATTCGCGGCGCGCCGGTGAGGAGCTCGGATGGACTCCCGCGGTCGAGCTCGATCAGGGCCTGGCGCTGACCGTCGACTCGTTCCGCTCGTAGGCAACCGCCGCCCCGATCCGGTCGATGGTCGGCGGGTGGGTTCCGAGGAGGAACGTCACCAGGGCCGGCGGGTCCGGATCCGCGACGTTCGTCAGCGCAAGGCGCCGCTGCACCTGGATCAGGGCGTGTGGGTCGTGCGTGAGCTCCAGGGCGAACTGATCGGCGCTCGCCTCGACCTTGCGCGAGAGCTGGTCGCCCGGAATGCTCAGGATGGTGCCGGCCAAGGCGAGCGCCAGCAGGAGCGCCGGCAGCCCCGCGGGGGTCCGCAGATCGGCCCCCGAGCGCGCGGCGATCGCCTCGGCCGTCTCGCGGGCGAAGAGCACGCCGAACGGCGCGACGATGGCGACGAAGGCGAGGCCGCGCAGGATGTCGTCGTGGGCGACGTGGCCGAGCTCATGCGCGACGATGGAGTCGAGCTCGGCGCGGTCGGTGTCGTCGATGAGCGTGTCGTACAGGACGACGCGCTTCGTCGACCCCAACCCGTTGACGTAGGCGTTGAGCGCTCTCGAGCGCCGGCTCGCGTCGACGCGGTAGACCTGGCCGATGTCAACCCCCGCCTTCTGCGCGAGCGCGAGGACGTCGGCCCGCACGCGACTGTCCTGCGGCAGCGCGTCGAAGCGGTTGAAAAGCGGCGCCAGCACTACGGGCGCGAGCCAGGTGAAGACGGCGGCAATCGCGACGACGGCCACGCTTCCCCCGATCCACCACCGGCGCGGCCAGCGACGCACGAGCGCGAGCAGGAGCGCCCCGCCGGCACCCGCGAGCACGGCACCGATCGCGGTCGACTTCGCGACGTCGCCGAACCAGGAGCCGAGCGACTGCGTTGAGAGGCCGACGTCGACCGCGCGCTCGTGGGCCCAGATCCCAGGAGGCAGCGTCGCCACGGCGATCGCCACCGACAGCCCGGCACCAACGGCGGCGCCGCCCAGGACCGGCCGTGCTGCCAGCCGATCGAGCGTACGGCGCGCGGCGTGCGGGTGTCCCAGGGCGACCGCGACGAGGACGGCCCCTTCGGCGACGAGGCCGGCGCCGAAGAGCCAAAGCTGCCCGTCCCGGTAGTCTCGGGCGCGATCGAGCTGGGCGGCCGTGAAGTAATCGTCCTCGGCGACCGTGGCCGGCTCGATCGGACTCTCGCGCGGGCGCAGGAGCCAAACAGCCCCCTCGGCGACGACGATCATCGCGATCGCCGAGAGGCCGATTCGAAGCGCCCTGCCTCGCATCCCGCCTACGATAGTCCGCCCGTTCGAGCCGATGCGAATCGCGATCCTCAGCGACATCCACGCCAATCTCCCCGCGCTCGAGGCGGTCCTCGCCGCGATCGACGAGACGGAGGTCGACGAGCTCTGGAGCCTCGGCGACGTGGTTGGCTACGGGGCGCAGCCGGACGACTGCGCGGACCTCGTCGCCGAGCGGTGTGCCGTCTCGCTCGCGGGCAACCACGACCTCGCGGTTCTCGGTGCGCTGGACATCTCGTCCTTCTCGCCGGCCGCGGCGGCTGCGGTGCGCTGGACGCAGCGAAACTGCAAGGAGGCTACGACCGAGTACCTGGGTGGCCTGAAGCCCGCGGATACGACCCACGAGGTCGCTCTGTACCACGCATCTCCCCGCGACCCTGTGTGGGAGTACGTGCTCTGGTCCGATCAGGCGGCTGAGTGCATCGCGCGGCAGGCGTCCAGGGTGAGCTTCGTCGGCCACTCGCACGTCGCCCTCTACTTCGTCGTGGGCGACGACGCGCCTGGGGCGGGGGAGGACCACGACGCAACGGGAGCCCAGGCGGCGGGAGGCACCGGGCTCGATCTCGCCGAGGGCCGGTGGCTCATCAATCCCGGGAGCGTGGGACAGCCGCGCGACGGCGACTCTCGCGCAGCGTGGCTCGAGCTCGACACCGAGGCGTGGAGCGCCGCCTACCACCGCGTCGAATACGAGGTCGACCGTGCGGCCGAGGCGATCGAGGCCGCAGACCTGCCAGAACACCTCGCACGACGCCTGTACGTCGGCCAGTGAGTGGTGCCCGTGGAGACTGTCGAGCGGTCACTAGACTCGCCGCGATGCCCACGGGGGTCGTACACACGTTCGCCTCGCGAGCGCGCCTTCGGGCGCTCGCGGTCGGGCCCTTGGCGGTGCTCATGCTGATCGCCACGGGTTGCGGCTCCGACGGCTCCGACGGGATCACGATTCCGAAAGACAACAGCGAGAAGCTCCTCGCCGCGCTCAACCAGGTCCAGGCCGACTGCGACTCGCAGCTGCGCAACGACGCGGTCGCTGCGGCCGAGGAGTTCAACCGGCAGGTCTTCCTGCTGCCCAAGGAGGTGGGCACGGAGGCCAAGGAAGCACTCCATGACGCCGGCGAGAAGCTGAAGACCCTCGCGTCGGAGTGCGAGTCGGGCCCGACCGGGGCGACCGGCCCGGTGGGGGTGGTGCCCACGACGTCGACCTCCACGACGACCAGCACCTCGACGACGACGACATCGTCAACGCCGCCAACGCCTGACCAGAACCAGGGCGAGGGGAACGGCGTCCCGCGTGGCGGCAACGGCAACGCAGGGGGCAACGCCGGCGGTGGCGACGAGACCGGCGGCGGCACGGGCGAGGGCAACGGCGGCTCCGGCGGCATCGGCGGTGGGAAGGCCGGATGATGGCCGGGATCATGATCTCCGACCGCTACGAGCTGGGCGATCGCCTCGGCTCGGGCGGCATGTCGACGGTCTACCGGGCGACCGACCGTGTCCTGGAACGGACGGTCGCGGTCAAGGTTCTGGCGGAGCATCTGTCCGACGACGAGAAGTTCGTGGCCCGCTTCCGCCGCGAGGCCCTTGCGGTCGCGAAGCTGATCCACCCGAACATCGTCCAGGTCTACGACACCGGCGTCGACGACCATCGCCACTACATCGTCATGGAGTACGTCGAGGGTCGTTCGGGAGCGCAGCTCCTGCAGAGCAAGGGACGGCTGGGCCCTGACGTCGCCGTGCAGATCGGCGTCCAGGCCTGCTCCGGGCTCGAGTACGCCCATCGCCAGGGGATCATCCACAGGGACGTGAAGCCGGGGAACCTGATGGTGATCGGCGGCCCCGCCGGCCGGCGCTCAGCCGGGAGCTCAGCGCATGACCCGCCCACGGGCGAGATGACCGTGAAGCTGACGGACTTCGGCATCGCCCGCGCCGCCGAGCAGACGCGACTGACCCAGGTCGGGTCGGTCGTCGGGACCGCCGCTTACCTCGCGCCGGAGCAGGCGCGCGGCGAGGAGGCGACACCCGCCGCCGACGTCTACGCGCTCGGCGTCGTCATTTACCAGCTGCTCACGGCCCGCCTCCCCTGGGAGGGCTCGACCCTCTCCGAGCTCGCGATCCGCCGCGAGAACGAGACTCCCCTGCCCCCGAGCTCCTACGACCCCTCGGTGCCGGAGACGCTCTCGACCGCCGTCCTGCGGGCGCTCGAGGGAGACGTCACGGCCCGTTACGGGACGGCCCGCGAGTTCTCGAACGCGATGCGGGCGGGCATCGCCGGCCGCGAGCCACCGGTGCCCGCTGCCGAAGCTCCAACGCGCGCCCTCGCGGACGAGACCGCGGCGACGCGCCGCCTCCAGGAGCCGACGACGCCCGTCGTAACCCAGCGCCCGGCGCCACGGCCCCAGCCGCGCCGCCGGCCCGTCCCCCAGCCCGCGGCGCCGCCGCGCCGCTCCGGCTTCGGCCGCTTCATGCGGGTCCTGGGGATTCTGCTGCTGATCGCGATCATCGCCGCGATCATCGCGGGCGTCGTCCTGCTGGTCACGGACGCGGGCCAGAACACCGACGTCGGCGAGCTGATCAAGGACGAGCTGAACGATCAGATCAACACGCTCAAGGACTTCATCTCGTCCCACACGGGCGGCTGAGCCGACCGCTGGACCTCAGGCGATCGCCCAGGGAGCCGCGCCGCCGAGGAGCGCTTCTCGGTAGCGACCGAGGCGCGTTTCCCGGATCGCCTCCCGAGCGCCGCCCACCAGGCGCTGGAGGTAGGTGAGGTTGTGGAGCGCGAGCAGGCGCACGGCGGTCAGCTCCTGCTCACGGCAGAGGTAATGGAGGTAGGCGCGCGTGTGACCTGAACAGGCCTCGCACGGACAGCCCGCGACGAGCGGTGCCTCGTCTTCGGCGAACGCCGGGCGGCGCAGGTCGAAGCGATAGCGCGAATCCGGCTCCGGGGCGAGCGCGGTGCCGTGGCGCGCGAGCCGCGTGGGCACCGCGCAGTCGAAGAGATCGATGCCTCGCGTGATGCCCTCGATCAGGTCGTCGGGCTCTCCGATGCCGAGCAGGTGCTTCGGCGCGTCCGCGGGCAGGTGCGGCAGCGTGAGGTCGAGCACCCCGTACATCTCCGGCTTGTCGCGCCCGAGCGTCCCTCCGATCGCGAGCCCGTCGATCGCCGCCGCGGCGACCCGCTCGGCCGACTCCGCGCGCAGGTCCTCGTAGGTCCCGCCCTGGACGATCCCGAAGAGCGCCTGGGTGGCCGGAGCCTCCCGCTGGTGCCACGCGATGCAGCGGTCGAGCCACCGGTGGGTTCGCTCGGTGGACTTCGCCGTGTAGTCGCGCTCGGCGTGGTACGGCGTGCATTCGTCGAAGGCGAGGGCGATGTCAGAGCCGAGCGCGGCCTGCACGCGCATGGACTCCTCCGGGCCGAGGAACCGCTCGGTGCCGTCCACGTAGGAGCGGAAGCGCACCCCCTCCTCGGCGATCTCGAGCACCGAGCCCTGCCCCTGCTGACGTGCCCTTCGCCCCTTGATCTCGTCCGCGACCGCCCCGTGTGCGAGCGAGAAGACCTGGAAGCCGCCGGAGTCGGTGATGATCGCCCGCTCCCAGCCCATGAAGCGGTGCAGGCCGCCGAGCTCGGCGATGCGCTCCGCGCCCGGCGCCAGGAACAGGTGGAAGGTGTTCCCCAGGATCAGGTCATAGCCGAGCGCGGCAACGTCGGCGGCGCTCAGTCCCCGCACGGTGCCGCGGGTCGCCAGCGGGATGAAAGCGGGGGTTGTGATCGCGCCATGCGAAGTGAGGAGCCGCCCGGTGCGGGCGGCTCCGTCCTGCGCGGTTATCTGGAATGTGAGCCTCTTCGGGTCCGTGCGCACGGGCCCGGAAGGCTAGAGGGGTCCTACTTCTCGGTGGCCGTGCCGTTCACGCTGGCCGTGCCGATCTGGACCCGGTGCGGCTTGCGCTCCTCGGGCTTCGGGATGCGTACCTCGAGCACGCCCTTCTCGAAGCTGGCCTTGACGGCGTCGGCGTCGACGCCCTGCGGCAGGCTCAGCGAGCGCGAGAAGCTCCCGTGCGCCCGCTCGACCCGGTAGAAGCCCTCGGACTTCTCCTCGTGCTCCGCCTTGCGCTCGCCCGAGACGGTCAGGACGCCGTCCTTGATCTCGATCGCGACGTCCTCCTCGCTCAGGCCGGGAAGGTCCGCGCGCAGGACGAGGCTGTCATCGGTCTCCACGAGGTCCATCGCGGGCACCCAGCGCCGGGCGCCGGCGTTGCCGCCCCGCGTCGTGCCACCGAAGAACGTGTCGAAAAGGCGGTTCATCTCCGACTGCAGCGAGTCCACCTCGCGAGCCGGATCCCAACGTACGAGTGCCATCAGCAATCCTCCTTGTGATGCCGTTTCACAGCACGTCAAGTGTCTACACGTTGGGAATATAAAACCTCAGTCGTTGTCTGTCAAGTTTTCTCCCTCTCAGGCACGACCAGAGGCCTTCCCGTCATCGCGGCCGGCTGCTCGATGCCGAGCAGCGCGAGCACGGTGGGCGCCACGTCGGCGAGGATCCCGGGCCCGGCCAGGGACGTGCCCGCCAGGGTGACGATGAACGGCACCGGGTTGGTGGAGTGCGCCGTGTTCACCGAGCCGTCGGGCTCGAGCATGTTGTCGGCGTTGCCATGGTCGGCCGTGACGATGCAGGCGCCGCCCGCCTCATGGACGGCGGCGATGACCTCTGCCAGGCAGGCATCGGTCGTCTCCACGGCAGCGATCGCGGCCGGGATGCTCCCCGTGTGCCCGACCATGTCGGGGTTCGCGAAGTTGATGAGCCCGAAGCGGTAGCCGTCGGCGCGCCAGCGCTCGGTGAACGCGTCCGCAGCCGCCTCGGCGCTCATCTCCGGCTTGTGGTCGTAGGTGGGCACGTCACGCACCGAGTCCACCAGGCGGCGGTCCTCCCCCTCCCACTCCGCCTCACGGCCACCGTTGAAGAAGTAGGTGACGTGGGCGTACTTCTCGGTCTCCGCCACGTGGAGCTGACGGGCCCCCTGCTCGGCCAGCACGCGGGCGAGAGTCGTGTCGGGCTCGCTCGGCGGAAAGGCGACGGGATAGCTCCACCCCGCCTGGTACTCCGTGAGCGTCGTGAGGCTCACGACCGGCGCCTCGCCGCGGTCGAACTCCGCAAACCCCGGCTCGCCGAGCGCGCGGCAGAGCTCGCGGGCCCGGTCGGGGCGGAAGTTGAAGTGGATCACGACGTCGCCGTCGGCCATGCCGTCGTAGTCGCCGATCACCGTCGGCTCGACGAATTCGTTGGTGACGCCCGCCGCATGAGACGAGCGCACCGCCTCGGCCGCGCCCTCGGCGTGGTTGCCGTCGGAGTGGACGATGGCGTCGTACGCGCGGTTGATGCGATCCCACCGGCGATCGCGGTCCATCGCGTAGTAGCGACCGCCGACGGTGCCGATGCTCCCGCCGCCGGCGAGCCAGCCCTCGACGGTCTCGAGGTATCCGGGCCCGGCGGTGGGCGGGGTGTCGCGGCCGTCGGTGAACGCGTGCAGCACCAGGTCGGGCACCTCAAGGCGCTGCGCCAGGCGGATACAGGCCTCGATGTGCGTCCACCCCGAATGGACGCCGCCATCGGACACGAGGCCCATCAGGTGGAGGCGACCACGCGGCCCGGCCTTCGCCGCCTCACAGGCATCTCGCAGAGCAGGGTTGTCGAAGAAGCTGCCGTCGCTGACCGCGTCGTCGATCCGCGCCAGGTCCTGCTTCACGACCGCTCCGGCACCGAGGTTCAGGTGGCCGACCTCCGAGTTCCCCATCTGCCCGTCGGGAAGGCCGACGTCGCGACCGCTCGCCGAGAGCTGCGTGTGCGGATAGCGCTCCCAGAGCTCGTCGAAGGTCGGCGTCCGCGCCTGGCTGATCGCATTGCCGGGCCCGGGCGGAGCCAGGCCCCAGCCATCGAGCACGACCAGGCACACGGCGGGGACCGGCACCGAGGCTGGGCCGTCGGGCAGGCTCAAAAGCACCTCATCACGCACCTGCGGCCATACAGATCTCGTGGAAGTCGCCGGGGTCGAGGCTGGCGCCTCCGACGAGGCCGCCGTCGATCTCCGTGCGCGCGAAGAGCTCGCCGGCATTCGCCGGCTTGACCGACCCGCCGTAGACGATTCGGAGCCGGGCGGCGGCAGCAGCGTCCCGAGAAGCGATAAGCGACCGGATGAAGGCGATCGCCTCGTCGGCCTGCTCGGGAGTCGCGGTCCTGCCGGTCCCGATCGCCCAGATCGGCTCGTAGGCGATCACCACCTCGGCAAGGCGCGCCCCCTCCACGGCCGCCAGGTCGCTCTCGACCTGCTGCCGGAGCACCTGTTCGGTCTCGTCGTCGTCGCGCTGGACCTCCGTCTCGCCCACGCACAGGATCGGCGTCAGGCCGGCTTCGAGGGCGGCGGAAACCTTCCGGGCCAGCGCCTCATCGGTCTCGGCGAAGAGCGCCCGGCGCTCCGAATGGCCGAGGACGACGGCATCCACCCCCACGTCGAGCAGCATCGGCGCCGAGACCTCGCCCGTGTATGCGCCCTGCGCCTCCTCGTGCATGTTCTGCGCCGCGACCCTGACCGGCGAGCGCCGGCAACGCTCGACCGCGGTCGCGAGCGAGGGATACGCAGGGCAGACCACCACCTCCACCCCCTCCAGCTCGTCGATGTCGCCGAGGAAGCGGTCGAGGAACGCGGCCGTCTCCTCCACCGTCTTGTGCATCTTCCAGTTGGCCGCGACCAGCGGCAGGCGGTCGCTCACGTCGAATCACCTGACGCACCTGCCGGCAACAGGGCGGCGACGCCGGGAAGCTCGCGGCCCTCCATGAGCTCGAGCGACGCCCCGCCGCCCGTCGAGAGCCAATCGACCCGCTCGGCCAGGCCGAACTTCGCCAGCGCCGCGCCGGAATCGCCGCCGCCGACCACCGTGACTCCGCGGGCTTCGGCGATCGCCTCGGCCACGGCGCGCGTGCCGGCGGCGAACGGGTCGAGCTCGAACGCACCCATGGGGCCGTTCCAGAAGACCGTCCCGGCCTCGGCGATCGCGCCGGTGTACTCGGAAGCGGTTCGCGGGCCGATGTCGAGCCCCATCCAGCCATCGGGCACCGCCGTCCCGTCGACCTCACGGTGCTCGGCGTCGGAGGCAAAGCGATCGCCGATCACCAGATCGCTCGGCAGCCAGAGCTCGCAGGAGCCCTTCGTCGCCGCTTCCAGGATCCGGCCGGCGATCTCAACTCCCTCCTCCTCCACGAGCGAATCGCCGGTGCCGATGCCCTGCGCTCGGAAGAAGCTGAAGCACATGGCGCCGCCGATGAGGAGCCGATCGGCGACGGTGAGGAAGCGCTCGAGGACGGCGACCTTGTCGGTGACCTTAGCCCCGCCGAGCACGACGCACAGGGGCCGCTCGGGATCGTCGCGGACAGCGGTGAGCTCGCGCACCTCACGCTCGAGCAGGAGGCCCGCGTAGGCCGGCAGCTCATGGGCGACGCCCTCCGTCGTCGCGTGGGCACGGTGAGAGGCGCCGAATGCCTCGTTCACGTAGACGTCGGCGAGCGCGGCCAGCTGCCGTGCGAGCGCCGGGTCGTTCGTGGTCTCGCCCGGCTCGAACCGGCTGTTCTCGAGCACGGCGACGGCGCCGGGCTCCAGGCCCCGCACGAACGCACTCACCTGGTCGCCGACGAGTCCCGGGGCGAGCGCCACCGGCACCCCGAGCAGCTCCGCGAGCCGCGCCGCGACCGGACCGAGGGAAAGCTCGGCCTCGCGATCCTTCGGCCGGCCGAGGTGCGAGGCGATGGCGATCCGCGCGCCGCGCTCGCGCAGGAGCTCGACGGTCGGCAGGACCGCCCTGATGCGCATGTCGTCGGCGACGGCCGCGCCGTCGAGGGGGACGTTGAGGTCGGCGCGCATGAGGACGACCTTGCCGGCGACGTCAGCGTCGCGCACGCTGGCGCGGTCGAAGTGACCGCGCACGGCGACGCCCGCTTCGCCTTGGTCGGCCATCAGAGGAGCGCCCTGTGCTCAGGCGCCGACCGCTGCCGGCTTCGGCTCCAGCACCTTCGCAGCCAGCTCAATGCAGCGGTTCGAGTAGCCCCACTCGTTGTCGTACCAGGCGACCACCTTCACGAGGGTGCCGTCGATCACCATCGTCTGCCCCGCGTCGAAGATCGACGAATGCGGGTCCTTGACGATGTCCGTCGAGACGATCGGATCCTCGGTGTACGAGAGGATCCCGGCCAGCGGGCCCTCGGCCGCCTCGCGCGCGGCTGCGTTGATCTCCTCGACGCTCGTCTCGCGGGCCATCTCGCAGACGAGGTCGACGACCGACCCGGTCGCCACCGGGGCACGGACGGCGATCCCGTTGAGCTTGCCGTTCAGCTCCGGCAGGACCAGTCCGAGGGCCTTGGCCGCCCCGGTCGTGGTTGGGATCAGGTTCAGCGCGGCGGCGCGGGCCCGGCGCAGGTCCTTGTGCGGGAGGTCCTGCAGGCGCTGGTCGGCCGTATAGGCGTGAATCGTCGTCATCAATCCGCGCTCGATCCCCACGCTGTCGTTGATCACCTTGGCCGCGGGGGCCAGGCAGTTGGTCGTGCACGACGCGTTGGAGATGATGTTGTGGGAGTCGGGGTCATAGGCGTCGTCGAAGTTGACGCCGAGCGCCACGGTCACGTCCGGATCGGTCGCAGGCGCCGAGATGATCACCTTCCGGGCGCCTGCCTCGAGGTGCTTGGCGGCGTCAGCGCGCTTTGTGAACAGGCCCGTCGACTCGATTACGACCTCGACGCCGAGGTCCTTCCAGGGAAGCGCCGCCGGATCGCGCTCGGCGAGGATCTTGATCTCGTTCCCGTCGACCGCGATCGCGCCGTCACGCTCCTCGACGCTTCCGGGAAAGCGCCCCAGGATCGAGTCGTACTTGAGCAGGTGGGCGAGCGTGTGGACGTCGGCGATGTCGTTGACGGCCACGAATTCCAGCCCCGAGCCGGCCTCGTAGGCCGCGCGGAAGAGGTTGCGCCCAATCCGCCCGAAACCGTTGATCCCGACCTTCACAGCTGCCACGTTGAGTTCCTCCTAGATCTCGTCGATTCTGAAAGCTCGTGCCGGCGACGCCTAGTCGCCGCCGACGGCCACCTCCACCCGATACCCGTCTGGGTCGAGGAGATAGGCCGAGTAGTAAGAGGGACCGTACTGAGGACGGACGCCAGGGTCCCCATCGCCGGTTCCTCCGGCCGAGACCCCACCCTCCCAGGCGGCCTTCACGGCCGGAATGCCATTGGCGTCAAAGCAGACGTGGCCGCCGCCCGGGGCGATCGGGCGCCGGCTCGAGATGAAGAACACCGGGCGGACGATGCCCCAGCCGACGAGCTCCGTAGTCTCGACCTGGCGCCGCCACCCAAGCGGCGTGAGCACGGCGTCGTAAAAGTCGGCGCTGCGTCCCAGGTCCGAGACCTCGACGCTGACGTGGTGGATCACGCTCGGGAATCTACCGGCGGCGCGCGCCTATCCGCGGGGCTCCCAGCGGAACGTCCGCAGCGCGATCGCGAGGCCCGCGAGCCCCCACGCGGCGACGATCGCGAGATCGCCCCACTCGAAGCCGGCGCCGGTCGTGCTCGGATCCCACGCGGTGAAGAATGCCTCGAAGAAGTGCCGGACCGGGAAGGCCTCGGAGAACTGGATCACTCCGTCCGGCACCTCGCTCTCCGGTACGAAGACGCCCGAGAGGAAGTACAGCGGAAAGATCACGAGGTTCGTGATCGGGGCGGCGGCCGACTGCGACGGGATCGCCGCCGTGAGCGCCAACCCCAGGCAGGAGAAGGTCGCCGCTCCCAGCGCGAGCGTGATCAGCACGGCGGGCGCCCGTTCCCACGGAATCTCAACGCCGTAGGCGATGCGGCCCATCGCCGAGACGAGCACCAGCATCAGCACGGCCACCACGACGGAGTTGCCGACGCGACCGGCGATGAAGACCCAGCTCGGGAGCGGCGTGCCACGACTTCGCTTGAGCAGCCCATCCTCGCGATCGATCGTCACGGACATCGCGAGGTTCTGGAAGGTCGCCGAGACCACGGCGAGCGTGATGATCGCGGGCACGTAGTAGGTGCTCGAGTCGACCCCCAGGCCCTCGAGCTTGTTGCTGCCGAACAGCAGCTCGAACAGCACCAGGAACATCACGGGGAAGAGGACGGTGAAGCCGACGGACGCCGGGTTGCGCCAGAAGACCTTCTGGTCGTAGCGGAACTGATGAACCGCCAGGGCGGCGGCGCTCATGCCTCGGCCTCCCGGCTCCGTGCGTGCTCCACGGTCAGCTCGAGATAGATGTCCTCCAGGGTCGGGCGCGAGACCTCCAGGCCCTCGAGGTCGAGATCGCGCTCCAGCGCCCAGGACGTGAGCGCGTTCAGCGCCGGTACCGGCGCTTGCGTCTCGAGCGAGAGCAGCCCGTTCGCCGCAGCCGCAGCGCCGATCGAGCTGGGAAGGTCCGTCGGCGAGACACCGGCCGGAAGGCGAAACGAGATCCGGGCGGGTCGGCCCTCGCGATCGCCGAGCTCGTCCGGCGTGCCCTGCGCCACGATCCTCCCGCGGGCGATGATCGCCACGCGATCCGCGAGTCGCTGCGCTTCCTCCATGTAGTGGGTCGTGAGAAAGACGGTCTTGCCGAGCGCGCGCAGACTCGCGATGACATCCCATGCCTGCCTGCGCGCCGAAGGGTCGAAGCCAGTCGTGGGCTCGTCGAGGAAGAGGAGCTCCGGGTCGCCGACGAGAGCGAGGCCGACGTCGAGGCGCCGGCGCTGACCCCCAGAGAGCCTGCCGACCCGAGTCTCGGCCTTTTCGCCCAGGCCGACCAGGTCGATCGTCTCCGTGACGGCGCGTGGCTTCGCGTAGTAGCCGGCGAAGAGCTCGAGCGTCTCGCGGACGGTGAGCTCCGCGGGCATCGTGCTCGACTGCAGGACGATGCCGATGCGCTCGCGCCAATCGCCTCCAGCCGTGGACGGATCCTGGCCAAGCACGGCGACCTCCCCACCGCTGCGGTCGCGATAGCCCTCGAGGATCTCGACGGTCGTCGTCTTGCCGGCGCCGTTCGGGCCGAGGAAGGCGAAGATCTCGCCCGGCGTCACCTCGATGTCGATCCCCTGGACGGCCTCGAAGCCGTCGTAGGACTTGCGTAGGCCGCGTGCTTCGATCACGTTCGCCGCCATTCACGCTGATTATGAAGCCGGGAGGGCGCCATCATCCTGCGATGTCATCCTGCGATGCGATGCGACTGGTGAGCTTTCGCGACCCGGCGGGCGTCGACCACGTGGGGCGGATGGACGGGGAGGAGGTGACCGTCCTCGAGGCGCCATCGATGATCGCGTGGCTTCGCGGCGAGGGCCGAGGCGAGGCCGGCGAGCGGCATGCGCTGAGCGATTGCGAGCTGCTCGCGCCGGTCCCCGAGCCGCCGAGCGTCCGGGACTTCTACGCTTTCGAAGGCCACGTGGAGGCGGGATGGCGGCGGCGCGGCGGCGACGTGCCGGCGGCGTGGTACGACGCGCCGGCCTTCTACTTCTCCAACCCCGCCTCGATCCGCGGTCCGGCCCATCCCGTCCGCCGGCCCGACGGCACCAAGATGCTGGACTTCGAGCTCGAGATCGCAGCGGTGATCGGCGGCGAGGGCGAGATCGCCGGGTTCGCCCTGATGAACGACTGGAGCGCGCGCGACATCCAGCGCGAGGAGGTGACGGTCGGGCTCGGGCCGGCGAAGGCGAAGGACTTCGCCACCTCGCTCGGGCCGTGGCTGGTGACGCCTGACGAGCTGCCCGACGAGGACGGTCGCCTGCGGCTGGAGGCGACCGCCAGCGTGAACGGGCGCGAGCTGTCGCGCGCGCAAGCCGCCGAGCAGCACTTCACCTGGCCCGAGCTCGTCGCCCACGCGGCACGCGGCACCCGCCTCCGGCCCGGCGACGTGCTCGGATCGGGCACGCTCAACCGCGGCTGCCTGATGGAGCTGGGCCCGCTCGAGGGCGGCCGCTTCCTCGAGCCCGGCGATGTGGTCACGCTCAGCGCGGAGGGCCTGGGGACCCTGGAAACGCCGATCGTGTGACGCCTCACTCCACGGGCCGCTCGAACAACGTGGAGAGCACCACCTGCGACTGGGTCCGCGTGATCCCCGGCTCATCGCGGATCCGCTCCAGCGCCTGCTCGAGATGCTCGGTGTCGCGGGCGTGGACGTGGAGGATCGCGCTCGCCTCTCCCGCGATCGTGTGCGCCGCGGCGACCTCCGGATGGCGGCCCGCCGCGGTGAGGATCTCACTCGCCGCCATGTGCCCTTCACAGAAAAGCGAGACGATCGCGTGGGTCGTCCAGCCGAGCGCGGCGTGGTCGAGTACCGCCGAGTAGCCCTGGATCACCCCGGCCGCCTCGAGCCGGTCGACCCGCCGCTTCACCGCCGGGGCGCTGAGGGCGACGCGCGAGCCGATGTCCTGGAACGACCGCCGGGCATTCTCGCGAAGCAGCGCAACGATCTGCTGGTCGATGCGGTCAAGCTCCACGCTGGGAGCCCCGGATACGCAACGAATCGCGCTTGAAAACACGCATCGACTGGGGAATCATAAACCGTGAGGTCAGCGAACCCGACCGAGGAGGAGAGTGGTGGCCGCGATCGCGACCAAGCAGGCGGCAAGGTCCGGCCAGGACACCGACTTCATGCCGCTCCACGGTATCGACCACGTGGAGCTCTATGTCGGCAACGCGGCTCAGGCTGCCTACTTCTTCACACACGCATTCGGCTTCCGCGAGGTCGCCTACGGCGGCCTCGAGACGGGGCTTCGGGATCGCACCGCGCATGTGCTCGAGCAGGGGCGCATTCGCCTGGTCCTGACCGGGACCCTCAGGTCGGGGACCGAGATCGCCGCCCACCACGCCCGCCACGGCGACGGGGTGCGGGCGATCGCGCTGTCGGTTCCCGACGTCGACCACGCCCACGCCGAGGCCGTCGCGCGCGGGGCGCGCAGCGTCGCGGCGCCCGCCGACGTCTCGGATGACCACGGGCGCGCCCGGGTGGCGACGATCGCCACCTACGGCGACACGCTCCACACCTTCATCGACCGCTCCGCCTACGGCGGGGCATTCATGCCCGGCTACGAGCCGGTTAACGGCATCGCCGGCTCGGACCCGGGCGATGAGATGCTCCTCACGATCGACCACATCGTCGGCAACGTCGAGTTGGGCCGGATGCAGGAGTGGGTCCGCTTCTACGAGGACGTCTTCGGCATGATCGAGCTGGTCCATTTCTCCGACGAGGCAATCTCGACCGAGTACTCCGCGCTGATGTCGAAGGTCGTGACGAGCGGGGACGGGCGGATCAAGTTCCCGATCAACGAGCCGGCTGAGGGGCGCAGGCGCTCGCAGATCGACGAGTACCTGGAGTTCTACGAGGGCCCCGGCGCCCAGCACATCGCGCTCACGACACGCGACATCGTCGGCACGGTCGCCGAGCTCCGCCGGCGCGGCGTTGGCTTCCTGTCGATCCCAGACACCTACTACGAGGACGTGCCCGAGCGGGTCCCGGAGGTCGCCGAGATGCGCGACGACCTGCGCCGCCAAGGCATCCTGGTTGACCACGACGACGAGGGGTACCTGCTCCAGATCTTCACCAAGCCGCTCGGCGACCGGCCGACGATCTTCTTCGAGATCATCGAGCGCCACGGCGCGAGGGGCTTCGGTGCCGGCAACTTCAAAGCTCTGTTCGAGGCGATCGAACGGGAGCAGGAACGGAGAGGGAACCTCTGATGCGGTACGCGAGCCTGGGGAAGCTTCCGCCCAAGCGACACGTCCAGTTCCGCGAGAACGGGACGCTCCTGACCGAGGAGGTTCTCGGCTTTGAGGGCTTCTCGGGGAACGAGTCGATCCTCTACCACATATGGTCGCCGTGCCGGGTTCGTGAGATCGGCGACTTCGAGCCGATCGAGCGATCCGAGTGGGTGCCGGACGCCCACGTCCACCGGCTGACTGACACGAACCGCGTCGAGCCGGGCGGCGACTGGCTGGACGGGCGGCGGCTGCTCCAGTTCAATGGCGACATCGAGGTAGCGATCTGCAAGCCGACCGCCGATCGCGACGGCTTCTACCGCAACGGCGAGGGGGACGAGGTCCTCTTCATACACCGCGGGACCGGCACGGTCGAGACCATCTTCGGCGACGTGCCCTACCGGCCGCATGACTACGTGGTCATCCCGCGCGGCACCACCTACCGGGTGAACATGGACGGGGGCGAGCAGGCGTGGCTGTGCTTCCACACGCCTGGAGAGATCGAGACCCCGAACCGCTACCGCAACCGCTATGGCCAGCTGCTCGAGCACGCGCCCTATTCGCAGCGCGACTTCCACCCGCCGCGGGAGCTCCGCACGCACCGTGACCGCGGGGACTTCGACCTGACCGTCCGCGTTCGCGACGGATACCAGCGCTACATCCTCGACTACCACCCCTTCGACGTCGTCGGCTGGGACGGCTACGTGTATCCGTACACGTTCAACACCGACGACTTCGAGCCGATCACGGGGCGGATCCACATGCCGCCGCCGGTCCACCAGACGTTCCAGGGACCGAACTTCGTGATCTGCTCGTTCTGCCCGCGCGAGCTCGACTACGACCCGCAGGCGATCCCGATCCCCTATCACCACTCGAACGTGCAGTCGGAGGAGGCCATCTACTACGTCGATGGCCGTTTCGGCTCCCGCAAGGGCGTGGACATCGGAATGATCACCCTGCACCCGAGCGGCCTGCCGCACGGACCGCAGCCGGGGCTGGTCGAGAAGTCGCTCGGCGCCAAGCGCACCGAGGAGCTCGCGGTGATGTGGGACACCTTCCGACCGCTGCGGCTGACCACCCTGGCGCGCGAGCTCGACAAGCCCGACTACGCGCTGTCGTGGTACGAGCCGGAGGGCGCTCAGGAGATGGCAACGAGCACCACGGGCTAAAGGAAGGGTGTGTCGGTGAGCGACCCCAGTCGCGAAACTCGGTTGACCCAAGTGGAACGGAGATAGTCCGTGTTCAAGGAGGCGCAGCTCTATTCGCCCGTTACCAAGACCGACGACGGCGAGGTCACCGTTCACCTGGGCGATGACCACCCTGGCGTCAACGACCCCGCCTACCGCGAGCGCCGAAACGCGATCGCCGCGATGGCGCTCGCGTGGGAGCCCGGCCAGCCGGTGCCCCAGATCGAGTACACCGACTCAGAGCAGGAGGTCTGGCGCACCGTCTGCCGGGAGCTGGCGCCCAAGTACGAGCGGTATGCGTGCCGCGCCTTCCGCGATGCGGTCGCTGCGCTCGACCTCCCCCGCGATCGCATCCCGCAGCTCGATGAGGTCACGGCCGGGCTGCTGCCGCTGACCGGGTTCGAGTACGTGCCCGCCGCCGGGATCGTCCCGCTGGACGAGTTCTACGGCTCGCTGGCCGATCGCCGGTTCCACTCGACCCAGTATGTGCGCCACCACGATGCCCCGCTCTACACCCCCGAGCCGGACCTGATCCACGAGGTCGTCGGCCACGGCCACCTGCTGGCCGATCCGCAGTTCGCCGAGCTCAATCGGCTCGCCGGCGAGGCTGCGAGGCGGGCCGAGACCCAGGATGGGCTTCAGATGGTCGCCGACGTCTTCTGGTTCACAATCGAGTTCGGGTGCGTCTGGGAGGACGGGGAGCTGCGTGCCTACGGCGCCGGCATCCTCTCCTCCTACGGCGAGATCGAGGAGTTCCGTGGCATGGAGATCCGCCCCCTGGACTTCCACACTATGGCGACGATCGACTACGACATCACGAAGTACCAGCCGGTTCTGTTCGCCGCCGAGTCCATCGACCACCTGGTCGACGCGGTGGGCGGGTTCTTCGCGACCTGCGACGACGAGACCCTGACGCGACTGGAGACGGTGGGCGGCTAGCGAAACGCGAGCGGTGCGGCGCCCTTGACGTGCTCTCCTAGGCTCTTACGCCAGCTCCACGTCGCGGTGAACGACGCGCAGGCGCAGGTCGTCCCGGCCGGCGAGGTGTCGCGCGATGCGATCCGCAATCGTGACCGAGCGGTGGCGACCGCCGGTGCAGCCGATGGCGATCGTCATGTGAGTCTTGCCCTCGGCGACGTAGGCCGGAAGCAGGAAGTCGAGCATCGGGAACAGGCGGCCGTAGAACTCGTTCGCGAGGTCGCCCGCCTCGACATGCTCGACGACCTTCGGGTCACGGCCCGTCAGCGGCCGCAGGTCCTCGCGGTAGTGGGGGTTCGGCAGGAAGCGAACGTCGAGCATCATGTCCGCGTCGCGCGGGGGGCCGTTCTTGAACCCGAAGGTGAGGATCGTGAGCGCGAGCGTTGACGGCGCTCCCTCGCCCAGCATCTCCGTCGCGATGCGGCGCCGCAGCATGGCGCCGGTCAGATCCGAGGTGTCCATGACCAGATCCGCGCGCTCCCGGAGCGGACCGAGGACCTCGCGTTCGGCCCGGATCCCCTCGAGCACGCGCCCGTCCGGCGCCAGCGGGTGGCGCCGGCGCGTCTCCTTGAAGCGGTCGAGAAGGGTCTCCTCGCTCGCTTCCAGGAACAGCACCCTTGGCGCCAGGCCCGAAGTCTCGAGCTCCTCGAGCACGGCGGCGAGGTCGCGAAAGTAGTCGCCGCCGCGCACGTCGGAGACGACGGCGGCTCGCCGAACCCCGCTGCCCTCGTGCTGGAAGAGCTCGCCCAGGGCGCCGATCATCCGGGGCGGGAGGTTGTCGACACAGAAGTAGCCACCGTCCTCGAAGGCGGCGATCGCCTCCGACTTCCCGGCCCCGGAGTAGCCCGAGATCACCACGAGGTCGACCCCCGGGGAGAGCCCGTCCAGGGCCGGTTGCTCGCCGGTCGTCATCCCGCCTTGTGGAGCTGGCGGTGGATGTCGCGGGCCAGCTTGCCGGGGATGCCCGGCACCGCCTCGAGCTCCTCTCGGCTGGCGCCCACCAGGCGCTCGGGCGAGCCGAAGTGGTTCAGCAGGGCGCGCTTGCGGACCGGGCCCACGCCGCGAAGCTCGTCGAGCAGGGAGCCGGTCATCGCCTTGCCGCGGCGGGCGCGGTGGTGCTCGATCGCGAAGCGGTGTGCCTCGTCGCGCACCCGCTGGAGCAGGCGCGAGGCCTCGGACTCGGAGCTGATCGGCAACGGGTCCGAACGCCCCGGGACGAACACCTCCTCGATGCGCTTGGCGAGGCCGATGACCGCCGTGCCGCGCTCGACGATCGGCGCCAGCGCCCGCATCCCGGCTGACAGCTGGCCCTTGCCACCGTCGATGACGATCAGATCGGGCAGGGCCGCAAAGCTCTCGTCGCGTTCCGTGTCGTGAGGTGACAGGTCCGCCTGCTCGAGGTGGCGCGCCATCCGCCGCCCGAGGACCTCCTCGATCGAGGAGAAGTCGTCAGGGCCGTCCGGCCCCGAGGAGCCGGACGGGTCGGCGTCCTCGCCCCTTCGGTCTCGGCGGACGTCCCCACGGACGCGGAACCTGCGGTAGTCGGACTTCTTCGGCGCTCCGCCCTCGAACACGACCATCGAGGCGACCGTGTGCTCGGGGCCCAGGTTGGAGACGTCGAAGCCCTCGATTCGCACCGGCAACGCCTCCAGCCCAAGCGCTTCCTGCAGCGCGCTGAGCGCATCGACGCGCATCTGCCTGCGCCGCTCCTTCCGCAGTCGATCCTGGGCAAGAGCGAGCTTCGCGTTGCGCTCGGCGAGCTCGCGCAGGCGCCGCTTGCTCCCGCGCTCGGCAACCCTCACCTCCACCGGCCCGCCGCGCCGCGCCGACAGCGCCTCCTCGAGCAGCTTCGCGCGATCGCGCATCGCCGGGCCCACCACGACCAGGCGCGGGATCATCGGTGCCGCCGAGTAGTACTGCGCGACGAACTCCTCTGTCACCTCGTCCTCGTCTCGCACGCCGCCGCTCGCGAGATAGAAGCCATGACGTTCGGCGAGCACGCCATCCCGGACCTGGAAGACCTGGGCGTTCGCCTCGTCGCCCTCGACGGCGACCCCAATCAGGTCGGCCGTCTCGAGTGACTCGCCGGCGACGCTGCGGCGTTCCATCAGCGACCGGACGGCCTCGAGGCGATCGCGGTACACCGCGGCCCGCTCGAACTCCTCCGCACCCGCGGCCTCCGCCATCTTGCGCTCGAGGTCGCGCTCGACGTCGCGGTAGCGACCCGAGAGGAAACCGGCGATCGCGTCGATGTTCCGCCGGTACTCCTCGCGGTCGATGTAGCCGACACAGGGAGCCTGGCAGCGCTTGATGTAGTAGTCGAGGCAGGGAACCCCGGAGCGCCGTCCCGGTTCGGGGCCTTCGCACGTCCGGTACTGGAAGAGCTTGCCGAGCAGCTCCAGCGTCTCGCGCGTGCGCTTGGCGTTCGAGTAGGGACCGAAGTAGAGGCGTCCCGAGCGGTGCCGCTCACGGGTGAAGTAGACGCGGGGGAACTCCTCGTCGAGCGAGATCCCGATGTAGGGGTAGGACTTGTCGTCCCGGAGCCGGATGTTGAAGATCGGGCGGTGGCGCTTGATGAACTGTTGCTCGGCCAGGAGCGCCTCGGCCTCCGTCTCGGTGACGACGAAGTCGATCGACGCGACCCGGGAGATCTCGCGTACCTGCGACTTGCCCGAGAAGTGTCCGCCGACGCGCTTGCGGATCGAGCGCGCCTTGCCGACGTAGATCACCCTGCCGTCGGCGTCCTTGAACAAGTAGACCCCCGGCTGGTCGGGCAGCTTCTTCCTTTGCTCATCGACCGAAACATTGCCGGCCACCTCCTCCGCACCAATGCCTGCCGCCTCCTCCGCTTCGCGTCCGGGGGCGGCAGGGCCTCCGTCGCTATGAGGTTGGCGTGCCACGACTCAAAGGTTAGGGTTCGCGCCCGACCTTCCAAGGAGGATTGATGTCCGAAACTGCGGCAATTTCCACACCGCCCGAGCTGAAGACGCTTCGCATTGAGATCGACGGCGAGATCGGGACACTCAAGCTGAACCGCCCCGATCGGCTGAACGCGATGAGCCCCGAGCTCATCGGCGAGCTCGTAGTTGCCGCATCCTGGCTAGCCGATCGCGCCTCGCTGCGGGCACTCATCGTCACCGGCGAGGGGCGTGGGTTCTCGGCCGGCGGTGACGTCACCTGGTTTCAGAAGGGCATCGAAGACGAGGACTTCGACCTGCCGGCTGACGTGCGCCGGGGCGCGGAGGTTCTGCACCAAGCCATCATCGACTTCCGGCGGATCCCGTATCCCGTCGTGGGCGCGATCAATGGCGTCGCCGCCGGGGCCGGATTCTCCTTTGCCCTGATGTGCGATACGCGGATCGCCTCCGAGGAGGCGGCGTTCGTGTGCGCCTACGGGCGCATCGGCGCCTCGCCCGACGGCGGCATGACCTATTTCCTGCCGCGAGTCGTCGGCCCCTCGAAGGCGATCGAGCTCCTGCTCAACGATCCGCTGCTCTCCGCCCAGCAGGCGCTGGAGGCTGGGATCGTCGCCGAGGTCGTGCCCCCCGAGCAGCTCGCCGATCGGGCGCGCGAGAAGGCGGAGAAGCTGGCCGCAAAGGCGCCCCACTATGTCCGCATGTGCAAGCGGCTCGTCGCCGAGAGCCTCGACCACTCGCTGGCCGAACACCTGCAGCTGGAACGGCATGGCATCGCCGACTCGATGGCGACCGAGGATCTGCGCGAGGGCGTCACCGCCTTCCTCGAGGACCGCGAGGCGACGTTTAGCGGGCGTTGAGAGTGGGTGGATTAGAGTGATGTCAACCCCGCTTCCGGAAAGGATGCTGCGATGAGAAAGACCTTTGCCCTGCTCGTGGTCTGCGCGCTGCCCCTCGGCCTCTTTGCCTGTGGCGGCGGCGATGACGAAAGCTCCAGCAGCACAGCCGCGTCGAGCACGTCGACGACCAACGCCGGCGGAGGCGGCGGCGGCGGGCAGACCCTCGCCCTCAGTGCCGACCCCAGCGGCCAGCTCGCCTATGACACCGACTCGCTCTCGGCCAAGGCGGGCGACGTGACCATCGACTTCGACAACCCGTCGCAGGTCGGTCACGACGTCTGCGTCAAGGACTCGAGCGGGCAGGAGCTGGGCTGCAGCGACATCGTCACCGGTGACTCGACGACGCTGGATGCCGGCGATCTGCAGGCGGGGGACTACACCTTCTACTGCTCGGTCGACGGCCATGAGGCCGCCGGCATGACCGGCACCCTCAAGGTTCAGTAACCGAGTAACCGATCAGGAGCTGACGAGAGCGCGGCCGACCGAGTCGGCCACGCAGACCGGCTTGTCGCCGCCCTCGCGCTCGATCGTGAAGCGCGTGACGACGTGGTACCAGCCACCGTCGAGCTCGTCGACGGAGAGCACCTCCGCCCGCGCCCTGACCCTCGAGTTGACGGGCACGGGCGCGGGAAACCGCACTCGGTCCCAGCCGTAGTTGATCCCCATGACCACGCCCTTCTGGTGGAGGAGCTGCGCGCGCAGTGCGTCCGTGAGCGAGAGCGTCAGGTTGCCGTGCGCAACGGTGGTCCCGTAAGGGCTCTCCTTGGCGGCCCGCTCGGGATCGGTGTGGATCCACTGGAAGTCGCGGGAGACCTCCGCGAAGCGGTCGATGTCCTCCTGCGTGATCTCGACCCAGTCCGTCGGCCCGAGCTCCTTGCCGATCAGCTCGCGCAGGCCGTCGATGCCTTCGACTTCGATGGGTGGCATCGCGGCAGCGTATCGGCGGCGTGGCGCGGTCAGCTGACGAGCCGGACCTCGAGCGGCGGCGGGACCACCTCCCCCGCGCTGCCCATGAGCGCCAGGATGCGCGCCACGTAGGCCTGCGTCTCAGGGTACGACGGGATGCAGTGGCAGGCGCTCACCGCCCCGGCACCCGCGTTG
>JBKPNZ010000046.1:0-14982 GCA_046732895.1 Actinomycetota bacterium
CGTATGACGACATCGCGGGGAGGGTGAAGTTGTCGGCGCCTTCGGTGAAGCGGCGGGTGGATCGTCTGCGCGCGGCGGGGGCGCTCGAGGGATTCACGGCGGTGGTGGACCACGGTGCGCTCGGGTGGAACACCGAGGCGCTGGTGGAGCTCTTCTTTCAGCCGGGGACGATGCTCGGTGAGGTGGGGAAGATCCTGGCGGAGCAGCCGGAGGTGGTGGAGGCGTGGAGCGTCACGGGGGAGGCGGATGCGATCGCGAGGGTGAGGACGGCGGACAACTCGGATCTCGAGCGATTGATCATGGATCTGCAGAGGAACGGATTGGTGGTCCGGACGCGCTCGCAGGTCGTGATGTCGCGGCTGGTGAGCCGGCCGTCGGCGGGGGGCTAGCCGCGAGGTTCTGAGGGCGAGTGGTCGGATGGGGGAGGTGAGATTCGAACTCACTCAGCACTCTGGCACCGACTTTACAGGCCGGCCCGACTCTCCCACTTCGGCGCTCCCCCGCTGTGGGATCGTCGATTCTAGGGCCGCCCGGTCGGAGTCCGTATACCGGTCGCCGGGGGGGCTATGGGCGTTCCGTCCGATATATGGACGCAAGAGCCACAACCCCCTCCGCCAGGGTCACTTCCGCCGACGCCGCCGGGCCCGCTTCGGCTTCTCCCCCGGCCCCCGCGACTCCCGCTTCAGCTCCCTCCCGAACGCCTCCTCCGTCACATCGCTCATCACCAGCTGGAACGTCGCCAGCAGCGCCTCCGAGGCCAGCGGGCGCAACCGCTCCAGCGCATCCACCACCTCACCCCACTGCTCCTCCGGCCTCCCCGCCTCGTCAAACGGCTTCCACACCGCCTCGATGAACAGCTCCACGAACGTGCGCGCCACCGCCTGCGCCTGACGTCGCATCTTCGCCGCCACCTCGAGCGCCCGCTCCGGCGGCACCCCCAATCGCGCCAACTCCGCCCCCGCCCTGTTCAACCGCGGACTGATGATCTCGATCCGCCCATCCCCCAGCGGCCTGATCAACCCCAGCCTCTCCGCCTTCTGCAGCACCTCCGGCCCCGCCTCATCCCCCCACCTCTCCGCCTGCTCCTCCACCGTCACGATCTCGGGCTGCTCCTCCGCGAACGGCTCCCGCACCGCGCGCGTGAAGTCGAGCACCTCCCGCGTCGAGTCCCCCGCACCCTCGAGCAACCGCTTGATCGCCCCCAGGTTGAACCCATCCGCCTGCAGCTCCCGAATCAACTCGATCCGCGCCAGATGGTCGGCGCCATAGAACCCCGTCCTCCCCCTCACCTCCGGCGGCGCCACCAACCCCCGCGACTGGTACGCGCGGATATTGCGCACCGTCATCCCGGTCTTCCGCGCCAACTCATCAATCGTCATCGCGGCCGCGCCGCCACCCCCCTCATCCGATGTGTCACCACCTCGGCCCCGGGCAGCGCCCCTGCGTTCCGTGACATCACTCACATGACCAGATTACGGTGTTTCATGTGACATCAATCGGTGTAACATAGGACCATGCAGGCGTTGACCCACACCCTCTCGGCCCTGGCGGCCACCCCCGCGAGCGGCACCGAGCCCGCCGGAGGCGCCGCCATCGGCCAGGTCGTTCTCGCCACCGCCATGGCCGGCATCGCCTTCGCCGTTCTCGCCTGGCTCTGCATGGGCCACCGCGCCGGCACCGTCCCCTACCTCGGCCGCGCCGCCGCCACCACCGCGCGCATCGCGGGCATTCCCGGCTGGGCCGCCCTTCCATCCTTCCTCTCCGCCGTCTCCCTCCTCGTCGCCCTCCTCGGCATGTACTGGGATATCTCCCTGCACATCGACGTCGGGCGCGATCCCGGGCCCCTCGCCAACCCCGCCCACTACCTCATCCTCGCCGGCCTCTTCGGCATCCTCGCCGCCGGCACGCTCGCCGTCTTCCTCCCCTCCGAACGCCCCGGCCCGTCGGCCGTCCACATCGCCGGCAACTGGTACGCACCGGTCGGCGGCATCCTCATCGCCGTCTGCGGCGCCTTCGCCCTCATCGGCTTCCCTCTTGACGACCTCTGGCACCGTCTCTTCGGCCAGGACGTCACCCTCTGGGGCCCCACCCACCTCATGCTCATCGGTGGCGCGGCCATGACCCTGGTGGGCCAGGCTGTCCTCCTCGTCGAGGGCATGCGCGCCCGCAAAGAGACCGCCGCCACCCGCACCGAGACCTCGCTCGCCGTGCGCGTTCGCCGCGTTGGCCTGATGGGCGGCCTCCTCATCGGCCTCTCCACCTTCCAGGGCGAGTTCGACTTCGGCGTCCCCCAGTTCCGCTTCATCTTCGAGCCGATCCTTCTCGCACTCGCGGCGTCGGTCGCCCTCGTCTGCGCGCGCCTTTGGATCGGTCGCGGCGGCGCGCTTTTGGCCGCGGCGATGTTCGTCCTCGTCCGCGGCACGGTCGGCCTGACCGTCTGGGGCGTCTTCGGCGAGACCTTCCCCCACCTCCCGATCTATCTCGCGGAGGCGGCCATCGTCGAGCTCACCGCCCTCGCCCTCACCCGCGGCGACCGCGAGCTCAGCCCTCTCGCCCTCGGCGCCATCTCGGGCGTCCTGATCGGCACCGTCGGCTTCGCCGCCGAATACGGCTGGAGCCAGTTCGCGACGCCACTCCCGTGGACCACCGACCTCCTCCCCGAGGGAGTCGTCCTGGCGACGGTCACCGCCATCGCCGGCGGCCTCGTCGGCGCCCTCCTGGGCATCGCGTTGCGCGGCGAGCTCCACCACCGCCCCTGGGTTCGCGCCATCCCGATCACCTCCCTCCTCACGATCATGGTCGTCGTCGGCATCGGGCTCGTCACGAGCGTCCCCAGCGGCGTGCGCGCAGACGTCACCCTCAAGGACACGACCCCGAAGCCCAAGCGCGAGGTGCAGGCCACCGTCCGCATCGATCCCGCCGACGCCGCCTCCAACCCCGCCTGGTTCACGGCGACCTCGTGGCAGGGGGGCGGGCTCGTCGTCAACCGCCTCGCCGAGACTGGACCCGGCACCTACCGGACCACCGAGCCGATCCCGGTCTACGGCGACTGGAAGGCCATGATCCGCCTCCAGCGCGGCGACGAGGTCCTGGGCATCCCGATCTACCTTCCCGAGGACCCCGCGATCCCCGCCCCGAAGGTCCCGGCGCCGGACCACTTCACCCGCACCTTCACCTCAGACCACCAGATCCTCCAGCGTGAGCAGAACCAGGACGTGCCCGGCTGGCTCGATCTCGTCGCCCATCTCGTCGTCCTCGCGATCGCGCTCTCCCTCCTCGCCGGGCTCGCATGGGGCGTCGGCCGCATCGGCCACGACTCCCCCCGCCCCCGCCGTGAGCGCCGGCCCGCCACCTCCCTGCGACCCGTGGGGGCGCGCTGATGGCTGCGGACGGAGGCCGGCGCTACTGCGTCATCGGCGCCGGCTATTCCGGCAACGGCGTGGCGAAGGCGCTCAAGGACGCGGGCATCCCCTACGACCACCTCGAGCGCAACTCATACGCCGGTGGCAACTGGGCGGACGGCGTCTACGACTCCACGCACATCATCAGCTCGCGCGACTCCACCGAGTACGGCGACTTCCCGATGCCGCGCGACTACCCCGACTTCCCCTCGCGCGAGCAGGTCGTCACCTACCTCAACTCCTACATCGACCACTTCGGCCTGCGCGAGCACATCGAGTTCGAGACCGAGGTCCTTCGGTGTGAGCCTCTCGACGCGCATGCCCTCAGCGGCTGGCGCCTCGAGCTGCGCCTTCCCGACGGGACCACCGAGGTCCGCCACTACGCCGGCGTCATCGTCGCCAACGGCCACCACTGGGACAAGCGCTATCCCGACTACCCCGGCCACTTCTCGGGCAGGGAGATCCACTCGAAGGACTACAAACGCCCGGCCGACCTCGAAGGCGAGCGCGTACTCGTCGTCGGTGGCGGCAACTCGGCGTGCGACATCGCGGTGGAGGCCGCGGGGACCTTCGGCGCCGCCGACATCTCGATGCGCCGCGGCTACTGGTTCCTCCCGAAGAGCTTCCTGGGCATCCCGCTCGCCGAGTGGGACCGCCCGTGGATGCCCGTGCCGATGCAGCGCCAGGTCGTCAAGCTCGCGGCCCGCGCGACCTTCGGCAGCTACGAGCGCTACGGCCTCGAGCACCCCGACCACCGACCATTCGACAAGCACCCGACGGTCAACTCGCAGCTCCTCTACTTCCTGCGCCACGGCCGTGTCCGCCCGCGCCGCGACATCGCCCGCCTCGACGGCTCCACCGTTCACTTCGTGGACGGCACCGACTCCGACTACGACACGATCGTCTGGGCCACCGGCTTCAACATCAGCTTCCCGTTCCTCGACCGCGACCTCTTCGAGTGGCAGGACGGCGTCCCCCTGCGCGTCGGCAGCCTGTTCGCCCCCGGCCTCGCGAACCTCTACATCTTCGGCCTGCAGCAGCCCCGCGGTGGCGCCGGCCCGCTGATCACGGCGGGCGCCGAGATGGTGGCGCGCTTCATCGCGGTACAGGAGCACCTGGACCATCCCCTCGGCGACGACTTCGCCCACCTCCGCCCGCCGAACGCCCGCATGCTCACCGGCGTCAGCGAGACGATGCGCGAGATCCGCCGCGCCCGCCTGGCGCTCCGCCTGATCCAGCGGCTCGCCCGCCTCCGGGGACACACGATCGCCTCACCGCCAGAGGTCCCGCCCGTCGAGGCGGCCGCCCACCCCACGGAGCTCCAGGCCGTGGCGTAGGGGCCGAAGCCGGCCGCCGCCCCGGATAGGGTCCCGCCAGTGGCAGCTCTCGATCGCATCGGCTCGCCCGTCGGCAGGGCGCTCACCCCACTGCGCTCCGCAGGCGCCGCCCTCAACCCCCTCTTCCTCCCCCGCCTGCTGATCCAGGCTGCCGCCGACGTCCAGTCCATCGCCGCCTCGACTCGAACCCTCACCGTCGCGGTCGCGCAGCTCGAGGCGATCAACGAGCGCGTCGATTCACTCGACGACGAGGTCAAGCGCATGCGCACCGCCGTCGAGGCGATCGGCGCCGACGTCGAGGGCATGCAGGAGCACATCGCCCCGCTGGGCGGCATGGCCGCCCGGCTCAGTCGCCTGAGCGTTCGCCGCCGCGGCGTTCCGCCGGCGCCCTAGGCCCGCTCGCGCAGGCGCTGCGCCTCGGGCAGCTGCTTCAGCTTGCGCAGGGTGTTGTTCTCGATCTGCCGAATCCGCTCGCGGGTGACGCCGAAGGCGCGGCCCACCTCTTCCAGCGTCAGCGGCTCGTGGCCGCGCAGTCCGTAGCGGAGCTCGATCACCTGGCGCTCGCGCTCGGGAAGGGCATCGAGCGCCTTCTGGATGTCCTCGCGCTGGAGATTCTCGGTCGCGGCATCGAACGGCTCCTCGATGGACTCGTCCGCGACGAAGTCGCCCAGCTCCGACTCATCCTCGTCGCCGACGGGCTTCTCCAGCGAGACCGGCATCTGGGCGACGCGCAGGATGTCGCGCACCTCCCGCACCGGCACCTTCAGCTCTGCGGCGATCTCGGCCGGCTCGGGCTCGCGGCCGAGCCGCTGCACCAGCTGCCGCTCGACGTGGGTGACGCGATTGAGCTTCTCCACCATGTGCACCGGGATTCGAATCGTCCGCGCCTTGTCCGCGATCGCGCGCGTGACCGCCTGGCGGATCCACCAGGTGGCGTACGTCGAGAACTTGTAGCCGCGCCGGTAATCGAACTTCTCGACTGCGCGAATCAACCCGAGTGACCCCTCCTGGATCAGGTCGAGGAAGCTGAGACCGCGTCCCAGATAACCCTTCGCGATCGAGACGACGAGCCGCAGGTTCGCCTCGACCATGTGCCGCTTGGCCATCATGTCGCCGCGCTCGATCCGCTTCGCCAACTCGATCTCCTGCTCGGCCGTGAGCAGATCGACCCGCCCGATGGAGCGCAGGTACAGGCGCAGCGAGTCGAGGCTCGGCTCGACGGTGAGGTCGAGCTCGGGCTTTTTCGCCTGGCCCGGCTGCCCCTCGCCCTTCGCTTCCTTGTACGCGGTGAGGCCATCCTCCGCGATGACGTCGACCCCATGCTCGATCAGGTACGCGTGGAGCTCACCGACCTGCTCCTTCGTGACCTCGACCTCCTCGAGCGTCGCCGCGATCTGCTCGAACGTCAGATAGCCCTGCTCGCGCCCGGACGAGATGAGCGCCTTGAGCTCCTCGGTGTCCTGGAAGGAGGATTCGCCGTTGGCGAGAGGCTCCCCATCGGGTGCACCGGCAGCGTCCGGCCCGTCCCCTTCTCTCAGCAGTGCCTCTCCCTTGTCAGCCACGCGGCTGGCCGTCCTCCTGGCTCGCTCGGCGCGCGAAGTATAGGCAGCGTTTGCGGCGCTTCGGCGCAGTGGCCCCCCGCACATTTGGCCATCCGGCCAATCCGGGCGGAAATTCCGGACGCCGCTCGTGTGTGTTTTGCCGCGATGGCGCGCACACTCACCCGGACCGGAACCGGCGACCCCTTACCCTGCATGGACCATGAGTGAGGCGACCCTTCCCGACGCAACGCCCGACGTCCAGGCCTCCCGCCCGGCGACCGAGGTCAGCCTGACCCGGGTCGGCGTGCGTGGGGTCGAAAAGGTGATCCGCGTCGACGGTCCGGCGAAGCCGGGGGCCGCCATCGACGCGAACGGCAGCTACTACTTCGCACAGCTCGACTGCTTCGTCGACCTCAACCCGCAGCAGGCCGGCGTCCACATGTCGCGCTTCGAGGAGACCGTGAACGAGGCGATCGACACGGTCGTTCTCGGCGAGACCCTCCGAGCCGAGCAGCTCGCCGCCCACATCGCCGAGCGCGTCCGCGAGCGCCAGGACGGAATGCGCGCCGAGGTGACGATCGCCGCCCGCTATCCCGAGACCGTGCCAACCCCTGTCTCAGGCCTGCCCACCCAGGAGATCTACACGCTCCACGGGACCGCGGTGGTCTCCGAGCGCGGCACTCGCACCCTGACCGGCGTCGAGGCTCAGGGCATGACCGCCTGCCCCTGCGCACAGGAGCTGGTGGCCGACCGCTCCCGCGAGCGCCTCGTGAACGAGGGGTTCACGGACGACGAGATCGAGCGGGTCCTGCGCTCGGTGCCGGTGGCAACCCACAACCAGCGTGGCATCGGCTCGCTCCACCTCGGCCAGCCGGAGGGCACCGACCTCGACGTCGATGCTCGCGACCTCCTTCACATCGTCGAGGCATCGATGAGCTCCGAGATCTACGAACTCATGAAGCGCTCGGATGAGGTCGAGGTGGTCGAGAAGGCGCACCGCAATCCCCGGTTCGTCGAGGACGTGGTCCGCGAGATGGTCCGCCGTGTCGCCGCGGCCTACCCGCAGCTCGAGCAGGGAGGGTTCGTCTTGGCCCGCCAGGAGAACCTCGAGACGATCCACCGGCACTCCGTCTTCGCGGAGCGCTCCGGGCTCTTGAGCGAGATCGCGACCGAGCTCGAATCGGGTGAGCACTCGCCCCACCACCTCACCGAGAGGGAGTGGCTCGAGGCTCCCTGCCAGGGCTGAGCGCGCCGCCGGCGCCCGGACCGAGGCTCAGGCGCGCTCGGCGCCGGCCGCCGCCCGCCGCGCGCGTTCTTCGTCAACCCGCCGGCGCAGACCGAAGAAGTAGTCGGCGCCGGAGATGACTGTCGCCGCCACCGCCAGATAGACGAGCACGTCGACCCAGGTGGGCGAGGGCGACCAGATGATGAGGGCGAAGACGGCGGCGATCTGCAGGGCCGTCTTCACCTTGCCCAGCCAGCTGGCGGCGATCACCACACCCTGCTCCGCGGCGAGCGCGCGCAGGCCGGTGACGGCCAGCTCGCGCGCGATGATCACCATCGCGACCCACGCCGCCAGCCGATCGAGGGAGACCAGCGAGATCAGCGCGGCGACGATCAGCAGCTTGTCGGCGAGCGGGTCCATCAGCTTCCCGAACGTGGTCACCGCCTGGCGCCTGCGCGCGATGTAGCCATCGAGCCCGTCGGTGAACGCCGCCAGCGCGAAGACGGCGGCGGCCAGGGCATCCCCGTTGGGGGTCTCGTCGAGCAGCGCCACGACGATCACCGGAACGGCGACGATCCGCAGCAGGGTCAGGAAGTTCGGCAGGTTCAGCGGCAGCATCGCGCCGTGGTTAGGTTAGTGACGCCGAGGACAGCCGACAGCGCTCCAGCCGTCAGCCGCTGAGCTCGCGCGCCCGGGCGAACACGGCGTCGAGCATCGCCTCGGTGAGCTTGCCGGTGAAGGTGTTCTGCTGGGAGGGGTGAAAGCAGCCGAGCAGCGTGAATCGACCCACGGCCGCCTCGGAGCCGTGGCCGAAGCGCGGCTTCGGCCGCGGGATCTCCTCGCCCAGCGCGCGGGTCGCCCGGAGCGCGCCGTCCCACGCGAACGAGCCGAGCGCCACGAGCACCCGCGCCCGTACGAGCAGCTGGAGCTCGCTCGCCAGGTACGGAAGGCAGTTGTCGCGCTCGGTGGGGGTCGGGCGGTTCGCCGGCGGTGGACAGCGGTTGACCGCCGTCACGAACGCGTCCGTCAGGCGCAGACCGTCGTCGAGGCTCTCCGAGCGGGGCTGATTGGCGTATCCGGCTCGATGCAGCGCGGCGAAGAGCCAATCGCCCGAGCGATCGCCGGTGAAGATCCGCCCGGTGCGGTTACCACCGTGCGCCGCCGGCGCCAGCCCGACGAGGACGACCCGGGCATCGCGGTCACCAAACCCCGGAAGGGGACGCGCCCAGTAGCGCTCACCGCGATACCGGCGCGGTGGGTCTGCCGCGACCGACTCCCGCCATGCAACCAGGCGGGGACAGCGCCGGCAGCAGACGATCTCGCGGTGCAGGCGTTCGAGCTCGTCGGGCACAGGGCCCAGGCTGGCACACCTCCGCAGCGACCGACCGGGCAGCCGATCTAGGATCCGCGCCGTGGAGGCGAAGCCCGCGGCCCACTCGCAGTCGGCCCTCGTCCGGTGGATGGCGATCGGCGACGCCAACTCCGCCGGCTTCGTCCATGGCGGCGTCGTCATGAAGATGTGCGACGAGGCGGCCGGCGTCGCCGCCGTGCGCCACTGCGGCCGCCGCGTCGTCACTGCGGCCATGGACCGGATGACGTTCATCCTCCCGGTCAACGTCGGCGAGCTCCTGACGTGCGCGGCGACCGTCAACGCCGTCTGGCGGACCTCGATGGAGGTGGGCGTACGCGTCGAGGCCGAGAACCCGCGCACCGGCGAGAAGCGCCACACCTCAACGGCGTACCTGACGATGGTCGGGATCGGGGATGACGGGGAGCCGATCCCGGTGCCTCCGCTGATCACCGAGAGCGAGGCCGAGCAGCGACGCGAGCGCGAGGCGGAGGTCCGACGCCGCAACCGGCTCGCCGAGCGCGACGAGATCCTGCGCCACCGGGCGCAGTAGACGCGCACACCTCCGATGCGCGATATACCCCTGAGGGGTATCCTCCTCAGCGACCGATGACCGATGTCGCCAACAAGATCTGGGAGGGCCTCCAGAACGCCGGCCTGATGGCCTACGAGGTCTGGTGGGCGCTGGTGCTCGGCTTCGCGATCTCCGCGATCGTGCAGGCCTGGGTCCCCCGCGAGCGCATCGAGAGTGCGCTCAGCGGCAGCGGCCCGGGGCCGATCGCCAAGGCGACGGGGCTCGGCGCCGCCTCCTCCTCGTGCTCGTACGCGGCGATCGCGATCGCCAAGTCGCTCTTCCAGAAGGGTGCCTCGGCGGCGACGGCCCTGGCCTTCCAGTTCGCCTCGACCAACCTCGTGTGGGAGCTCGGGCTCGTCATCTGGGTCTTGATGGGCTGGGAGTTCACCCTCGCCGAGTTCATCGGCGGCGGCGTGCTGATCGTGGCGATGTCGCTGCTCCTGCGGGCGTTCGTGTCGCCCCGGCTTGAGGAGCGCGCCCGGCGCCACGCCCTGGGCGCCGAAGCCGGCCACCAGCACCATGCCGTCGGCTCGTCGATGCCATGGCGCCGGCGGCTGCGCTCGAGCGAGGCCTGGTCGGACGTGGCGCACAACTTCCGCGGCGACTGGAAGATGATCTGGAAGGAGATCACGATCGGGTTCCTGCTGGCCGGCTTCATCGCCCTGCTCGGAGACGACTTCTTCAACGGCCTCTTCCTGACCGACGCGCCCGCCGGCATCCAGACGATCGAGAACGTGATCGCCGGCCCTGTGATCGCCGTCCTCAGCTTCGTCTGCTCGGTCGGGAACATCCCCCTGGCGGCCGTCCTGTGGTCGGGCGGCATCTCGTTCGCCGGCGTGATCGCGTTCATCTTCGCCGACCTGATCGTGCTCCCGATCGTCGCGGCCTACCGCAAGTACTACGGCACCTCGTTCGCGCTCCGGATCATGGCGCTCATGTTCGTGACGATCCTGATCGCCGCGTTGATAGTCGACGGCCTCTTCTCCGTCGCCGGCCTCATCCCCGACACGAGGCCGACGGCCGACGACGTCTTCGGCACCATCTCCCTCGACTACAAGCTCTTCCTGAATCTTCTGGGGCTCGTGGTCTTCGCGGGCCTCATGTACCTGACGATGCGCCGCGGGGTCCGCGATCCCGTGTGTGGGATGACGGTGGATCGCGATCGGGCTGTCATGGCCCGTGTCCTCGGGCGCACGCAGTACTTCTGCAGCGAAACCTGCCGGGATCAGTACCTCGCTGAGCGCGAGCACGCCGGTGCCTCTACGCTGGGCTCACCGGCTCATGGGCAAGAGTCCATCCACTGATCAACTGCGCAAGCTCGCGATCGTCCCCGCCTACAACGAGGCGGACATGGTCGCCCGGGTCGTGCGCGACATCAACCGGCAGGCGCCGGACTTCGACGTCGTCGTGATCGACGACGGCTCGATCGACGAGACGGCCGCACTCGCCGAGGCCGAGGGCGCCGCGGTCATCCGCCACCCCTTCAACCTCGGGATCGGCGGTGCCATGCAGTCGGGCTACAAGTACGCCCTCCGCGAGGGGTACGACGTTGCGGTGCAGGTCGACGGTGACGGGCAGCACAAGCCCGAGTATCTGCCCGATCTCCTCGCCGCTCTGCGCACGGGCAAGAAGGCCGACATGGTCTACGGGAGCCGGTTCCGCGGGAACCCCGGCTACAAGGTCCCGCTGGGCCGGAGGCTCGGCAACCTCATCTTCTCCGTCGTGCTCACCGTGATCACCCGCAAGCGCATCACCGATCCGACGTCCGGATTTCGCATGACGAACCGCCGAGGAATCGAGCTCTTCGCTCGCGACTATCCCCACGACTACCCCGAGGTGGAGGCGATCCTGATGCTGCACGCGCACAGGCTGCGCGTCCACGAGGTCCCGGTGCGGATGAATGCCCGCGGGTTCGGGCGAAGCTCGATCGACTACCCGCGCAGCGCCTACTACATGGCGAAGGTCCTCCTGGCCCTCTTCGTCGGCCTGTTGCGGCGCCGCCCAACCCCGCAGCACCGCCCGGCCGACACCCCCGACGGGCAGTCGGTCGCGCCCGGCGCCGCGATCTCGAGGGTGGGCGGCGATCCGGAGGCCCGATGAGCTCCGCTCTCCAGTTCGCCGCGTCAACCGAGAAGCTGGACACGACGGTTCGCATCGTCGCCGTGATCGTCACGGCGCTTCTGCTCGGCGTCGTGCTGGAGCTGGTTCGCCGTCGCTTGCTCGCCGAGCGCTATGCGCTGCTGTGGATGATCGTCACGCTCGCCCTCCTGGTGCTGGCCGTTTGGACCCAGCTGCTCAACTGGGCATCGGACCTCGTCGGCATTCAGGTGCCGGCGAACTTTCTCTTCCTCGCCGCGTTCGGAGTGGGCTTCGTCCTGCTTCTTCACTTCTCCGTGGCGACCTCGAGGCTCTCCGAGGAGACGAAGATCCTGGGCCAGGAGGTTGCGCGGCTCGACGCGGAGCTGCGCGCAAGGAGCGCGAACGGAGCCGCTCCGACTGACGCCCTAGCCGCGGCGCCCGCCGAGGACGGCGAGCACGAGCGCCCAGTAAGCCCGCAGTCCGGCTCGCAGTAAGCGCGAACGTCCCGCGGCGCCCAGGTAGGCCGAGTCGAGATCGGCGGTCAGCCCGGCAGCGAACTCCCGGGCCGGCACGCCGGGTGCCGCATGGATGCGGCGCCGCTCGCGCACGAGGCGTGGAAGCCACCTGAGGGTCTCACCCCAGGCGCGCAACTTCTGCCCGAACCACCCACCGGCGATCGAGACCGGCACAAGCGCAAGCTCGGTCAGGAGCACCGCGGGCAGCACGAGGATCAGCAGGGCGGACGGATAGGTCCGGATGAGCGTCGCCCAACGGTTGCGCTCCAGGTAGCGCCACTTCGCCGGTCCCTTGGCGAACTCGTAGTCGTGATCGACGCGCGCGTCCGTCACCACCCCGAGGTGGGCCTCCGAGAGGCGAAGGCGCAGCGAGAGGTCGACGTCCTCGTGGTAGAGGAAGAAGTCCTCGTCGAACCCCTCGAGATAGAGGAAGCTCTTGCGGGGGATCGCCAGGCAGGCGCCGCTGACGAATCCCGGCTCGGGCAGCTCCGCCATCACGGCCTCGTCAAGCGGCTCGCCCGCGCCGCCCGCCCAGGCGATGCCCGTGAAATGCACGGCGCCGCCATGCGTGTTCACGACGCGGCCGCCATCGGCCGTCACGAGGCCCTGCCACGCGCCCCAATCGCGCCCCCCGGCCGCCGGATCTGCGATCGCATCGCGAAAGCCGGGCGCCGGGACCGCATCGGGGTTCAGAAAGCACAGGAGGTCGGCCTTGGCGACCTCGGCGCCACGGTTGTTGCCAGCGCCGTACCCGAGGTTCGCGCCGGTCTCGATCACGGTCGCGTCCGGGGCGAGCTCACGTGCCAGCTCGGGGCTGCCGTCGCTCGATGCGTTGTCGACGACGATCAGCTCGTCGCCCGGGCGCAGCTCCGCAAGGACCGCGGGCACGGTCCGCGGCAGCGAGCCGCTGCTCTCATGGGTGACGATGATGACCGCAAGGCGCACGGCCTCCGGCGCGGGATCGGCGCTCAAAGCCCGGCGATAGTAAGCAGTAGGCGGCTTGCAGTAGGCAGAGCCGCTCTCGGCTTCTGCCTACTGCTCACTGCCCACCGGCTGCTCAGCCCTCGGCCTCGCCGGGTGCGACCCTCGGGGGCAACGAGGGTTCGACGCGCAGCAGGCGCGCGGGCCAGTGCGGCAGCCACCAGTTCCAGCGGCCCATCAGGGAGATCACCGCCGGCACGATCAATGCCCGGATCACCGTCGCGTCGAGCAGGATGCCGGCGGCGAGTCCCGTGGCGAACATCTTCACGTCGGTCTCCGGGCCGGAGGCCATCGACATGAACGCCAGGAACAGGATGAGCGCCGCGCTCGTCACGAGCCGCCCGGTTCTCCCGATCCCCTGAATCACCGCGACATCGGTCGATCCGGTGCGGTCGTACTCCTCCCGCATCCGCGACAGGATGAAGACCTCGTAGTCCATCGACAGGCCGAACAGGAACGCGAAGATGATCAGCGGCATCCACGACGAGATCTCTCCGGTCGCCTGGATCCCCCAGATCGCGTCCGAGCCATGGCCCTCCTGCCAGACGAGGACGAGGACGCCCCACGCCGCGGCGACGCTGAGGATGTTGAGGATGATCGCCTTCAGCGGGAGCAGGAGCGAGCGGAAGGCACGCGCCAGCAGGATGAAGGTGGAGATCGCGATCAGCGCGATCATGAGCGGGAAGCTCCCGTAGACCGCATCCGTGAAGTCGTCGTTCGCGGCCGGCTGGCCACCGACCCGGACATCTGGACCGGCGGAGTGGGCAACGCTTCGAACCTGGTCAAGCGAGTTCGAGCCCAGGTCGGTCGCGGTATCCGAGATCGGGATCGCCTCGACGATGGCGGACCCCTGCCGCTGCCATTCGTTGCCGGTGGGAGCGACGGCACCGTGGATCCCGGGGATGTCGCGCAGGTCCGTTGCGACCCTGTCCGGGTTGGTCGAGCCGCCGACGAGGATCTCGTGCGGCAGAAGTGCGCCCTCGCCGATGCCGGAGTCCTCGAGCGCCGTGAGCCCTTCCTTGGCGTCGCCGGACTTCGCGATCGTGTCCGCGTCACCCGGGCCGAGGCGCAGGTTCGTCGCGGCGAACGCGAGCGCCACGATCACGAGCATGCCGGCGCCGGCCGCGACCCAGCGCCGGCGTGAGACAGCCTGAGCCCAGCGCGTCCATGCGCGGCTCGCACGGTCGTCGGTGCGGCGGTGAGGCCAATCGAGCCGCGTGCCGATCGTTGCGAGCACGACGGGCAGCAGCGTGATCGCCACGATCACCGAGACCAGCGGGATCAGCATCCCGCCGTAGCCCATCGAGCGCAGGAACGGCAGCGGCAGAGCGATCAGCGCCAGCAGGCCGATGGCGACGGTGATGCCGCTGAACACAACAGCGCGGCCGGCTGTCTCCATGGCCTTCTGCACGGCCTCGTCGCCGCTGCGCCCGTGTGCGCGCTCCTCACGCCATCGCGACACGACCAGGAGCGAGTAGTCGATCGCCACGCCCAGGCCGACGAGGGCGATCAGGAACTGGACGATCGGCGAGACGTCGGTCAGCTCGGTCAGTCCCAGCAGGAGCAGGAACGTGGTCATGATCGACGCGATGGCCATCATGATCGGGACGATCGCCAGGAACGAGGCGAAGACGAATGCCAGGACGGCGAGGGCGCCGACGCCGCCCAGGACCGCCTCGATCAGCACGCCGGGGCCGTCGCTGCCGCCGCTTGACTGCTGAAGGGCGTCGAAGCCGGTCAGGTGGACCGGCTGGCCGGCAACGGTCGCATCCTCGAGCGCCGCGCGGGCGGACTTCTCGGCCTCCGGATTCTCCCCGAACTGCTCGTTGGGATCCGGCCGCGGGTAGACGAGGGCAAACGTGGTGCGCCCGTCGTCGGAAACGAAAGCGTCGTCGCCCGTCGACGCGTAGGAGGCCACGCGCGCGCCGGGCAGAGCCTTCTGGAGGCGCTCGTCGATGCCGCTCAGATCCTTGTCGACGCC
>JBKPNZ010000047.1:0-24823 GCA_046732895.1 Actinomycetota bacterium
GTGTAGCCGCCGAGGCGCCGATACCCGTCGATCGTCGCGAGGTCGGGCTCGTCGACGTGGCGGAAGAGCATGCGCGTTTCAGAACTCAACTGCCCGCCGTCTCCTCTGGTTCGCGTCCGGGGGCGGCGGGGTTCGCTTCAACTTCCGCCACTCGCGGGTCGGGCGCCGGCTCAGGCCCGCCGGCCGCCGGGCGCTTCGAGAGCGCCTTCTCGGGCAAGACCTCGTCGCCGGCGCGCAGCTGATCGATGATGGTGCGGGCGTCCGCGAGCTCGAGCGGCCCGAAGTAGCGCTCGTCGATCGAGACCATCGGCGCCAGGTCGCAGGCGCCGAGGCACTCGAAGCCCTTCACGTAGAACTCGCCGTCGGGGGAGCTCGCTCCACCGTGGTCCGCGTCGGCGTGGTCCGCGCCGCTTGCCTCGCAGAACGCGTCGAGGAGCTCGTCGGCGCCTTGCATCCAGCAGGAGATGTTGTGGCAGACGAGGACCTGGTGGGTGCCCTCGCGCGTGGTGTGGAACAGGTCGTAGAAGGTCGCCACCGACTCCAGGTATCCGGGCGTGACGCCCATCACCGCAGCGGCCTGGCGGATGCCGTCAGGAGAGCACCAGCCGTAGTGGCGCTGCACCGCCCAGAGCGCAGGAATCGCCGCCGAGCGCAGCTGCGGGTACTTCCCCATCGCCGTCTCGATCTGCTCGCGCAGCTCGCCGGGTACATCGACCTCGTGGAGCTCGGGCACCGGCTCGGCGTCCTCGGGGCGCATCGAATCGACGAGCGCATGGCGCTCGACCGCCGTCATCTCGTTGGTCGGCAGGAGCTCGTGATCGCTCATCGGTCGATGCCTCCAAGGATCGGATCCAGCATCGCGAGGTTCTGGATCAGGTCGGCGACGTAGCCGCCCACGCACATCTCGCGCAGCGCCTGCAGGTTCACGAACGATGGGTCGCGGAAATGCACGCGCGCGGGCTTCGCCGACCCGTCGGCGAGCACGTAGCAGCCGAGCTCACCGCGCGGACCCTCGATCGCCTCGTAGGCCTCGCCGGGCGGGACGCGGAAGCCCTCCGTGACCAGCTTGAAGTGATGGATGAGCGCCTCCATCGAGGTCGAGAGCTCATGCCGCGGCGGCAGCACGATCTTGCGGTCGTCGGCGATCCATGGTCCCTCCGGAAGCCCGTCGAGGGCCTGCTCGATGATGCGAACCGACTCCCGCATCTCCTGTGCGCGGACGCGGTAGCGATCCCAGCCGTCCCCGACCGTGCCCACGGGCACCTTGAAGTCGAGGTCGGGGTAGCAGAGGTAGGGCTCGGCCTTGCGCAGGTCCCAGGGCTCGCCGGCCGCACGGAGCAGCGGTCCCGTGACGCCCAGCTCGAGCAGGCGCTCGCGGGAGACGACGCCGACGTTCTTGGTCCGGCGCAGGAAGATCTCGTTGCGGTCGAGCAGCGCCATGTACTGGTCGACGCGCGAGGGCATCTCGGTGCAGAAGGCGCGCAGGTTGCGCTCGAACCCCGTCGGGATGTCCTCGAAGACGCCACCCACCTGGAAGTAGCGGGTGTGCATGCGCTGGCCCGTGGACATCTCGAACAGATCGAGGATCCGATCGCGTTCGCGGAAGCAGTAGAAGAACATCGACATCGCGCCGAGATCGAGCGCGGAGGTGCCGAGCCAGACGAGATGCGAGTGGATCCGGTTGAGCTCCATGTGGATCACGCGCAGGTACTGCGCGCGGGGAGGCACCTCGAGCTCCAGCAGCCGCTCGACGCAGCCGACGAACGCCTGCATGTTGAAGAAGTAGGAGAGGTAGTCCATCCGCTCCACGAACGGGATGACCTTCCAGTAGGACTTGTCCTCGCACGACTTCTCGATCCCGGTGTGGACGTAGCCCATCACCGGCCGCAGGTCGCGGACCACCTCCCCCTCGAGACTGACCAGCAGGCGCAGCACCCCGTGGGTCGCCGGATGGTGTGGGCCCATGTTGATGGTCATGAGCTCGGTGTCTGCGTCCTCGAGCGCGGTGCGCTCGATCGCGCTGCGGCCGACGATCCCCTCGCGGTTGTCGCTCTCCATGCGCTCCCGCAGGGCGGTGCGCTCGATCGTCTCGTGGTCGGCGAGCGAGGGGGAGGCGAGCGGATTCTCGCCGTTGCCGCCGTTCGGCGTCACTCGAACCACCTGGGTGTCTCGCGCTCGTTATAGGTGAAGATCACCGGGTCGCCGCCGACCGGGAAGTCACGGCGCTGGGGCCAGCCGACATATCCCTCAGGCATCAGGATTCGGCGCAGGTCGGGGTGCCCGCGGAAGGAGATCCCGAAGAAGTCGTAGACCTCGCGCTCCTGGAACTCGGCGGTGGGGAAGAGCTCGACGCAGGAATCCACCTCCGGGAGCAGTAACTGCCGGTCGCCTCCTCCGCTTCGCGTCCGGGGGCGACCGGGTTCCCCTTCGTCCGCCTTCGCCGCTGGGTCATGGAGCGCCGCGCGGACTCGCAGCCGCTCGATCCGGTCGCGGTTGAGGAGCTCGTAGTGGACGCCGAAGCGCGGCTCGGCGGGCAGATAGTCGACGCCGTGGACGCTGGCGAGGAAGGTATAGGCCTGGGAGGGTGTGTCTCGGAGCCAGCCGAGGACCCCGAGGACCTGGTCGGGATCGACGATCAGGCAGGCCTGGCCGTGCTCGTGGTAGGTGCCGAGAACGGCGCCGTCGTGCGCCTCATTCAGCTCCTGCGCGATCAGCTCGAGGCCCGGGGCGTCAGGCATCCGGCTCCTCCCAGGGCTGGCGCTCGGCTTCGCCTGCTTCCTCTACCGGCGCGGCGCCAGGGCCACCCGCCTGCGTGGCGTCGTGCGCCGCCGAGATCTCGCGGGCACGCTGATAGGCGGCGACCTCTTCCTCCGTCGGCTGGCTGGGCATCGCGCGCGCCCACTCCTCGGTGCCGAGCGCGTTGTAGCGGCGGCGCCACCCGATGTCGGGGTTCCCAAGGATCTGGCGCTGGAGCTTGTTGAAGCCGTAGAGCAGCGCCTCGGGGCGTGGCGGGCATCCCGGGATGTGGATGTCGACCGGCATGAACTTGTCGGCCCCCTGGACCACCGCGTAGTTCGCGAACATGCCGCCCGACGAGGAGCAGGCGCCCATCGAGATCACCCACTTGGGCTCGAGCATCTGGTCGTAGATGCGCCGGACGACCGGCGCCATCTTGATCGAGACGCGACCCGACAGGATCAGCATGTCGGCCTGTCGCGGTGAGGCCCGCATGTTCTCGGCGCCGAACCGCGCGATGTCGTAGCGCGGGCTGACCATCGACATCATCTCGATTGCGCAGCAGGCAAGGCCGAAGGTGGCCGGGAAGATCGAGTTCGCGCGGCCCCAGCGCAGCGTCTTGTCGAGGGTCGTCGTGAGGACCGACTCCTCGACGTGCCGCTCGAGCTCGGGGCCCTCGAGGTCGCCGCGCAGCAGGTCGCGGGCGCGTAGCTGGCGGACTCGCAGCTCTTCGCGCGAACCGGGTTGGTCGAGGGGCGCGAGCGCGCGCAGCTTCTCGCGCTTTATCTCCAATCGAGGGCGCCCTTTCGCCAGACATAGATCAGGGCGACCAGCAGCAGCACCACGAAGAGGATGACCTCAACGAGCACGAACACCGAGCTCGCGCCGTGGAGGATGACCCCCACGGGATAGAGGAAGACGACCTCGATGTCGAAGAGGATGAAGAGCATCGCGATCAGGTAGAAGCTGATCCCGAAGCGGAATGTGCGGGCGACCTCGCTCGGCAGGCCGCACTCGTACGGCTGGCTCTTGACCTTGCTCGGCCGCTTCGGACCGATCAGCGCGTTGACCGTCACCAGTGCTCCGCCGACGATGGCTCCGAGGCCGGCGAAGACGAGAACTGGGAGGTAACTGCGAAGCACTCTCGGTGGAGTTATATACCGACTTTGTGCGGACTTGCTACATAGTGATTTTCCGCATCAGAAAGCCGAAAATCCGACCATCCGGGGCGGGTATCCGGGGACCTTGGCGAGCGCCCGCGAATCGAGTCGTACCCACAGGAGAGCGATGGATACCGTCCACCTGATCGTCGGCCTCACGGTCATCGCCTCGAACCTCGTAGCCGGGGCGTGGGGCGGACTGGCCTGGCTGCGCCAGGAACCGGCCGTCGGCTTCTGGTACGTGCTGCGATTCGCGCAGATCGCTGTCGTCGTTCAGGTGATGCTCGGGGCGGTCCTGCTGCTCCTCGGACGCGAGCCGGCGCAGCCCGGACTCCACTACCTCTACGGCGTATTGCCGCTCGTCGTCTCGCTGCTCGCAGAAGCGATCCGAGCCGGCGCCGCTGAGCGCGAGCTCGAGGGACTCGACTTCGAATCGCTCCCGAAGCAGCGCCAGCGCCTCGTCGCCCTGGCGATCGTCCGCCGCGAGACGGGAATCATGGCCGCGTCGGCCTGGGTGATCCTGTTCCTGGCTCTGCGCGCCGCTGGAACGAGCGGGCGGTTCTAGGCCGCCGAGGCCGACTTTCTTCGCCAGTACACGCTATGCGTGTAGAAACGCAGAAACTCGGCTCGCGGCGCGACCGCAACCGGTCGCTACGGGCACCCGTCCTGTCCCGAGGGCCCGCAGCGGAAGCTGATGCCGTCGAAGGAGACCCAGGCCTTCGTGTCGGCCGTCGTCGGGTAGCCGGGCTCCGTCCTGATCGAGCCGTTGGTCAGGACGTCGACCCGTCCCGGCTTGTTGTTCGAGCTGATCGTGAACAGCGTCCTGAACTCCGGGCGGTATCCAGCCGGCAGACCGCCGACGAGTACGGGGAACTCGTCGAATCGGAATGGTGCCGCAAGCCTGGTTCGACCCGTCGCTCGCCTTGGCGACTCCACGCAGATGGACGACGCCGTCGCGGTCGCGGAAGTACGAGGGGTCGGCGAATCCGCCCAAGAAGCTCGTCCAGGTGCAGGCGATGGGGGCGGCGGCGTCGTTGAGGGGAAGCGGGGTCCAGCCCTCCGAACCAACCTCCTGGAACTGGCCGGAGTCCTTTCCATCGAGGAGATCGGCGTCGCTCGCGTTCGGCACCGTTCCCAGGGTCGACTCGTCGATGTCCGCGCCGATGAGCTCGTCGTCGGGCACGAGCTCGGACTGGATCGAGCCGGGGGCGAGTTTGGAGCTGTCGACACTCGCCGCGGCGATGTCCTGCGTCTTCACCTGCCCATCCACGATGTGCTTCGACTTGACGCTGTTCTTGGGCAGGTGGAACGCGGCGTAGGCACCACCGCCGAGGGCGATAAACAGCGCGATCAGTGCAAGGACGTTGCCGACGAGCGGGTCCTTGCGAAAGCGGGCGAGCATACGAACCTCCGTGTTCCGAACTACGGAGCCTTCCCCTGCTCCGTGGCGACGATCTTAGAGTGCCGGTCAAGGCGCCGGTGGGCTCTGCTAGCCCAGGCCGCGATACGCGCCGCGGTGGAATACGAGCGGGTCGCCGTCTCCGTTTGCGCCCAGCCCGACGACCGCGCCCGTCGCGATGACGTGATCCCCGCCATCGTGCAGATCCAGCAGCTCGCACGCGACCCACAGCAACGCCTCGTCGAGGATCGGCACGCCGGCTCGCTCGCTCCACGGGACATCGGCCCAGCGCTCCGCATGGGTGAAAGGGCCCGAGAAGGCGCGCGCGAGCTCCGCATGTCCCGCCCTCAGCACGCTGATCCCGAACCGCCCGGCGCTATCCATGACGCCCAGCGTTCGTGATGCCCGGTCCAGAGCGGCGAGCATCAGCGGCGGGTCCAGCGACAGCGAGGTGACGGCGTTGGCGGTGGCTCCCGCAGGCCCGTCGGGGCCGGGCGCGCTGACCACGGTGACGCCCGTCGGCAGCAGCGACATGGCGCTGCGCAGGTCCTCGGCGGTCGGCACGGCTTCGCTCACCCCGGCGAAAAGTATGATGCCGCGCGCGTGCGCCCCCTCTTGCTGATCACCGCGCTGGCCGCCTCGGCCACCTCGCTCGCCGCCTGCGGGAGTCAGGGGATCGACGTCCCCGCCGATGACCCGGCGCACACTGGCGCGGTGCTCTTCGCCCAGCGCTGCTCGGGCTGTCACACCCTGACGGCCGCCGGCACCCAGGGCTCCGCCAACCGTGCCCTGCGCAACCAGGGCCCGAACCTGGACCAGCGAACCGAGGACGAGGCCGATGTCCTGTTCGCAATTCGCAACGGCGGCTTCTCGGGCGCGATCATGCCCCAGAACATCGTCGTCGGTAAGGACGCGGAGGCGGTGGCGGCCTTCGTCTCCACCTACGCCGGCTCGGACGTGAACCGCCCGCCTGCGCCGGAGCCGAGCACGACGACCTCCACCTCCACCACAACCGATACGGCCAAGCCCACCGGCGGTTAGACCCGCCGGCGCGATGCTCGACCTGCGCCGCATCCGCGAGGACCCCGGGCCCGCCAGGGCCGCTTTGGCTCGCCGCGGCGCGGGCGAGGCGCTCGACGAGGTCCTCGCTCTCGACGAGCGACGGCGCGAGCTCCTCCCTCAGGTCGAGGATGGCCGTGCCCGCCGCAACAAGGCCTCCGAGGCGATCGCCGAGGCGAAGCGCTCCGGCGCAGACGCCGAGGCGCAGATCGCTGAGATGCGCGAGCTCGGCAGTGAGCTGAAGAAGCTGGAGTCGGAGCTGGCCGACGTCGAGGCCAAGCGCGACGAGCTCGCCGCCCGCCTGCCCAACCTGCCCGAGCCGGACGTGCCCGAGGGCGAGACGGACGAGGACGCCGTCACCCTGCGGGAGGTGGGCGAGCGCCCTCAGTTCGAATTCGAGGTCCGCGACCACCTGGACCTCGGCTTCGAGCACGGCTGGATCGAGATGGAGAAGGCGGGCGAGGCGTCAGGCTCGCGCTTCGCCTACCTCCTCGGCGACCTCGTCATGGTCGAGCTGGCGCTCGTACGGCTGGCGGTCGAGCTGGTTGCGGCGGAAGGCTTCACGCCGGTCTCGCCTCCGGTCCTGGTTCGCGAGGGGCCGCTCTACGGCACCGGGTTCTTCCCCGGGGAGCGCGAGATGATCTACGAGATCCCCAAAGACGAGCTCTTCCTCGTCGGCACCTCGGAGGTCTCGCTCGCGGCCCTGCACGCCGGCGAGATCCTGGAGGCGAGCGAGCTCCCCGTCCGCTATGCGGGCATCTCAACCTGCTTCCGCCGGGAGTCCGGCGCGGCGGGCAAGGACACCCGCGGCATCTTCCGCGTCCATCAGTTCGACAAGGTGGAGATGTTCTCGTTCGTGACGCCCGACGAGTCGCAGGCGGAGCACGAGCGCCTGCTGGCACTGCAGGAGCGCATCCTCGGGCTGCTCGAGATCCCCTATCGCGTCGTCGACATCCCCGTCGGCGACCTCGGCGCCCCGGCCGCGCGCAAGTTCGACTGCGAGGGCTGGATCCCGAGCCAGGAGCGCTACCGCGAGCTGACCTCGTGCTCGAACACGACCGACTATCAGGCACGCCGCCTGGATGCGCGCTTCCGGCCAGGGCCCGAGGCGAGTCCCGAGGTCCTACATACGCTCAACGGCACCGCCGTAGCGGTGCCGCGAACGCTGATCGCACTGCTGGAAAACCACCAGCGCGAGGATGGGACTGTCGCCGTACCCAGAGCTCTCGTCGACGCCGGTGCACCGGCGGTTCTTCCGGCGTAGGTGGTTCCCCTTGAATCTCTTGCGGGCGCCTTCGGCGCCCTTACACGCTGCTTTCGGAGCTAAAGCTCCTCACTGGAATCACTGTCCAATTCCAACGAGCAGCTGTTGATGCAGTAGCGCTGCCCGGTCGGCTGCGGGCCGTCGTCGAACACGTGGCCCAGATGGCCGCCGCAGCGAGCGCAGACGACCTCGGTTCGGCGCATGAAATAGCTGTTGTCCGGGCGCAATTCGACCGCGTCCGACTCAGCCGGCTCCCAGAAGCTGGGCCAGCCGGTGCCTGAGTCGAACTTGGTGTCGGAGCCGAAGAGCTCCTGACCGCAGCCGGCACAGCGGTAGACGCCATCGGCATGCTGATCCCAGTAGGCGCCGGTGAATGCACGCTCGGTGCCCTTGTTGCGCAGGACCTCGTACTGCTCGGGGCTGAGCTCCTCGCGCCACTCGCTTTCGCTCTTTACGACCTTCTCCATCGTCCCTCCTACTCGATCTCTGCAGGTTAGTCGCGTCGGGGGCCCCGTCGTTACGCACGCGCAGGCGTCAAGTGCAGGCGGTTTTCTGCCGATACCCAAGCGAGGCCGTGGTTTTGTCGCGTATGGGTGAACGAAGCACCATTTCCAGCAGCAGACCGTCGGGGGCGATGCCCGCGGCGAACGGCAACGGCTCCGGCGGGTCGCGCAATGGCGCGCGGCCTGGCCCCGAGCCCTCCGCGGAGGCGGCGAATCCGGCGCTCGAGGTCGCCCGCCGCGAGGCCATCCTCGCGCTCAACAACGAGGCCCTCCAGGGCCTGGCGGCGGACGAGCTGATCCAGCGAACGATCGACCTTGCGATCGCGGAGCTCCGCCTCGACTACTGCCAGCTGTGGGAGCTCGTCGCGGGTGAGGATCGCTTGGTCCTGCGCGCGGGCTCCGGCTGGGACGAGGTTGCTTCCGGGAGCTTCACGATTCCCTTGGAGGGGGGGCTACAGCCGGGATTCACCCTGCTCGAGGGGGCGCCGGTTGTGGTCGAGGACTTTGCGACCGAGAGCCGATTTGCGCCCCCGCCGCTACTCGACCGGGGCGGGGTGGCCAGCGGTATCAGCGTGCCGATCCCGGGCCCGGCCCCGGGCTTCGGCGTCCTCGCCGGTCATTCGGCGAGCCAGCGGCGGCTCGAGCCTGAGGATCTGCGCTTCATGGAGACGCTCGGGCACATGCTGGGCGCGGCCATGGATCGCCAGCGCTCTCTCGCACAGCTGAAGGAGACGGAGCGCAAGTATCGGAGCCTGATCGAGCGCCTGCCGGTGGTGACCTACGTGGCCGAGTACGGGGCAACCGGCCGCTGGCTGTATGTCTCGCCGCAGATCGAGTCCATGCTCGGTTACACGCCCGAGGAGTGGATGGCCGACGACGACATGTGGCTCACATGCGTGCACCCAGACGACCGCGAGATGGTCGTTGCGGAGGAGGAGCGCTGCGCGGCTGGGCTTGAGCCGCTCGCAGTCGAGTACAGGATGCTCGCTCGCGACGGCCGGCTCGTGTGGGTCCGCGACGACGCGGCGGTCGCCGCCCCAGTCGACGGGGAGCCATTCGCTGTCGAGGGCCTTCTGACGGACATCACCGACGCCAAGCTCGCCGTGGAGGAGCTTCGGCACCGCGCCGAGCACGACGACCTGACGGGCCTCTATAACCGCCGCCGCTTCGAGGAGGAGCTGGCGTCGTACCGCTCGCGGCCGGGCATGGTCGGCGCGGTCGGCCTGATCGACGTGGACAGCCTGAAGTTCGTGAACGACTCGCTGGGTCACGCTGCCGGCGATGCCCTGCTGCGGGGAATCTCGGTGTCGCTTGCGGCCGAGCGGCGCGACGGCGAGATCCTCGCCCGCTTCGGCGGCGACGAGTTCGGCCTGTTCCTTCCGGGTGTGGACGAGGAGGCGGCGCGCGAACGGGCCAACTCCTACGTGCGTGCAGTCCGCACCCGCGACTCGCGCCTCCCCGCCACGGCCAGTTCCGGCATGGTCGCCTTCGACGACTCCAACGCGTCGACCGACACAGACCTCCTGATCGCGGCCGACATCGCCCTCCATGAGGCCAAGGAGCACGGCGGCGACCGCGTCACGATCTTCACCGGCCCCGAGCGTGAGCGGCTGGCGTGGGTTGGCAGGGTGCGCTCCGCAATCGACGACGGCCGCCTGCTGCTTCACGCCCAGCCGATCCTCGATCTCGGCAGCGGCCATGTCGTCGCCGAGGAGCTCCTGGTCCGGATGCTGGGCGTCGACGGCGAGGTGCTGCCGCCGTCCGCATTCCTGCCCACGGCCGAGCGCTTCGGGCTGATCAGGGAGATCGACGGTTGGGTGATCGAACGCGCCGTTGAGATCGCGTCCTCGGGCTCGTCGGTCACGGTGAACCTCTCGGCTCGGTCGATTGCCGACACGGAGCTCACGGAGATGATCGCCCGGCGGATCCAGGAGACCGGCGCCGACCCAAGCCGGATCGTCTTCGAGATCACGGAGACCGGGGCCGTCACCGCGATCGAGGAGCTCCGGGCGTTCGGCATGCGGATCGAGCGCCTCGGCTGCGCGCTTGCCGTCGACGACTTCGGGACCGGCTTCGGCTCGCTCACCTACCTCAAGCACCTGCCCGTCCGCTATCTCAAGATCGACATGGAGTTCGTCCGCGGCATCGTCGGCTCTCAGAGCGATCAGGCGATCGTCAGCGCGATCGTGACCATCGCCCAGAGCCTCGGCATCAGCACGGTCGCAGAGGGTGTCGAGGACCAGCCGACCGCCGACGTCCTCGGCGAGCTGGGGGTCGATCTCGCCCAGGGCTTCCACCTCGGGCGCCCGCATCCCCTCACCCTTCCCGCGCGCTAGCGGCCGCGCCGCATACATTGCGCCGGTGGCCGGCGCGTTCTTCGTTCCCGACGGCGAGGGCTTCCAGCCGACCGAGCTGTGCCGTGGGCCATGGGATCCCGATTCCCAGCACGCCGGACCCCCGGCGGCGCTGATCGGTCGCGCGATCGAGGCGCTCCCCAGCGAGACCAGGCGTCAGGTCGGGCGCGTCACGTTCGAGATCCTGCGCCCGGTGCCGCTGACGTCCCTGCGGATCGAGGCCGGGATCGCCCGGCCTGGACGCAGCGTTGAGATGGCCGAGGCGAGCCTCTTCGACGAAAAGGGGGAGGTGATGCGGGCGCACGCCTGGCGCCTGCGCACGACTGCGCTGGAGCTCCCGCCCGAGGCAGCCGACTCGTCGCGTGAAGGCTCTCCCGGGAAGCTCTCCGCGGCTCATCATCCCCCTGGGCCGGAGGAGGGCCACGAGGTGGACTTCGTCCCCACCGGCCAGGAGGTCGGCTACCACACGGCCATGGAGTACCGGTTCATCGAAGGGGCATTCCGGGAGCAGGGGCCGGCCACCGCCTGGATGCGCCCGCTCTATCCCCTCGTGGAGGGCGAGGAGAACACGCCGCTCACGCGCGTGCTGATCGCGGCCGACTCCGGCAACGGCGTCAGCTCGGCGCTCGACTGGCGCGAGTGGCTCTTCGTCAACGTCGATCTGACGGTTCACCTCCACCGCATGCCGGAGGGCGAGTGGGTGTGCCTGGACTCAGTGACGCTGCCCGAGCCCAACGGCGTCGGCCTGTCCGACACGGCGCTCTATGACGAGCGCGGTCCCATCGGCCGGGCGGCGCAGACGCTGCTGGTGGACATGCGCGTGCAAAAGGTTTGAGCAGCAGTCCATCGGGCAACCCTCTGCCCCGGGGGGTGGAGTCGGGAGTAGGGAGCTCGATTGGCCATCGGTGCGAGGGGACTCGCAGCCACCATCACCACCACGGCCCTCGCGATCGCCTCGATCGCCAGCTTGGCCGGCTGCGGAGGCTCCTCGTCGGACGGGGGCAAGGTCACCCTCAACTGGTTCGTCGCGACACAGCCGGGCGGGACCATCCAGGAGGTCGCAAAGCGCTGCACCGACGAGGCGAACGGCCGCTACGAGATCAACGTCGAGCTGCTGCCGACGGATGCGAGCCAGCAGCGCGAGCAGCTCGTCCGCCGGCTCGGGGCGAAGGACTCGACCGTTGACCTGATCGGCATGGACGTCATCTGGACCGCCGAGTTCGCCAACGCGGGATGGCTTCGCGAATGGACCGGTCCGCTGAAGGAGCAGGTGACGAAGGGGGTGTTCTCGAGCGTCATCGACACGGCATCGTTCGAGGGCAAGCTCTACGGCGCCCCCTTCAACTCGAACACGCAGCTGCTCTGGTACCGCACGGACCTCGTCAAGAAGCCGCCCAAGACCTGGGACCAGATGATCAGCCAGGCGGAGGATCTCAACAAGTACATCCAGGTCCAGGCGAATCGCTACGAGGGCTTCACGGTCTGGGTCAACGCGATGATCGAGTCGGCCGGCGGCGAGATCCTCTCCGGCCCCGAGACCGTCGCCCTTCCTGAGGGGCCCACCGACGAGGCGCTCGCGACGATCGGCGAGCTCGCCAACTCCCCGGCCGCGGCGCCGAACATCGACACCTCGACCGAGGACACGGCTCGGCTCGGCTTTGAGGCCGGCGACTCCGCCTTCATGCTCAACTACACGTTCGCCCTGGCGAGCGCGCAGGCCAACGCACCCGACATCGCCAAGAACATGGGTGCGGCGAAGTTCCCCGAGGTCGTGGCCGGCGAACCCTCAAAGCCTCCCCTCGGCGGCTTCAACATCGGCGTCGGCGCCTACTCGGACCACCCCGACGAGGCCTTCGACGCCGCCGCCTGCCTCTCGAACGCGAAAAGCCAGCTGACCGCGACCGAGCTCGACGGCCTGCCCCCGTCGAACCAGACGCTCTACAAGACGAAGACGGTGAAGAAGGCTTATCCGGGGTTCTCGGATGAGGTCGAGAAGTCGATCGAGGATGCCGGCCCGCGCCCGCTCACCCCGGCCTACACCGACCTCTCGCTTGCGATCCAGCGCAGCCTGCACCCGCCGGCCGACATCGACCCGAACGACCCGCAACCCACCTACGACGACCTGCGCTCCAACGTCGAGGACGCGGTGAAGCGGGAGGGACTCCTGTGAGCACCCTCGCCGGCAGACTCGGTCGCCGCAACAAGGTCGTGAGCGAGCGCACGCGCTCGGAGCGCCGCCTTGGCTGGATGCTGTGCGCCCCGGCTGTGTTCGCGATGCTGCTGGTGACCGCGTACCCGATCGGTTACGCGATCGTCCTCTCACTCCAGAACCTCGACCTGCGCTTCCCCGACGAGACGGGCTGGGCCGGACTCTCGAACTACGGGACGGTCCTGACCTCGAGCCTGTGGTGGCAGGACGTCTTCAACACCCTGTTCGTGACCGTGATCTCCGTCGCGATCGAGCTGACGCTCGGCATGGCGCTCGCGCTCGTCATGCACCGCGCGATCTTCGGGCGCGGGGTCGTCCGCACCTCGGTGCTGATCCCGTACGGGATCGTCACGGTGGTCGCGGCCTTCGCCTGGCAGTTCGCGTTCGCGCCGGACAGCGGGTTCGTGAACGACCTCTTCGGCTTCGGTGACAAGGCCTGGTTCGGCGACCGCTTCAGTGCCTTCGCCGTGATCATCATGGCCGAGGTGTGGAAGACGACGCCGTTCATGGCGTTGCTTCTCCTCGCCGGGCTGACGACGATCGACGACGGCCTCTACGAGGCGGCCCGCGTCGACGGGGCCAACGCCGTCCAGCGGTTCTTCCGGATCACGCTGCCGCTGATGAAGCCGGCGATCCTCGTGGCGCTGCTCTTCCGCACGCTTGACGCCTTCCGAGTCTTCGACACGATCTTCATCATGACCAGGGGAGCGCAGGACACCGAGTCGGTGTCGATCCTGGGCTACAACCAGCTGATCTCGCGCCTGAACCTGGGTCTGGGCTCGGCCGTCTCGGTGATGATCTTCCTCTGCGTGCTGCTCATCGCGTTCCTGTTCGTGAAGGGCTTCGGGGTGCGCATGGCCGAGGGGAGGCCGGGCACGTGAGGCAAGGCGCGCGTGAATACACGTTCTGGTCGGTCGGCCTGCTGATCGTGATCCTGTTCGCGATGATCCCGGTGCTCTGGATCATCTCGCTGTCGCTGAAGTCGCCGGCGACCGTGGCCGACGGCAGTTTCTTCCCGAACGACTTCTCGTTCAAGAACTACACGACGCTCTTCGACGGCGGGATCGACAAGAGCCCGTTCATCAAGCCCCTCATCAACTCGGTCCTGATCGCGTCGATCACGACCGTGATCGCGATCGTCCTCGCCGCGTTCGCGGCCTATGCGATCGCCCGGCTCGAGTTTCCGGGGAAGACGCTGATCCTGACAGGGGCGCTGGCGATCGCGATGTTCCCGGCGATCTCCACCGTCGGGCCGCTGTTCGACATGTGGCGCTCGCTGGGCCTCTACGACACTTATCCGGGGCTGATCATCCCCTACCTGACCTTCTCGCTCCCGCTGGCGATCTACACGCTCGTCGCCTTCTTCAGGGAGATCCCATGGGATCTCGAGCAGGCGGCTCAGGTGGACGGGGCGACGCCCCTCCAGGCGTTCCGGAAGGTGATCGTCCCGCTCGCTGCGCCGGGCGTGTTCACGGCGGCGATCCTCGTCTTCATCTTCGCCTGGAACGACTTCCTGTTCGCGATCACGCTGACCTCGTCGGACGCGGCGCGGACGGTGCCCGCTGCCCTCGCCTTCTTCACCGGCGAGTCCCAGTTCACGGCACCGACCGGCAACATCGCCGCCGCGGCGGTGATCGTCACGGTCCCGATCATCATCTTCGTCCTGTTCTTCCAGCGTCGCATCGTCGCGGGTCTGACCGCCGGCGCCGTCAAGGGATAAGGAGAGTCCATGGCTGACATAGCCCTCGAAGGCATCACCAAGCGCTACGACGACGGCTTCGAGGCCGTCAAGGACATGAACCTGGACATCAACGACGGTGAGTTCATGATCCTCGTCGGGCCGTCGGGGTGTGGCAAGTCGACGGCGTTGCGGATGATCGCCGGGCTCGAGGACATCACCGAGGGCAACCTCCGCATCGGCGACAACGTCGTGAACGACATCGCGCCCAAGGACCGTGACATCGCGATGGTCTTCCAGAATTACGCCCTGTATCCGCACATGACCGTGCGCGACAACATGGCGTTCCCGCTGAAGCTGGCGAAGGTGCCGGAGGAGGAGATCACAAGGAAGGTCGACGAGGCAGCCCGCATCCTCGACCTGACCCAGCACCTCGACCGCAAGCCGGCGAACCTCTCCGGTGGCCAGCGCCAGCGGGTCGCGATGGGCCGCGCGATCGTGCGTGATCCGAGTGCGTTCCTGATGGACGAGCCGCTATCCAACCTCGACGCGAAGCTGCGGGTGCAGATGCGGACCGAGGTCGCCCGGATCCAGTCACGGCTCGGGACAACCACTGTCTACGTCACCCACGACCAGACCGAGGCGATGACGCTCGGCGATCGCGTCGCCGTCATGCGCAGCGGCGTACTTCAGCAAGTCGCCTCGCCGGGCGAGCTCTACAACGACCCGGCCAACATCTTCGTCGCGGGGTTCATCGGCTCCCCGGCGATGAACTTCATGCCGGCTCGGATCGAGGGCCAGACCGTGAAGCTCCCGTTCGGCGACGTGCAGCTCCCGGCCGACGCTCGCCAGCGTCTGGGGTCGGCGGACGGTGGTGGCTCGGTCATCGTCGGCGTGCGCCCGGAGAACTTCGAGGACGCCTCGTTGCTGAGCGATGAGGAGCGCGCGCGTGGCATGTCGTTCCGGGTCACCATCGACCTCATCGAGTCGATGGGCTCGGAGCTCTACGCGTACTTCGAGGTCGAGTCGGAGGGCGTGGCGTCAAAGGAGCTCGACGAGCTCGCCGAGGATGCCGGCACGACGGAGGTGCCGAGCTCCGGCGAGGGGCAGATAGTGGCCCGCCTGAGCGCCGAGAGCTCGGTCAAGCGCGGCGCGCCGGCCGAGCTGTGGCTCGACGGCTCGCGCCTGCACTTCTTCGATCCCTCGAGCGGGGCCAACCTGGCGCGAAGCCAGGCGGCGGCGGCTAAGGCCAGCTAGCGCAGTTCCCGTCGAAGCTCGTGGACGCCGGTGTCCTCGCCCCGGCCGGAGCGGTCGAGCTCGTCCCTGAGCCGCTCGACGACGTCGTCGTTCCACTCGTGCGTGCGTAGGAGCAGGTAGCGGAATCCCGCGAGTCGCACGTACGCCTCGGTCTCGGTGCCGCGGCGGCAGAGGCCGGCCTGGCGCATCAACTCGATCACCGGCTCGTACTCCTCCGCGAACCAGGTTCGCGCCACCTCCTCGCGGGTCATCAACTCCTCCCGCGCTTGCATCGCCCGGAAGCCCCATGCCTCGACGCTGCCGGCGAGCTCGGCGTAGTCGGAGCCGCGTTGCAGTGAGATTCGCTCGCGCCCCTCTGGCGGCAGCGGGACCCGCTCGAAGAAGAGCCGCTGGTGGCTCTTCATCGGCAGGTCGCCGAGGTCGATCTCGCGGTCGGCCCCGAGCTCGGTCTGCACCTCGGTGACATAGGCATCGATGACCTCGAGGCGGAGGGAGCGGGCCACCGAGACGCGGTTGTGACCGTCGCGGACGAAATGAAGCTCACCGATCCGGTAGACGTCGATCGGCGGCATCGCCTCTCCGCGCCGCATGGCGGTGGCGATCCGCTGCCAGCGCGAGCGCAGGCGACGGGACTTCGGGCGGAAGCTCCGATCGAATTCCCGGGCTCGATCGACGCTCCCCACGATCGAGTCGAGGGCGATCGTCTGCGTGCCGATCCGGCGCTCGCCGCGGTAGCCGAGGGCGGACACCACCTCCTCGAAGGGCAGGATCACATCGACGTCGTCCGGCTCGCCTCGAAGTCGCTGCACGAGGCGCGAAAGCACCTGTCGGCGGCGGGCCCGGCTGAAGTCGGCGTGCGCGTCCTGAGCCGGGAAGCCTGTGTCCATCACGGTGAGCGTAGCGCCGCGCCTGTGGCCCTACCGCTCAGTAGTTTCCCGCGACGCCAATCCGCACTCGGACCCGATGACGCGCGTGGACGTGGCGCATAGCCTGCGCAGCGTGTTCCCGGAGAAGGAGCCGCTCGCCGTGCCTGAGATCGGGGAGGGTAGGGTCAGTCCGATGAAGGGCGAGGACGACCCGACCCCGAGCGCGGCCGACTCGATCAGCATCGTCCTGGCCGACGATCACGCGGTCGTGCGCAGCGCGCTGCGGATGCTCCTCGATGCCGAGGACGACCTGGAGGTGATCGCCGAGGCCGGCGACGTCGACACCACGATCCGCTACGTGCACGGGCACAAGCCGGACGTGCTCATCCTCGACCTGAACATGCCCGGCGGGCCGAGCCTGCAGGCGGTTCCCGAGATCACCGAGGTCTCGCCCGAGACCAGGGTCGTGGTCCTCACGATGCAGTCAGAGCCGGTGTTCGCCCGCGAGGCGATGCAGTCGGGCGTCCTGGGCTACATCCTCAAGGAGGCGGCCGACTCAGAGCTCGTGAAGGCGGTGCGGCTGGCGGCCGACGGCAAGACCTACCTGCAGCCGGAGCTGGGAGCGAAGCTGGCGGCGGAGCCATCCGGGCGCCCCGACGACCTCTCTGACCGCGAGCTGGAGATCCTGCGCCTGATCGCGCTGGGCCACACGAACGCCGAGATCGCGGAACGGCTCTTCCTGAGCGTGCGGACGGTCGAGTCCCACCGCTCCCACATCCAGCAGAAGCTCCGCCTCGCGAAGCGCTCGGAGCTCGTTCGCTACGCGCTCGAGCGCGGCCTGCTGGAAGGCTGAGCCTCCGGCCGTCGCGCTCTAGGCCGAGCGGCGTTCCTGGGCCGCCCGCGTAATCGGGCGCCGCACCGGGACACCCGCCCGCAGCTCCGCGCCCGCGCCCGGCTCGGAGATGACATCGAGCTCGCCGCCCGCGAGCTCGATGCGCTCGCGCATGCCCACGAGGCCAAACCCCTCGTGGCGGGCGTCGGGGTCGAAGCCGATGCCGTCGTCGCGGATCATCACGTCGATTCGTGCCTCGCCCTGGTGGAGGCTGAGCTCGACCCGCTCCGCCCGCGCGTGCTTGGAGACGTTGGTGAGGGCCTCCTGCACCACGCGGTAGAGCGTGCTCTCGAGCTCGGCCCCGAGCTGGCGTTCTTCACCTTCGTCCTCGCCGGCCAGGGCGACGTCCGCCTCGATCTCGAGGCCGCCCACGGTCGCGTGGTGCTCGACGAGAGCCTCGATCGCCGCCCCGAGCCCGAGCTCGTCGAGCGCTGCCGGGCGCAGCTCGGAGATCAGCGCGCGCAGCGACGAGATCTCCTCGGTCAGCTGATCAACGGCCTTCTCAACTGCGGCGTTCAGCTCGGCGGGGGAGCCCGTTCGCGCGGCTGACGCGAGCACGACTCGCAGAGCACCGAGGCCCTGAAGCGTCTCGTCGTGCAGCTCCCGCGCCCAGCGCCGGCGCTCGCCCTCGGAGGCATCGATCGAGTGGCGCAGCCGCTCCTCGGCCACCGACTGGGCCGTGGCGACCGCCGTCGCGGCGCTGGCGGCGAAGGCGAGCATCAGGCGCTCATCCTCCTGGTCGAACTCCGGCCCGCCATCGAGGCGGTCGAAGGCGGCGATCACGCCGAGGGCGCGCCCGCGGAAGTTCAGGGGGACGAGGAGGGCGGCGTTCGCGTGGACCCCGAGATCGCTTGGCGAGATCCCCAGGCGGCTGCGGACGTCGGGCAGCCTCTCCGGGCGCAGGCCGCGCAGGATCCCGCCCCATGTCGTCCATCCGATGGTCAGACGCTCACCGCGCACGTTGTGTGTGAACTCGCCGGCGGTCGCCACGACCTCGAGCTCGTCCCTGTCCTCAAGCAGGATCACCAGGCTGCGTGCCTCGACCAGCGCCCGGGCGCGCTTCACGATCGTCTCGAGCATGCGATCCAGGTCGGTCTCGCCCCCCACGGCACGGGCCACCTCGGTTGTGGCCTCGAGGCCCGTGACGGCGCGCTCGAGCTCGCGGCGGCGATCCTGGACGCCGGCGTACAGGCGGGCGTTCTCGATCGCGATGGCCGCCCACTCCGCCAGCACGGACGCCGACTCCTCGTCACCCTCGTCGAAGGTGCCCGCCTCCTTCTCCGTGAGGTAGAGATTGCCGAAGGCCTCGCCGCGAATCAGGATCGGCACGCCCAGGAAGGTGCGCATCGGGGGGTGGCCCGGAGGGAACCCGAACGAGCGCGGGTGGCTCGCGACGTCGGTCAGCCGCAGCGGTCTCGGTTCCTCGATCAGCAGGCCGAGGACGCCGCGGCCGAGCGGCAGATCGCCGATCGCCGCGCGCGTCTCGGCGTCGATGCCACGGGTGATGAAGCGCTCGAGGCCGCGGCGCTCGTCGTCGAGGATCCCGATAGCCGCGTAACGGGCTCCGGTGAGCTCGCACGCCACTTCGAGCAGCTCGTGGAGGAGCGCCTCGAGGTCGAGCTGCGAGACCAGGGAGCGCCCCACCTCCATGAGCCGGCGCAGACGGTGCTCGTCGACCGATCGACCGATCTCCCGGGGACCCTCGTCGGTCACGAGGCCAATCTAGACGATCGACGTGGGGCGAGCGCGAGCTTTCGCCCGCTCAGGGGCGGAATCGCCGGTATCGACTAAGCGCGGCAGACGTCGGCGACGGCCGGGCCCGCCAGATCCACGATCGCGTGTGGATCGATGGCGAGTCGTCGCTCGGCGTGCCCTGCCTCGCAGAGCACCTCGTCGTGCGCCAGGAGGCGCTCGTCGAGCACGTCCGGATGGGGGTAGTGCGGACCGATCGGAGGCAGCCGGCCCGGCTCGAACTCGGGGAAGAGGGCCCCGCTCTCCGATTCGCTCGCCAATCGAAGACGGGGCTCACGCAGCGCCATGCGCGCCTTGCCGAGGTCAAGTCGCTCACCGGAAGGGATCACCGCCAGGCGCCAGCCTCGCTGCGTCCGGAGCAGCACGGCGCTGCAGCCGTTGGCGGGCGGCTCGGCTGCGGACCCATCGGGGCCCTCCGCCCCGAGTCGCCGCCTCCGCTCGACGAATCTGTAGGCCACGTCGTGAGTCTCGAAGTAGCTCGCCAGGGCCCGGTGAGGGGGCCGCTCGGTGCGCGGGTCGCTCTGCTTTTCCTTCCTGTCCCCCGCGGCGTCCATGCTCACCCGACTCCTCCTTGGCTGATCGCGCAGCGCTCCCACGCGCCTCCCGCCCCGGTGCCGAAGCGGTCAGCCGAGCATATGCCTCGGCGCGCGCCTCCCCATCCGGGCAAACGACCCGGTCTGATCCGTGGAAACCACTGATTTGGGGGTTCGACCCGAGAAGCGCCCCCGGCTTCAGTCGGGGCGGCGGGCGAGGAACCAGGTGCCGGAGCCCGCGGCGCCGGCGTTCGGATCGACCAGGCCGCGGCGCTCAAACCCGCGCTCGAGCGTGCCCGCCGGAGTGTGGAAGGGCGTGGCGGGCCCGAGCGTCGAGACGATCGCCACATGACCGCCGGGCCGCAGCGCGCGGGCGATCTCCGTGAAGAACACCGGCACGTTCACCTGCACGATCAGGTCGAAGGTGCCAAGCCCGGACAGGTCCGCGGCGTCGGCGACCTCGAAGCGAACCCGGTCCGCGAGCTCCGGGGAGAGGTTCCCGCGTGCGCCTTCGATCATCGCCGGTGAGAGGTCGGCGCCGACGACCTCGGCCTCCGGGAACCGCTTCGCCAGCCATAACGCCGCCTTGCCGGTCCCCGTCCCCAGATCGAGGATCCGCTCCGGTGTCGCCTCGAGGCGAGCGATCGCTGCATCGAGGGAGGCCAGGCGGAGCTGCGAGTCAGGTTGCATCCGCTGGTCCCATCCGGGGGCGGCCCGATCGAAGAACCGGCGCGTTGGTGTCCGCAGAAATCGCCAAAGGAAGGGAAATCGGGCGACCGTGCCGCTGATCGCGCGGCCGATCATTCGCACTCGTGGGGGTGGGCCGCCCCGAGGACCCATGCCGGCGCACATCCCGGCGAACCCTAGCCACCGCGGAGAGAGTGGTTAGGCTCGGCCGCCATGGACCCGATGAGCGCGGTCGATCGCAGCTGGCCGGTACTGCGCAGGCTGATGGGCCTCCACACGGTGGCCTACCGCGCCACCCGCGGCGTCGTCGGGCATCGGTTCCCCGGAGCGCCACCGATGCTGCTGCTCGACCACGTGGGCGCCAAGAGCGGCACGAAGAGGACCGTGCCCCTGGTCTACGTCGAGGATGGGGCGAACGTCGTCCTCGTTGCGTCGAAGGGCGGTCATCCTCGGAACCCGGCCTGGTTCCACAACCTCCGAGCCAATCCCGACACCACGGTCCAGATCGGGTCCGAGATCCGGCGGGTGCACGCCCGTGAGGCGACCGATGCAGAGCGCGAGCGCCTGTGGCCGATGGCCGTTGCGACGTACTCCGGCTACGCCGGCTACAGGGAGCGGACCGACCGCAAGATCCCGCTCGTCGTGCTCGAGCCCCGCTCGCTCTGATTGGCACCGGCGGGCGGACAAAACCGGCGGCTCGTGCTGGTCGTCATAGAGGCGACGCTACGCAGGCGAGGGGTGCGCTCGTCCGCGGCGCGCTCGCCGGCGCGATCTGGCGACCGGCCTGCTCAGGGCACCGGCCTCGTGCCGCGCCGCCGGGCGCCGTCCCCACCGGGCGGCGACCGCGAAGTCCATCAGCTGCTCGAAATACGCCGAGAGCGGCGGTGCCTCGATCCCCATCGCTGCCAGGGCGGGGCGCGTCTGCGCCGTGTCGTAGCGCGTGCCCATCGAGAAGTACGGGAAGAAGACCTCGCTGCGCCGCAGGGCACGGCGACGACGCTGGCTGCCGGTGCGAACGAGCAATGGATGGAGCACGCGGCGGTACAGGCGGGGTGGCACCAGTCGCGGCGCTCTACGGCCCAGGTAGCCCGACGCCAGCCTCACCAGCTCGCCCACCGTGCTCGTCTGGTTGCCGGCGGTGAGGTGGTAGGTCGTCCCGGGCCGTCCGGCCAGCGCGAGGCACGCGTTCGCCACGAAGTCGACGGGCACGACGTCGACCGGAGTCCGCCGACGAGCCGGCACCGCCGGGTAGCTGCCGCGGGCAAACGCTCGCAGCGGCCAATAGAGGACGTTGAACGCCGGGGTCCAGCCGGTGCGCGAGTCCCCGACCACGATGCTCGGTCGCAGCACCTGGACCGGCACCGATCCAGATCGGTCCCACACGAGCTGCTCCGCCTCGAACTTGGAGCGCTCATAGGTGTTGCGGAAGTCCTGGCCGACGTCGAGGTCGTCTTCGCCGAAGGCGCCGCGGTGGGTCCCCGCCACGTACGCGGTCGAGACGTGCGTGAAGCAGCGGAGCCCGCCTGCGGCCGCCGAGGCCTCTGCGAGCTCAAGCAGGCGGCGGGTTCCGTCGACGTTGATCGTCCGGGCCTCGTCGAGCGGGAGCGTGAACGACACCGAGGCGGCGCTGTGGATGATTAGGCGCGCCTGCTCTGCGAGCCAGGCCCGGCGACGGTCGTCGAGGCCAAGGCCAGGGGCGGTGAGGTCCGCCGGAATCGCGACGGTCAGGTGCGACCACGGCTCTGCCCTGCCCATCAGCGCCGCGATCGTCGCGCGCAGACGGGCGGTGGCCTCCTCGTCCGAGCCGGCGCGAACGAGCGCATAGATCGGGCCCTCGCCGCGCTCAAGAAGGCGGGCCAGGACCTCCCCGCCGAGGAATCCGGTGGCTCCCGTGAGCACGATTCCGGGCCTGTGATCGGGTGCGCGCATGAACATGCGACTTGACGCTACGGGCCCCCGCTAAACGGCTTATGTGGTCCCGGCTAAAGCCTTCCTATGGATGTAGAGTCGCCCCTGGGGTGGGGATGGCCACGACGTGAAGGAGAGGTCGCAGATGGGATTCATGGACAAGCTCAAGGGCGCCGCCGAGTCGGTCTCCGCCCAGACGAGCAAGGTCGGCGTTGGTGCCAACGCAGGCCAGATGGAGCTCGCCAATCGCGCCAAAAAGCTGATGAGTGAAGGCGTCGACACGCCCGCGCACATCGACTCGATGACGTCGACCGGCAACACCGACAAGCCCGGTGGCACCGAGCACAACATCACGCTCACGGTGAAGCCGGCGAGCGGTGACCCCTACCCCGTCACGATCAACCAGTACATCTATCCGTCGGCGCCGTTCGCCGAGGGCGAGGACGTGACCGTCAAGGTCGATCCCGCCGATCCGAACACGGTGATGATCTTCGGCAAGGGCTGAGGCTGCCGGCGCCGCCGGTTCCCGAATAACGTCACCGAAGGGGGTTCGCCCATAGGGTGCGGCGATGCCGCTCGACGTCGTCGCCCTCGTCCTCGTCGCGGCGGTGCTGCACGCGAGCTGGAACGCGCTGCTGAAGCCGATCGACGAGCGCCTCGCCGTGTTCGTCCTCGGCCTCGTGTTCTTCGGTGTCCCGTTCCTCGTCGCGGCGCCGTTCGTCGTGCCGGCCTCGGACGCGGTCCTCTTCGTCGCCGCGTCGGTGGCGCTGCACTCCATCTACAACCTGCTCTTCACGCGCTCGTACGCGGTCGGCGACTTCAACCAGGTCTATCCGATCGCGCGTGGCCTGTCGCCTCTGCTGGTCGCCGTGATCGCGGCGATCGCGATCTCCGAGCGTCCAGGGGCCCAGCAGCTGGCTGGAATCATCGTCATCTCCTGCGGCCTTGCGACCCTGGCGGGACGCCCGCAGGCGCACGAGCGCCTTGCGATCGCCCTCGCGATTGCAACGGGCGTCGCGATCGCCGGTTACAGCGTCGTCGACGGGATCGGCGTCCGCCACGCCGACGACGTCGTTACCTACAGCGTCTGGCTGTTCGCGGGGCAGGCCATCGCGACGGGGGCGTACCTCGGGCGCGGCATCCGCGTTGCGCTGCCGCGCTGGCGCCGCGCGCTGCTGGTCGCCGCGCTCGCCCTCGCCGCCTACGGGACGATCATCTGGGCGCAGCTCCACGCCAACCTGGGGGCCGTTTCGGCGCTGCGGGAGACGAGCGTGATCGTTGCCGCCGTGATCGGCGCGCTCTTCTTCAAGGAGCGCTTCGGCGCCCGGCGAGTGATCGCGAGTGCGATCGTCGTCACAGGAGTGGCACTCCTGAGCGCGTAGGCTGGAGTCGACGGTGACGCTCCCGCCTGGCCCATCAGCACCCCCCGTCCTGCAAACAGCGCGATGGCTGTTTCGCCCGATCGAGTTCCTCGACTCATGTCGGCGCCGCTACGGGGACGCCTTCAGCATCAAGTTCATCGGGTTCGAAACGCCGATGGTGATGATCTCCGACCCCGAGTCGATCGCAGCGCTCTATCGCGGTCGCCAGGATGGGTTGCCACCCGGTCGCACGCTGGCCCTCGAGCCGGTGATGGGACCGCGCTCGGTGCTCCTGCTGGAGGGGAAGGAGCACCTGTCGCGCCGCAAGCTGATGCTGCCGCCATTCCACGGCGAGCGGATGCGCGCGTACGAGGGCGTCATCACCGAGGTGATCGATGCCGAGATCGACGCCTGGGAGCTCGGCCGTCCCTTCCCGATCCACCCCCGGATGCAGTCGGTCACGCTCGAGGTGATCCTGCGCGCCGTGTTCGGAGTCACCGACGAGGCTCGGCTCGAGCGTCTGCGGGTCCTGCTGCGCGGCATGCTCGGAGGCCTTGCGTCGCCCGGCATCCAGCTCCGGGTGCTGCTGTCGCGCCGCTTCGGCCGCCGCGACCCGATGGAAGAAGTGCGGCGCAACGCCGCGGTCGTGGACGAGCTCCTGCACGACGAGATCGCGGAGCGGCGCGCCGACCCGAACCTCGCCGAGCGCGAGGACATCCTCTCGATGCTCGTCGGCGCCCGGTTCGAGGACGGCTCTGCGATGGACGACGGCGAGCTCCGCGACCAGCTCATCACGCTCCTGCTGGCCGGCCACGAGACGACGGCGACAGCGCTCGCGTGGACCTTCGACCTCCTCCTTCGCAACCCAGGGCCGATGACGCGGCTGCGAGCAGAGGTCGACGACGGCGGCGAGGACTATCTGCGGGCGGTGATCTCCGAGGCGCTTCGGCTGCGGCCGGTCGTTCCGCTTGCCGGGCGGCGGCTGCGCTCCGAGCTGCGGGTGAACGGATACGTCCTCCCGGAGGGGACCGACGTGACGCCTTCGATCTGGCTCGTCCACACCCGGCCCGACGCGTACCCGGCACCGCTCGAGTTCCGCCCTGAGCGCTTCCTCGAGAAGGCCCCCGAGACCTACGCGTGGGTCCCCTTCGGCGGCGGGGTGCGCCGCTGCCTCGGGGCGGCGTTCGCCGAGTTCGAGATGCGGA
>JBKPNZ010000048.1:0-87411 GCA_046732895.1 Actinomycetota bacterium
GCGCGAGCGTGCCGAGCGGAAGGCCCGCGAGGCCGAGGAGAAGCGGCGCAAGGCCGCGGAGCGCAAGCTTGCGAAGAAGGCGAAGAAGGAGCGGGGTAGCGCCGAGGCCATCCCCCCGGCTGCAGCGGCGGCCGAGGCTGCCCAGGCTCCGCCGACGCCCTCCGACACGACGACGCCGGGGGAAACCTCGCCATCACAGCCACAGGTGCCTCCCGCGCCGGCGTCCCCTCCTGTCAAGGAGTCACGCCGTGCGGCACGCAAGCGCCGGCGCCAGGAGAAGGCCGATGCCAGAGCTCAGCAGCGACAGCGCGCCCGGGAGGAGCGCCAGCGAGCGATCGCCGAGCGCGACGCCCGGCGCGAGGCCAAGCGGCAGGAGCGCGAGGAGCAGCGTGCTGCGCGCCGGGCCGGGCGCAAGGGCACAAAGGACAAGGCGCCTGAGACACCAACGCCGCCGCCGCCATCGGTGGCGATTCCCCAGCCCCCAGCCGCCGAGGCCGTGACGGAGTCGCCGGCCCCGGCCCCGTCGGCGACCGTGACGGAGCCGCCGGCCCCGACGCCGCCGCCCGAGGCGACGCCGGCCGCGGACGCCGAGAAGCCGGTGCCTCCAGCGAGCGGGCTGCCGGAGGCCGCGGAGCGGGCTGCAGCCGCCCGGCTCGAGCAGGCCGAGGGCGCGGATGACGAGTCGCGGCTGATCTCCGAGCAGGAGCGGATCTCGGCCGAGGCCGAGCGCCGGATCCGCGAGGTCGAGGATATGCAGCGAGTGGCCGAGGAAAGGGCCAAGGAGGCTGAGGCAGAGGCCGAGCAGCAGGAGCGCTTGTCGGGTCCGGCATCTCCCGAGGCAGCGGCGGCGATGGCGGCCGAGGCCGACACGAAGACCGAGGAGAAGCCGGCGGAGCCTCTGCCCGAGCTGCCACGCAGCGAGTTGATCGAGGAGCTGCGGGATGCCGAGCGCCAGCTCCACGAACGCCGTGAGCAGGAGAAACACCTCGCAACTGAGCTCGAGGAGACGGAGCGGCGGCTGGCGGAGAGCCAGCGGCGGACAGAAGCGGCACTCGACGAGGCCGCGGCGCGCCTCGAGGAGGTCGAGGCGCGAGCCGCCGAGGCCGAGGAGCGAGCCGCCCGGGCCGAGCGGATGGCGAACCTGAAGGCCGAGGAGATCGAGCGCGAGCGCAGGCTGCGCGAGATGCTCAACCGGATCGCCGAGGCCGAGCAGCGGGCCACCTCCGCCGAGCAGCGGGCGCGCGACGTCGTCACCAGCGTGAGCGAGCCGACCCCTGAGGCCGGCATCGACGAGATCCTCCGCGGCGCGGAGGAACCGTCGGCAGCCGCCACCCCGCCCTCCGCCGAATCCGGGCCGCCGGTATTCGAGCCACCTGCCGAGTCCGCCGCCGGGGAGGCAATCGCCGACGAGCCCGCCGGCGAGACACCCAGCGATGAGAGCGAGGAGGCGGGACCCTCATCGACGATCTCGCCACCCGACGAGCCGATCGCGATCAACCAGGCGACCTACGAGGAGCTGCGAAAGCTCGGGCTTTCGGTTACGCAGACGGGACGGGTGCTCGCCTTCCGCGAGCGCTCAGGCAGCTTCAGCTCGCTCGACGACCTCGACGAGATCCCGGGCTTCCCCAGGGCCCAGCTCGACGAGATGAAGCGCCATCTGACGCTCTAGTCAGAGCCCATACGCCTCCAGCAGCTTCAGCCAGATCTCGCTGCGGGTGGGATAGGCCGCCACGGCGTGGGCCAGGCGGGTCATCGGGATCTCGCCGACGACGGCGACGGTCGCGGCCTGCAGCCACTCCGCGACCTCCGGGCCCACGAAGGTGGCCCCGACGATCACATCGTTCGCCTGATCGATCACCAGGCGAGACGTGCCGGGGGCGTCGCGGCCGACGAAGCTGGCGCCCGCGGTCTTCGACGTCTCCGCATCAACGGCACGGGCGTCGAGGCCCTGCTCGCGAGCGGCGTCGAGGGTGTATCCGACCGATGCCACCTGCGGTTCGGTGAACACGACCTGAGGGGGTGGGCGCTTGTCGGTGGTGGCGGCCGTGTCCTTGCCCAACACCACGTCGCCGCAGACGCGTGCCTGGTACTTGCCCATGTGGGTGAGCAATGCGCGGCCGTTGACGTCGCCGACGGCATAAAGCCAGTCGGTGCCATCCACCCGCATCTGGTCGTCGACGTCGAGGTAGCCGTCGGGCTCGATCCCGACGCTCTCGAGACCGATGTCGTCGACGCGCGCGCGTCGCCCCACCGCCACCAGGATCTCGTCTCCCTCGACCGTACTATCGTCATCGAGCTCCACGCGGACCTTCCCGTTGCGGTTGACGGCCGTCGCCTTCACGTCCGTGTGCAGCTCGACGCCGGCTGCTTCGAGCCCGTCGGCCACCTCCTGGCTGGCGAACTCCTCCATGCTCGGAAGGATCCGGTCGAGTGCCTCCACGAGCACCACGCTCGAACCGAGGGTCGACCAGGCCTGCGCCGTCTCGACACCCACCGAGCCACCGCCCAGGACCACCAGCCGCCCGGGCACCTCCTTCGACGTCGTCGCCTCGCGATTGGTCCATGGCTCGCTCTCGCTCAAGCCGTCGATCGGAGGGATCGCGGCCGACGTTCCCGTCGCGATCACGACGGCCTTGCGGGCTGTGAGCTCGTCGTCGCCGACGATGACGCGCCGCTCGCCATCCAGACGGGCGTCGCCCCGGAAGAGCTCGATGCCCTTGTCCTCGAGCCACGGCAGCTGGCCCGAGTCGTCGCGGTCGTGGATCACCTCGTCACGGCGATCCAGCACCGCCTCGGGCTTGAGCGCGCCGGTGATCGCCTCGGCGGCGCCCGGTACCCGCCGGACCTCGGCGAGGAGCTCGGCTGGCCGCAACAGCGCCTTCGATGGCATGCACGCGTAGTACGAGCACTCGCCGCCGACGAGATGGTCCTCGACGATCGCGACCTCGAGGCCGCCGTCGGCGATCCGCCCGGCGCACACCTCCCCGGACGACCCCGCCCCGATCACGACCACGTCGAACTCACGCTCCGCCATCCACAACCTCCTCCTCGCGAATCGGCTGCAGTGTCCCCGAAAGCGCCGAGCGTCGACTCCGTCGGTTTGAGGCCGACGGGATCGCCACTCGGTGAGGAGGCTGAGAGTGGAGGCGGCCGGTACTGCCCCGGCGTCCGCGGAGGATGTTCCGATGTCTCTACGAGCGTTCCCGTCGGAGTCTCTTCTCGGCGTCCGGCTCGGTCGATCCGCGGGCCACGTTGCCGGCGCCACACCCTCCTGAGGTGTCCCCCTCGAGTCGAGGGTCCTACCCGATGGGGTGAGCCCGCTTTCTGAAGCCGCGAACCCGGACGCGGGCGATCCGGTGCGACTCCCTCACTTCGCTAGTTAGGCGGTGAGGGCGAACTCATGAGAGTCCGCACTTATGGTTTTCCGGGGATTTTTTACGAGGCCAACCCGGGTCCTCGACTCGCAACATCGGAGCGATCTGATCCACGTCGAATCTGGTTCGCCCCCTATGTCTGTGCCTCAATTGTAGAGCGGCTAGGCTCCCGCGCCTGGTGAGCAGCGAGGTCTTCGCACATGGAGTGGCGAGCGGGGATCCCCTCACCGACCGGGTCGTCATCTGGACCCGCGTGAGCACGGACGAGCCCGCAGTGTCGGTCTCCTGGACGCTGGCACGCGATGAGGGCCTCGGCGACGTCGTCGCGTCGGGCGCAGCGCCCGCGGCCGCGGCGCGCGACCACACGGTCCACGTCGACGTCGACGGGCTCGAACCGGGCACGACCTACTTCTACGGCTTCGAGGCGCTTCATGAGCGCTCTCCGGTCGGCCGCACGCGAACGCTGCCGGGGACCGACGCCGACCGGCTGCGCTTCGCGATGTGCTCGTGCGCCAAGTTCAACGCAGGCTTCTTCAACGCCTACGCACGCATCGCCGAGCGGGACGGACTCGACTTCCTGCTCCACCTCGGCGACTACATCTACGAAGCGTCGAACACACCCCCGAAGACGCAGACGCCCGGCGCCGACATCGGCCGCCCCTTCGAGCCGCGCGGCGAGTGCCGGACGCTTGCGGATTACCGCACGCGTTACAACCAGTACCGGCGCGATCCCGACGCGCAGAGGCTGCACGCGGTGCTGCCGATCATCCCTACGCTCGACGACCACGAGCTGGCCGACGGCGCCTGGGCCGACGGCTCTGATGCCCACGACCCCGTCGAGCACGGACCGTGGTCGGAGCGGCGCGAGGCCGCCTTCCAGGCCCGCTGGGAATGGCTGCCGGCGCGGCCGCCGGACCCCGCGGACCCCTCGCGGGTGTTTCGCACCGTCACGGTCGGTGAGCTCGCCCGGATCCACTTGATCGACGTCCGCAGCCGCCGTGACCAGCCGGCGCTCGAGCCCGAGATGAGCGATCCGGGGCGCTCGATGCTGGGCGCGGAGCAGCGCGAGTGGCTGCTCGGGGAGCTCGCCGGTGGTCAGGCGGCCTGGACGCTCCTGGCGTGCCCAGCCATCCTGACTCGCACATGGCTCGATGGCACCGACGAGCCGCTGCGCACCACCCTGCTGAAGCTCAAGCTCATGGATGAGGACGGGGAGGGCCCGGATGAGGACCAATGGGACGGCTATCCGGCGGAGCGGGCGCGGCTACTGGCGGCGTTGCGTGCGGTCGACGATGCGGTCGTCCTCAGTGGCGACATCCACGTGAGCGTGGCGGGCGAGGTCCGCGACGATGACGGGACCCTCGCGGTGGAGCTGACGACGCCCAGCCTCACCTCCCAGAACCTCGACGAGAAGCTGGGCGTCGAGCAGCGCTCAGCCGAGATGGAGGCCGCCGAGGCGGCGTTCGTGGACGCCTTCGACCACGTCCGCTGGTGCGAGCTGGCCAGCCACGGCTACGTGGTGATCGACCTCGACCCGGACCGCGTGAGGGCCGAATGGTGGCTGGTCGACGGAGTCCTAGAGCGGCTGCCGGGGGAGCGCCTCGGCGCTGCCTTCGAGGTGCCGCGGGGCGAGCCGCGGCTCGTCGATGTCAGCTTCGGATGAAGATCGCGCCAGTCGATCCAGGTCGCCTCGACGAGATCGTCGCTCTGGTGCTCCGCTGTGACGAGACGTGGCGCCCGTGGGCGCCGCGGGGGTGGAACCCGCCGCCGGCGGCGCGGGAGCGACGCTCGTGGCGCGAGCGGCTCGAAGGAGGCGGTCACTGGGTCCGCGGGACGTTCGACGCTGACGGCGCATTGCTCGGCATTGCCGCCTGGAGGCTGGCCCGGGAGGGAGGCCGGATGCGCCGCGAGATTCCTGGGATCGGGCACCTCGGGATGCTCTTCGTCGATCCGACTGCCTGGGGCCGGGGCCTCGGCCGGGACCTGCTGGTGGCCTCAGAGCAGGCGATGCGCGAGGCCGGCTGCGAGCGGGGCCGCCTGAACGTCGCAGAGCGCAACCCGGCGCGGGCCTTCTACGAGCACTACGGGTGGGCGGCCGCCGGGCCGCCGGAGTACTCGCCCGGCCTCGACCTGCCCCTGGTGCCGTACGAGAAGCGCCTGTAGCCTGGTTTTCATCCGGCTTTCATCTTTGCGGAGGAGGCTACGAGCGCGTGCGTGTGCTGATCGTCGAGGACGAGCCCAAGCTGGCCGCCCTCCTGAGGCGCGGTCTGCGAAAGGAGGGGATGGCCGTCGACCTGGCTGCCCAGGGCGAGGAGGCCGTGTGGAAGGCGGAGTCGACGGAGTACGACGCGATCATTCTCGACCTGATGCTCCCCGGGATCGATGGCCTGGAGGTGTGCCGGCGGATCCGCGACGCGGACGTCTGGTCGCCGGTGCTCATGCTCACCGCGCGCGACGCGGTGCGGGATCGCGTCGCGGGCCTCGACAGCGGCGCTGACGACTACCTGACGAAGCCCTTCTCGTACGCGGAGCTCCTGGCACGTCTGCGCGCACTGGTTCGCCGGGGCGCGTCCGCGCGGCCGACCGAGCTGGTGGTCGGCAGCCTTCGCCTCGATCCCGCGCGCCGTCACGTCTGGCGCGACGACACCGAGATCGAGCTCTCGGCGAAGGAATTCGCGTTGCTCGAAACCTTCATGCGGCGGCCCGGCGAGGTCTTATCGCGCTTCGAGCTCCTCGAGCACGCCTGGGACTACGAGTACGAGAACCGCTCCAACGTCGTCGACTCCTTCGTGCGGTTCCTGCGCCGCAAGATCGACAAGCCCTTCGGGGTCGAGTCGATCGAGACAGTGCGCGGCGCCGGCTACCGCCTGCGCGAGGACGGCGGCGGATGAGCCGACTCCCGATCCGGCTGAAGCTGACGCTCGCCTTTGCCGCGGCGATGGCGGTGCTGCTCACGGCGCTCGGCCTCTTCATCTTCCTGAACTTCAAGGCACAGCTCGACGATGCGGTCACGTCCGGCCTCGAGTCCCAGGTGCAGGACCTGAAGGCTGTGCTGGCGAGCGCTGACGAGGAGGGGGCCGCGCAGATCAAGAACCTCCTTGGCGGAGACGACACGTTCGCGGAGGTGCTCGCCACGACCGGGCGGCCTCTCTACACCCCGGCGCAGCTCGAGGGTGACACGGTGCTTGACGGTCGCCAGCTTGCCCGCGCCTCCCGGGAACGCGTCCTCGTCGACGAGCCTGGTGTGCCCGGCCTCCCGGGCCGGGTCCGCATACTGGCCGTTCCGGCCGAGGCGCGCGACGGTCGGATCGTGGTCGTCGTTGTCGGCGCGACGCTCGAGGATCGCGACGCCGCGATCGCCAACCTACGGCGCCTGATGCTGATCGGCGGCCCGATCGCGCTGCTCATCGCGTCGCTGGTGGGCTACGCGGTCTCGAGCGCGGCGCTGCGGCCGGTGGACCGCATGCGGCGTCGCGCCGCGACGATCAGTGCAGCCGAGCCGAGCGAACGGCTGCCGGTCCCCGAGTCCGGGGACGAGATTTCGCGCCTCGGGGAGACGCTGAACGAGATGCTCGCCCGCCTCGAGGCGGCGATCGAGCGTGAGCGCCGGTTCGTCGACGACGCCAGCCACGAGCTGCGAACACCGCTCGCCATGCACCGCGCAGAGCTCGAGATCGCGCTGCGCTACGGGGGCAAGAGCCCGGAGGAGCTGCGCGGCGCCATCGCCTCTGCGATCGAGGAGGTGGACCGCCTGATCCAGCTGGCCGAGGCCCTCCTCGTGGTCGCGCGCTCCCAGGACGGGAGGGTCCCGCTGAAGCGGGAGTCGATCGAGGTCGAGGGGCTGCTCGAGGGCATCCGCCAGCGGTTCGAGGGCCGGGCGGCGCAAAGCGGCAGGGCCCTGCGGGTGAGCGCGCCCGCCGATCTGCGCGTCGACGGCGACCGGCTCCGCCTGGAGCAGGCGTTGACCAACGTCGTCGACAACGCACTGCGCTATGGGGGAGGGCAGATCTCATTGGACGCAGCGCGCCGCAACGGAGTCGTCGAGCTGCACGTCGTCGATGCCGGGCCGGGATTTCCCGCGCCGTTTCTCGAGCACGCATTCGAACGCTTCAGTCGAGCCGACTCGGCGCGATCGGGGCCCGGCGGCTCCGGGCTGGGACTGGCGATCGTCGACACGATCGCGCGGGCTCACGAAGGCCAGGCCCGGGCCGCCAACCTCCCGGGCGGCGGCGCCGACGTGTGGATCGAGCTTCCCGGTTGAGTCGGGGCCGGTTCATCCCGCTTTCACAGGTCTTTCATCGGCCCCCGGATACAACGTCCTCGACAAGGAAGCAGCGCCCCTCGGGGGCATGAGCTAGGAGGACACAGATGGGTACGGCAAGGAAGGGCATCGCGGCGCTCGTGGCGGGCGTCGTGGGGGTGGCTCTGGCTGCCGGGGGCTGTGGTTCGGACAGCGACAGCTCCCAGGGACAGGCGAGCGGCGAGACCTCGACGACCGCGTCAAGCACGTCGAGCACATCGACGACGCCGACGATCGCGCTGCCACAGGGCTCTGAGCACGTGAGCATCGATCCCGCGGATTTCACGACGAACATCGACAACCCGTACCTGCCGTTCCAGCCCGGCAGTCACTGGGTGTACCGGGAGGTCGAGAACGGCGAGACCCAGCGCGTCGACGTCACCGTCCTGGACCGCACCAAGATGATCGCGAATGGCGTGGAGGCTCAGGTGGTCCACGACGTCGTCAGCCAGAAGGGCGAGCCGATCGAGGACACATACGACTGGTACGCCCAGGCCTCGGACGGGAGCGTCTGGTACATGGGCGAGGACACGAAGGAGTACGAGAACGGCAAGGTTTCCTCGACCGCGGGCTCGTGGGAGGCGGGCGTGAAGGGCGCCGAGCCGGGCGTCGTGATGCCGGCGAACCCCGAGCCCGGGATGAGCTACCGCGAGGAGCTCCTCAAGGGCGAGGCCGAGGACGTGGCCAAGATCACGGGCAATGACGCCAAGGTCACCGTTCCCTTCGGGAGCTACGACAAGGTGGTCACGACCGCGAACACCACCCCGCTCGAGCCGAACGTGCTGGAGCACAAGTTCTACGCGCCGGGCATCGGCTCGGTCCGCGAGGACCTGCTCTCAGGCGGCCACGGCCGCACGGAGCTCCTCAAGTTCACCCAGGGCTGACGACCGCCCGCGCTGCGCGCGGACGGGGCACGCCACCGAATGTCCCGGAGGGCTCACAGCGGGCCGCCGGGACGTTCGGCTGGGTGGTGCCTTTGTTGAAGATCCGGCTACTCGACGTGGCAGCTCTCACCGAACTGGTTGCGGAACACGACGCCCGCCCTGCTGTTGGCCTGCATGATCCCGTGCTTCGCCGCGTCCGCTGCCGAGACGAACGTCACCGTTGTCACCGTTCCGTCGTCCTCGGGAACGTCGCAGATCCAGAGCGTCCTCGCTCCCGCACCAGCAGGAAACGCGAGCACGACGACCACGGCAACGGCCGCAAGCATTGCCGTAAGGATTCTCATCTGGGCCTCCTTCCCTGTGAGTCCAGCCGACCCTACTCCTGCCGGCCGCTGCGGGCAATATCTCGTCGCTGCGGCCTAGTCGATCAGCTTGCGCGTCATGCCATGGATGGCGACCCGCCAGGTGATCGCCGCGAACAGGATCAGAACCGCGACGTGGTAGAGGTCCTTCCAGCCCTCGAAGCCGAAGACCGCGTCGCGGACGAGCTCGACGCAGTGGTAGAGCGGGTTGAACTGGGCCAGCACCTGCGCCCATTCGGGCAGGCCTGAGATCGGGAAGAACGTCCCCGCGACCAGGAAGAGCGGGGTGATCACGGCGCTGATGACGTAGTTGAAGTTCTCGATCGACTGCATGTACGCCGCGATCGTGATCCCAAAGCAGGCCCAGCCGTAGCCGGCGAGGAAGCCAATCGCGGGAACCGCGAGCATGCCCCAGCTCGGGTCCAGTCCGAAGGCGATCGCGACGAGCATCGGCGCGCAGCCGTAGGTACCCGCCCGAGCGGCGATCCACAGCGCCTCGGCGGTGACCAGCTCCTCCGTGTCGACGGGGGCCGCGAGGATCGCGTCGTAGGTGCGCTGGTACTGGTACTTGACGAAGGTCGAGAACATCCCCGGGAAGACCGACGAGAAGAGGACGGCCGTGGCGACGGTGCCGGTTCCGACGAACTCCACGTAGCGATAGCCGGCGACGGTCGAGACGAGCGAGCCGAACCCGAAGCCGAACGCGAGCAGATAGATCGTGGGCTCGATCGTCGATGAGAACGTGGTCGAGCGCCAATAGGAGGAGAAGTTGATGACCTCGCGCACGAGGACGCCCTCGAGCGCGGGGCGCTCGAGTCGGCCGAGCCGCCTCGCGGCCCGTCCCGGCATCGCGGTGGCAGCCGCCGCGGCCTTCATGCGATCTCCTCGCCGGTCAGAAGGACGAAGACATCCTCGAGATTCGCGGGACGCCGCTCACCTTCCGGCGCGTCGCCGTTCGCTCCATCGATGCTGAGCACGGCCACCGACGTCCCGGTCCGGCGTGTACGCAGCCCGGCCCGCGCCGCCTCGGCCTCGACCTCGGCCAGGCGCGGCGGCGGCCCATAGACCTCGACCGCCTCGTTCCCAGCGTGCTCGGCGATGAGCTCCGCCGGAGGCCCGGTGGCGATCGCCGATCCGTGGGACATGATCGTCACTGTGTCGGCGAGGCGCTCGGCCTCCTCGATGTAGTGCGTCGACATCAGGATCGAGACGCCCTCGGTGCGCAGGCCGTCGATGAGCGCCCACAGCTCCTGGCGCACCTGAGGATCAAGGCCGACCGTCGGCTCGTCAAGCAGGACGAGGCGCGGCCGGTGCACGAGCGCTCGGGAGATCAGCAGCCTTCGCCGCATGCCGCCGGAGAGCTCGTCGACCTTGGTGTCGCGCCGGTCGGCGAGGTTCGCCAGCTCGATCGCGCGCTCGACGGCGTCATGCCGCTCGCGGCGCGGGATCCGGTAGAGGTGGGCGAAGACGACAAGGTTCTGCTCGACGGTGAGCGAGATGTCGAGGTTGTCGAGCTGGGGTACGACGCCGCACTCCGCGCGCGCCTGCTTCGACTCCGCGGGCAGCCGGAAGGAGAGGACCTCGATCTCACCCTCGTCGGCGATCGCCTGCGCCGTGAGCAGCTTCATCGTCGTCGACTTCCCGGCACCGTTGGGCCCGAGCAGGCCGACGCAGGTCCCCACCGGGACCTTCAGATCAAGGCCGTCGACAGCCGTGATCGAGCCGTAGCGCTTGACCGCTCCGGTGAGCTTGATCGCGAATTCGCTCATTCGTTCCAGCTTGCCAGACGCCCCGGGGCTACGCTGAGCAGCGACTGAGCGAGGCGAGCAGAACGGAGGCGACGCAGTGGACTTCGACATCTATCCCACCCTTCGGTACCGCGACGCGCCGGCGGCGATCGAGTTCCTCGAGCGTGCCTTCGGCTTCGAGCGCGCCGCCGTCTACGAGGAGGACGGCATCGTCCATCACGCCGAACTCCGGCTCGGGAATGGCGGGGTCATGCTCGGCTCCGAAACGCGGGCGGAGGACGACTCGGACCAGCTCCAGTGGCCCGTGGGCGGATCGTCCGTCTACGTAATCATCGACGACCCGGATGCCCGGTACGAGCGGGCGAAGGAGGCCGGTGCGGAGATCGTCCGCGAACTGCGCGACGAGGATTACGGCTCGCGCGGCTTCACGGCACGCGATCCGGAGGGCAACCTCTGGAGCTTCGGCACCTACCGTCCTGAGTAACGACGAGGAAGCGCGACCGAGTCCAGCTCGAGCCAGCCGGCGAGGGATTCGAGCTGCTCGCGCAGAGCTGCGACGGTCTCTGCCGGAGCGCCCTCCTCGAGGTGGACCGCGTGGGCGCGCAGGACGCCGGCCTTCCGGTCCGACTTCAGGTCGACCCTCGCCACCAGCCGGTCACCGAGGAGGAAGGGAAGGACGTAGTAGCCGTGCACTCGCTTGGGCTTGGGCACGTAGATCTCGAGCCGAAAGCGAAAGCCGAAGAGCCGCTCGACCCGGGAGCGTTCCCACACGAGCGAATCGAACGGGCCGACGAGAGCGCGGGCGTTGACCACGCGAGGAATCCTGGCCTCGTGATGTACGTAGGCCTGCGTTCGTCCCCACCCCTCGACCGCGACCGGGACAAGCTCGCCGGCCTCGACGAGCTCCGCCGTGCGCTCGCGTGTCTCCGCGAGCGGCAGGCGAAAGTAATCACGCAGATCGCGCTCGGCTGCGATGCCCATGGCCCGGGCGGCGAGCCTGACAAGTTCCCGCTGAGCGTCCTCGGGCGAGGGCGTCGGCGCCGCGAGCACCTTGGCGGGGAGAACGCGCTCGGGAACGTCGTAGAGGCGCTCGAAGTTGCGCCGGCGCGCCGAGGTGATCTGACCGCTCCAAAACAGCCACTCGAGCGCGCGCTTATGGTCGGGCCAATCCCACCACGGTCCGCTACGGCGGGGGACCTCGCGGGGGAGGTCCGAGGCGGCCACGGGCCCGAGCTCTCGTACCTCCTCGAGGACCTCAGCGACCAGCTCCGGCTGGTCCTTGCTCACCCTCCGCATGCCGCCCCATGCCTCGTGCGCGGCTCGGTCCATCCGCCAGCGGAGCAGCGGGTGCATCGCGACCGGCAAGAGCGACGCCTCGTGTCCCCAGTACTCGAACAGGCGCCGGGGCGCGCGGTGAGCGGCGCGATCGATGACGTCGCGCTCGTAGGGGCCAAAGCGGCTGAAGAGCGGCAGGTAGTGCGCCCGGCAGAGGACGTTGACCGAGTCCATCTGCACGAGCCCGACGCGGTCGAACAAGCGCCGCAGCGCCCAGCCGCCCGGCGCCGGAGCATCTGTGCCCTCGGCGAAACCCTGCGCGGCCAGCGCCGCCCGCCTGGCCTCGCCCGCCGATAGCCGCTTGCGCCGCCCACCCTGCACGGGCGCGACGGTACTAACTCGTTAGCCTCGCCCTCGCATGAGGCGAGATGACCCGCTTTCGCGGGAAGGCGGCATGTGCCGATGGATATTCACGGAGGAGCAGGAGTGAACGAGGTTGCAGCCAAGATGGGGGAGGTGGGGCTGCCCGCGCCGATCGCCGAGCTCGCCGCCCGCGAGTGGGACGCCGTCGTCGTCGGCGGCGGTCACAACGGCCTCACCGCCGCGGCATATCTCGCCCGCGCGGGCCGGAGCGTGCTGGTGCTCGAACGCCGTGAGCGCCTCGGCGGGGCCTGCACCCTGGAGCGCCCCTTCGCCGACGATCGCTACGTGGTCAGCCCCTGCGCCTACGTCGTCGGCCTGCTCGACGAGGTGGTGATCCGCGAGCTCGAGCTCGGGCGCCACGGCTATCGGGTCACCCCGGCCGATCCCAACCTGTGGTGCCCGCTGCCGGGCGGCGGATCGTTCGCCAGCTTTCTCGATCGGGAGCGCACCGCGGGTCACATGCGCGCCAACGGCTTCGCCGATGCGGACATCCGCGGGTACTTCGCCTACGAGGACACGTTCGAGCGCCTGCGGGTCGCGCTGCGACACGGCTCCGGCGGCGACAGCTGGCGCCGTCCCTCGCCGAGCCGCCCCGAGCTGGAGGCGATGCTGGGCGGGGATGAAGAACTCATCTCGATCCTGTTTGAGGAGTCGATCGCCGACACGCTGACGCGCTACATCGGCGACGAGCGCCTGCGCGGAGCGCTGTGCGGCCAGGGTGTCATCGGTACCTTCGCCGGCCCACGCGATCCCGGCACGGCTCAGGTGAAGCTGATGCACCACCAGGGCAACCTCGACGGCCTGGGCTCGGTCTGGGGCTACGTCGACGGCGGCATCGGGCGGGTGTCGTTCGCCTTGGCGGAGGCCGCGATGGAGGCCGGGGCGGCAATCGCGGCAGGGGTGCCGGTGGCGCGAATCCGGCCGGGCGAGGGAGTCGAGCTCGAGAGCGGGGAGCTCGTCAGGGCGCGAACTGTCGTGTGCAACGCCGACCCAAAGCGCGCCCTTGCGATGCTCGAGGAGGCTGAGCTGCCGGAGGACTACCGCCGCCGGCTCGAGGAGTGGCGGGTGGACTCGCCCGTCGCGAAGCTGAACGCCTCGCTCGTGCGGATGCCGACCTTCACTGCCGCCGTCGACGTCGAGCCGGAGCGGGCGATGGTCGCAATCACGCCCGGACTCGACCAGATGCAGGCCGCCTGCGAGCGAGCGCGCGCCGGTGAGCCCACCGTTGGGTTCGTCGAGCTCTATTTCCAGACGGGCTATGACCCCTCCGTCGCGCCCCCCGGCGGGCATGTCATGAGCGCGTTCGTGCAGTACGCACCGTACGAGCTCACCGGGGGCGGGTGGGGTCGCCGGCGAGAAGAGGTCACCGACCTGATCCTTGACGCGATCGCTCTCCACGCGCCCGACATCCGCGACTGCGTCGATGAGGCGCAGCTCCTTTCGCCGCCGGAGATCGAGCAGCGCATCGGACTCAGCGGCGGCCACATCTTCCAGGGAGAAGCCCTGCCCGACCAGATGTGGGACCGCCGCCTTGCGTGGCGGACCCCCGTTCCGGGCCTCTACCTGTGCGGCGCGGCGACACATCCCGGCGGCTCCGTCATCGCGCTGAACGGCCGGGGCGCGGCCATGGCCGTTCTCGACGACGCCGCGGCCGGAGCGCGCGAGGCCGCATGAGCACCGGCGGACGGCCGGTCGTCCTGGTCTGCCGCACGCTCCTGCCCGCCGGACTCACCGAGCTCGAGCGCGAGTGCGAGGTCCGAAGCGGCGGCCTGGATGCGACGAGGGAGCGTCTGCTCGAGCTCGCTGAGGGGACGGATGCGATCGTCGCCGATCCGGCTGTGCCGGTGAACGAGGAGCTCCTTGTGGCCGCCGGCCCCGGTCTGCGCCTCGTCGCCAACTTCGCGGTCGGCTACGACAACATCGACCTGGAGGACTGCCGCGCCCACGAGGTCGTCGTGACGAACACCCCCGATGTGCTGACGAACGCGACCGCCGAGCTGGCGCTGGCCCTGACGCTGGCTGCGGCGCGCAGGCTTTGGGATGCGGCCACGGACCTTCGCGAAGGTCGCTGGACCGGGTGGGACCCCGGCGCGTACCTGGGCCTCGAGCTGAGCGGCGCCCGCTTCGCGGTGGTGGGACTGGGCAGGATCGGCAGACGCTATGCCGAGCTGGTGCGGCCGATGGCATCCGAGATCCTCTATGTGGCCACGAGCCCGAAGCCGCAGGCGGAGGAGGCGCTGGGCGCGCGCCGTGCCGAGCTGCGCGAGGCGCTGGAGCAGGCCGACGTCGTCAGCCTGCATGCTCCGGCATCGCCCGCCACCCGTCACCTCATCGGCCCGGCCGAGCTCGAGGTGATGGGCTCCGAGGCCGTAGTCGTGAACACCTCGCGCGGCCCGCTGGTCGACGCCGACGCGCTGGCGCGGGCTCTGCGGGAGGACGCGATCGGCGCCGCGGGACTCGACGTCTACGAGGACGAGCCCCGCGTTCCCGAGACCCTGCTCCAGGCCCCGCGCTGCGTGCTTGCTCCCCACATCGGCTCGGCGACCACGACGGCGCGCGACGGGATGGCGCGGACGGTCGCCGCTAACGTCCTCGCCGTTCTCCACGGCGAGCCACCCCCGAACCGCGTCGCCTGAGCACACCTTGGCCGCGTCGGTCCGGCGCGTCAGAATTGAGGCGTGAGCGCAGAGAGCGAAACACTCCTGCGGCTGATCGACACGCTTCGCGATTACGCCGTATTCAGCCTCGATCCCGACGGGAACGTGAGCACCTGGAACGATGGCGCCGAGCGCATCCTCGGCTATTCCGAGCCCGAGATCGTCGGTCAGCACTTCGAGCAGTTCTTCACCCCGGAGGACCGGGAGGCGGGCGTGCCGATGGCCGAGCTCGAGCTTGCGGCCACCAACGGCTCCACTCGCGAGCAGGGATGGCGGGTGCGCAAGGACGGCTCACGGCTGTGGGTCCACGTCTCGACGGCGACCCTGAAGGCGGTGGGCGGGGAGCCGCAGGGATTCCTGAAGGTGATGCGCGACACGACCGAGACGCGGCGGGCGCAGAGCGCGCTGCAGGCGAGCGAGGCGCTGAAGACGGCGGTGCTCGACTCCTCGCTCGACTGCGTCATCGCGATCGACCGCGACGGGCGCGTGATCGAGTTCAACCCGGCGGCGGAGCGCACTTTCGGGTACAGCCGCGAGGAGGTTCTGGGCCATGAGATGGCCGAGCTGATCATTCCGCCCGATCTGCGCCACCGCCACCGCGAGGCCCTGAACCGAATCGTCGAGACCGGCAAGGGCTCGATCCTCGGCACCCGCCTCGAGCTGCGCGGCATGCGCAGCGACGGCAGCGAGTTTCCGGCCGAGGTCACGATCACGCAGGTCTCGGGCGGGGAGCGGCCGGTCTTCGCCGGCTACGTGCGCGACATCACCGATCGCGACCGCCACCAGCACGAGCTCTCGCGGCGGGCGCGCCAGGTGGCGCGTCTGGCGGAGGAGCGGGGCCGGCTGGTCGCGCAGGCGCTCGAGGCGGAGGACCGTGAGCGCCGGCGGATCTCTCAGGCGCTCCACGACGATGCCCTTCAGACCCTGCTCACGGTGGATCAGGACGTGGCCGACGTGATGAAGGGATCGGAGCCCGGCGAGGTCCTACCCAGGGTTCGCGAGGGGCTGGCCAGGGCGATCCGGCAGCTGCGCGACACGGCGCTCGAGCTTCATCCCCTGCTCCTCGAGCGCAAGGGCCTCGAGATGGCGCTCGACGCGATCGCTCAGGGAGCGGCCGCGGTCGGCGATTTCCGCTGCACCGTGCGCGTCGAGCCGGACGCCGTCGCGGTCAACGACCAGTTCGTGCTCTCGATCGCCCGCGAGCTCTTGATGAACGCGGCGAAGCATGCGGGCGCTTCGCGAGTTTCGGTCGTGGTCGAGCGGCAGGGGGAGACGATGGAGATCGAGGTCGCCGACGATGGTGCGGGCCTCCCCCCGGGCCGGGTCGAGGCCGCGCTCGCCGAGGGCCACATCGGCCTCGCGATCCTCACCGAGCGCCTCGACGCGATCGGAGGCCGCTTCGAGATCGTCACCCGCGACGGCGGCGGCACCACTGCGCGGGCGATCTTCCCGGTCGATGCCGGGATGGAGCTGCGCGCCTGAGTCCCAGGGTGGCGCTCAGGCCGTGACGGTGAACGCGACCTCGTCGATGTAGCACCAGCACCAGTCCTCGCCGGGTTCGGCCGAAGCGACGATCGGGTGGTGCTCCTCGGCGGCGTGCTTTGACGCGTGCTGGTTCGGCGAGGAGTCGCAGCACCCGACCTTGCCGCAGGTGAGGCAGGTTCGCAGGTGCACCCAGCGGTCGCCGGTGCGAAGGCACTCCTCGCACCCCTCGACCTCCTCGGGGGGGCTCACCTTGATCTGATCGAGATGTGTGCAGGTATCCGCCATGTCAGACCTCCAGCATCGTTCCGGCCGGACCGAGGTTGACGACCTCGGTCTCGCCAACGGTCGAGCGCTCGCCCCAGGAGTCGTGGATGTGCCCGCACACGGCCAGGCGCGGGCGCTTCGCCTCGATCGCGTTCAGGATGGCCGTGCTGCCGAGGCGCTGACCGCTGCCGTCGCGATCGACGTGTCCCTTCGGAGGCGAGTGCACGACGAGCACGGCTTCGGTCGGCAGGTCCGAGAGCATCTCGGCGGCCTCGTCCTCGTCGAGGTCGAAGCTCCAGTCCCAGGGCGTTACCGGAACGCCGGCTCCAAGGCCGAAGAAGTCCTGACCGTCGATCTGCGTCCCCTCGCCATGAAGGATGGTCGCCGACGTCCAGCCGTCGCATGCCTCCCGCAGCTCCGCCTCCGTTTCGTTATTGCCCGGCACCAGCACCGTCGGGCGCTCGATCGGGCGCAGTGCGTCGATCATCTCGGCGAGGCCGCGGTGGATCGAGGCGAAGTCCCCTGCGCCCACAACGACGTCGGCGCCGGCGCTCATCTCGACCAGCCGCGTGGCCTGGTCAAGGTCCTGATGCACGTCGCTGAAGGCAAGGATCCTCACGCCCACACCCTAGCCACACGACGCGCGCGCCTAGAGCAAGCGCCCGGACTCGAGCTCGGTGGCTAGGGCGAGGGTCTCGTCGTCAAGCGTCGCGGGCTCCAATGTCCACTGCCTCGCGAGCTCGTGGAGCAGGGCCTCCTCGACGTCCTCGCGCGAGATGCCCGGCACTTCGTCCTCGACCGCTCCAGTCGTCTCCGGGTCCCAGTCGAGCTCCAGAGCGTCGTAGACGGGTTCGAGCACGTCACGAAGGAGGGAGGAGCCGGTGACCACGATCACCACCCCGGTGTGAGCGGCGCCGGAGATGAGCCGCTGGCCGATGCCTACGAGCTTCAGCCTGCCGCGCGCGTTCACGCTCCAGGCGCCTGGGCAGTACTCGCCGGGCACCTCGCCGACGCGCGCATCGACTCCGAGGCCGCGGAGGGCAGAGGTGATGACGCCGGAGATGGCCTCGAAACGGACCCGGGTCGTTCGCGCCGGGTAAGAGTCGGGCGTCGCCTGCGCCAGCGCGAGCGTGCCCTCGTGGAAGGCGGCCGCGCGCCCACCCGCCAGGCGCAGGATGGGCTCGAAGGCATGTTCACGCGCCGCCTTGACCGCACGGTCGAACCCCGGGGCCAGGCGATCCTGCTTGGCGAAGGCGAGCTCACGGCCGGGTCGGTGCAGACGCACCGTGGGTCCCAGTTCGCCCGCGGCGACGCGCGTGAGGATCGCTTCGGAGACGGCGGTCCCGTAGGCGGGCCGGTCCGGGAAGGAGTCGCGCAGGAGGCGGAGGGCGGGGGGCACGGGCCTATCCTCGCGCAGCGGGGGCGTTTGGCTTTGGCGTCGGCGAGTGACGGGCACGCGGGCAGAGGGAGCACCGATGGTCGCGTTAACGCGTCATTGCCGCGTTTTCTCGACCATCGCCCGGAATCGCATGCCCCCGCTGGGCGCGCAGCAATTGTGAGCAAATGCTTGCAAGTGTGACCGGTGTCACACAAGAACGCGTGTTCGGCTGCAACTCTCCCGCGCCACACGGAAAGCCCCGAGGCACGCGCCGCCGATCGGCGCGACGGTCACAAGCGACCGAGCCGCCCGGGGGAGACGAGGCCCGGTAAGGCGAGAGCCGCCGAGCACGAGGGCGAGACCGGCGCAGGCACTGCGTCAGGCCGCGCCGGCGTCGTGCGCGGCTGTGCCCGCCGGCTGGGCGTCACCGAAACGGAGGTGGTCGATCCGTGTTCCAACGACGCAACTTCATCGCCGGCGCCTGCGCCGTGGCTCTCGGGCTGGGCGCAGCGACGCAGGCGGCGGGCGCGCCCGGGGCCGCACCCGGTGAGCATCAGGCCCGCAGCGAGGCGAAGGTCCCCGTGCTCGATCGCTCCAGCGAGCGCTTCAAGCGCTCGGTCGACGTCTACAGGCAGGAGCGCCGCCGGCATCACCGCGAGGAGCGCGCCGACTCATCCGGCGCTGGTTTCGCTTCCCCCGAGCAGTTCGGTGTCTCCCAGGCCACGCTCGACGCGATCGGCTCGTGTGAGTCGGGCGGCGATCCCGCCGCCGTCTCGTCGGATGGCACCTACCGCGGGAAGTACCAGTTCGACTACGGCACCTGGGAGTCGGTGGGCGGCTCCGGCGATCCCGCAGCGGCGCCCGAGGCTGAGCAGGACATGCGTGCGGCGATGCTGTACTCCCGCGCCGGCACCAGTCCCTGGCCCATCTGCGGCTGAGCAGGGGCGCCCCGCTCAGGCACGGTGGCCGGGATGCCGATGCAAACGGCGTGAGCGTCAACGACATGGTGCTAGTGCAGGGCATGGCTGACACCCGGGCCACCCTGCGCCGCTGGAATGCCGATCCCTGGCCGGTCGTCGCCTCCTGGCTCGTCGGCGCCGTGGCCGTAGCCGCGCTCCTTCTGTTCGCCGTCTTCGTCGTCGCCTCGATGGCGACTCCGGATCTCACCCGAATCAACCTGCCCGGCTACACGGATCCGCCCACCGTCGGCGACGTTGGGCGGGTGCTCCTCTACAACTCGACGGTCCTCGCCCTCCACGCAACAGCGTGCGTCGCGGGCTTCATCGCGGGCAGCTCGCTGCCGCTCTCGGCTGCGAGGCGCACCGGCCTCTCGCGCGTGATCCACGAGAAGGCGCGGCCGATCGCGCTCGCCTGGGTGGTCGCCGTGACCTGCTTCTCGCTGGCGACGCAGGCTTACATCCTCGGCTCGACCGGCGCGACGCTCGCGGCCCAGCTCCACATCTCGCCGCTCACCCTCGTCCTCAGCGTGATCCCGCACGCCCTCCCGGAGCTCGCGGCTCTGTTCCTGCCACTGGCGGCGTGGACGATCGCGAGTCGGCACGACGAGTGGCGCGAGCTCCTGGCCGCGACGGTCGTGACCGTCGCGATCGCCGTGCCGGTGCTCGTGGCCGCGGCGACATGGGAGGTCTACGTCTGGCCCCACATCCTGCAGACGGTCTCGCCGCTCGGCTGAGCGCCGGCCCCTGCGGCAGTCCTCACGCGGCCTGGCCGTTCTTGCCTTCGGCCTCGTCCTCGCCGAGCAGGGCGCGCCGGAACACCTTCCGTTCGTCGTCGAACAGGAAGCCCCACAGGTGGCTGCGCTCCAGCAGCGTGCGGCGCTTCGTCTCGAGAACGGCCTTCCGCGGAAGGCCCGCGATCCGCTCTGCGACCTCGAGCGCCCGGAAGACGACATCGCCATCCGTCACCTCCCGCACGATGCCGAGCTTCTGGGCTTCCGGCGCGCGCACGATGCGTCCGGTGAGGCAGAGCTCCTGAGCGACGGTCGCAGGGAGCGTGGCTCGCGCGGCCGCATAGCTGGGCGGAATCCCCCGCGGCAGCTCCGGATAGCCGAACGTCGCCGAGGCGCCGGCCACCCGCAGATCACACAGCAGGGCGAGCGCGAACCCTCCTGCCAGCGCCGGGCCGTTGACCGCAGCGACGACGGGACGGCTGCAATTGCCGACCGCCTCGAAGGCGAGCGTGCTCGTCTCGACGAGGCGCTCCTTGTGCTCGCGCCCGCCGCCGAACTGCGTGACGTCCATCCCGGAACAGAAGGCGGGGCCGGCTCCGGTGAGCACGATGCACCCGACCCCATCGTCGTCGCAGAGGCGGGTGAAGGCGTCGGCGAGCTCCTCGCGCAGCTCGATCGAGAGCGCGTTGCGCTTCTCGGGCCGCTGCAGGGTGACGACGGCAACCTCTCCTCGTCGTTCCAGCGACAGCAGCCCCGGCACGACGCGGGATCCTACTCGCGCCCATCCACCGCGCGCAACCCTGGATCGGCGCGCTGTCAGGCGGCCTGACGGCGCGTGGGCCGCGAGGCATCCACGGGCGGCTCGACGGGGGGGCCGGTGTCGATCCTCATGACCGTGCTCGAGCCCAGCAGGCCGGGCTGATGCTCCCGAATCTGAGCCTCGAGACAGCGGGGACAGCTGCACTCCGGAACGCTGACGCCGGTGTCGCGGCAAACGGTCATGACCGAATCACCTATCGGCATCTCGCAGCCGCGAATGTAGTGCCGCCGGGGGTCGGAAAAGCGCGGACCTCGCCGGATGAGAGACTGAGCGCCGTGGAGCCCACCGAGCCCCCCGAGCGTGAGGTAGCCCGCGAGGCCGAGTCTGCGGCGGGGCCGGGCGAGCGGGGACGCACTCCGGCCGACGCCATCGCCAACGCGCGCGTCGCCGCCCCGACGCGAGGGAATCGCCGCCTCGAGGCGCTCTTCACGGCGGTCAACGCCGATCCGCAGGTCCGGGCCTGGTGGCACATGGCGCAGGTGAACTCGGAGCGCCTGGGAATGTCCGACCACTCGTGGGTTCACGTCCAGATTGTCGTGAACATCGCCCTTCGCCTCCTGCGACTGCTCGTGAAGGCCGGAGTCGAGCCGGCGATGGTCGCCGACCATGGCATGAGGAATCGCGATGCCGAGGTCGTCGTCAGTGCGGGTGCGCTCCTCCATGACATCGGCATGTCGATTCACCGCACCGATCACGAGGCCTACAGCCTGTTTCTCGCCGAGCGCAAGCTGCGCGAGCTGCTCGATGGCGTCTACGACGAGCCCGAGCTGACCGTCCTCGTGGCCGAGGTACTGCACGTGATCATCGGCCACCGCCGCCGCGGGCAGCCCTTCACCCTCGAAGCAGGCGTCGTCCGCGTCGCCGATGCCCTCGACATGGCCCACGGCCGCTCACGGCTTCCCGTCGAGTCGGGCCACGTCGGGATCCACTCGATCTCGGCTGCCGCAATCGACGAGATCAACATCGCCTCGGGCGAGGATCGCGCCGTTCGGATCGAGATCCGGATGAACAATTCGGCCGGCATCTTCCAGGTGGACGACCTGCTTGCCACGAAGCTGCGAGGGACGCCTCTCGCGGATCACGTGGAGGTCGTCGCCATGGTCGAGGGCGAGACCGAGAAGCGCCTGCTGACCGAGTTCCGGATTCCCTGAGCCTCTAAATGCCGGCGCCCGCCGCTCCGCGTCCCTCGCCCCCGGCGAAGCGCGCCGCCCCGCCGATGCCGGTCTCGACCGACTCCCGCCCAAGTTCGGCCTCACGCGCCAGGCCCTCCTCGAACGTGAGGCCGATGCCCTCGATCGCCGCGCGGCGGTCCGAGAGCATCGTCTGCTGCGGGAATCCGGCCAGGCCGTCGGCGATCTCGAGCGCCCGATCGATCGCGGCGCCGGGAGCGACCACCTCGTTCACCAACCCCCACCGCAGCGCCTCCTCCGCCTCCACCAGGCGGCCCGTGAGGATCATCTCGAGCGCCCGGCCCATTCCCACGACTCGCGGCAGCCGCTGCGTTCCACCGTCGATGAGGGGGACGCCGAATCGGCGCTCGGTGTAGCCGAGCTTCGCTCCATCGGCGGCGATCCTCAGGTCGCACCACAGCGCCAGCTCGAGGCCACCGGCGAGGCACCATCCCGAGATCGCGGCGATCGCCGGCTTCGATGGCGTGAGGCGCGTGAACCCCATCGGCCCCTCTGGGCGGCCGACCACCGCGTCGAGCTGCTCGGGCGTTGCGATCGGCCCTGCCTCCGCGAGCGCCTTCAGGTCGGCGCCGGCGCAGAACGCGGCGTCGCCCTCGCCGGTCAGCACCATCGCCCGCGCCGCGTCGTCCTCCTCGAAGCGCCGATAGGCCTCGAGCAGAAGGCCGGCCGTCTCGGTGTCGACGGCGTTGCGCCGGTCCGGCCGCGTGATCGTGATCAGCGCTGCCGCCCCGCGCCGCTCGTAGCTCACCTTGGACATCGCGGCGCGCATCCTATGCGGGGGCCTGCCGAACCGTGACATGGTTCGGCGGGCGTGACCGAGGGCCGGGTCATCCTGATCGCCGGAGTCCTGATGGCTCTGGCGCTGCTGGCGTCCCTGCTGGCCAGCCGTATCCGCGTGCCGGGGCTACTCCTCTTCCTCGGACTCGGCATGGCCGTTGGCTCCGACGGCCTCGGCTGGATCGACTTCAGCGACTACGAGCTCGCCCGTGACATCGGCGTCATCGCGCTCGCGCTCATCCTGTTCGAAGGCGGCCTCGCCGCGGGCTTTGGAGAGATTCGCCCCGTGCTCGGGCCGGCACTGGCCCTCGCAATCGGCGGGACGCTCGTCACCGCGGCGATAACCGGCCTCGCGGCGGCGTGGCTCTTCGACCTGTCGACGCTTCAGGGCCTGCTCCTCGGCTCGGTGGTCGCATCGACGGACGCCGCGGCGATCTTCGCGATCCTGCGCGGGTCACAGCTCCGGCGAGCGCTTGCGCGAACGCTCGAGGGCGAGGCCGGCATGAACGATCCGGTCGCGATTCTCCTCGTTCTCGGGTTCATCGACTGGATCCAGAAGCCCGGCTACGGAGCCCTGGACATGGCCGGCGGCCTGGTGCTGAAGCTCGGGGTCGGCATCGTCGCCGGGCTCGCCGTCGGGTGGCTTGCGATCCAGTGCTTTCGCCGGTTGCGCCTCAGCACGGCCGGCCTCTATCCGGTCGCCTCGATCACCGCCGCCGCCATCGCCTTCGGCCTGGCCGAGGTCCTGCACGGGTCCGGGTTTTTGTCCGTCTACCTCGCCGGCCTCGTCCTGGGCTCCCGCCCGATTCCGGCTCGGCGCACGGTCACGGCCTTCCACGAGGGCATCGCGGTGATCGCCGAGCTCGCGATGTTCCTCACGCTGGGCCTCCTCGTCTTTCCAAGCGAGCTCGGGTCGGTTGCGGTCGAAGGCACCGCGCTGGCCCTCGTGCTCGCGCTCGTCGCGCGCCCGATCGCAACCTTCCTCGCAACGATCGGAAGCGCATTCAGTGTTTCCGAGCGCGCGGTGCTCGGCTGGGCGGGGTTGCGTGGAGGGGTCCCCGTCGTCCTCGCGACTTTTCCGGTCATCGCCGGAATCGGCGGCAGTGGCGACTTCTTCAACATCGTCTTCTTTGCCGTGGTCGTGTCCACGTTCCTGCAGGGCACGACGTTCGAGTGGGTCGCCGGGCGGCTCGGCGCGACCAGGACGCAGCCCGCGCTGCCGCAGCCTCTGGCCGAGACCGGCACGATCCGCGCCCTCGGCGCGGAGGTGGTGGAGTATCCGATTGGCCCGGGCGACGCCATCGTCGGTGCCCGCGTGCGCGACCTCAGCCTCCCGCGCGAGGCGCTGGTGAACGTCATCGTTCGCGGGCAGAGCGCCCTGCCACCGCGAGGATCGACTGTCCTCGAGGCAGGGGATCGCCTGCACATCCTCGTTCGCTCCGAGTTCGCCCACGAGGTCGAGGATCTGCTGGGGATCTGGCGCGACGGGCCGGTCGCTCCCCGCATTCGCCCGCGTCTGCAGGTCCGGGGGAGCCCGCCGATATTCACCGTGCGTCGCTGGGAACCAGACGACGGTGACGCCGCGAATCCCGCCAGCGTCCTGGGGGTGGAGGTGGTGGAACTTCTCCGCTCGCGCCACGACGTTCCCGGGGCGCTCGTCGCGCTCGCCGACGGGCGCTACGCCTTTACCGGTCCCGTCGTCGCGGTCGGCAGCGCTCGGCAGCTCCAGGCCTACGCCGCGCGACGCCAGCGCGCGGCCGACGGCAACGCCGAGCGAGCGTGGTGGCAGGAGGGCGCCGGCGCCCTGATCGGTTAGTCGGGGCGCCAGGCCCGCCAGTACCTGCGGGTGCGCCTGATGAAGATCTTCGGCTTCTCCGCATAGAGGCGCTCGCCAATCGGGATCGCGAGCTCGAGCAACTCATCCTGGCGGCGCTCCACCAGCTCCAGCAGGGCGGTGACGCCGCCCCCATCCTGATGGAGCTCCGCGCGGCCGGCCGCATCGGTGGCGAGCACGTGTAGGTCGTGGTGATCCCCCAAGAGGTCGGCGAGCTCGTGCGCCTCGTCCGCCAGGCCTCCCAATACAGGCCGCCACGCGTCCCGCACGAGCCGCAGGTGGTACCAGAGATCCTTGACCCGCTTGCGCCACTCGTGCACGGCTTCGGGGCTGGGGTCGGCGACCGTTTCGCGGAAGCGCTTGCGCCCGGTGCGGTAGCTCCGCTCAAGTCCTTCGCGCACCAACTTCCACCCCGAGCCCGCCAATGGCCAGTCGTCGATCTGCTCGCGGCCGTCCTCGATCAACCCGATCGCCTCGCGGGCCGCCTCCCGGGATCCATCGTCGCTTTGAGCAACGGCATCGCGGTCGGCCTCGAGGGCGGCTCCCAGCCGGTCGGACGCGTCCGCGGGCACCTCGTCGGAGTAGCGCTCGCGCAGGCCATCCAGCGTCGCCAGCTTGACCTCGGCATCACGCGGCGCGGACAGCATCCGGCCTGCGTCCCGGAACCGCCCGTTCTCGGAGCTGAAGACGTCGTCGCCGAGTCGATCCCGCACGAGTCGCAGCACCGAGCGGATCTTCTTCAGGTCCTTTCGGGCCTCGTGAACGGCGGTGGCGAAGTCGTCGGTCGCCTCGCCGCGCAGGTGCTCGAGGGCGTCGTCGGCGCGTGCTCGGGCGACGCGGCGTACGCCCGCCGCCACCTTTTCGTCGCGGCGGAGGCGGTATGCCCCGGGGTTATCGCTCCCCTGCGAGCCGTTGCTGCCCACGGTCGCTCGCGCGACCGCACGGCGGGCGCGGGGCGAGAGGGGTGGCGATGGGAAGTCAGGCATCAGTCGCCATCGGAAGGCAGACCCTCGACAGCCAGGGTCTCGTTTGCGTAGCGCGGGTCTCCGGTCAGCTCCTCGCCTACCCAACCAGGGGGGTCGAATTCGCCGGCTTCGTCCTCGGATTCGAACTCGACCTCCGCGACGACCAGGCCCTCGAGCGAGCCCTCGTACACATCGATCTCGATCGTCCGGTCGTCATCGACGACGTGTCGCCTCTTCTCGACGCGGCGGCCCTCCGTGAGCGGCCAGAGCTCCTTGCTCTGGTCCGCGGTGATCTCGATCTCGACCTCCAAGCGCTTCTCTCCCACTCCCCGTTTGACCGTGAGCAGGGCTTGCCCGTCGATCCGGCGCACTCGCACCTCTTCCTCATCGCCGATGGCGAGGTAGCCCTGTTCGATTCGCTGCGATGGGCACCGCACGAGCCAATCCGGGGGCTCCGGCACCAGGAACTTGCGCTCGATCTCGACGCCCAAAGTGCGAGCATTGCGCGCCGGGACGCGCCACCTGTGAAGGTCGTGTGAAGGCGCGAACCCGAAGCCGCGCGAGATGGTCCGGTGATCGGTGCGGGCTACGCCATCCTGGGTGTCGTGCTGATCGCCTACGGGTCGGCGCTACGGCCGACGTAGGCGCTCGAGCTCCTCGCGGACCCGCTGCTTGCGGCCCTCGAGGCGTCCCTGAACGTAGGAGAGGCTGATCACCAGCACGGTGAAGAAGATCATCACGCCGAAGCAGAAGAGGGTGATGACCTTGTCGTCCACGCGGCCCGCGAGCCCGACGCCGTCGGCCGCCATCGCCGGGCTGGCGAAGGCGAGCGCTCCGAAGACGATGACCGCCGGGACGAGCCGCTTCATCGGCGCTAACTCTACATCCACGCGGCGTGGCTCAGGCGAGCGGACTGTCGCCGGCGACGATCGCCAGCCCGACCCCGACGGCGCCGAGTGCGGCCAGGAGGCAGGCGACGCCGAGGACCGTGAACGCAGCGCCCACGACCGGCCTCCCCTGCTCGCGGAGCTCCGGCGCGCGCGCGAACCCGAGGACTGAGAGGGCGAAGGCGACGGTGATCCCGACGCCCGCGACGACCGAGCCGAGGACCGTTTCCAACAGATCCTGGGCTTCGATCGTCGCTGAGCGCAGCATCGGGTCTTGAGAAAAGATGAGCGCGTGGCCCGGGGCAGGGAGTGAGGCCACGCGCTGCACGAGAGAGGATCTCGTGAGGCGGCAGTCTGCTCAGGCCCAAGGCCGGCTGGGTGAAGATCCCGATAAGACCCTTGTGAAACTTCTGTGAACAGGCGTGCGTGGCGCCGCCTCGCGCCTCTACCATGCACCTGCCCTGAAGCGTTTGGGGCAGGCCTATGAACGCATCTCCAGGGACAGCTCGGGTCGCCGTGATCGATTCGGATGGCGGGTTCCTGCGCGTGCTGACGCGGCGCTTTGACGCGGCCGGGTGGGAGTACAGGATCTTCTCGGGAACTGTCCCTGCCGAAGAGCTGGTCGCGCTGAAGCTGAACGCGCTGCTCGTGGACCTGTCGCTGCTCGGCGCCGGCGGCTGGGAGTTCCTCGAGCGCATCTGCGGGATGCTGCCCGGGCTCGGAGTCATCGTCTGTACGCAGAACGCGACCGTTGCCCAGCGTGTGCGCGGCCTGCGCCTCGGTGCCGACGACTGGATCACGAAGCCGTCGCACCCGGAGGAGGTCATGGCGCGCATCGAGGCCGTGGTCCGCCGGCGCCGCCGCAGCCAGCCGAAGGCCGATGTCGGCCCAGTCGTCGCGGGCGAGCTCGAGATCAGGGCCGACCAGTTCCAGGCCTTCGTCTCAGGCCGCAGCCTCGGGCTGACGCGGCGCGAGTTCGAGCTCGTCCAGGTGCTTGCCGAGGCCGAGGGCAAGGTGATCGAGCGCGAGGACATCTATCAGCGGGTCTGGGGCTATGCGATGGCCCACGGCGACCGCTCCGTGGACGTGTTCGTGCGAAAGCTGCGCGCGAAGCTCCAGAAGCACTCACCCGGCTGGGACTACATCCACACCCACTTCGGCGTGGGCTACAGGTTTCAGCCTGAGCCGATCTCGACGGACGCTGCCGCCGCGGAGGCTGTGAAGCCTGCGGTCGATGAGGCGGACGAGCTCTCCGACATCGAGGCGCTCGAGTCCGCGCTTGAGAGCTGAAAAGCGGCGCGGATCACCCGGAAGGGTGAGTTCCTCCACGCTTTCACAGCTTTTTAACGGCCCGAGCACTCACTCGTAACAAGTCAACCGGGGCCCGCTGGGACGCTCCGGCGAGCACAGGGGAGCTTCGTGTGCCCGCAACGTGTGCGTGCCTCGCCGCGACTGGCCGGGTCTCTCTCCGAAAGCAGAAACGAACGAGAAGGAGAATCAGTGGTCTCTAAAAAGTTGCTTGCACTGGGTACGGCGGGGGCTCTCGCCTTCGCTGTTGCCGCCTGTGGCAGCGATGACTCAAGCGACGACAGCAGCGGTGGCGGTGGCAGCACGCCGAGCGGCCTGTCCGGCAGCATCAAGATCGACGGCTCGAGCACCGTCCAGCCGTTTACGGAGGCTGCAGCCGAGCTATTCAACAAGGACAACCCGGACGTGGACATCAGCGTTGGCGCTGCCGGTACGAGCGGTGGTTTCGAGAAGTTCTGCGCCGGTGAGACCGACATCTCCGACGCGTCGCGGCCGATTGAGCCCGAGGAGGTCGATGCCTGCAAGAAGGGCGGGGTCTCGTACGGCGACTTCCAGGTGGCCAACGACGGCATCTCGATCGTGACCAATCCGGCGCTCGAGATCAGCTGTCTCTCGACCGATCAGCTCGCGCAGCTGTGGACGGACGACAAGGTCACGAACTACAGCCAACTCGGCGACGATGCCGACACCGGCGACCCCCTTCCGGACGCCGACGTCAGCCTCTACGGTCCGGGCACGGACTCAGGCACCTTCGACTACTTCACCGACGTGATCAATGGAGAAGAGGACCTGAGCCGCAAGGACTACCAGCCATCCGAGGATGACAACGTCCTCGTGCAGGGCGTCGCGGGCGACGAGAACGGGCTCGGCTACTTCGGGTTCTCCTACTACGAGCAGAACCAGGATCAGCTGAACCTCGTTTCGGTTGACAGCGGCAAGGGTTGCGTCGCCCCGAGCGACCAGACCATCCAGTCCGGCGAGTACTCGCCGCTCTCGCGGCCGCTGTTCATGTACCCGTCAACGGACGCGCTGAAGGATGAGGCCACGGCCGCATTCGTCCAGTTCGTCTCAGACAACTACGACGAGATCGCGAAGTCCGCGCTGGTCGTGCCCATGGACTCGAGCCAGGGACAGAAGAGCCAGGCCGCCGTCGCGAAGCTGGTCGGCTAAGGACGCAGAGGGCCGAGGAAGCCAAGCACGGTGGAAGCCGGCACTCACGCGGCAGGCGGTGCGCCGAGGGTCAATCCCCTCGGCGCCCGCCGTCGCCGCTGGGGCGAGGAGCTCATCCGGGCGGCTCTGTTCGCCGCCGCCGCGATCTCCGTCCTGACGACGACCCTGATCGTCGTCGCCCTGCTCAAGGAGTCGATCCCGTTCTTCAAGGACGTCGGCCTCGACTTCTTCACTCAAAAGGAGTGGTCGCCGCTCTTCAGCGATCCCCAGTTCGGGATCCGGCAACTTCTCATCGGCACGTTCATGATCACCGGGATCGGGATCCTGGTTGCCATCCCGATCGGGATCGGCTCGGCGATCTACCTATCCGAGTACGCCAGCCCGAAGGCGCGCCGGACCATCAAGCCGGTGCTCGAGGTTCTCGTGGGAGTGCCGACGATCGTCTTCGGCTACTTCGCACTCACCTTCATCACGCCCACGATCCTCCAGGACGTCCTGCACCTGCACGTCCAGGTCTTCAACGCCCTCTCCGCCGGGCTGATCATGGGATTCATGATCGTCCCGACGATCGCCTCGATCTCCGAGGACGCGATGTCGGCCGTCCCTCAGGGTCTTCGCGAGGGCGCCTACGGACTCGGCTCCACCAAACGACAGGTTGCGACCAAGGTCGTCCTACCAGCCGCGATCTCCGGCGTGGTCGCCTCGGTTGTCCTCGGAGTCTCACGTGGCATCGGCGAGACGATGATCGTGCTGATCGCGGCCGGCCTCTTGCCGAGCTCAAGCCTCAACCCGCTCGGAAGCCACGCGACGATCACGACCTTCATGGGCTCGGCCGCCAAGGGCGATAACCCCGCCGGAACGGTCGGCTACCAGGCGATCTTCGCCTGCGGCCTGACCCTGTTTCTGCTCACCCTGGTCATGAACATGATCGCGATCCGCTTCGTCCGCAAGTACCGCGAGGTCTACGAGTGAACGCCTCGATCGACACGGCGGTCGCTGGGGCCGTCAAGACGCGCTTCGAGTCGGGGCGCTCCAACCGCATCTGGGACCTCGCATTCAAGGCGAGCCTGATCGCATGCCTCCTGGCCTCGCTTCTCGTCCTGGTGGTCCTGCTGTATCAGGTGTTCAAGGAGGGCATTGGCTCGCTCAGCCTCGACTTCCTGACCGCGACACCCTCGAGGATCGACCCAACCAGCTCCGGGATCGGACCGGCCCTGGCCGGCACGCTGTGGCTGATGGCAGTGTGCACCGTTTTCATCATCCCGGTCGGAGTAGCCACTGCTGTGTATCTCGAGGAGTACGCGAACGGCGAGCGCTGGTTCAACCGCTTCATCGAGGTGAACATCCAGAACCTTGCGGCTGTCCCATCGATCGTCTATGGAGTCCTCGGCCTGGCGTTCCTCGTCCGCGGGCCGATCGGCATGGGCAACATCCTGGTCGCCGGGGGTCTCACGCTGGGACTGCTCGTGCTGCCGGTCCTCATCGTTGCCGGCCGCGAGGCGATCCGAGCCGTGCCGCCGTCTATTCGCGAGGGGTCGATGGCGCTCGGCGCGACCAAGTGGCAGACGATCTGGAAGCAGGTCCTGCCGGCGTCCCTTCCGGGAATTGCGACCGGAGCGATCCTCTCGCTCTCACGGGCGATCGGCGAGACGGCCCCCTTGATCGTCCTCGGCGCCTTCGCGTTTGCGACGGCTTCGCCCACGGGCCCATTTGACGACATCACCGCACTCCCGATTCAGATCTTCAGCTGGATCTCGGAGCCTCAGGACGAGTACAAGGCGCTGGCGGCGGCGGGCATCATCGTCCTGATGGTGATTCTGCTGGCGATGAACGCTGTCGCGATCTGGCTGCGCAACAGATACGAGAAAAAGTGGTAGGTGATTAGCTTGGAAGGCAGAGTCGTGACCGATCCAGAAGAAGCGCAGGACGAGCGAGCGGTTCCGGGCATCGACCTCGGGACCACGGTCGCTGAGACGCACGAGGGTGCAACCGCAAAGACGTTCACTACGCGTGAGCCCGTCTTCAAGCTCGAGGACGTCACCGTGTCGTACGGCGGCAATCCGGCGGTGTCGGACGTCTCGATGGAGATGTACCGCAACGCGATCACCGCGCTCATCGGGCCCTCCGGCTGCGGCAAGTCAACGCTGATCCGCTGCCTGAACCGCATGAACGACCTGATCCCGTCCGCGGCTATGACCGGAAGCGTGCTCTACCACGGTGAGGACATCTACGCCTCGCAGGTCGATCCGGTCGAGGTTCGCAAGCGGATCGGCATGGTCTTCCAGAAGCCGAACCCCTTCCCGAAGTCGATCTACGACAACATCGCCTTCGGCCCGCGGATCCTGGGGATGGACGGCGACATGGACCACATCGTCGAGCAGGCTCTACGCGGAGCAGCGCTCTGGGACGAGGTCAAGGATCGCCTCGAGTCCAACGCATTCGGCATGTCGGGCGGTCAGCAGCAGCGACTCTGCATCGCGCGCTGCCTCGCCGTCGAGCCCGACGTGATCCTGATGGACGAGCCGTGCTCGGCCCTCGACCCGATCTCCACCGGCAAGATCGAAGACCTGATGATGGTGCTGAAGGAGAAATATTCGATCGTGATCGTGACCCACAACATGCAGCAGGCTGCCCGGGTCTCGGATATGACGGCTTTCCTGATCGTCAAGCTCGACGCGGACGAGAAGCATCGTCAGGGTCGCCTAGTCGAGTACGACGTGACGGAGAAGATCTTCACCAACCCGTCCGATTCCCGGACGGAGGACTACGTCACAGGGAAGGTCGGGTGACTCCAGTGCCGAACTCCGTGCGGATCCAGTACCAGGAGGAGCTCGAGCTCCTCGAGCATCGCGCCCTTGACGGTCTTGACCTCGTGGTCAGCGCGGTCGATCGCACGGTCGAGGCGATCCAGCACCAAGACGTCGAGCTGGCGGAGCTCGTCATCGCCAACGACGATGTCCTCGACGGCCGCTACCTCGAGGTTCACCAGTCGATCCTCACGCTCCTCGCCACCCAGGCACCGGTGGCGTCCGACCTTCGATTGATCGCCGCGCTCCTGCACGTCATGAAGTGCATGGAGCGGATGGGGGATCAGTGCGTGAACATCGCCAAGCTGATTCCGATCGCGGGCCACGAGCCTCCCGCCGACCAGCCGATGCTGGACGACATCCTCACCATGGGCCGGGCCGTCCGCGACGAGGTGCGACAGGCCAAGCGAGCCTTTGCCGAGCGTGACGTCGATCTCGCTCGGGACCTCGTTCGTCAGGACGACGTCGTCGACAACCTCAACCGGCGGTGCTTCCAGCGGGCGATCGAGATCGGCGACGATCACGACCGCCGCGAGTGGGCGATGACAATGATCCTCGCGGCCCGCGCGATCGAGCGCATCGGCGACAACGCCGTCGACATCGGGGAGCAGGTCGCGTTCGTCGTCACCGGCCTCTTCCGCGAGTTCGAGGATTCCTCGCATCCGGGCGAGAGCGTCCCCGAGCCCTCCTCGGCCTAGGCCCGACCCTCAACCCCCGGCGTCGAGCTCGACGCCGATGATCTTCATGCGGCGGGTGAGCGCGCTCGCAGCAAAGCCCTGCAATGCGCCGTCCTCCACGCCGAGGACGTCCCATGCACCCTCGCTTGGAGGCGAAACGGACTGGGCAACAGCGGGGAGCAGGTCCGCAAGGCGATTGCGCACGACGGCGGCCATCGCCGGTTCCTTCGCAACGGCCTCGCGCAGGAACCAGGTTCCATAGGCGATGTGCCGCTGCTCGTCGGCGGCGATCTTCGAGTAGCCGTCGACGAAGCCGGGCAGCACGTCGCGCTCGTGGAGGAAGTCGAGGAGAAAATGCGAGGCGGTCAGTCCCAGGGTGCCCTCGATGATCATGTGGTAGACGGTCACGAAGTCGACCTTCGCCTCGCGATTCCGAGGCTCACGAGCGAGGCGGTCGTGGGCCTTCGCGAGTGCCTCGTCGAAGACCTTCGCGAACGGCTCGCCGAGAACCTCGCGCGCCCTCGCTACGTGCTGTGCGATCGCCCCGGGGTCGGCGATCACCTCGTTCTGGAACCGGGCATAGAACTGCATGTGGCGCACCTCGTCGACGAGCTGCGTCGACAGGTAGCTCCCGTCCTCCTCGTCATCTTGAGCGAGGACGAGGCCGCAGAACTGCGTTGAGATCCGTTCCTCGGCGACCATGAGCGAGCTCAGAACCCAATACAGGAGCCGGCGCTCGTCCTCGTCCAGAGCGCTCCAGTCGGCGGGGTCCCGGGCGATATCGACGTCCTGTGCCGCCCAATGCGAGTGCTCCCAGTCCTCGTAGAGCTGCTGCGGCGCCTTCAGGTGTACGTCGGTCATGAGCGGCGCTCCGCGCGATCGGCCGCCTCTCCCACGAGCAGGTCCAAGACCACGCAATCCTTCCACTCCCCGTCCAGGCGCCCGTGGCGGCGCTGGACGCCGACGCGCTCGAATCCCGCGGCCTCGTGGGCGGCGATGCTCGCCAGGTTGTCGGTGAACACGCGGGAGGTGAGCTTGTAATAGCCCGCCTCGGCCGCAGCCTGGCCGAGGGCAAGGAGCAGTGCCTTGCCGATCCCCTCGCCCCGAGCCGCACGGTCGACGTAGACGGCATGCTCGCCTACGCCCTCGTAGACGCAGCGATCCGAGTAGGCGCCAACCCGTGCAAAGGCGAGCAAATCGCCGTCGCGTTCCGCCACGAGGAATGGTCGCGGCTCGGCCAGCCAGTCAGCGATCTCGCCCGCGTCGCGTGGGCGTGTCTCGAACGTCGCCACCCGGTCGGCGATGCCCTGGTTGTAGATCGCCGCCACCCGCGGTGCGTCCTCGGATCGGGCCCGGCGGATCTGGATCGCTTCCGGCAAGCGTCTAATTCTGGCGGCGGGCGCGCACGATCGCCGAGCCGGCGTGCTCGTGAACTCGGTGGGTCTCGCGGATCTCGACCTGCTCGAAGCCGGCGACCTCGAGCTCGTGCCGGAACTCCTCGGTGGTCAGCGCTCCACCCACGCAGCCCGTCCACGCGGCCATGTCGCGCCGCGTGGCCTCGTCCATATCCGGGTCGGCGACGACGTCGCTGACAGCGAACCGCCCGCCGGGTCGCAGCACCCGAGCGGCCTCGCGGAACACGGCCGGCTTGTCGCCGGAGAGGTTGATCACGCAGTTGGAGATGATCACGTCGACCGACTCATCGGGAAGGGGCACGTCCTCGATCGTGCCCTTGAGGAACTCGACGTTCGTCACGCCGGCCTCGCGCTGGTTGCGGCGTGCGAGCTCCAGCATCTCGGCGGTCATATCGACGCCGTAGGCCTTGCCCGCCGGTCCCACCCGCCGCGCGGAGAGGAGGACGTCGATGCCGCCCCCGGAGCCCAGGTCGAGCACGGTCTCGCCCTCGTGCAGCTCGGCGACCACCGTCGGGTTGCCGCAGCCCAGGGACGCGAGCTTCGCAGCGTCGGGCAAGACGTCACGCTCCTCGCCCGAGTAGAGCTGGGGGCCGAACACGTCGTCGCCGCAGGCGTCGGGCACGTCGGTGCCGCAGCCGCAGGATGAGTCGTCGGAGCCGCAGCAGCCGGCGCGGCCGGCCTCGACCGACCTCGCCGCCTCCGCGTAGCGGTCGCGGACGATCTCGCGGATCTCGTCGGGGGCGTTCAGCTGCTCAGCCATACGGATAGCTCCTTCAATGACTCGGGGTTGACGTAGTAGTACGCCCACAGGCCACGGCGCTCGGAGCCGACGATGCCGGCTTGGCGCAGGACCTTCAGGTGGTGCGAGACGGTGGGCTGGGAGAGGTCGAAGAGGGGAACGAGCTCGCAGACGCAGACCTTGCCCGCGTGCTTGCGCAAGACGTCGACGAGCTGCATGCGGATCGGATCACCCAGCGCCTTGGCGATGTTCGCCATCCGCTCCGCGTGCTCGCGCGCGATGTCGGGGTAGACGACGGGCTCGCAGCAGGGCTCGCCGACGGGGCGCTTCTGCTTGGGGGCGAGCTCCAGATCGACAGCCATCTATTTACGTATATCAATAGGAATGATAGATGTCAATGTAATATCCTGGGCGAGGTGGAAGCCGGAGGCCCGAACGAGGAGCGTCCTGAGGTCCTCTTCGTGTGCGTGCACAACGCCGGCCGAAGCCAGATGGCGGCTGGGCTCCTCGATCAGATGGCGGCGGGGCGGGTTCACATCCGATCGGCCGGCTCCGATCCGGCGGACCGGATCAATCCCGCTGTCGTCGAGGCAATGGGCGAGGTCGGCATCGACGTGAGCAAGGAGTTCCCGAAGCCGCTCACCGACGATCTCGTCCGCGCTGCGGATGTCGTCATCACGATGGGCTGCGGCGACGCGTGCCCGTTCTACCCCGGCAAGCGCTACGAGGATTGGACCCTCGACGATCCCGCCGGCCAGAACCTCCAGACGGTTCGCCGCATCCGCGACGAGATCTCGGAGCGAGTGCGCGCTCTGCTGAACGAACTCGCCCCAGATGCCTGAGCACGGCCGCCCGGGGCTGTGGCGCCGGGCCGCCGCCGAGGGCCTGGCGGCCTTCGCCCTGGTGTTCGCGGGGTGCGGGGCGATCATCGCCGACGCCAGCTACGGCGGAGCGCTCGGAACGGTGGGCGTCGCCCTCGTCTTCGGGCTGGTGATCATGGTCATGGTCTATGCGACCGGACACCTGTCGGGAGCGCACATCAATCCCTCGGTCACGCTTGCGTTCACGATGACGCGTCACTTCCCCGCGCGGGAGGCGGCTGCCTACATCGCGGCGCAGCTGGCCGGGGCGGTCGCCGCTGCCCTCGCGCTGCTCGCCGTGTGGCCCGACGCGCCGGCAAACCTGGGCGCCACGCTCCCCTCGGTTGGGGCGGGAAGCGCGCTGGTCTACGAACTCCTGATGACCGCCTTCCTGATGTTCGTGATCATGGCCGTCGCCACCGACACAAGGGCGGTCGGGGCCGCGGCCGCGATCGCGATTGGCGGTGTGATCGGTCTCGACGCGCTGTTCGGCGGACCGGTGACCGGCGCCTCCATGAACCCTGCGAGGTCGTTCGGTCCGGCGCTGGCCAGCGGCCACTGGACCGACTTCTGGGTCTACCTGGTCGGGCCCGTAGCCGGCGCTGGCTTGGGGGCCCTGGCGTATCAGCTCGTGCGCGGACCGGCGAGCGCGGCGGTCTGACGGGCAACGGCAGGCCCCGAGCCCAGAGCGCGCTCGAACGCCGCCAGGGCATCGGATGCCCGCGGCCGGTACGGCGGGTGGATCTCGAGGACCACCGGGGCGCGGGTACGGGTGATGAGCGGTGCGATTTCCGGCCACGAGACCATCCCGCGCCCGGGCGGCAGGTGAAGGTCGAGTCGCAGCGGATCCACGCCCAGCTCCGCGCCGGTCGAGCGCCAGCGTGCGCCGAAGTTGTCGTGTGCGTGATAGAGGGCCACGGCGTCGATCGCGGGCTCGATCAGGTGTGCGAGCGAAGTTCGTCGAAGCTCCGCCGTGATGTGGGCGTGGCCCAGGTCCAGGCAGATGCCGATGCGCTCCGAGCCGATCCTGTGGGCGAGGCCGCGCAGGCTCAGTGGGCTCGCGGACAGGAGCTCCGGGCCGGGGTAGACGGGTGCCAGGTTCTCGATCGCGATCGTCACCTCCAGTCGCTCCGCGCGGTTGGCCAACGCGGCGAGCGAGCGGGCCTCGAACAGGAGCCGGCGGTCACTCTCAGGCGCGTCGGGCAGGGCGCAGGCGTGGTAGACGACGTGCGTCGCTCCGATCTCGGCGGCGTAGGCGAGCAACCCCTCGAAAGCGCGGTCGCCCGCCGGCGATCCCGCTCGCAACCCTGCCGGCGCATGCAGCATTGGGCGAAGCTCGGTCGTGTCGAGCGAGCGCCGCAGCGACGCGGCATGGCTCGTGGATTGGCGCGAGTCCGAGAGCACCGAGGCCGGTGGGGCGTGCATCTGGACGAGCCCGAAGCCGGCGGCCTCCAGCGACTTGAGAAATGCCGGCGATGACCACCAGCCGTCAGGAGCCGTCAGGCCGATCCGTTCGCGGTCGATGCCGCGTGCACTCATCAAGGGCATGGTTCGCCGCATCGCCTGCGCCTGGGTGAACAGTGCGTGAAGGAGGTGTGAACCACCCGTTATCAGCGGGGTTCTGCGCCCTCGCCGCATCCGCGCGGTCTGCGAAGCTAGGCGCCAGACGACGATGCTCTGCGCAGCAATCGATATCGGCTCGAATACGACGAGGGTCCTGGTGGCGGAGCCGGACGAGGGACAGCTCCGCACGGTCATGGAACAGCGCGCGTACACGCGCATCGGCAAGGCGTCCAAGCACGACGGGCGAATCGACGCCGAGAAGGTCGCTGAGGTCGCCGAGGTCGTCGCGACGCAGGTCCGTCTGGCCGAGGAGGTGGGCGCCGAGGCAATTCGCACCGTAGCCACGGCAGCGATCCGGGAAGCCGAGAATCGCGCCGAGGTGATCGCCGAGATCTCGCGGATCGCCGGCGTCCCGGTCGAGATCCTGAGCGAGGAGGAGGAGGGCAGACTCGCCTTCATCGGCGCGACCAAGACCCTCGGCCATCCCGTCGACGGGGAGGTCGCCGTCGTCGACGTCGGCGGCGGCTCCTCCGAGATCGTCCTCGGCACCGTGGCGGGCGGGGTTCGCTTGGTCCGCTCCTTCAAGATCGGCTCGGGCGCGCTGGCCGAGGACTTTCTCGAGCAGGACCCACCTTCGGCCTCCGAGATCCGGGCGCTGCGCGACTACATCTCCGACTTCTTCGCCGAGGTCGAGGTCGACCAACCCGCGCAGGCCGTCGCCGTGGGCGGGAGCGCAACCTCGTTGCGCCGCCTGGTGGGGGCTGTGCTCGAGTACGAGACGCTCGAACGCGGGGTCCGCGTGCTCGTGGGGGACCCGATTGCCGAGGTCGCCCGGCGCTTCGAGCTCGATGCCCGCCGCGTCCGGATTCTCCCAGCGGGCGTGCTGCTGCTCGAGAAGCTCTCCGAGCTCCTCGGTCAGCCGTTGCAGATCGGCAAGGGCGGGTTGCGCGAGGGGGTCATCCTCGACCTCCTGAACGGCGCCGCCAACGGCACGCCGAAGGCCCTCGCCGCCTGAACCGGCCGACGGGCCGTGAGGCGGTCGCGGGCTCGCCGGGCGAGATAGTCTCGCTCCGTGGCGAAGCCGCGTCCGATTCCTGACCTTGACCCGTCGGCGCCCTATGCCTCGGCGGCCGCGAAGGTCGTCGCCGCCAGAGCGGCTGAGATCGCTGAGCACGCCGACGGGGTGCAGGATCTATCCGACATCGAGCGGCTTCACGACATGCGGGTCGCGACGCGCCGGCTGCGGGCTGCCCTCGAGGTCTTCGAGTCGTGCTTCCCGCGCAAGGCGTTCGCCGCAACGCTTGCGGAGGTGAAGCGCCTCGCCGATGCACTTGGCGAGCGCCGTGATCGCGATGTGGCGATCGCCGCCCTCGAGGAGTTCGCAAGTCGCCTGCCCGCCCCCGATCGGCCCGGCATCGAGAGCCTTGTGGCCCGCTTCCGGATCGAGCAGGCCGAGGCGAACGACGCCCTCTCCTCTCATGTCACCGACGAGCGGCTCGCCGGCCTGCGCGATCACGTCCGCGAGCTTGTCATCGCCGCCGAGCGGACCGTAGGCGAGCGGCCGGGCAGCGCGATGCAGCGCGTCGCGCTCGCGGCTTCGGGCTCGAACGGCTCGGGCGGCCTCAACGGGGAGCCTGCCGCGTGAAGGCGCGCCGGGTGAAGAAGCTCGACGCCAGGGCGCCCTTTGCCCAAAGCGCGGCGCGCATCATCCGCGTGCGGTTGAGCGAGTTGCGGTCCTTCGTGCCCGCGGCCCTCGAGCGCGAGAACTCGGACGAGCAGCACGACATGCGGATCGCGGCGAAGCGCGTGCGCTATGTGCTCGAGTCAACGGAGATGTGCTTCGGGAAGCCGGCGCAGACCGCACGGCGGCGAGCGAAGGACCTGCAGGAGATCCTCGGGGACCTCCACGACTGCGACGTCATGCTTCCCAGGGTTGAGGCCCATCTCGACGAGCTCCGCGAACAGGACGCGGAGGCTGTGTGGCGCCGGGCCGGTGCGGCGCCCGACCTCGATCCCGAGCTCGCCGCCCGAGCGCCGAACCGCACATCGTTTCGGGGCCTCGACGTGCTCGCCGTATACCTGCGCGCTCGCCGGCGCCTCCTGTTCGACCGCTTCACGGACTTCTGGGCGGAGCAGGAGCACGCCGGGACCTGGGACGACCTCGACCGGGCGGCCGCCGCCATCCTGCGCGACGCCAAGGACCGACGGCGCGCCGCTCGCCGCGCCCAGCGCGCCGAGCGTGAGCTGGTCGAGGCGGAGCGTGAGCGGCAGGCGGCCGCGGAGCGCGCCAGGACGGCCGCCGCTCAGCTCGAACGGGCCGAGAGAACCGCACATGGGCTGCCGAGCGGTACCCTGCGTCCCGGTGGGTTGCAGGGTTAGAGGAAAGTTGCGAGTCCTCGGCGCCCTACTCGTGGGCGCAGCGTTCAGTGCGCTAGCGCCGGCCGGGGCGATGGCGGGCGTCGGCACGCCCGGCTCCGACGGGCTTGGGGACCCCTTCTTCCCACAGGCCGGGAACGGCGGCTACGACGTCGGCCACTACGACCTCGACCTCGAGTGGCACAAGTCGGGGAACCTGAACGGCCATGTGGCGATCGCGGCCACGGCGACGCAGAACCTGAGTGCGTTCGATCTCGACCTGCGTAAGCGGCTCGACGTCGACTCGCTCCAGGTGAATGGCGCCCCGGCGACCTTCAGCCGGGAGGGGCAGGAGCTGGTCGTCACGCCTGCGGGCCCGGTTCTCACCAGCATGCCCCTCAACGTCGTCGTCGACTACTCCGGCAAGCCGCGGTTCGTCAGGGATCCCGACGGCTCCAAGGACGGCTGGGTCCCGACCCACGACGGCGCCGTCGTCGTCAACGAGCCCCAGGGCGCGCCGACCTGGTTCCCGTGCAACGACCATCCGCTCGACAAGGCGACCTTCGACATCAGTGTCGAGGTGCCCAAGGGACGCAAGGCGATCTCCAATGGGACGCTCGAGGACAAGACCCGCGAGGGCGACCGGGTCACGTACGAGTGGCACGAGGCGGATCCGATGGCGACCTACCTGTCGACGGCGACGATCGGCCGCTTCGACCTGGATCAGGGAACGGCCGGTGGGGTCCCCTCATACGTCGCGGTTCAGCCCGGTACCGATCCCGGGGCCGTAGGCAAGATCGATGCCGTCCTGGACTTCTTCTCGGCGAAGTTCGGGCCCTATCCCTTCGATGCGTCGGGCGCAATCGTCGACCCCTCGGACGTCGGCTACTCGCTCGAGGTGCAGACGAAGCCGTACTTCCCTGGAGGGCCCGATCAGAATCTGCTGGCGCATGAGCAGGCCCACCAGTGGTTCGGCGACTCGGTCTCGCTCGAGCGGTTCCCCGAAATGTGGCTGAACGAGGGCTTTGCGACGTGGTCGCAATGGTTGTGGGGACAGCACACCGGCGGCAAGACCACGGGGGAGCGCTTCGACGATCTCTACGCTGCCCACGGGCCCGAGGACGGCTTCTGGAGCCCGCCGCCCGCCGACCTGGGCGATCCGTCTCACCTGTTCGATTTCAACGCGGTGTACCAGCGCGGCGCGATGACGCTCGAAGCGCTGCGCCAGCTCGTCGGTAACGGCATTTTCCTCGACATCCTCCAGACGTGGGTCGCGGACCACGACCACGGGAACGGCGACATCGATGAGTTCATCTCCCTCGTGAAGTCGAAGTCGGACGTCCCCGACCAGGACCTCGACGACTTCTTCCAGGACTGGCTCTACGAGCCGGCGAAGCCGCCGCTGCCGTAGACGGCGAGAGCGGTTGCGCGCTCCGTTCGGGCCGAAGCGCGCAACCGGCGCTCCAAGTCGGCACGAAGGGGAGAGGGTCGGGCGGCTTCGGCTACCGATGGTCGAGAAAACGCGACAATGACGCGTTAACGCGACCATCGCTGCGATGATCGCGGATTCGAGGACGAAAGCGCCCGCCGGCGCCCGGCGCCGCTACCCCTACGTGCCCCGTCGTTCGAATCGGATATTCCGCTCGGCGGAGACCGACCACTCGCCGTCCCGCCACGCCACCGTCGTCCCGTCCGCGAGCCGCGCAAGGGAGCGCCCGCCCCGCGGCTCCCCCCACAGCGTGGCCACCAGCGGCCGCTCGCTCGCCGGCGTGTCGCCGAGGCCTTCGGCCACGTGCTCGGCCGGATAGGTGACGAGGATCGCTCCCCGGCGCACCCACAAAGGAATCAGCTCGAGAGGAGCGGTCGCCAGCGCCTCGTGCGCCCCGCGGGCAGGTGCGCCCGTCCAGAAGTCGATCCAGTCTCCCCGCGGCAGGTAGGTCCGCCGCTCGCGCTCGCCCTCCGTCAAGACCGGTGCCACCCACAGCGACGGACCGAACGAATACGCGTCCGCAAGCTCCCAGCCGTGCGGGTCCTCCGGGTCGGTCAGGCAGAGCGGCCGGATGATCGGCAGGCCGCACCGGGCCGCGGTCGCCGCCGCCGCGCGGATGTAGGGGACCAGGCGCTCGTGGAGAAGCACGTACTCGCGATAGACGTCGAGGAGCTCGGCGTCGTAGCGCCACGCCTCCTGGGGGAAGCGGCCGTGCGCCTGCATGAGGGGTGTGAAGCAGCCGAACTGGACCCACCGTGCCAGGAGCTCGCGCGGGCAGCGGTCGATCAGGCGATGCCCGAGGTAGCCGCCGACGTCGTGAGACCAGTTCGAGAACCCACTCGCCGCGGCGGTCAGCGTCGCGGTCACAAGCGTCCGCAGGGACCAGAAGTCCGACGCCTGGTCGCCGCCCCAGGTGATGCCGGTCGCCTGCTGCCCGCTCCAGCCGCTGCGTCCGAACAGGACGCCTGAGTCGGGGTGCACCTCGTCGAGCACCCGCTGCATCGTCTTGCGGTAGAGGTCGCCATAGGCCCAAGCCGCTTCCGCGCCGGTCCGCCCGTCGGCAAGGCGGCTCTCGGGCGGCAGGTAGTACCCCTCACCGTCGTCGGCCTTGATGCCCTCGACGCCAAGCTGGAGGACCGACCGCGCTTGGTTCCGCCACCAACGCCGCGCCGACGCCGACGTGAAGTCGACCGGCGATCCCGTGCCCATCCACCACCGTCCCACCCACGGCCGACCGTCGGGACCGCGGACGAAATGCCCCCCGATCGCGCCATCGGCGTAGTTGGACGCCGGCTCGCGGTGGAGCCGCTCCGACTCTGCATCGCGCGGGTACTGACCCTCCGCGGACTCAAGGTTCACCCATGGCGTGACCCAGACGACTGTGCGGACCCCAGCCGCCCGCATCCGCCGGATCAGCGCGCCGGGATCGGGGAACTGGTTCGGGTTGAACCGCCACGTGTTGTACTGCGTCTCCCACGGCGAATCGATGACGATCGCGTCAAGCGGCAGCCGGTGCTCGGCATATCCGTCGAAGTCATCGAGCACGTCGCGCTCGTGCTCGTAGACGTCGCGGCTCTTCCAGTGGCCGTATGCCCATTCCGGCAGGAGCGCGGGAAACCCGGTCAGCCGCAGGTAGTGACGCAGGGCACCGGCCGGCGTGGGGTCCAGCATGACGTGGAGTCGCAGGGGCCCCGCGGCCGCCCGCTGCGAGATCGAAGCCGGATCGCCGAGGTCGAGCTCGAGGCCCGGCCCGAATGTCTCCACCCAGATCGCCGCCCCGCCGCTCGTGAGGAGCCATGGGACCGGCACGTAGTCGCCTTGCGGAATCCCGCCCTGCGCGAGGAGGTCGGGAGGGCAGTCCGGGCCCGTGTAGCGGCGGTCTGCCCCGAGGGTCACCACTCGGCCGCGCTGGTCGAACACCTCGCCGTGCCGCGCGCCGAACCCGGTCATGCGCTCAGCGCGATGCGGGTGCCACCTCGCCAGCAGGCGATAGGCGTCGTCGGCGTCGAACTCCACCACCACGCGCTGCCGCTCCGCGAGCGCGACCGACATGCGGAACGTCCTGCCTTCGCGCAGCCGCCCCGTGAGCACGACGGCTCGCTCGGAGCGCTCATCCACCTGCGCCGTCTCGGGCCATTCCGGATCTCCCGCCGATTCCTCCGGGATCACCCCCTCGGTGAGCTGGATGAACCGGTCGCCGCCCGAGCCGCCCCGCGCCCCCAGGCGAAGCCCCGAGAGCACCCTTTTGCCGGCGCGCGAGATCGTCAGCTCGTGCCGGTCGAGATCGATGGCCACGGCCACGTCTGAGTGGGCGAGCTCTACCGAAGCCCCCGCCTCTTCCCGAGTCACGGGCATCAGGCGAAGGATCACGGCCGGAAGGGCCTCTCAAGTTGCAATCGGGTGAACAGGCGTTCACCAACCATTCACCCCTTATTTGCAGGCTGTTCACCCGCGTAGGCACCGGGCCGTCGAAGCTGACAGCGATTCCAAATGTCTATAGGGAGGGAGCACCGATGACTTCCACACGGGCGGACATGCACTGTCACTCGACCGCCTCGCAGACCGCCAAGCTCGGCATCCAGCAGAGCATGGGCCTGCCGGAGTGCGCAACGCCCCCGGAGGAGGTGTACGAGCTCGCGAAGTCCCGCGGCATGGACTTTGTGACCATCACGGACCACGACACGATCGACGGTTGCCTCGAGATCGCCGACCGTCCCGACGTGTTCGTCTCCGAGGAGCTCACGACCTGGTTCGCCGGCGAGCCCCAGGCCGTGCACGTCCTCTGTTACGGAATCAACCCGTCCGACCACGAGTTCCTGCAGGGGCACGCCGACGATCTCGAGACGTGCACCGCGTATCTGCACGAGCACGAGATCACTTGCGCGCTCGCGCATCCGTTCTTCGCGGTCGCCGCGCCGCTGACCCCTCGCCACCGCAGGCGCCTCGCCGAGCTCTTCCAGATCTGGGAGACGCGCAACGGCTCCCGCGCCCGGGAGCTCAACATGCCGGCCGCCGTCTACATCGAGACCCATGGCGGGATCGGAATCGGTGGCTCGGACGATCACGCCGGCGTCGACATCGGCCGCACCTGGACGGAGACTCCGTCCGCGTCGACGCCGGAAGAGTTTCTCGCCACGCTGCGGGCCGGGAACGTCGAGGCGCGCGGCGACCAGGGCAGCGCCGCGAAGTGGGCGCACTCGGCGCTCGCCCTCGCATCGCGGGCCCTGCTCACCGACCGCGCCGACGCCGAGGTCCAGCCGCTCAAGGCCCGGGACATCCTGCGCCTGGCGGAGCGCGTCGTCGCTGACGGCGCGGAGCGCGGCGGCGCCCGCGACGGGGAGCTCGGGCCGAGCGAGGGGCGAGCCCTCCTCTGCACCTGGCTCGAGAGCCTCGGCCTCGATGCCGAGGCCGATGGCCCCGAGGGCATCGTCGAGATGATGAAGCGCGACGACTTCAGCCACGGGGCGCTCTACCGCCGCGCGCGGCGCGCACATGAGCGGCGCCTGCGCAGCGCCGTCTCGAGCGTGACGCAGGCGGCGGCGGCGCGCCAGGGGTACGGGGAGGCGGCAAGGGAGCTGGTCGAGGCCTGCATCCCGGCGATCCCCTACGTGCCGGCGACGACGATCCTCGCCGGCGAGAAGGCGAAGCTCGCCGGTGGCGACGGCGGCCGCGTCGCCCTGGTGGTCGACGGCGCCGGCTCGATGCATGGGGTCACGCACACGATCGAGCGCATCCGCGAGCACGGGGTGCCGCGGTGGGAGGTCGAGGTGGTCGGGACCGACGCGCAGGTCGACCGGCGCCTGCCGGCGGTCGCCGAGGTCGAGATCCCCTTCTACGCCGGGATGACGATCGGCGTTCCCAGCGTCCCCGAGCTGGTCGAGACTCTTGCCGAGGGTCACTTCGACGTCGTCCACGTCGCCTCTCCCGGCCCGGCCGGGATCGGGGCGGCCGCCTGGGCCCGCATCGGGCGCGTGCCGCTCCTGGGCAGCCACCACACTGAGCTCGCCGCCTATGCCGGTGTGCGCTCGAACGATCCGATGCTCGAGGCGGGAATGCGGATGGCGCTCGGGCTCTTCTACAGCCAGTGCGACGTGGTGCTCTCGCCCAGCCCCGCCTCGGACCGCTCGCTCGAGCAGCTCGGGGTTGATCGCGAGCGCATCGGGCGGTGGGCGCGAGGCGTCGACCTCGCTCTGTATGACCCGGCGCGACGCGACGCGGACGCCTTCCCGGGCGACGTGAAGGTGCTCTACGCGGGGCGGTTGACCCACGAGAAGGGCGCTGGGCTCCTGGCCGATGCCTTCGTGCGTGCGCACGAGCGCGACCCGCGCCTGCACCTGCTGCTGGCAGGCGGCGGGCCTGAGGAGGGGATGCTCCGCGAGCGGCTCGGCGATCGAGCCACCTTCCTCGGCTGGCTCGACCGCGAGCTGTTGGCCGACGCGTACGCGTCGAGCGACGTCTTCCTCTTTCCATCGCGCACCGACACGTACGGTCAGGTGGTGGTCGAGGCCCAGGCCAGCGGCCTGCCCGTCGTCGCCGTGGCGGAGGGCGGCCCCCTGTCCCTGATCGACGACCGCCATACCGGGTGGCTCTGCCCTGCGGATGCCGAGGCGCTCGCCGCCGCGGTCGCGCAGCTGGCGGAATCGCGCTTCCTGCGCGAGCGCATCTCTCGGGCCGCTCTGGAGGCGACCCGCGGGCGCACCTGGGACGCTGCCTTCGGGCAGCTCGCCGCCGGCTACGACCTCGCCCTCGCCCGCGCCCGTCGCACCCGGGCAGCGGCCCCGGCGATCGCCGACGCCGCCTAGCGGCAGCGTCTCCGGGGGCGCCTGAAGCGCCGCTGTCGCCTTCACAGCGGATTCACCCCCGGGCGCGGCGCATCTCTAGCATGGGGGTGCAGGAATGGAGCCGATCGAGGTCGAGTCGCTGGCACCGAGTCCGTCGGGCGCGGAGGCCGTCGCCGAACCGCAGGCGCCGAGCCCCACCGACCTCGAGGATCCTTCGCTCTACTTCAACCGCGAGCTCTCCTGGCTCGAGTTCAACGACCGCGTCCTCCAGCTCGCCGAGGACCCGACCGTGCCCCTGCTCGAGCGGGCGAAGTTCTGTGCCATCTGGGAGTCCAACCTCGACGAGCACTTCATGGTGCGCGTGGCCAACCTCCACGACCAGGTCGAAGGCGGGGTTGACGTACGCCCGGCCGACGGGATGTCGGCCAGCGAGCAGATCGACGCGAATCGCGAGGTGGTCATCGCGCAGCGCGAGCGCGCGGGCCGCCTGTTCGAGCGTGAGCTGCGCCCGGCCCTAGCCGAGCACGGAATGACCCTGGTTACGATCGATCGGGCCGACCCCGAGCAGGTGCAGGGCCTCGCGCGCTGCTTCCAGCAGCAGGTCTTCCCGGCGCTGACCCCACTCGTGATCGGCCTCGGTCGGCCCTTCCCGTACATCTCCAACCTCTCGCTGAGCCTCGCCGTGCTGCTGCGCGATCCCGACGCGGGCACCGAGGTCATCGCCCGGGTCAAGGTGCCGAAGGAGCTCCTCGGCCGTTTCCTTCCCGTGGACGACGACGAGCGCGCGCTCATCCCGCTCGAGGACCTGATCGCCGACAACCTCGAGGCTCTCTTCCCGGGCATGGAGGTGATCGACCACTCCTATTTCCGCGTCACTCGCGATACGGACTACGACGTCTCCGACGAGGCGGACGACCTGCTCGAAGCCGTCGAGGAGGAGCTGCGCCGCCGCCGCTTCGGCGAGGTCGTGCGGCTCGAGATCCAGCGCGGCATGAACCCCCGCCTGCGGGCCCCCCTCGTCGACGCGCTGCGGATCGAGGAGCGCCAGGTCTATGAGGTGGACGGCCTGCTCGACCTCTCCGACCTGTGGGACATCTACGGCCTGAAGGGCTCACCGGAGCTGCGCGACCCGCCCTTCTCCGGCGTCACCCAGCCGCGCCTGCTGGGTGAGGACGGCAACGAGGCCGACGTCTTTGCGGCGATGCGGGATGGCGACATCCTGGTGCACCATCCGTACGACTCGTTCACGACCTCGGTCGACCGCTTCGTGAACCAGGCGGTGGCGGATCCCGACGTCCTCGCGATCAAGCAGACCGTGTACCGCACGAGCGCCGACTCGCCGCTCGTGCCATCGCTGATCGAGGCCGCGGAGCGCGGCAAGCAGGCGGTCTGCATGGTGGAGCTCAAGGCCCGCTTCGACGAGCGCGCGAACATCCAGTGGGCGAAGAAGCTGGAGGAGGCGGGGGTTCATGTCGTGTACGGGATCCCCGCCCTGAAAACGCACTGCAAGTGCGTGCTCGTCGTCCGCCGCGAGGGCGACGGCGTCCGCCACTACGCCCACGTCGGTACCGGCAACTACAACCCGAAGACCGCGCGGATCTACACCGACCTCGGGCTCTTCACCGCCGATCCGGACATCGGGTCGGACATCGCCGAGATGTTCAACTATCTGACGGGCTACGCGCGCCCTCGTCGCTACCGCAAGGTCCTGGTCGCGCCGTTCAACCTGAAGGACGGAATCCTGGAGGAGATCGAGCGGACGATCGCAGCCCACAGCCCGCAGCGTCCCGCCCGGATCCGCCTGAAGATGAACTCGCTCCTGGATGCGCCCTCGATCAGAGCGCTTTACCGAGCCTCCCAGGCCGGCGTCAAGGTCGAGATCAACGTGCGAGGCATCTGCGCGCTCCGTCCAGAAGTGCCCGGCGTCTCGGAGAACATCGAGGTCGTCTCCGTGGTGGGCCGTTACCTTGAGCACTCGCGGATCTACTCGTTCGAGCGTCCGGGCGAGGAGGAGCGCATGTTCATCGGCTCCGCCGACCTGATGCCGCGCAACCTCTACAACCGCGTGGAGCTGCTGACGCCCGTCGAGGACCCGCGCGTGCGCGCTGACCTCATCTACGTTCTCGATCGCTCGCTCGCCGACGACACGAACGCGTGGGAGCTGCGTCAGGACGGATCCTGGGAGCGGCGGCATGCGGACGGCGAGCCTCGCAGCGTCCAGCGCGAGCTCATGGAGCGCCACCAGGCCCGCGCCACCGAGTCCGCCTCGCTCTAACTCATGCCGTCACCGGTGAGCGCGAGAGCGTCTGCGCGCGCTGCCCTCCTGGGAAATCCGTCGGATCTCTACGACGGCTGCGTCATGGCCTTCACGTTCAGCGACTTCCAGGCCGAGGCGACGGTGGAGCGGGAAGCGCGAACGAGCCGGTCGGCAGACCGGGTGGCCGCAGCGGCCCTCGCCACGCTGGCGGAGCACGTCGGCGATCCCGAGGTTGCCGACCTCGGGGTCTCCTGCACGACGACGATTCCACGCGAGGTGGGCCTCGGCGGCTCCAGTGCGCTCGCCGTGGCGACCTTGCGGGCGGCGGGTCGCGCCCTCGGACGCAGGCTGGAGCCCGGCGAGCTGGCCCAGATCGCGCTGCGGGCGGAGACCGAGCGTCTGGGGATCGCGGCCGGTCCCCAGGATCGCGTCGTCCAGGCCCTCGGGGGGTTGCTGCTGATGGACTTCGCCAACGGGCGGATCGAGCGGCTTGACCCCCGGCTCCTCCCACCGCTGGTGATCGCCTGGCGGCTGGCCTCTTCGGCGGATTCAGGCGGGACCCACGCGGGTGCGCGCGCCCGCTACGACCGAGGCGACCTCGCCATGCGCCGCGCGATGGAGGAGATCGCCGAGCTCGCAAGACAGGGCATGAAGGCCCTGCGCTCACGCGATCACGAGCGCTTCGGTGAGCTCATGCGGCGGAACCTCGAGTTGCGCGGCGAGGTCTATGACCTCGACTCCCGCCACCTTCGCATGGTCGAGATCGCGAGCGGTCACGGCGTCGCCGCCAACTACACGGGCTCGGGCGGCGCGATCGTCGGTGTGGCACCGCCGGAAGGAGCGGACGAGCTGCGGGCCGCGCTCGAGCGGGAGGGATGCCGTTTGATCTCCCCGGACATCGAGGGCTCGCCGTCGGGGCCGCCGCCCCTCTAGCCTGCGCGCATGGCGGACAGGCAGGACGCACTCGGATGGTGGCTGGCCGAGGCCGGGCCGGTGACGCCAACCCCTGCGCTTGAGGGGGAGGTGCACGCCGACGTCGCCGTCGTCGGCGGTGGCTACACGGGGATGTGGGCGGCGTGGCACGCGAAGCAGCTCGAGCCCGAGGCCGAGGTCGTGCTCCTGGAGGCTGAGTGTTGCGGCCAAGGACCGAGCGGGCGCAACGCGGGCTTCGTCAACGAGATGTGGTTCCTGATGCCCGCCCTGCGGCGTCGGTTCGGGGATGCGGCGGCCCTGGCCGTCGGCCGGGCATCGCGCGATTCCGTCGAGGCAATCGGCCGATGGTGCTCGGACCATGAGGTCGACGCATGGTTTCGGCAGGCGGGCTACCTCCAGACCTCGACTACCCCGCTCCATGACGGGGTCTGGGACGAGGCGGCGACTGCCTGCCGCGAGCTGGGTGAGCCGGAGGCCTGCGTGCCGCTCTCAGCCGACGAGCTCCGCCGCCATATCCAGTCGCCGGTCATGCGCAGCGCCGCTTTTTACCCCGGCGCCGCCACCGTGAATCCGGCGCGCCTCGCCCTCGGCCTGCGCCGGCGCTTGCTCGATCATGGGGTCCGCATCTTCGAGCGCTCGCCGGTCCGCCGCCGCCGCGCTGCGGGGGAGCAGGTGAGGCTGGAGACGCCGCAGGGTGCGGTCATCGCCGGCTCCGTGACGCTCGCAGCGGGCTGGGCGCTCGCCGGGATGAGTCCGCTGAGGCACCGGCTCACGCTGACCTCGAGTCACATGGTGATCACCGAGCCCGTGCCCGACCTTCTCGAGGAGATCGGCTGGACCGGTGGCGAATGCGTCACGGACTCCCGCGCGATGCTCCACTACTTCCGGACCACGCCGGACGGCCGCATCGCCTTCGGCTGGGGAGGCGGCCACATCGTGCTCGGCGCTCGCCCCCGCGGCCGGGCCGAGGTCGATCCGGTGATCGCGGCCGAGGTGGAGCGCCACCTTCGGCGCTTCTTCCCGGGGCTAGAGGGCCGGCGCGTTGAGCACGCCTGGGGTGGTCCGATCGACGTCTCGCCCACGCACCTACCGGTCATCGCGTCAGCCGGCACGCGCGCCCATGCGGCCTTCGGCTACACGGGCAACGGCGTGGGGCCGTCGCAGCTCTGTGGTCGCGTGCTGGCGTCGCTTGCCCTCGATCGCCGCGACGAGCCCACGCGCCTGGCGATCGTGGAGCCACCCCCCGCGCGCGTGCCTCCCGAGCCGTTTCGCTACGTCGGGGGAGAGGTCATCCGCGCCGCCCTGCTGCGCAAGGAGACGGCTGAAGAGCAGGGCCATCGTGCCGGCCCCCTCACCCGGTTCCTCGCTGGGATCCCGGAGCGAATCGGGATCCACGTCGGCCGCTGAGGAAGCGCCGGAGCGGGCCGTACGATCGAACCCCGTGGACCGGCGTCGCGTCATCGCGCATCTGGATATGGACGCGTTCTACGTTGCCGTCGAGCTTCTGCGGCGTCCCGAGTTGCGGGGCAAGCCGGTGATCGTGGCCGGTCATGGGCCGCGGGCCGTGGTGACGACCGCCTCCTACGAGGCCCGTAGGTTCGGCGTGGGCTCGGCAATGCCCGCCTCCCGTGCTCGGTCGCTCTGCCCAGACGGCGTCTACCTGCCCCCTGACTTCGCCGAGTACCGCGCCAAGTCGCGCGAGGTCATGGCGCTCGTGGGAGCGCTGCGCGTCCCGACCGAGCCCGTCTCGCTGGACGAGGTCTACCTCGACCTCTCCGGGAGCGCCTATCCGATCGACGGGATGAGCACGCTCGTGCGCAGGATCAAGGCGGATCTCGGCCTCGACGCCTCCGTGGGGATCGGCCCGAACAAGCTCGTCGCCAAGGTCGCGTCCGATGCCGAGAAGCCGTGCGGGTTCGTTGTGCTGACCCGCGAGCAGGCCGCCGAGCGCTTCGCTCCGGCGAGCCCCCGCCTGATCCCCGGCATCGGACCGAAGACCGCGCAGCGCCTCGCCTCGATGGGCGTCGACACGATCGGCAGGCTGCAGCGATGCACCCTTCCGGGTCTGATCCAGCGCTTCGGCGAGCACCACGGCCGCGAGCTTCACGAACGCGCCCACTTTCGCTCCGATTCCGAGGTCGCGCGCCGAGTCGCGAAGTCGCGTTCGGTTGAGGCGACCTTCGACACGGACATCGCCGAGCTGGAACGCCTCGAGCAGATCCTTCGTCGCCAGGCACACGAGCTGGCCGAGGGGTTGGCCGCGAACGGCAACCGCGGCCGGACGATCGCGATCAAGGTTCGGCTTGACGACTTCTCGACGCTGACCCGCGCGCGGACCCTGCCCGAGGCGACCGCCGACGGCGACCTGATCGCCTCAGTCGCCGTGTCGCTGCTCCAGGCCAACCGGCCAGAGCGCCCCGTGCGGCTACTGGGAGTCCGGGTCGGCAGCTTCGAGGGCGAGGCGACTCCCGAAGCCCAGACCGCACTGACACTCCCGCCGGCCGAAGCGGCCTAACCCCGCCCCCACGCCGAACGTGCGTTAGTGCCCCCTATACCCGGTCCTTTCGCACGTTCGGCGATGGGTGGCGCTGCTAGGTGCTCAGGGATTCGAGGAGGCCTCGGATCGCCCCCGGGTAGCGGTAACTGATCCCGCCGTGCTTGCCGTCGAAGAGCTCGAGCTTGTGCTCGACGCCGAGCTTTTCGAGCTCGCGTGAGACGGCCTGGGCGCCAAGGTCGAGGTACCACTCGTCGCTGCGGCCGGCGTCGAGATAGACGTGGCGCATCGAGCGCATCTCCTCCGCGTGGCCGGGGACCATCCGCACCGGGTCCAGCTCGAGCCAGCGCCCCCATACGTCATCCACGAGCCGTCCCGTCTCGACCTCGAAGGGCAAAAGCGGCTTTCCCGGCCGCTCCGGGTCGGGGGTGTAGGCGACGGCGCAGCCATAGGTCATGAGCGGCTCGCCCCACTTGTTCATGTCGAAGTGGTCGGCCTCGGCGATGCGCTCCAGGAAGACGTCATACGACGAGTCGAAGTCGTCACGCAGCCGCCGGGCACCCTCGCGAAACCCCGGGACCATCGAGACCTCGAACAGCGAGTCACCGGAATGGGAGGCAAGGCCGCCGAAGACGTCTGGGCGCATCATCGGGACGACCATCGCGCCATACCCTCCCGACGACTTCCCGGTGATCCCGCGATGGTCGCGATCGGCCGCCGTCGGGTAGCGCTCATCGATGAATGGCACCACCTCGTCGCAGAGATAGGACTGGTACTGACCGGTGCCAATCGAGTCGAGGAACTGCGACCCACCATAGGAGGTCCAGCAGTCCACGAAGACCACGATTCCGTCCGGGCATTCGCCGGCGGCGAACATGGCATCGATACGCTCGAGCACGGCGGGCTCGTAGGCCTCGCGTCGCCACCACCCGTCGAGCTGCCCGAAGTAGCCCTGGATCACGTAGACGCTCGGCAGCGGCTTCGGGTGGTCCGGCTCCACGCCGGGCGGGCGATAGACGTAGAGCGGCCGCCGGGCCGGATCGCCGAGGGGATTCGACGCCAGGAGCTCGGACTCGACGACGAGCGAGTCGAGCGTCCCGGCCAAGGGCCGCTCCCAGGGCGGGCCCGCGGGCCCCTCGACCTCGGTTAGCGCCACCGCGAGGTCACGACCTTCTTGCGGGTGTAGAACTCCACCGCGTCGCGACCGTTGGAGTGGAGGTCGCCGTCGATCGAGTCCTTCCAGCCCGAGAACGGGAACCAGGCCACCGGCGCCGCCACTCCCACGTTCACGCCCAGCATCCCGGCCTCGACCCCGTAGCGATAGGTGCGTGCGGCCCCGCCCGACTGCGTGAAGATCGAGCCGGCGTTGCCGTAGCGCGAGCCGTTCACGAACTCGAGCGCGTCGTCCAGATCGTCGGCGCGGACGACTGTGAGCAGTGGCCCGAAGAGCTCTTCGCGCGCGATCTGCGACTCGCGATCGGCCGTCTCGACGATGCTCGGCGCGATCATCGTCCGGGCAGGCCCGGGCTCGGCCTCGCGCCCGTCGAGCACGACCTCGTCGCCGGCCTCGGCCGCCGCGTCGATCGCATCGGCGATGCGGGTGCGGGCCTCCGGCGCGACCACGGGGCAGACGTCGGTTGCCTCGTCGGCGCCGCCGCCGACGCGCAGCTCGCGGGCGGCCGCGGCAAGCGCATCGCGTACCTCGTCCTGGCGCTCGCGCGGCCCGACCAGAACGGCCACGGATCCCGCCAGGCAACGCTGCCCTGCGGCGCCGAACGCCGAGCTCATGATCGCTGGCACCGTGGTGCCCAGATCGGCATCGGGCATGACGACGAGCGAGTTCTTCGCGCCGCCGAGGGCCTGGAACCGCTTACCCGTCGCGGTGGACCGATCGGCCACGTGGCGCGCGGTCGATGCCTGGCCGACGAAGGAGATCGCATCGACGTCCGGATGCTCCAACAGGCCGTTCACGGCGTCGCGGCCACCGTGAACCAGATTGCAGACGCCCGGCGGGATCTGCTCGATGGCCTCGATGAGCTCGAAGATGAGCTCAGACGGACGTGGATCGCGCTCGGAGGGCTTCAGGATGAACGTGTTCCCGCAGGCGATCGCAAACGGCAGGAACCAGAGCGGGATCATCGCGGGGAAGTTGAACGGGGTGATCGCGGAGACGACGCCCACAGGCTGGCGCACGAGCTCCACGTCCACACCGGAGGCCACGCCCTCGAGGTTCTCGCCCTTCAGCAGATGGGGAATGGCCGTGGCGGCTTCGGTCGACTCGATCCCCCGCAACACCTCGCCGCGGGCGTCGTCGATCGTCTTGCCCATGTCGGCCGTGACCAGCTGCGCAATGTCCTCGCGCCGTTCCCACAACGCCTCGCGCAGCGCCATCACCGCGCGCGCCCGTCGTTGGGGGGCGATGCCGCGCCACGCCGGTTGCGCCTCGCGCGCGGCGGCAACCGCGGCGTCCACGTCGGCGGGGCCGGAGAGCGGCACCAGGGCGTGCACGTCCCCGGTGGCGGGATCAATGTCCTCGAGTGTCTCGGTCGTCGTTGCGTCGACCCACTTGCCGCCCGCGTAGTTGGCGAGCGTTCGGGTGGTGGTCTGGGGTTCGGTCAGCGTCATGCTCCTGCTCCGTCGTGGGGTTTTCCCTCGCCCTTGGCGTACTCGGAGTATGGATACCACCACTCCTTCGGGGCGATCTCGGTCTCAATGTGAACGTGCTTGGTCTCCTGGAACGCCTCGAGGCCCTCGCGGCCCAGCTCACGGCCGAGCCCCGACTGCCTGAACCCGCCGAACGGGCCGGCGTCGTTGTCGGTGAGCGGGTCGTTGAACCAGACCGTGCCCGCCTTGATCTCGCGCATGCAGCGCACGACTGTCTTCAGGTCAGAGGTGTAGATGTTGGCGCCGAGCCCGAAGCGGGTCGAATTCGCGAGCTCGATCGCCTCGTCGAGCGAGGTGACGCGCACGATCGGGGCCACGGGGCCGAAGGTCTCCTCGCTCAGAAGCGCGGTCTCGTTGGGGGCGCCCGTCACGACGGCGGGCGTGAAGAAGTGCCCTCGATCGTGGCCCCCGTTGCTGCCCCCGATGACGACGTCGGCCCCGGCGGCCACGGCGGCATCGAGCTGGTCGACGACCTTCTTGCGCTGGCTGGCAGAAACCATCGGGCCCACATCCGTCTGCGGCTGCATGGGATCGCCGACGACGAGGCTGCGAGTGGTGTCGAGGAATGCCTGGAGGTAGTCGTCATACACGTCGTCGAGCACGTAGAAGCGCTCGGCCGAGGTGCAGACCTGCCCGGCGTTCAGGAAGGCGGCCCAGGCGCCGCCGCGCGCCGCCACCTCGACCTTCTGGGCGACGTCCGAGCAGACGATGAACGGGTCCTTGCCACCCATCTCGAGGTTGATCCGGGCGACGCGTTCGGCGCACTTCGCCGCGATGCGCTTTCCGGTCTCGACCGAGCCGGTGAACGCCACGCATTCGATCCGCTCGTCGGCCACGATCGCCGCCCCCACGTCACCGGCGCCGGCCACGACATTCACCACGCCCCGAGGCAGGTGATCGACACATGGCGCAAGCGCCAGGGTCGAGAGCGGCGTCAGCTCCGACGGCTTGCAGACCGTCGCGTTGCCGGCGGCGAGCGCCGGCGCGAGCTTCCAGGCGAGCAAGAGCAGCGGGTAGTTCCAGGGAACGATGCAGGCGACCGGGCCGACGGGTTCCTTGACGACGAGCGCGAGTTGCGTCGCCTCAATCGACGGGATCACGCGGCCGGCTGAGTCCCGCCCGATCTCGGCGTAATAGTCGAAGGCCGCGGCCGTCCAACCGATCTCGTCGCGATTCTCGACCAACGGCTTGCCGCCCTCGAGCGTCATCAGCTCGGCGAGCTCGTCCGTGCGCGCGCGAAGCCGTGTGGCGACCTCGTGCAGCATCTCGCCGCGTTCCACCGCCGGCGTTCGCTCCCAGACCTCCTGCGCCTCGGCCGCAGCCGCGACGGCGGCATCGACCTGCGCGCCGGACGGCCCGAAGACCCGAGCGATCGTCTCCTCCGTGGACGGGTTCTCGATCGCGAGCTCATCGCCCTCCCCGGCGATTCGCTCTCCCGCGATCAGCAGCCTGGTTTCGATCTCCTCCACCACCGTCGATGCTAGATGAGCCCGTCGAGTGTCGCGGCGTGGCAGACTCCCGCCCGATGAGCGACGAGTGGCGAGTAGAGATCGAGTTGAGCGAGGAGGGGCACGGCTTGACGCTGGGCGAGCGCCTGCGCTCGTCCGACCTCGACGACGCGGCGAAGGAGCGACTCGGCGGCCGGGTGATCGTCACGCGGGAGGGCTCGCGGATGTTCATCTACACGGGTTCCGAGGGAGCGGCGCGGGAGGCCGAGCGGGTCGTGGCCGACCTCACCGCGGCAGAGGGGTTCGAGGCGCGGACTCAGGTGACGCACTGGGACCCCGGGGACCACGAGTGGGAGGACATCCTCGGCCACGCGGTCGAGCACGAGCGCTCGGCCGGACCCGAGGACGATCCAGACGTCCTCCCACATCCTGCGTTCGTCTTCCTCGGCGCCCACAAGCCAGAGTTCCTGCGCGACCTCGGACTCTGAGCACCGGGTAGCTCGTTTCCGCTCCCTGCCACTGGGTAGGGCGAGGGGTTCACGCGCTAACGAGGAGATGAACCCATGCCCGAAACGCCCACGCGCGACGCCAAGCTCATCCAGTACCTGAGCGAGGCGCATCGCAAGGAGAAGGAGCTGGAGCAATCGCTCGAGTTGCACATCGGGATGACCGAGCTCGCTTCGCAGCGCACCTACAGGAAGCGCCTCAGAGGGCACCTGACCGAGACCAAGCGACATGCGCGCGCGCTCGAACGCCGCATCAAGCAGCTTGGCGGCGACAAGGGAGTGCTCGACGATGCCCTCACGGCCGCGAGCAAGGCCGCGGGCCGCGGGATGGCCGCGGTCAAGGGGCAGACTCATCTGGTGCGCGGGACCGGCGAGGAGGAGAAGCTCCTCAAGAACGCCAAGACCGAGTACTTCTCAGAGCACGAGGAGATCGCCACGTACGCCGCGCTCGAGACGCTCGCCGAGTCCGCCGGAGACTCCGACACTGCGAAGCTGGCGCGACAGATCCGCCGCGAGGAGGAGCGAATGGCTCGTTATCTCGAGGGCCTGATCCCGCGGCTCAGCAAGGCGGTCGCCCGGGCCGAGATTCCAAGCGCGGAGCGCAATGGCCGACGCCGCCAGTCGCGCCGGCGCGGCTCATCGAGAGCTCGTACGTCGCCGAAGCGGACGCGCACGCGCTCCTAGCCCAGGCCTTCCGCCAAGCGCATCGCGTTGCGTGGCGCGTAGGCCTTCCAGTCGTTGTTGAAGTAGGCCCAGACCTCGGTTTGCCGCCGCCACTGCGCGATGCGCCGGGCCCACGCGGAGAGCTCGCGCTCGGAGTAGTTGCCGCCACGCCCCCGGTGCCCGTGGTGGAAGCGCACCAGCGTCCACCCGGCGGTGATCTCGTGTGACTGGAAGGGACGCTCGGGATGGTCGCCGATCACCAGCCCGACGCGGTGGCGGCGCAGCGCTGCGTAGACCTCGTCGCAGAACCAGCTCGGATGCCTGAACTCGAAGCAATGGCGCCCCTTGGGAAGCTCGGCGAGGGCATTGCGGAGGCGGTCGTCGTCGCGATGGAAGTTGGCCGGGAACTGCCATAGGAGCGGCCCCAGCTTCCCGGCCTCGGCCAGTGGCTCGAGTCGCTCGTTGAAGCGCTTCATGCCCTCGCTCACGGTCGTGAGCCGCTTGATGTGGGTCAGGTAGCGGCTGACCTTCACCGTGAAGCGGAATCCGCGCGGCGTCGATTCCGCCCAGGCGGCCACCGCATCGCGGGTGGGGAGGCGGTAGAACGTGTTGTTCACCTCCACCGTGTCGAACACCTCCGCGTAGCGCTCCAGCCAGAGCCGTTGCGGAAGCTTCTCCGGGTAGACGACCCCGCGCCAATCCCGGTACATCCATCCCGAGCAGCCGACGCGAGCGCGCTTCATCGCCGGAAGCTTCGCTCAGTAGCGCAGCAGCGCGGCGACGCCCCCGACCTCGGCGAGCGCGTCCGCGGCCTCGCCCTCCGCGGGGGTCACGCGCGCGCTGGTCGCCAGCGCCAGCTCCACCATGCGTTCCCCCGGCGTCAGGCCGTCCCGCTCGATTCCTTCCGGCAGCTCTACGCTCAGAGGGGCCCGGGCGTCAAAGAGCAAATGCTCGACTCTGCCCTCGGCCAGGGCTTGCAGAGTCTCCTCGGCGCCGGCGGCCGCTCTGGATCCTCCCGCGGCCTCCGCCTTGATCCGCTGGGCCAGTTCGAGCTCGCGCCGGCGGTTCAGGTCCGTGATCACGGCGCCGACGTGCGTCTCGAGCTCTGCCACGGGCGCCGAGACGAGGTTGAGCTGACCGCAGGCTCGCACGCGCTCGCCCCCGCCGGCCGCGAGCTCGCGGACGTGCTCGGCATCGCCGAAGGCGAGGATCTCGGCGTCGCGCGGCTCGAGGCGCTCGACCGCGAGGCGGCCGGCCTCCTTCAGGAAGCGCTCGCGATTGTGCTCCATTCGCTGCCCGTACTGGTCGCGCCCTGACGATGCGGCGCCCTGGACCCGCGCCGGATCGCCCGGGCGCTGTGACTTGCGCTCGCGCCAATCCAGGCTGAAGACCTCGATCTCCCAACTCTCGAGCTCCGTCAGTCTGCCCAGCTCCCATCGGAGCAGGCGCACGCGCTCGCCGGAGACAAGCGCGACCCCGCGCGGCGCACCCTCGTCGAGAATGGCGAGGAGTGCTCCCACTGCCGGGCGCGCACCGTGCGTGACCTGCGTTTCCGGGCCATCCAGCTGCAGGGAGAACCACTCCTCGCGGCCGGCCTTCGCGGCGATCTCGACAAAGCCCACGTGCGTTCGCCCGTGCGGCAACGGCGAGTCCGGGGGAAACCGGTCGAGGATCCGCCGGGCGGTCGCATCGATGGCCATGCGTGCGTCGTGGTCGAGGGACTCGCGATCGAGCTCGCGGAGCTGATTTCGAAGCTCAATCCGCCAGCCCTCGCCGCGGTGTGCCGGATCGATCGCAACATACGCGGAGACGACTCCATGCGGCGGCTCCCAGCGCAGGAGCTCGCGCAGGGTTTCGTTCGTGGGGTCAGGCATCGCCTCCGGCGTACCCGGCGCCACGCACGGGTAACCGCCGCGCGCCGTTAGCCGTTGCGACTGCCCGGGTAGGCGCCAGGCGATGACGGAGAGCGCCACATTGCCGCCCGCCTTCCAGGAGCTCCTCGATCGCGGTGAGGAGCGCCACTGCGTCGAGCTCTCCGACCTCGAGCGGCTGCTCGCTGAGAGCGAGCTCGATGAGCCCGCGATTGCGGCCCTCCACGCCGAGATCGAGTCGCGCGGGATCGAGCTCCGCGATGACTGCGGGCGTGGTGACGCCGAGGCTGCCACCTACCGGCCGGAGGAGCTCGTGGCGGCGACCACCGACTCCCTCCAGCTCTTCTTCAACGAGATCTCGCAGTACCCGCTCCTGACTGCCGCTGAGGAGATCGAGCTGAAGCAGCGGGTCGAGCGCGGGGAGCTCGAGGCGAAGGAGCGCATGATCAACTCCAACCTCCGCCTTGTGGTCGCGAACGCCCGCCGCTACCAGAATCAGGGCCTCCCGTTGCTCGACCTGATCCAGGAGGGCACCCTCGGCCTCATCCGAGCCGTTGAGAAGTTCGACTGGCGGCGGGGCTTCAAGTTCTCGACCTACGCGACCTACTGGATCCGCCAGGCGATGCAGCGGGCGATCGAGAGCCGCGCCCGGACGATCAGGTTGCCGACCACGCTGGCGCAGCAGGAACGGCGCATCGCCCGAGCCGAACGCACACTGGCCGCGAAGCTCGGCCGTGACCCGACGGTCGAGGAGGTTGCGGCCGAGGCCGAGCTCGAGCCGGGGCAGGTCGCGTTCGTCCGCGATGCCCCGCGAACGGTGACCAGCCTGGACAAGCCCGTCGGCGAGGAGGGGGAAACGAGCCTGGGAGAGCTGATCCCAGGGGAGTCGGCCGCCCCTGAGGAGGAAGCAGCCGTCACTCTCGGCAACGACGCCCTGCGACGCGCGATTCACGAGCTGCCGCACGAGGAGCGAGTCGTGGTGAAGCTGCGCTACGGGATCAACGGGGACGAGCCGCACCCGCTCGAGCACATCGGCCGAGAGATCGGCCGCTCGGCCCGGGACGTGCGCGAGATCGAGCGGCGGGCGCTCGAGCGGCTCTCCGCCAATCGCGAGCTCGACGCGCTGCGCGAAGCCGCCTGAGCCGCGCCCGCCTACGCGAGTGGGGCCGTCGTGGCAGCTTCCATCGAGCGGGCTCTACCCCAGGGGCGCGTCCGGGTAATGGGCTGCGCTAGCGGAGCGCCACCGCGAAGGCCCCGCCGAAGGCGGCGACCCCGAGCACGAGGAAGGTCACATAGTCGCCCACGTGGCCCGAGTGCAACGCCCGGACCGGCGCGAGCCCTCGGGCGAGGATCGTCGCGAGCGCGGGCGCCGGCCGGCGCATACGGTCGCCGAACAGGGCAACCGCGACGATCGCCAGCGCGAGGATGGCCGTCAGCGCTGAGTACAGGTACGCGGTCCAGCTCGCCGTGAACTCGGGGGGCGCGGGGGGAGCGGCCGGCGTCGTCCCGTGGATCACGGCCTGGCCGTAGGCGCCCCCGTCGACGAAACGCGTCGCCACGCTCTGGGCGGCTTCGACCGCGCCCGGGAGGAGGCCGACGACGAGCGCGCCGAGGGCGAGGGCGAATGCCGGGACCCACATCACGGCCGGCGTTCGGTCTGGGCTCCCCTTCTCCTCCGCGGTGGCGTCGTCGGCGTCGGCGAGTTCCTCCCGCCCGGGCTCGCCCCAGCCGCCGAACACCCGCGCGGCCATCCTCAGGACCACCGCGGTCGTCGCCGCCGACGCGATCACCAGCACGGCGATGACCCAGCCGTAGCCCTCCGCCGCCAGCCCGTCCTCGAGCAGAGCCTTGGCGAAGAACGTGCCGAAGGGTGGCAGCCCCGCGAACGAGAGCGCGCCGATCACGACGATCCCGGCCGTCCACGGCAGATTGCGTCCCCGTCCGTGAAGCCGAGCCTCCGATGTTTGGCGGAGCCGATGCTGCACGATCCCGATGGCGGCGAAGAGGGCTGCCTTCCCGAAGCCGTCGGCGACGACGTAGAGGCTCGCAGCGGCCACGCCGTCGGCGGTCAGGAGGCCAAGGCCGATCAGGAAGACCCCCGCATACGAGATCGTGGCGAAGGCCAGCATCCGCTTCAAGTGGTCCTGGGCGAGGCACATCGCCGCGCCGACAAGAGCCGTCAGGCACCCGGCAGCGATCAGGACCGATCTCAGCTCATCGGCGTGTGGGGCGAGGGCATCGGCGAAGCCCCCGAACCAGATGCGCCCGACGGCATAGATCCCCAGCTCGCTCATGGCCCCCGCGAACAGCAGGCACACGGGAGTGGGGGCCACGGCGTATGCGTCCGCCAGCCAGAAGTGGAAGGGCACGATCGCGGCCTTGACGAGGAACCCGCAGACAAGGAGGACCAACGCGACGATCACCAGGCCGTCCGGTGATGGGCCTGACGCGAGCGAACTGCTGATCTGGGCCAGGTTGAGGGCCCCGGTGCGTCCGTAGGTGAGGGCGATCCCCAGCAGGATCAGGAACGAGCCGAGTGTGTTCGTCACGGCAAAGTTCAGCGAGCCCTCGATCGACTCGGACTCGACCTTGAACCCCGCCAGTGCGAAGGCCGCGACGCTCATCAGCTCGAAGAACACGAACATGTTGAACAAATCGCCGCTGAGGGCGAGCCCCACCATGCCCGCCAGGAAGACCAGCATGAGAACCTGGAAGTGCGGGGCATCGGTCTGGCGGTAGCGCCACATGAGAACGAGTGCGGCAACCATGAGGACGCCGCACAGCGTGGCGAGCCCTGCGCCGATCGAATCGACCGCGAAGTCCACTCCGAGGGCGATCCCGCCACGTGGCTGCCAGGCGCCGAACCAGTACACCTCGAGCCCACCGCGGACGAGCAGGATGGCGCAGAACGTCGTGACTGCCAGGGTCGCGATGAGCGCCGCCACCTCGGCGATCGTGCGGTTGACGACACGACCCGCGGCGACGAGCAGCGCGGCCACCGTGAGCGGCGTCGCGATCGTCAGAGGAATGATCGCCACCGCTACCCCCTGATCGCCCCGATCTCATCCGGGTTGAGCGTCCCGAAGCGCTTGTGCGCCTGGACCGCAAGGGACAGGAGAAGCGCCGCGACGGTCGCCTCGACGACCACATCCGTCAGCGTGAGTGTCTGGACCACCGGATCGACCACCGGACGATCCAGAGCGATGTCGGCGAAGACCGGCGCTGCGGCCCCATCGCGATAGCCGACGGCGAGCAGCAGAACGTAGGTCGAGGCCTGCGCGACGGTCAGGCAGACCACCAAGTGGATGAGATTACGGCTCGTCACCACGCCATAGAGCCCGATCAGAAGGAGCCAGCCGGCGACGCCGTAGGCGAGCGCGCTCACTCTTCGGCATCTCCCAGCAGGCGCTGGTCCAGGAGCTCGGCGGCGATCGCCAGGATCGCGCCCATCACCTCGAAGCCGACCGCGAGATTGGCGAAGGGGATCGTCCCCCCGGACCAGAGGTACCCGAAGTTGCCCAGTGGCAGGAAGTTCTCGAGGAACGCGATGGCAAAGAGCAGCCCGCCCAGACCGATGAGGGCGAACCCGGCGGCGCCGGTTCCCTCCGCGAACTCCATGCGCTCGACCGGGGCGGATCGCCCGAGGGCGATTCGGGCGCCGGCGAGATAGACCAGGAGGAAGGCCGCCATGAGCACGACGCCCCCCTGAAACCCTCCCCCAGGGGTGAGATGGCCGTGAGTCGTGATGTACAGGCCGAGCACGAGCATCGGCGCGGCGAGTGTGGCCACGGTTGAGCGAAGGGAACGGCTCTCCGCGGTCGGATGGCGCCGTCGCGGCTCGGCCGGTATCTCCTCGTCCCCGCGCTGCAACCGCAGGAGCGTCAGGACTCCGACGGCCGCCGCGAAGAGGATGAATTCCTCGCCGAGCGTGTCGACGCCGCGAATGTCGAAGGTGAGCGTCGAAACGATGTCGCTGGCGACGCGCTCCGGGACCGCTATGCGCGAAACGAGCTGACCGTAGTGGCCGTCGAAGTCTCCGAAGTCCGAAAGGCCCGCGAAGCCCCAGGCGAGCAACGCCGCCAGGCCCAGGGCGCCGGCTCCGAACAGCCACAGGCGCATGCTCCGGCTCACGCTCGCTCCCCTGCCGCTGAGCCGGACACGCGCGCTCGGCGCCGGACCTTGCCGAGGGCCAAGGCGATCATGACCGGCAGCGCTACGCCGCCGACGACGATCTGCGACAGCGCGACGTCCGGTGCCTGGAAGCAGAAGAAGAGCAGCGCCAGCGTCAGGCCGAACAGGCTCGACACGAGGATCTGCCGCTCGGGATCTCGCGTGAGGACGACGGCGGTGCCGCCGAGCCCCACCAGCACGAGCGCGATCGCTTGGAGAACCGTCATCGGGGCTCGACCTCGACGCCTTCCCCGGTCTCCGACCGCCAGTCGCCCCGCTCGGCGATGCGCGCCACCCGTGCCGTCGCATGGACCAGGATCGGCGAGGTCACGACCAGGATCAGCGCCAGAGTTGCGCCCTTGAGGCCGATCAGCGATGGGCCCTCGCGAACCAGGACCGCGGCGGCGATCGCGATGGCGCCCAGCGTCGACGGCGCAAGGAAGTGCAGACGGTCATAGACGTCAGCCATCGCCGCCACCCCTGCGACTGCGAGCAGCTCGAGCCCCACGCCGGTTGCCAGCAGGAGCGCCGCAAGAGCGTCACCGACGCTCACGGGACTCACCCAGATAGCGCGCCAGGAGCAGTGTCCCGGCGAACGAGACCGCGGCCAGCACCAGAGCAAGGTCGCCGAACGGCTGCCGGTCCTCACCGACGGCGATCAGGAGCGCTGCCAGCGACGCCAGCGTCCCCGCAAGCTGGAGGGCGACGACGCCCTCCGCAAAGGAGCGCCGTGCACAGACCCACCCGCAGGGAACCAGGCCTGCCAGCAGTACCGCCGCCGCAATCTGCCATTCGTTCATGTGCGGGCGAGCGGGTCCAGGGGCTCGTCAGAGGGCATGAGCTCGTGGACGAGCAGCGTTCCCGCCTCCTCGTCGATGCCGACCACGTACCGGTTTGCCGGCAGCGATCCCCAGATCTCCGTCATCGCGCGCCCGGCCGCGGTCCGGCGCGCCGGCTCCGGTTGGTAGCGGCACGCCCGCAACCGCCCGATCGGCGCCGAGCCGCGGCGGACGCGCACAGCGAGGGCTCGGATGAGCGCCGCGACGTCGACGATCAGACGCCAGGGAGGGTCCAGGAGGGCGCGGGGGCCGATGCCCAGGCGGCCGGCGTGCGGCGGCCGCCCGCGCCACCGCTCGAGCGAAGCGAACGTGGCGCCCAGGGCGGCCACGAGCGCACCCACGGCAAGCTCCTGCCACCGCCGCGTGTCGACGAGGGCGATCCAGAGGAGCACCAGCAACCCCCACCGGAGAAGCCACGCCTGCGCCCGGATGCGGACCCCAGGACTCACGCCGCTCGGATACCCGGGCTTTCGGTGGGCAAAAAGCATCGCGCGCCGTGGGTCTCGGCACGGTTTCTCGTCGACGCCTGCGGGTACCACCGGTACGCCTCACCGTGACCGAAACGGCAGACGGCGCGGCTTGGATTGGACCGGTGCCTGGCTCGATCGACACGCGCTCCGAGTACGACTCGCTCGCCGGCATGTATCTGCCCATCGCCATCGCGGTTGCGGCCCTCGTTTTCGGAGCCATGGGCTTCGCGCTCATCCGCTACCGCCGGCGCTCCGGGCGGGCGGCGAGCACGCGGACCGAGCTTCCGGTCGTCGAGGGCCTGTACGCCCTGATCCTGGCCGGGATTGCAGCCGTGCTGATCGCGGCGACCTTCTCGACCGAGTCCAAGGTTGACTCGGTCGCTTCGGATCCGGCCACGAGGGTCGACGTCACCGCCTTTCAATGGGGCTGGCGGTTCACCTATCCCGGGACCGGCGTGACGGTGGTCGGCGATCAGAATGACCCACCGATGCTCACCGTCCCGACCGGGGAGACGGTCCAGTTCCGGCTCACGTCCCATGACGTGATCCACGCCTTCTGGATCCCGGAGCTGCGTTTCAAGCGGGACGCGTTCCCGGCGCGCGAGACGACGTTCGACCTGGTTTTCGACGAGGACACGATCGGTCGCTGTGCGGAGTTCTGCGGCCTCCATCACTCCGGGATGACCTTCGACGTCGCGGCCCTGGCCCCGGATGACTTCCGTCAATGGCTGCGAGAGAGCCGGCGCCGATGAAGGCCACCGCGCCGCCGGTCGCCGCTGCCGCCCGCCCCGCGGGCCTCGTGGCCTGGATCGCCACCACCGACCACAAGCGCCTGGCGATCCGAATGGCGGCGATCGCCTTCGGCTTCTTTCTCGCCGCCGGCCTGCTTGCCCTCGTCATGCGCACGGAGCTCGCCGAGCCAGGGCTTCAGGTGGTCTCGAGCGACGGCTACAACCAGGTCTTCACCATGCACGGGTCGACCATGATCTATCTGGTCGTCACCCCGCTGGCGCTCGCGGCAGGCCTTTACCTCGTACCGCTCCAGATCGGCGCCGCGCAAGTCGCTGCTCCGCGCCTGACGCTAGCCGGCCACTGGCTGATCCTCGCCGGTGGCCTGGTCATGTACTCGGGATTCCTGACCGATCACGGGGCCGGCAAGGACGGCTGGACCGCTTACTTCCCGCTCTCGGGCGACTCGGCCACCCCCGGTGCGGGCCAGGACTTCTGGATCTTCGGCGTCATCCTGGCGATCGTCGGCTCGACGATCGTGGGCGCCACGATCCTCGCGACCATCTTGCGGCTCCGGGCGCCCGGCATGACGATGATGCGCATGCCGGTGTTCTGCTGGACGATGCTGGCGACCTGCCTGATGGTCGTGATGGCGCTGCCGGCGGTCGTGTTGGCGATGGCCCTGCTGTTCGCGGATCGCGCGCTGGGCGGAGTGCTCCCGCTGCCCGAGGGCGCGATCACCTACCAGCACCTCTTCTGGTTCTACGCGCACCCGGTTGTGTACGTCATGTTCTTCCCGTTCCTCGGGATGGTCGCCGAGGTCGTCGCGGCCTTCTCGCGGCGGCGGTTCTTCGGCTACAAGCCGATGGTCATCGCCCTGCTCGTCTTCACGGGCCTCTCGATGAGCGTGTGGGCCCACCACATGTTCACCACGGGTCAGGTGACGAACGAGTACTTCGCGCTGACCTCCACGATGCTCGTCGTCCCCGCCGGGATCGAGTACTTCGACGTGATCGCGACCATGATCGGGGGCTCGATCCTGGTTCGCACCCCGCTCCTGTTCGCGCTCGGCTTCCTCGGCCAGTTCCTCATCGGCGGCCTCAGCGGGGTCTGGGTGGCGTCACCGCCCCTCGACTACCACGTCCACGATTCGTACTTCGTCGTGGCCCACTTCCATTACACGCTCTTCGCGGGCAGCCTGTTCGGCCTGTTCGCGGGCGTGTACTACTGGTTCCCGAAGGTCACTGGGGCGCTCCTCCGCGAGCGCCTCGGTCAGCTCCACTTCTGGTTGCTGCTCGTGGGGACGACCGCCACGTTCTTCCCGATGTTCTTCCTGGGCGAGGACGGGATGCCCAGGCGGGTCGCGGACTACACGCCGGAGGACGGCTTCCAGCACCTGAACGTGATCTCGACGATCGGCGCCTTCACGATCGCGGTCGCGATCGCCATCTTCATCGCGAACGTCGTCGTCTCGCTGCGTCGGCGCGACCCCGCGGGCGACAACCCGTGGGAGGGCCAGACCCTCGAGTGGGCGACCAGCTCGCCGCCGCCACCGTTCAACTTCCGCTCGCTCCCGGCGATCCGCTCCTACGCGCCTCTGCTCGATCTGCGCGAGGAAGCCTCCGAGGAGGAGGCGGCCGTTCCGTGAGAAGCGGAGCTCCGTTCATCGCCGCATGGGCGCTCTGGCTCGGCGCGCTCGCCGTGATGCTCTGGATCTGGACGCCGGCGCTCCTGCCGCCTGCGCTCTTGAGCTACGCGGCCGCCGGCTGGATGGCGATCGCGCTGGGGATCGCGATCCGCGGCGCGCCGCGGGATGCGGGTAGGGCCGTCCTCGAATCGAGCCTCGCGACCGTGTTGGTCGCCTTCGGCCTGGCCGTCAGCCTCACGGGGCTCGCGTTCGGGCTGTGGCTGGTCCTGATCGGCGGCGAGATCGTCCTGCTGGGCCTCGCCGGCCTCGTCGCCGAGGAGCTGGAGCTGCGCGGCCGACGGAGGAGGTCCCGATGATCGCGCTGCCTCTGCTCGCCGGACTCGCCGCGGCCGTCTACCTCCGCGCCGCCCTTCGAGCGGGGTGGCGGGTGGGCCGCACGGCCTGCTTCGTCGGTGGCACGGCCGTGCTCGCGCTCGCCCCGCTCGCGGGCGAGGGGAACCTCGCCGGCCACATGGTCGAGCACGCGCTACTGGTGGCGGTCGCGGCCCCGCTCGTGGTGCTGGGCGCACCGGCTGCGCTTGCCCTTCGCGCCGCCGGTCCGCGCGGCCGCGCCGCGCTCCTCGGCGTCCTGCGGTCGCCCTTCGTGCGATGGGTGGCGTACCCCGCAGTCGCGTGGGGTCTCTTCGTGGCGACCCAGTGGGCCGCTCACGCACCGGGGGCGATCGCCGCCGTCGACGGCAGCCCGGCCTTCCATGCATTCGAGCACGGCTGGCTCGTCTCGACCGCGATCCTGTTCTGGTCGTGTGCGCTGGGCGGGGTCCCGCTTCCGCATCCGCTCGGGGCATCCCAGCGCGCGGTCTACGTCTTCACGGGCGCCGCGGCCACCGACCTGGCTGCCATCGAGCTGATGGCCGCCGGGCACGCCGGCGCCGGCGCGGCGATGCTCGCGGGCATGCTCCCGCTCGGCCTCGCCGCGGTTCTCGTCACCTGGCGCTGGGTCGTGGCCGAAGAGCGACGAGTCGCCCGCAGGGAGGTGGCCGGTGCGGCCGGCTAGACGGCCCATCTGCCTCGTCGGGGCCGCGCTGGCCGCCGCGGGCGCTCTCGTGGCTTTCGCCGCGCCTGGGGCGGGAACGGGGTCGGCTCAGGCCCAGGGCGGACCCCAGGAGCAGACCGGCCTGGTAGCCGAAGGGCGCGGGCTCTTCGAGGAGGGCTGCGCATCGTGCCACGGGCAGGATGCCCGCGGGATCGAGGGGACGGCGCCCTCGCTCTACGGCTCCGGCGCTGCCGCCGCGGACTTCTACCTGTCCACCGGTCGCATGCCGCTCGACGACCCGAGCGACCAGCCGGTGCGCTCCCAGCCCAGGTATCCACCGACCCAGATCGATGCGCTTGTCGCCTACGTCGGGTCGCTCGGCGGGCCGCGGATCCCCGACGTCGATCCCGCTCTCGGCGATCTGCACCGGGGCCTGGAGGCCTTCACGAGCCACTGCGCCGGATGCCACCAGGTGGCGGCCCGGGGCGGGATCGTGACCGGCGCCTTCGCGCCCTCGCTCACCGAGGCGACGCCGACCGAGCTGGCCGAGGCGGTTCGCGTCGGTCCCTACCTCATGCCGAAGTTCGGCCGTCGCCAGATCGACGAACAGGAGCTGGATTCGATTGCCCGCTACGTCGAGCTCTCGCAGCATCCGGTCAACGACGGTGGCTGGGCGATCGGCAACCTAGGCCCGATCCCAGAGGGGATGATCGCCTGGCTGCTCGCGATCGTCGCCCTCCTCCTGGTCGCCCGGGTGATCGGGGAGCGCACCTCATGAGGATCGTCCGCGCCGCTGGGCGCCTGCTCGTGGCGGCGATCGCCCTCCTCTTCAGGCCAGTCGCCCGCCTGTTGCGGCGCCGCCGCCTCGCAGGGACGGAAGCGGGGGCCACTCCAGCTGATCCGAGCGAGGTCGAGACGGTGGAGCGCGAGGTAGGGGGCGGGGCCGAGCTCATCGTCGCGGGGCTTCTGTTCGCGGCGGCGCTGTGCGCGGTGGGCTTCGTTGCGACCTACGTCGCCGGGGGATCCACGCAGCTGCTTGGTCTGACGCTCGGCCTGGCGCTCGTTGCGGCGGCTGGCGCGTCCATCGCCGCCGCCCGTGGCGTCGTCCCGCAGGAGGAGGCGATCGAGGAGCGCAAGCTCTTCGGGGACCACACCTCGCAGAAGCTCGTGGCGCGAGAGGTCACCAGTGCCGGCGAGGGTATCTCCCGCCGGCGCCTCCTGCTCGGCGGAGTCGGCGCGGCAGGCACCGCCTTGGGGGCCGCCCTGGTCGTTCCGGCGGCATCGCTGGGACCCAGGTTGGACGACAGGGTCGGCGCCTCTCCGTGGCGGAGCGGGACGGCCGTCGTCGGCGAAGACGGCAAGCCGTTGCGCCCCGCCGACGTCGAGATCGGCACCTTCGTCACGGGCTTTCCCGAGGGTGCCGACCGCAGTCAGCTCGGCGCAGCGATCGTGCTCGTGAGGCTCCCCGTCGAGTCACTGCATCTACCGCCCGACCGTGCCGGTTGGGCGCCGGAGGGCATTCTCGCCTACTCGAAGATCTGCACGCACGCGGGGTGCGCGATCAACCTCTACCGATATCCGCTGTATGCGCCCACCTCGCCGAGGCCGGCGCTGGTCTGCCCGTGTCACTACTCGACGTTCGACCCCAGCCGGGCGGGTGAGCGGATCTTCGGCCCCGCGGGCCGGAGCCTGCCGCAGCTCCCGCTCGCGATCCAGGGCGGCCGCCTGATCGCGGCGGGCGAATTCTCCGGGCCGGTCGGCCCGTCGTGGTCACAGGTGCGCGAATCGTGACGCCCGACCGCCGCACCGAATACGCCGTTCGCAGGGTCGCCCGCTACGCCGACGAGCGCACCGGACAGGGCGGAGCGCTGGCGAAGGCCCTGCGTTACGTGTTCCCGGACCACTGGTCTTTCCTCTTCGGCGAGATCGCCCTGTACGCCTTCGTGGTGCTGGTGGCCACCGGTGTCTTCCTCGCCCTCTTCTTCCAGCCGAGCACGGCCGACACCACCTATGTGGGCACCTACGCTCCCCTACACGGCCAGGTGGTGAGCGAGGCCTATCAGTCGGCGTTGCGCCTCTCGTTCGACGTCAACGCCGGACTCCTGATGCGCCAGACCCACCACTGGGCCGCCCTCGTGTTCGTCGCGGCCATCGTCGTGCATCTCCTGCGGATCTTCTTCACCGGGGCGTTTCGCAAGCCCCGTGACCTGAACTACTACGTCGGGCTGACGATGCTCATGCTCGCCCTGCTGGAGGGGTTCGCGGGGTACTCCCTGGTCGACGACCTGCTGTCGGGAATGGGCCTCGCGATTGCGTACGCCGTGGCGATGTCGATCCCGGTCATCGGGGCCAGCCTCGCGTTCCTGGTGTGGGGTGGTCAATTCCCGGGCTCAGACGACTTCCTCTCGCGTCTGTTCATCGCCCACGTCTTCATCCTCCCTGTCGCGATCGGGGCACTCATCGCCGTTCACCTCGCGATGGTCGCGCTGCCCCATCACACGCAGTTCCCGGGGCGTCGCCAGAGCGAGCGCAACGTGGTCGGAATCCCGATGTGGCCGGGCTATGCGCTCCGGTCGATCGGCCTCTTCCTGGCGGTCGCGGGCGTCCTCGTCCTCCTCGGTGGGCTGGTCCAGATCAACCCGATCTGGCAGTGGGGCCCCTACGAGACCTACCAGGCGACGAACGGCGCCCAGCCGGACTGGTACATGGGGTGGCTGATCGGCGCCCTGCGGATCATGCCGGGCTTCGAGCCCGTGATCGGCGACTACACGCTCGCGGGCAATCCCTTCTTCGGGGGCGCGCTGCTGCCGACGCTGGTGTTCGGCTTCCTCTACGCCTGGCCGTCGATCGAACGACGAGTCACAGGGGACCGGCGCCCTCATCACGTGCTCGACCGCCCGCGTGACAACCCCTGGCGCACGGCGGTCGGTGCGGCCCTCTTCACGTTCGTCGCCCTGATCTTCCTCGCGGGCTCCGCCGACCGCATCTTCGTCTCCTTCGGGATCGACTACGAGGCGCAGGTCTGGTTCTTCCGAGTGGCGGTCTTCGTGCTGCCCGCGCTCGCCTACGTGATGACCAAGCGCGTTTGCACCGAGCTTCGTGACGCCGAGTGGCACCCGTTGCGGCCTGGCCGCAGCGTGGTCGTCGAGCGGACCGCTGCCGGGGGCTTCGAACCCGAGTCCGGCGCCTCGGTCAGCGGCGAAGCGACTCGAGCGCCGCGTCCCGAGTCTCGTGGAGATCGACCGCCTGGTCGATCCCCGTGATCTCGAGTAGACGGCGGACCTGCGCGTGCGGGCAGCAGACGCCGAACTGCCGGCCGTTGTCGCTGGTGACCCGATCGCGAGCATTCACGAGCAGCCCGAGCCCGGTCGAATCGATGAACTCGCAGTTGGTGAGATTGACGAGGATCGCGTCCGCGTCAGACTCGATCGCGGCCGCCAACGGGGCCTCCAGATCCGGCACGGTCGCCTGATCGAGCTCGCCCTGAACCCGAAGTTCGTGGATTCCGCCGGAGAGCTTGTCGGCGTCGACTAGAAAAGATGCGGTCATCTGGCAGCTTTCTGCGTCCCTCGCCGGCGGCGAGGCCTCATGCCTCACCCGCACGAACGCTCCGGCGTGAGCGGTTCCTCATGATATTCCTCTCACCGAACGGCAGTCCCTCCGAGGGCCTCGCTCGCCGCCGCTGATCGGAACGGCTCGAGCGCGGCCCGCGCGGCGCTGGCTGCCTTCGCCCGCGCACTCAGGCTCGCGTCGTCCGCGCCGGGCACGCCGGCCTCGGCAAGCGACGTCCACGCGAGAGCCAGGTACTCCAGGCTGACCGAGAGGCCCTCGAGCTCCTCGAGACGAGAGAGGGGGGAGTACCCCACGATCTGGCCGTTCAGCTTCAGGCGGCCGACCTTCTCCGCGGTCCAGCCGGCGAGGAGCTTGGCGCGATCCCGGCTGGCGCCGCTCTTCTCGAGCAGGCCGGTGAGCGCTCCGCGGTCCGCTTCGATCTGCTTCTGGAGCTCGCTCGCGAGCGTGCCCAGCTCGTCGCCGTCGTTCTGGCCCGCGATCCGGCCGGCGAGCTCCGCGGCGGCCGTGGCAGCCGCCAGATGATCGTTGAGGTAGATGGTGAGTTTGTCGCCCCTGAGCACCGACCAGAGCTTCGCATAGGCCGCGACTTGGTACGGCCGCGTACATTGGGTTCAGGCCCGAGCCGGGCACGGCACGGGCTTGCGACCAAAATGCCGAGATTCACGCACAGACCCGCCGAGTTGCGTGCGAGCAGCGAGCCGCGGCGCGAGTTGCGGGGCGTCTTGGCAGGAGGCGGTGCGCTGGTCGCGCTTGTGACCCTGGACCTCGTCCTCGGATCGCGAACCTCCCTCGTCGGGACGTTCGCGATCGCTCCCTTCGTCGCCGCCCTCGCCGGCGGAGTCCGGTCGGCGCTCGTAATCGGGGCTGCGGCGATCCTCGCGACGCTGATCGTCCCCGCCTGGAACATGAACTTCGGCGAGCCGGCTTACTACCTGCGCGTCGCCGCCGTCGCGGCGACTGCCGGCTTCTCGTTGCTTGCTGCCTGGGCTCTGCAGCGAAGCCGGCTGGTGACCGCCAGGCTCGAGCTGCTCGACGCGATCGGGGCGATCGCCACTGGCTCGCTGCCGCTCGACGAAACGCTTCGGCTGGCCACTCAGCGGATCGCGCCCGCCGTCGCCGACTTCTGCATGATCGACGCGATCGCCGAGCCGGGCCTGACGCGGGCAGCGGTCGGGGTGGCCGACCACCCAGAGCGCAGCCGCATCGAGGCCTGGCTGCGGGACCGTCAGCCGTCGATCCCAGCACGCTTCACCGAGCGCCGCGAGGCCGGGAAGCGCCCCGAGCCGTATCTGCAGTCACCGATGACGGACGCACAGCTCCAGGCGCTCGCTCACGACCCGGAGGACCTCGCCTTCCTACGCTCCCTCGGGGTGCGATCGGCGCTGACGGTCCCGCTCGTTGCCCGGGGTAAGAGCCTCGGCGCGCTCACGATGGTGACCGCGTGGTCGGGGCGCCGGTACGGGGCGGGCGACGTGCGCTTCGCCGAAATCCTGGCGGGGCGGGTGGCGCTGGCGCTGGACAACGCCGGCCTCTTCTCGGACCTCGAGAGCGTCGAGCGGCGGATGGACAACGTGATGGAGATCCTCGACGAGGCGGTGGTCCTCCACGACGCGAACGGCGAGCTGATCTACGCCAACCCCGCCGCGGCGCGGACGATGGGTTTCGGCTCGGTCGAGGAGCTCCTGGCGACCCCTACTGACGAGATCAGGCAGAGGTTCTCGGTGCGGCGCGACGATGGCTCGGCCGTGACTCCGGATGAGTTCGTCGGGCGGCGGGTCTTGCGCGGCGAGCACGCTGATCCGCTGATCCTTCGATCCACCGATCGGGCCACCGGCCAGGAGCGCTGGCAACTCACGAAGGCGAAGCCGATAACCGGCCCTGACGGCAAGGTCCTCTACTCCGTCACCGCGATCGAGGACGTGACCGAGGTCAAGCGCGCGGAGTTCGCCCAGCGGCTGCTGGCAAGGGCCGGGCAGCTGCTGTCGTCATCGACCGACCATCGCCGCACGCTGCGCGAGATCGCGGCCCTCGCCGTGCCGGATTTCGCCGACTGGTGCGGGGTGAACCTCCCGGGTGACGACGGCTTCGTCGACCAGGTCGCGGTCGCGCACCGCGATCCCGAGAAGGTGCAGCTGGCGGTCGAGCTTCGCGATCGCTATCCCCTGGCGCTCAGTGAGCCCGGTGGCGTCGCCGAGGTCCTGCGATCCGGCGAAGCCGTGCTGCTGGACATCACCGACGAGATGCTGCGCGAGGCCGCGCGCGACGAAGGGCACCTGCAGATCCTTCAGCGCCTGGGTATGCGGTCGGCGATGGCCGTCCCGATGAGTGCCGGGAGCAAGATCGTGGGCGCCCTGGTGTTCGTGAACGAGGCCGATTCGCGCCGATTCGACCAAAGCGACCTGGAGCTGGCGCGCGAGCTCGCTCGCCGCACCGGGGTGGCAGTCGACAACGCCCGGCTGGCCGGCGAGCGCGCCGAGATCGCGCGGGTCCTCCAGCGTGGCCTCCTTCCTCCGGCGCTGCCCGCGATGAGCGGCTGGGAGGTGGCCACCATGTACCGGCCCGGAGGCGAGGTCAACGAGGTCGGCGGCGACTTCTACGACGCGTTCGAGATCGACGGTGGCTGGATGCTGGTGGTCGGCGACGTCGTCGGGCGCGGCCCGGCGGCTGCGTCGCTCACGGCGCTCGCCCGGTACACGATCCGTACCGCCGGCACGCTGACCGGGGACCCGCAGGTGGCCCTCACGATGCTGAACGAGGCGCTCCGGGGGCGCGCTGAGATCGCCCCGTGCACAGTGGCGATCGTCGTCCTTCCGGACGAGGAGAAACCCGAGGCCAAGGTCAAGGTCGCATGCGCTGGGCACCCACTGCCGTTGCGCGTGCGCGACGAAGCGGTCGTCGAGGTTGGAGTTCCGGGCCCGCTCCTCGGAGCCTTCGACATCGACACATGGAGCGTCGAGGAGGTGGCGCTCGCCCCGGGCGAGCAGCTCGTGGTCTACACCGACGGCGTGATCGAGGCTCGCGGTCCTACGGATCGCTTCGGCGAAGCGAGACTGCGCTCTGAGCTCGCCCGCGCCACTCGCCCTGTGCACACGATTGCGCGCATCGAGGTGGCCCTCGACGACTTCACGTCGGGCGTGCCGGAGGACGATGCCGCCATGGTCGCAATCCTGCGATTGGGCGGATCGCGGCGCCCGAGTCGTCGCCGAGCCGTGGCTGCTCGGGGCGGCTGAGCCCAGTTGGAGGGTTTACCGAGGCCCCCCCGGGTAATCGCTCCGTATGAATGCAACCCTGGTCGAGCCGCTCAGGATCAGCTTCCCGGCTCGGCCCGAGCAGGTGTCGATGGCCCGCCACGCGATGGCGGAGTTCGGGCGGGAAGCCGGACTGGGCACTACCACGATTGCCGATCTCGAGACGATCGTCACCGAGGCGTGCATGAATGCCGCCGCTCACGCCTATGGCGGGCACGCAGACGGACGCATCGAGGTTGCCGCAGACGTGGAGTCAGACGAGATCTCCGTGGTCGTCCGTGACCACGGGCTCGGCATCCACCCCCGTCCGACTCCCGGCGGTCCGAGTCGCCGCCTCGGCCTCGTCCTGATCGCCGCGCTGGCCTCCAGCGTGGAGATCCGTAGCCACCGCGGTGAGGGCACGGAGCTGCGCGCGACGCTGGCGCCAAGCGCTCCGTGAGCACCGGCCGGGTCGTCGTCGTCACCGGAGCGTCGTCGGGGGTGGGGCGAGCGGTCGCGCGCGAGTTTGCTGCGCGCGGGGACAGCGTTGCCCTGCTCGCCCGCGGACGCGAGGGCCTCGAGGGCGCAAAGCGCGACGTCGAGGCGGCCGGCGGGCGTGCTCTGGCCCTGCCCGTCGACGTTGCCGTTCACGACCAGGTCGAGGCCGCGGCGAGCGCCATCGAGGAGGCACTCGGGCCGATCGACATCTGGGTCAACAACGCGATGACCACTGTCTTCGGTGAGTTCCTCGACATCGAGCCCGACGAATACCGCCGGGCGACCGACGTCACCTACTTCGGCTGCGTCTGGGGAACCCGCGCGGCGCTGCGCAGGATGATGGAGCGCGACCGCGGCGTCATCGTCCAGGTGGGCTCTGCGATGGCGTATCGCGCGATTCCGTTGCAGTCACCGTATTGCGGCGCCAAGCACGCGCAGCTCGGGTTCTTCAACGCCGTGCGCTGCGAACTTCGTCACCGCGGTTCGAAGGTGCGGATGTCGATGGTCCAGCTTCCGGGTCTGAACACGCCGCAGTTCGACCACTGCGAGACGAAGATGCCCGACCAGCCGATGCCCGTGCCGCCGATCTATCAGCCGGAGGTCGCGGCGCGCGCCGTCGTCTGGGCCTCCGGGCGCCGGCGCCGGGAGATCTACGTCGGGGTGCCGACCGTCTACACGATCTTCGGCAACAAGGTGGCCCCCTGGCTCGCCGAGCGCTACCTTGCGCGCACCGCGTACAAGGGCCAGCAGATCCAGGGTGAGGCGGTCGAGCCCACCCGCCCCAGCAACCTGTTCGCACCGCTCGAGGAGGACGAAGGCGCGCACGGGCGGTTCGACGATCAGGCGCATTCGCGCAGCCTGCAGTTCATGCTCGCTCGGAACCGTCCATGGCTCGGCGCGGCAGCGCTTGCGGGCCTGGCGGGTGCAGCTGCAGCGCGCCTCGCCTACCGGCGTTGACCGTGCAGCCGGTCCTCGATGGTGGCCGCGGCGTTGATCAGCGACAGGTGCGACAGGCCCTGCGGGTGGTTGCCGAGCAGCTCGCGGGTCGAGGGGTCCACCTCCTCGCTGAACAGACCCAAGTCGTTGCCGAGCGCGAGGACGTCGTCCATGAGCTCACACGCCTCGTCGGTGCGCTCGCACCGTGCCAGGGCCTCGACGACCCAGAAAGAGCACGCGAGAAAGGCACCCTCGATTTCGTCCATGCCGGTGCAGCGGTAGACGAAGGGCCCATCTTGCAGCTCGGCCTGGATTGCCTCCAGGGTGGCCTCGAATCGCCCTTCGGCCACCTCGTCGTAGCCCATGCGGCCCATCAATAGGCAGGCGACGTCCAGCTTGTCGGCGCCCGGATAGGCGAGATAGCTCTGCCGTTCCTCCGACCAGCACTCGGACTCCACCCAGGCTGCGATCGCCGAGCGCTCGCGGGTCCAGCGCTCGGCGTTCCGCCTCGGAACGTGGCCGCGCTCGGCAAGCTGCCCGGCCCGGCGCAGCGCGAGCCAGGAGCCCATCTTCGAGACCGTGAACTGCTGTTCGTCGGGGAGCTCCCAGATGCTCGAGTCCGCATTGCGCCAGATCTCGCAGAGCAGGTCAGCGTTCTCGCCGAGCCGGCGGCCCGTCGAAGGGTCGAGCCGATTTCCCTGCTCGGTGTAGAGCCAGGCGGTGTGCAGCAGATCGCCGTAGGCCCCGAGCTGGAGCTGACCCGCCGCGTCGTTGCCCTCTCGGACGGGCCGTGAGCCACGGTACCCGGCGAGCGGCAGCTCGATTTCGTGGTCCAGGACCTCGCCGCTCAGACGGTAGATCGGCTGCACCCGCGGATGCGTGTCCTCGAGCGCCCGCAAGAGCCACGCGAACGAGGCGTGTGCCGGCTCGCGCAGACCGCAATGCAGGAGCGCATCCAGCGTGAAGCTCGTGTCGCGTGGCCAGGCATGCCGGTAGTCGTAGTTTCGGTCCCCCCCGATTCGCTCCGGCAGCGACGTGGTGGGCGCGGCGATCACGGCCCCGCTCGGGGCGGTGAGGAGCTTCAGCGTGAGCAGGCTGCGCTCGACGTCTTCGCGCCATACGCCCTCGTAGTCGTGCGCTCGCAGCCACTCCAGCCAGGCCGACGCGGTGCGCTCAAGCCGGTCTTCGACCTCTTCCCGGGAGGGAGAGGGCAGCGGCTCGTCCGTCGTGAACACGAGCGCCAGGGTGGCCCTGTCGCCGGCGCCGAGCTCGATCTCCGCGCCGACCCCCTCAGCGCCTGCGGCGATCTCACCGGCGTCCCACGCGAGGATGCCCAGCTGGCCGGCGCGTGAGGTGGCAACGCAGAGCTCCGGGGTCGCGAGCGCGACCTCGCTCGGGGCCGTGCCAAACCCGAATCGCGGGGTCACGTGCCATCGCAGCCCGACAGGCCCCGCCAGGCATTCGACGCGGCGCACGAGCTCGTGCCACGGAAGCAGTCGCCCCCCATCGGTCGTGACGGCGTCGGTTACCCGGATGACCCCGTCATCGGTGCGAGTTGTGGTCTCCAGGACGGCCGTGCCGTCGAGGTATCGGCGCTCGACCTCGAAGCCCGTGTCGACCGGACCGAGCTGGAACGAGCCGCCCCGCTCCGGGTCCAGGAGCGCTCCGAAGACGCTTCCGGAGTCGTGCGCCGGGAGGCAGAGCCAATCGATCGACCCGTCTCGCGCCACGAGTGCGGTCGTCCGTCCATCGCCGATTGCGCCGTAGTCCCCGATCGGCGCAAAGCCATCGAGGCGCGCGCTCATCGGCGCCGGCGGCGCGCGCCGATCGTGAGCCCAGCGAGCGCACCGCCGCCGGCGGCCGCGGCCGCCCACGCTGCTCGTCGGTCTGGGCGCGCTGCCTCGACATCCGGCAGGAGGCGCTCTGGGAGGCTTCCCGGCGGGCCGTTCGGCCCGTGCTCGCGAGCCATCTTCATCACCTGGGCCAGATGCAGAGGCCGCCGGTCGGTCAGCTCACCGACCTGGGTCTTGCACGAGAACCCGTCCGCGATCACGAGGGTGTCGCCCGCAGCCTCGCGCGCGGCCGGCAGGAGCCGGCGCTCGCCGATCTTGACCGAGATGTCGTAGTGCTCGTCCTCGAACCCGAACGAACCGGCCATCCCGCAGCAGCCGGAATCCAGGAAGTCGGCTTCGAGGCCCATCCGCTCGATCAGCTTGCGGTCGGCGTCAAAGCCGATCGCGGCATCGTGATGGCAGTGCGAGTGCACGATCGCCTTGCGGTGGAGCTTGGGCGGCTCCCACGTCGGGGGCGCCTGCCGGTCCAGGAGCTCGGCAAGCGTCAGCGCCTGAAGCGACAGGCGCTTCGCGTCCTCGTCGTGGGGGAGCATGTTCGGAAGCTCGTCGCGGAAGGCCGCGACGCAGCTGGGCTCCGCGCCCACGACGTGCACGCCCGCCTGGATCTGCGGTCGTAGTACAGCGAGCATTCGCTTCCAGAAAAGGCGGGCCGTGTCGAGCATGCCGTAGTCGTAGAGCGGCCGGCCGCAGCAAAGGTGCTCGCGCGGCACGTGAACATGGAAGCCGGCGCCCTCGAGCACCTCGGTCGTCGCCTTCAGCACCTCGGGGTGCAGGTGGTCGTTGAACGTGTCAGGGAAGAGCACGACCGGCGGTCCCGCGGGGTTCGCGGGCGTGCGGCCCGCGAACCAGTGCTTGAAGGTCTCGGTGGCGAACGAAGGCATCGCCCGCTCGGCACTGATCCCGCCCAGGCGCTTGAGCGCGCCTCCCAGGACCGGCGCGCCGGTGACGGCGTTCACGAGGCCCGGCGCGAGCATCGCGAGTCGCGCGTGGAACATGATCAGCCCCATCGAGTACGCCTGCCGGGGCCGCAGGCGGCGGTTGTAGTGCTTGGCGAGGAACTCGGCCTTGTACGTGGCCATGTCCACGTTCACGGGGCAGTCGGCCTTGCAGCCCTTGCAAGAGAGGCACAGATCGAGGGCATCGCGTACCTCGTCCGAGCGCCACCCGTCCGTGATGACGTTGCCCTCCAGCATCTCGTAGAGGATTCGAGCCCGGCCCCGCGTCGAGTGCTCCTCGTCGAGCGTGACCATGTAGCTCGGGCACATCGTCCCCGAGGAGGCGTCGCGGCACTTCCCGGCTCCGACGCACCGCAGGGCCGCGTGGGAGAAGCTGCCACCGTCTTCGGGGTAGGCGAATTGAGTGGCCGGCTCGGGGTGGTTGTAGCCCGCCCCGAGCTTCATGTTCGAGACGATCGGATATGGATCGACGACCTTGTGGGGGTTCATCCGCCCATCCGGGTCCCAGATGCTCTTGAACTCACGGAAGGCGCCGACGAGCTCCGGCCCGTACATCTTCTCGAGCAGTTCGGCGCGAGATTGGCCGTCACCGTGCTCGCCCGAGAGCGAGCCACCATGGTCCACGACCAGGTCGGCGGCATCGTCGAGGAAGGCCCTCCATTGCTCCAGGCCGCCCGGCGAGCGCAGGCCGAAATCGATTCGGCAGTGCACGCAGCCGTCGCCGAAGTGCCCGTAGAGCGACGTCCGGTACTCGTTGCGGTTCAGCAGGTCCCGGAAGCCGCGCAGATACGAGCCGAGATTCTCGGGCGGCACGGCCGCGTCCTCCCACCCCTCCCAATGGTCGTCCTCGCCCGGGATGAACGCCGTCGCGCCCAGGCCGGACTCGCGAATGTCCCAGAGCTTCGCCTCGTTCGGCCGCTTGTCGTAGAGCTCCATCCGCGGTGCATCGGAATGCTTGCGAAGGGCGTCCATGCACTCACGGGCGCGCTCGTCCGCCTCCTCGATGCTCTCGCCCCCGAACTCGACCAAGAGCCAGCCCTTTCCCTCGGGAAGCATCCGCAGGTCCTCGACGTGCTCGCCCAGGATCTTCATGTCGCGGATCAGGACGTCGTCGAGGCCCTCGAGGCCAAGTGGACCGTGCTCGAGGATCTCGGGCACGTGGTCGGCGGCATGGAAGACGTCGTCGTAGCCGCAGACCACCAGCGAGCGTTCCGGCGGGCTGGGGACCAGACGCACCGTGGCCTCGAGGATCGTGGCGCACGTGCCCTCGCTCCCGACGAGCGCCCGCGCGACGTTGAAGCCGTGTTCGGGCAGGAGCTCGTCGAGGTTGTAGCCGGAGACGCGCCGGGGAATCTGCGGGTAGCGCTCGCGGACGAGCGCCGCGTAGCGGTCACGCACGTCGCGCAGTCCGGCGTAGATCTCTCCGCGGCGCCCACCGGCGGCGATGATCCGATCGAGTTCCTCCGGAGCGGTCTCGCCCACGCGCAGCCGGGTGCCGTCATAGAGGACCACGTCGAGCTCGATCGTGTTGTCGGCCGTCCGGCCCGCCATGACCGAGTGCGTTCCGCAGGAGTTGTTGCCCAGCATGCCGCCGAAGGTCGCGTAGGCATGCGTGGAGGTGTCGGGCGCGAACGTGAGATGGAAGCGCTCCTCGGTCTGGTCGGCGAGCTGATCGCGGATGACGCCCGGCTGGACGCGCGCGAGCCCGCGGATCTCATCGACGTCCACGATCCGTCGCATGTGCTTCGAGCAATCGAGCACGACCGCGACGTTGCACGTCTGCCCGGCGAGGCTGGTCCCGCAGCCGCGCGGGAGGACCGGTGCGCCGTGCTCTCGGCATGCGGTGACCGCGGCGGCGACGTCCTCTGCGTCGCGCGGCAGGACCACGCCGACAGGTGGCTGGCGGTAGTTGGAGGAGTCATGGGAGTACGCCGCGCGGGTGCCGGCGTCGAACAGGACCTCGCCGCGAACCTCGTGCTCGAGCGAGCGCCGCAGGGACCGGACGTCGATATCTCCGATGCCTTCGGGACGCAGCGTTCCGTGCCCGCCTTCCGGGCCGACCCCGCGTCGCTGGGCCTCCCGCAGTCGCTGCGGTCCAGGGCGCCGGTCGGGCGCCTGGCGCTCCCTCCTGCCCGCTGCCTGCTTCACAGCGCATACCTCTCGGCGTCCGCGCGGCGAAGCTCCAAGCCGAGTCCCGGACGTGAGCGGTCAGGCTCGAGAAAGCCGCTCCTCGGATCGAGGGCGCCGTCGAAGAGCAGCCCCTCGACGCGGACATGGTCGTGGAAGTACTCCAGGTGGGCCAAGCGCTCGACCGCGCAGCATGCCTGCGCCGAGACGGCCGGCGCGCAGTGAGCGGAGAGCGGCACGTGGTGGCTACGCGCCAGGGCGTCCACCGCGAGGAAGCCGGTGATCCCCCCGCAGCGGGTCACGTCGGCCTGGAGCACGTCCACGGCGCCTGCGTCGAGCAGTGCGCGGAAGTCCGGCAGATCCCAGCCGTACTCCCCGGCGGCGATGGCGAGCCCGGGAGGGGCGTGGTCCCGAAGCAGGCGCAGGCCGTCGGTGTCGTCCGAGCTCACCGGCTCCTCGAGCCAGGTGGCCTGCCATTCCTCCCGCAGTCGCCAGGCCCACGCCTGGGCGTCGTGGCGGGCGTAGGCGCCGTTGGCGTCCACCATCAGCTCGACTTCGGGGCCGATCGCGTCGCGGGCCGCGTCCAGCCGGCTCGCGTCCGCGCTCGGCTCGCGGCCCACCTTCATCTTCACCCTTGGGATCCCAGCCTCGGCCCACCCGCGGAGCTGCTCGCCCAGGCGGGCGAGCGAGTACGAGCAAAAGCCCCCGGATCCGTAGATGGGGACCTGCGTCCGGAACCGCGGCAGCGCGTCCACGAGCGAGACGCCGAGGAGCTTCGCCCGCAGGTCCCACAGCGCGATGTCGACGGCGGAGACGGCGATCGCGCCCGCGCCCGGCCGCCCGACGTTGCGCAGCGCGTCGCGCATCCGCTTCCAGATGGCGCCTGTTGCGAAGGGGTCCGCGCCCCTGACCACCTCGCTGAGCGTCGATGCAATCAGCCCGGCGGAGGCGGCGTCCCCGTAGGTGTAACCGAGCCCGATCTGCCCCGCGGCCCGCACCTCGGCGACGACCAGGGTGGTCGAGTCCCAGGCCAGGGTGCCGTCCGACTCCGGCTCGTCGGTGGGGACCGTAAAGGCGCTGGCCGTGAGGTCGTCGACCTCGGCGTCGAGCGCCCCCGCGACAGCCACGGCGGCCATCGTTCGCCTACCGCGTCACCAGCTCGTGGAGCTTGCCTCGCAGGGACTGGCGCATGGCCCTTCCGGCGTTGGGATCGCCGCCCAGCAGCGCCTTCGCCATCGAGCTCGCCTGGTCGAGCTTGATGTGGGGCGGGAGGGGCGGGTACTCGGGGTCGGTGAGCGCCTCGTAGACGACGGGCCCATCGGCGGCCAGCGCCTCGTCCCACGCCTCGCCCACGTCCTCGGGATTCTCCACCCTGATGCCGCGCAGCCCGATCATCTCGGCGTAGCGTGCGTACGGGAAGTCGGGGATGGTCTGGGACGCCTCCAGCTTCGGGTCACCGGCCAGGACGCGCTGCTCCCACGTGACCTGGTTGAGGTCGTGGTTGTTGAGCACCAGGACGACGAGCTGGGGGTTGGGCCAGCGATCCCGATACTTGGCGATGTCGATAAGGGCGTTGATGCCGAGCATCTGCATGGCGCCATCGCCCAGGCAGGCGATCGCGGGCCGATCCGGGTAGGCGAACTTGGCCGCCAGCGCGTACGGCACTCCCGGGCACATCGTCGCGAGCGTTCCCGAGAGCGCGGCTCGCATCCCCTTCCGCAGGCGCAGGTGACGCGCCCACCAGTTGGTGGCCGAGCCGGAATCGGCAGTCAGCATCACCCGGTCCGGCAGGCGAGCGGAGAGCTCGTGGAAGACGAGCAGCGGGTTCAGCAGCCCATCGGTCCCGGGGTCGTGCGCCTGCTTCTCCAGGATCTCCCACCAGCGTTCGATCTCGCCTTCGATCTGCTCGCGCCAGGAGCGGTCTTCCTTGCGCTCGATCATGGGGATCAGCTCGCGGAGGGTGTCGGCGGCGTCGCCGACCAGCGCGACCTCCATCGGGAAGCGGACACCGATCAGCTTGCCGTCGATGTCGATTTGCACTCCGCGAGCCTTGCCGGGCTCGGGAAGCCACTCCGAGTAGGGGAACGACGATCCGATCATCACGAACGTGTCGCAGCCCGAGAACATCTCGTCGCTGGGCTTTGAGCCGAGCAGGCCGACCGGCCCGGTCACGAACGGCAGGTCGTCGGGCAGAACGTCGCGACCGTTCAGGGCCTTCGCGACGCCCCCTCCGGTGAGCTCGGCGAGCTCGATCACCTCATCGGCGGCGCCGCGCGCCCCCTGGCCCACGAGGATGCCCACCTTCGAGCCCTGGTTGATGACCTCTGCGGCGCGGCGGATCTCTTCCTGCGGCGGGATGACCCGGGAGGGCTTGATCCGCTCGTACCCGGAGAAGACGGATCCGTGTTCGCCGGCGGGCGGCTCCTCGTAGGTCGCCTCCTGCACGTCCTCCGGGACGATGACGCAGGTCACCGACCGCGAGCTGCGGGCCACCTGGATCGCGCGGTCGATCAGGTGCTTGATCTGAGGCGGCGACATGCAGACCTGCACGAACTCCGAGGCGACGTCCTTGAAGAGCGTGTTGAGGTCGACCTCCTGCTGGTAGTTGGACCCGAGCGAGAAGGTCTTCTGCTGGCCGACGATGGCGACCACCGGCTGGTGATCGAGCTTGGCGTCATACAGGCCGTTCAACAGGTGGATCGCGCCCGGGCCCGAGGTTGCCATGCAGACGCCGACCTCGCCCGTGAACTTCGCGTGCGCGGTCGCGGCGAAGGCAGCGATCTCCTCGTGGCGCACCTGCAGGAACTCGACCTCGTCGCCGTGCTCGTGGAAGCCGCCGAGGATGCCGTTGATGCCGTCGCCGGGATAGCCGTAGACGCGGTTGACACCGTGCTCGGCCAGGCGCTTGAGGATGAACGCTCCGACTGTCTCTGCCACTTCAGTTCCTTTCCTCCGACACCCGCCGAGCGCCTACCCGAGCGGCCCAGGCGAAAACGCCGCCCACCGCTTCGAACTGACGTCGCCGGCCTACGCGGCCTCGGCGACGTGGCGAGGGACCTCGGGGTAACCGAGCCCCCGCAGCGTCGGGCCCAGGATCTCGAGCATCGCCCGCTGCTCGGCCGGGCTCAGGTTGTGGCGCCAGGATCCCGGCGCCGCGGTACGCATTGCCTTGCCGTCACCGCGTTCGCGCGGCTCCGCCCGATCGAACTCGAGCTCGCGAGCGGCGTGTTCGATGCGATCCTCGCCGATGCGCAGGCCAAGCATTTGCACGACGCGCTCCAGCTGCTCGGGCGTGTCGTCGAGGAGATCCTCGTAGCGGATCACGAGGCGTCGACCAGCGTCCTGTCGCTGGAATGTCCGCAGGACCGCCTCGGTGCGGAAGACCCAGACGCTGGCAAGCCAGCGGATCAGCGGCAGACGGCCCTCGGGCGCGACCGCGAACGCCCCTTCCTCCTGTGCCCAGGAGCCGCCCTGATAGGCATCGACCCAGGAATCGACCACGTCGCGGCCGTCGCGCAGCAGGAAGATGAGCGCGGCGCGCGGGAAGAGGTCGAGCAGGAGCTCGGCAGCGTGGGAGCCGGGCTCCTTCACCACCACGGTCGGCTCCCGAATTCCCTGTGCCGCGGCAACCTCGCGGGCCTGGGCGCCGAAGCGAGCGGCGACTAGGGCGCGTAAGGCGGGCAGCCAGTCGTCGCGATAACGGTCGCTGAAGAAGTAGTCCGGCTTGCCGCGCTTGACGTCGGTGAGCGTCGTCAACTCGGGCTGCTCGCGACCCGCCGCCCAGGCGAGCGGGATCGGCCGCCACACGCCGAGATGGTGTCCAAGGTGGGGGTCATCGATCGGCACCACTTCGCCGGTGGCGGCGAGCATTCGCAGCAGCCAGGTGCTGCCGCTCCGAGACGATCCGAGGATCCAGGCGAGACGCTCCCCTTCGCCAAGCACGCGGGCCGATTACCCCTCGATGAGTGCGGAAAACCCGAAGGCATCGCTTGCATCACGGTCGCGGCGGGTATCGGTTCCGAGGCCACACGAACGACAGGAGGCGAGCGAATGGATCGCGAAGAGGAGCGGCGGCAGGCGATGGAGCCGGTAGAGGAGGCGGGCGGCGGCGAGGCGGAGGGCTTCGAGCAGGCCGAGCAGGAGCTGATCGACGCCGCCGAGCACGGCGACGCCGGAGGGCCGGCGGACTTCGACGCGCCGGTGCCCGAGGCGGAGCCGGATCCCGGAACCTACGGCGACGCGGACGAGGTCCTCGGCACCGACGACGCCGAGGAGATCGAAGACGACGAGGATCGCGAACCGGAGTCGTCCTGATCGGGGCCGCGGCGGATCGAGAACAGCCGTCGTGGCCGGCTCTTCATCAAGACGTGGACGCCCTGCCCCTCGCAGCGGGGGCACGCGTATTCGCGGATCCCGGCCGCCGCAACGGTGAGGCGGCAGCGGGGGCAGTTGAGGTACGAAGTCATTCCCTCTCCCTGGTTCGACGGTTGCACAGCCGCTCGCTCGGCCCCCGTGCGGCACGTCCCTCATACCCGAGCTGATCGTGCTGAAACGAACAAGGCCGGACGATTCGTCGTTGCCTCCCCGGGTAGACGCGAGCTCCAATCCCCGTCAAAGGAGGCGAACGGAAATGAGCATCCTCGACAAGGCAACCGGCCGCGTGAAGAAGGCCGCAGGTGACCTGGTCGGAGACTCGAAGATCCGCAGCCAAGGCGCCCGCGAGGAGCGCAAGGGGGAGGCCAAGGAAGAGGCGAGCGAGGCCGAGCAGGAGGCGTCGCTGAAGCGGCGGGAGGCCGCGGATCTCGAGCGCAAGACCTGACGCCGCCGACAAACTCGGATCGCGACGCCGCCCAGCCGGGCGGCGTTCGCGCGTTCGGGGGCCATTTCAGCCACCCGCGCCCCGCCCCCACTCCGCCCCCCCGCCTCGCCGACCCGCCGCCGCCCCGCCGCCCAGCCGCCCCAACCCGCCGCCCCAACCCGCCCAGCCGCCCAACCCGCCGAGTGGCGGGAAAGTCGGCATATAGCCGACTTTCACGCCACTCGATTCCGGGAGGGGGGAGGTGGGCGCGGAGTGGGGGCAGAGATGGCGCGATCTGCGCGTTCCGTGGTGCAGGTCTCCGGCCACTGTTTGCCGATGCGATCGAGGCGTCGTGTGCAACGGCGTGGGTGGCCCTCTCCGTGGCAGGCGGACATACAGGCCGCCCAGACGGCTATGGAGGACCTTGGTGTTCTCACGAGCGCGGAGCTCCAGGCCTCCGGCCTCACGCGGGACGCGATCGCGACACGAGCGGGCAGGAGCCGCTTGCACCGCCGCCACCACGGCGTCTACGCCGTCGGAAGCATCCCCCTATCGCTTGAGGGGGAGTTCCTGGCCGCGGTCAAGGCCTGCGGGCCCGCTGCTGTGCTTGGTTACCGCTCGGCGGGAGTCCTCTGGGAGATGCTCGAGGTGGACCTGTGGGACCCCGAGGTCGTCGTGGTTGGGACGAGCCACCGGAGTCACCCAGGGATCACGATTCACCGCACCAAGACCCTGGATAGGCACGAGATCCGGCACCACAAGGGCGTGCCGGTGACCGCTCCATTGCGGACCCTGCGCGATCTCGCCGCAGTGCTGTCTCCCCAGAGCCTGCGCGGTGCCGTGAGACGCGCTCAAGCCCATCATCTCGTCCATCACCGCGAGATCGCCGGCTCGCTGGGGCTTTGGCGAGGGCGCCGCGGGGTTCGCGCGCTGGCTGAGATCGTGGCCGCAAGCCCGGCGCCGACGCGAACGGTCCTTGAGGACGTGGTCTACGACCTCATCCTCGAGGGTGGCTTCGACCCGCCGGAGGTGAACGCCCGCATGGTCGTGAATGGCCGAACCGTCATCCCCGACTTCCGCTGGCCCGTTCAACGGCTAATCGTCGAGGCCGATAGCCGGACGTGGCACGACGGCGAGCTGGCGCGGGAGGATGACGCCGAGCGTCAGGCGCTTCTCGAGGCGAGCGGAGAGCGGGTTCTACGCGTGACCTGGGTCCAGGCGACTCAGAAGCGCTCGGAAACCCATGCCCGCCTGCGGGCCGCGGGCGCGCCCGCGGGCCCTCCCTGAGCATCGAGTGGCGGGAAAGTCGGGCTAGAGCCGACTTTCACGCCACTCGGCGGAGGTGGGGGGCTCGACGGGGGTGGAGGGGCGAGGCGGGCCATGGTGCTCAGGCCTCGATCAGGCGGATCACGGCTCGCTCCAGAGTGGGTTGGACATTCGGGTCGTAGATGTCCTCGGCCCGGCGGACGCGGCGGAGCGACCGCTCGATCGTCACGCCGCCGTGGTAGCGGTCGATCACGCGGGGATCGATGTAGGAGCGGCGGCAGACGGCGGGGGTGTTCCCGAGAAACGCTGCGACCCCCTCGATCGCGTCGTTCACCGCTCGCCTCCGCGCGGTCTTGGTCCCGGCGCCGTCGTTGCCCGAAGCCAGCGCGAACGCGGCCAGCACGGTGGCATGCCAGGTCCGGAAGTCCTTGGCGGAGAAGTCGCCGTGGGCGACCTCCTTCAGGTAGGCGTTGACGTCGTCCGAGCGAACGTCGGTCCAGCGCCCGCGCCCGTTCTTGTACGCGAGCAGTTCCGGGTGGCTCGACCGCCGGCGGCGAAGACGCTCGATCACAGGGAGCAGGTCGGGGTCGGTGATCACCTGGATTCGATGCTGCCCACCCTTGGCCTCATACTCGAACACGATCTCGTGCCCATCGATCCGGACGTGGCGCCGCTGCATGGTGGCGAGCCCGTAGGTCTCGTTCAGCTCCGCGTAATCCTCGCCGCCGATGCGGAAGAACCCGCGATCGAGCAGACGCAGCGCGCAGGCCAGGACCCGTTCGCGATCGAGCTCCGGTTGCGCCAGGTCGGCGGCAACCCGACGGCGCATGCGCGGAAGCGCCCTGGCGAAGTCCAGCATCTCGTCGAACTTCTGCTGATCTCGCCGCTCGCGCCACCGCTGGTGGTAGAGGTACTGCTTGCGTCCGGCCGCGTCGATCCCGGTGGCCTGGAGGTGGCCCATCGGGTCCGAGCAGA
>JBKPNZ010000049.1:0-21621 GCA_046732895.1 Actinomycetota bacterium
GGGCGCGGGGGCGGTGGGCGGTGGGGCGCTGGGCGGCGGCATCGACGTGGGCGCCGATGGGGCGTCCGACGGCGCCGTCGGCGGCGCCGCGGCGGGAGGGGACTGATCGGTCTCGGGCTCGCCGGCCACAGAGGACTCCGGTGCCGTGGATTCGGCACCGGGAGCCGGCTCGCCCGCAGGTGGCGCCGGCGCTTCGGGAGCCTTCTCCTCGCTCTTCTTACGGCGTTCGAGACGGAACGAGCGCATGGAGTCCCAATCGTCGCATGCTGCACCGGCACTCGTCACCCGGGGCTCGCTCACGACGCCCATCGTGCACATGGCTGCTCATCGAAGCCGCTCCGAATGCTCGCGCTCGACCTCGCGTCGCACATCGCGGTCGCGAATCTCGCGGCGGCGGTCGCGCTGCTCCTTGCCGCGCGCCAGGGCCAGCTCCACCTTGGCGTTGCGACCCTTGAAGTAGATGCGTGTCGGCACGAGCGTCAGGCCCTTGCGGTCGAGGCGGCCGATCAGGCGATCGATCTCACGCCTGTGGAGGAGGAGCTTGCGCGGGCGCTCGGGGTCGTGGTTCTCGCGAGCGGGTGGATAGGGCGGGATGTGCGCATTGCGAAGCCACAGCTCGCCACCCTCGAAGGACGCGTAGGAATCGCCGATCTGAGCCTTGCCATCCCGCAGCGACTTCACCTCGGTCCCACGCAGCTCGATCCCGCACTCGAACCGCTCCAGGAGCTCGTACTTGTGCCGCGCGCGGCGGTTCGAGGCGACGTCGCCGGGATCGACCTTCCGTTTCCCCTTCTTGGCCATCAGCGCTCAGGCCTCTCCCTGCCCTCACGCCGATGCTCGGCCTTGCGCCGGCTCTCGCGCGGGCGGCGCGTCTTCGGCCGCTTGCGCGGGCGCTGCGGCGGCGTCTCGACCGTCTCGCCGGCGGGCTCTAGATCGACGCGGCCGCGGGGCGCCTCGATGGACTCGACGCGCACGCCGAGCGGGTCGCCCAGGCGAAGCGCCCGCCCGCTTCGCCGCCCGATGAGCGCGGTCTGGGTCTCGTTCAGGTCGAAGCGATCGCCGCGAATCGTCCGGGCGGGCAGGAACCCCTCGTACACGTCAGCGAGCTCACCCGCGAAGCGCACGAACGCTCCCGCGCCGACTACTCCGGAGACCTCACCCTCCAGCGTCCGCCCCCAGCCGGCCTGGAAGAGCTCGCGGTCGAGCAGGAACGCAGCACAGACCTTGTCGGCCTGGCGCTCGGTACGCATGGCGTCGCGCTCGCGCTCCGAGCTTCGCCACCCCGCGTCCTCGACGGCGGCTCGCTCCGGCGCCTCCTCCCCCGCCCCGACGGTCGCAAGGAGGGCGCGATGCGCGATCAGGTCCGGATAGCGGCGAATCGGCGAGGTGAAGTGGCAGTACGCCGGGCTCCCGAGCCCAGCGTGCCCGAGGTTGCGGTTCGTGTAATGGGCCTGCTTCAGGGAGCGCAGCACGAGCGAGGTATACGCCGCCCGGCCATGCCCGCGCCGGGCGGCCTCGCGAACGACGAGGTGGCTGGCCTCGCCGACGAGGACTCCGGCCTGGCTCGGTGAAAGGCTCTGCGGCAGCGGCGGTGTCGGAATCCCGAGCGATGCGAGCTGCTCGATCAGGAATCCGACGCGCTCAGCGTCGGGCTGCTCGTGCACCCGGTAGAGCGTCGGCACGCCGCGGCGCTCCAGCAGTTGGGCGACCTGCTCGTTGGCCAGGATCATCAGGTGCTCGATCAGCTTGTGCGCCTCGGTCTGCTCGACGCCGTGTGCGCGCACGACTGAACCGTCGGCGTCGAATTCGAACTCCGGCGCGAACGACTCGATCTCGAGCGCGGCAACCGAGCGCCGGGCCGCAAGCGAGGCCGCCGCGCGCCGGGCGAGCCCGAGCGGCGCCTCCACGCGGGGCGGGGGCTCGACTCGGCCGGCGAAGATCTCGTCGAGCTGGTCGTAGTCGAGCCGTGCGTCCGAGCGCACGCGGCTGCGATAGAAGCTGGCGGAACGCGGCTCACCCTCGGCCGAGAGCAGGATCTCGGCGGTGACCGCAAGGCGCTCCACGCCCGGCGCCAGACTGCACGCCCCGTCGCTCAGCACCGGCGGCAGCATCGGCTCGACCGTGCCCGGCACGTAGGTCGAGGTGGCGCGGCGCAGCGCCTCGACGTCAAGTGGCCCGCCGGGCTGGACGTGAGCCGCCACGTCGGCGATGTGGATCCAGAGGCGGATCCCGTCGCCGTCCTCGGCGGCCGAGACGGCATCGTCGAAGTCGCGTGCGGTCGCAGGGTCAACCGTGAAGGTGGGCATCGAGGTGAGGTCGCGCCGGTCGACGGGCGCCTCGCGCGCGCCGACGGCAGCACGTCGCGCGTCCTCGGCCACGGTTGGACTGAACCCGCGGTCGCCCGCGTCCCACAGGAGCGCGCCCGCCACGTCGAGCGCCCGTTTGGGCGATCCCAGGTCCTCGAGCGTCCGCGCTCCTCCCGGGCCGATCTCGGCCAGGACCATCCGGCCCGGCGAGGTCTTGATGGACCCGCGCGCGAGCGCCGTTCTGGGGCCGCGCTCGAAGAGCGGCTCGACGGCATCGAAACGCCCCCGGCGCTCGACCACGCAGACCATCCGCCCGCGTGCCTGGGGATGCTGGCTCACTGGTTGGCGGAGAGCAGCTTGCCGAGCTCCGCGAGCGCGGCGTCGCGGCCCTCGTCGGGTCGCGTCTTGGGGTCGTCCGCGGCACGCACCTGCGGCTTGATGCCGACGCCCGCGAGGTTCTCGCCGTCGGGAGTGAAGTACTGGCCGACGGTCAGGTCCAGAGCGCCGCCGGAGTCGAGGTGGATGACCTCCTGGAAGACGCCCTTCCCGTACGAGCGGGTGCCGACGACGGTGGCGAGTCCGTGGTCCTCGAGCGCGGCCGTGAGGATCTCCGCCGCCGAGGCCGTGTCCTGGTTGATGAGAACGACGATCGGCTTGGGGTCGAGGGCGTCGCCGACAGCGTCGTAGGTCTGATCGCCCTGCGTGCGGCTGCGCGTCGAGACGATCTTCCCGTTCTCGACGAAGATGCTCCCGCAGAGCACGGCCTCGTCGAGCAGGCCGCCGCCGTTTCCGCGCAGGTCGATGACGAGCCCTTGGGCGCCCTCCCGATACAGGCGCTCGACGGTCGAGCGCAGCTCGGCGTGGGCGCCCTCGCTGAAGGTCGAGAACAGCACGTATCCGACCTTCTGGCCCTCTGGATCCCGGCGGATCTCGCCCTGCACGGCCGGGACGCGGACGTCCGCCCGCTCGAGGACGACGTCGTGCTCGCCGGCCGAGCCGGCGGGATCGATCGTCAGGGTCACCTTCGTGCCGGGCGGTCCCTTGATCTCGCCGGTCGAGACCTGTGACGGCGTTCCCGCGATCGACTTGCCGTCCACGGCTGTGATCACGTCGCCCTCCTGGAGGCCGGCGCGCTCGGCGGGGGTGTCTGGCAGCACGCTCGCGATCCGCAGGCCGCGCTTGATCTCGCTCACCGTCAGGCCGACGCCCGAGAATTGTCCTGAGGTCGCCGCGTTGAAGTCCTCGAGGTCCTTCGGCGGAAAGTAGTGAGAAAACCGATCGTCGTAGCGATGGCGAAGCTCGTCGACCATGCCGTTCACCGAGGCGTCGTTGAGCGTGGAGTCGTCGACGGGCTTGAAGTAGTTCGACTGGATGACGTCGCGAGCCTGGTTCGGCAGGTCGTCGTCGCCGCCGAACGAGCCGGTGAGCGCGGCGACGAGAGCAGCGACGGCGAGCCCAAGGAGGATGCCCGCAAGCAGCCCGGAGCCGAAGCCGGCCCGCTGGCGTGGGGACGTCAAATCCGCAGGAATCGCCGCAGGGTGAGGCCGCTACCGAGAGCGGAGACGACGATCGCAGAGCCGATCAGGCCGATGACCAGCGGCGCGAAGCCAACCGTGGTGAAGTTGTCGACGAGGGCGAAGTTGTCGGCGAGCGGATCCACGATGGTCACCTTCCCAAGCCACAGTATGCCGACGGCGATCACCGCGCCCAGCAGGCCGACCAGGACGCCCTCGATCATGAAGGGCCAGCGGATGAACCAGTTCGTGGCGCCCACGAGGCGCATCACCTCCACCTCGCGCCGGCGCGCGTAGATGGATAGGCGGATCGTGTTCGCCACGAGGAGCAGCGAAGCGATCAGGAGCAGCGCCGCGATGACCGTGAGCACGATCTTCACCGCCGAGGTGACCTCGCGAATGTCCTTGGCCTGGTCGCGGGAGTCGTTGACCTGCGCGATCAGGGGGTCGATGGGCTTCGACTCGCCGGACTTCCCGACGGGCTCGATGGCCGAGCGCACGGCTTCGAGGTTGTCGGCATCGTCGATCGAGATGTCGTAGGCGAACGGCAGCGGGTTCGAGTTGAGCTCGCCGAGGCTCGACTTCAGGTCCCCGCTGACCTTGCCCCGCAGGCGCTTCAGCGCCTCCTGCTTGTCGACGAAGTGGACGGCGGTGACGTGGTCGATCTTCTTCAGCTTCGGCTTCACGCTCTTCGCCTGCTTCTCCGTGGCGTCGAGCTGGATGAACACGTTCAGGCCGATCTGGCCACGCACCTGCTCGGTCGTCGACTCGCTCGCCTTCAGCACCGGGACGAGGACGCCGAGGAGGATCGTCGTGACGACGATCGTCACGATCGCGGCCATGCTCGGTGCGGCGCTGCGGCGCAGCGCGCGGAAGGCCTCGGAGACAAAGAAGACGATTCGGCCCATCAGTCGTACCTAGTGGACCGTGTCCCCGTTGGTGTGGCCCTCGGAGCCGACGCCCATTTCGGCCCGCATTCGCACGGCGAACTCGGTCGTCGATTCCTCCTGGTAGAGGCCGGCGGCCTGATCGCGGACCAGGCGCCCGTCCTCGAGGGCGAGCACGCGGCGACGCATCTTGTCGACCATCTCCCGGTCGTGGGTCACGACGAGCACGGTCGTGCCGGTCCGGTTGATCCGGTAGAGCAGCTGCATGATCCCGATCGAGGTCACCGGGTCCAGGTTTCCGGTGGGCTCGTCAGCCAGCAGCAGGGGCGGGTGATTGACGAACGCGCGCGCGATCGAGACGCGCTGCTGCTCACCACCGGAGAGCTCGTCGGGGTAGCTGTGAAGCTTGGTCTGCAGGCCCACGAGGCGGAGGATCTCCGGCACCTTGCTGCGGATCTCCGAGCGGGGTGCGCCGATCACCTGGAGGGCATAGGCGACGTTGTCGTAGACGGTGCGGTTCGGAAGGAGCTTGAAGTCCTGGAAGACGGTCCCGATCCGGCGGCGCAGGAGCGGCACCTTCTTCTCGGCGATGCGTCCCACGTCGCGACCGGCGATGAAGACCTTGCCGCTTGCCGGCTCGACCTCCTTGATCAGGGTCTTGATCAGGGTCGACTTGCCGCAGCCGGTCGGTCCGACCACGAACGCGAACTCACCGCGCTCGACCTCGAGCGAGACCCGCTCGAGCGCGACCTGGCCGCCCGGGTAGACCACGGTCGCCTCGCGGAGCTCGACGATCGGCGGCGTGGGCGGCGCCGGCGAGGGCGCATTCTCACGCGACCGGCGCGCTTGGCGTCGGCTTTGGGCGGCAGCGTCGGAGCGCCGCCCCGTGCGTGTTCTCAACAGGGCCATGCGGAAGCTCTTTCTGCGACACCCGCGTCAATCCTTCGCGCGGCCCCTGCCTGGCCGCGGCGAACGCACGAGCGCTGCGACAGGGTAGCGAAGTCTGTAAGGAGCCACTAATACTTCCGTCGGGTGGGCGGCAGCGCCCAAGTGCGGGTTGGTTTCGTTTCGCCGAGGGCGGCGGCCGGGTTCGAGGGCCGATTCGTGGTCGGGACTCAGACGGACCCGGCGGCCTGGCTGGGTAGCCCGCCCTCGCGGATCCGAGCGGCGAGGTCCTTCGACTCCTCGCGGATCACGGTGCCGTCTTCCAGCTCGATCGCGGGCAGGGCCGTCTGCCCGGTCAGCTCGATGTAATCGGGGGACGCGGCGACGCACAACGACAACTGCCGGATCGCCAACGCCGTGCGCGTTCCCCGCGACTTCGGATGCTCGACGACTTCATAGTCGATCCCCGCCTCGTCGAGGGCCTTCTGCACCCTCCAGCAGGGGTGAGCGCCGATCCTTAGCCACATGGTGCCGCAGCGGTGGAGCTTGACTGCCATTCGTCCTCCTCTTGAGTGCGTGGCCGGGGGCTGGGGGTACGGCCGCGCAGTATCTCGCCTGCGCGCTCGGTGGTCCTGGCGACTGCCTACTCCCGCAGCCCGGCGGCTTCGAGGGCTTCACCATGAGTGCCAAATGGCTGCCACCTGATGATCTTGCCCGCGCGAAACCAGTGGGCCCCCGCGCTCTCGAACTCGCGAGCCACTTCACCCGATTCGATCCATCGGACTTCGGTTCTCCCGAGACCGACCACGGTGTCGCTTCCTGCTACGAAGCGCTCCGGGAGGAGGCGCGGTTGAACGTTCTCATATTTGTTTTCAAACCAATCGCGCAGTTGGCCGTGCCCGTGCAGCCGAGGCCCGCCTGGGGTTTGGAGCTCAACCTCGGGATCGTGCAGCGAGAGAAACTCGTCCACATCGTCCCTCGTATTGAAGAGCTCGACCCATCGACCGCGACCGCCACGTTCTCCCGCGACATCACCCGCGCAGTATCTCGCGCCCGGCGAGTGCTGCTTTCCGATGCAAGGCAGCTAATTCGCTACCCGAGGGATTTCGTCGCGGCGCCGTCCCTAGGACCACTCGGGCCCGAAGAGCGGTGGGCGCGAGACGATCGGCTTGAGGACCAGGGCCTCGCGGACCCGGTCGGCGATCCCGCGCGCGGTCAGCCCGAAGTGCTCCATGCACGCCTCCCCGGTGCCGGACAGGCCGAACTCGTCGCCCATGCCCACGCCGAAGATCGGGACCGGGTGCTGCTCCGCGGCCACCTCCCGTACGGCATCGGCGAGCCCGCCGGTCAGCCGGTGCTCCTCAGCGGTGACCGCCACTCCGGTCTTAGAGAGCGACTCGAGGATCGTCTCGGACTCGAGCGGCTTGATGATCGCGACGTTCAGGACCTCGGCCTCGACCCCGTCCTCGCGCTCGAGCGACTCGGCAGCGTCGAGCGCCCGCCAGACCATGTGGCCGGTGGCGATGATCGTGATGTCCTTCCCCTCGCGCAGCACGTCAACCCCGCCGCCGAGCGTCTCGGGGATCTCCTCGTAGACGATCGGAGTCGAGGGGCGGCCGAACCGCATGTACATCGGCTCGTCGCTCTCGTAGGAGTCGAGCGTCGCGCGGTAGGCCTGGTTGTAGTCGGCGGGAACGATCACCTGCATCTTCGGCATCGCCCGCATCAGGGCGATGTCCTCGATCATCTGGTGCGAAGCCCCATCTTCCCCGAGCGAGACGCCACCGTGCGAGGCTCCGATCCTGACCGGAAGCTCGTTGTGGGCGATGCCGAGGCGCACCTGGTCGTATGCGCGCCCGGCGGCGAAGATCGCGAAGGTCGAGCAGTAGGGGCGCTTGCCGGTCGCCGCCAGCCCGCACGCCATCGACATCATGTTCGCCTCGGCCGCGCCGACGTTGAAGAAGCGCTCCGGGAAGCGCTTGCCGAACTTCATCGATTGGGTCGAGACGGCCAGATCCGCGTCCAGCGCCACGACGTCATCGTGAGCCTCGCCGAGCACGACGAGTGCGTCGCCGTAGGCGTGCCGCGTTGCGGTTGGCTCAGTCTTCGCTTCCATCGTCTCCCGTGGCGTCCTGAAGCGCCTTTGTCTGCTCGTCGAGCTTCTCCATCAGCTCGTCGAGCGCCTCGTTCGCCTGCTCAGGGCTCGGCGGCTTGCCGTGGAATCCGAAGCGGCCCTCCATCGACGAGACGCCCCGGCCCTTCCGGGTCTGGGCAACGATCGCCGCCGGCCGGTCCAGGGTGCGGCTGCGCTCGAGCGCCTCGACGACGGCGCCCATATCGTGGCCATCGATCTCGACGGCATCCCAGCCGAAGGACTCGAACTTCGCGCGCACGTCGCCGGTGTCCATGACCTCCTCGGTCGTGCCGTCGGTCTGGAGGTGGTTGTAGTCGACGATCGCCGTGAGGTTGGTGAGGCCGAAGTGCGGTGCCGCGGTAGCGGCCTCCCAGGTCTGCCCTTCTTGGCAGTCGCCGTCGGAGAGGACCCCGAACACCTGCGCCATGTCATCCAGGCCGTCGAGCCGCAGCGCGAGGCAGATGCCGACGCACATGGACAGGCCCTGGCCGAGCGAGCCGGTCGAGACCTCCACCCCAGGCGTGCGGTTCATGTCCGGGTGGCCCTGGAGCGCGCGGCCGATCTGGCGCACGCCCATCAGCTCCTCCAGTGGGAAGTAACCGTGGTGAGCCAACGCCGCATACTGGATCGGCGCCGCGTGGCCCTTGCAGAGAACGAACCGATCGCGCTCAGGCCAGCCCGGGCTCTCGGGGTCGTGGCGGAGGACGCGGTAGTAGAGGGCGGCGAGGATGTCGGCGGCCGAAAGCGAGGAGTCCAGGTGCCCGGACTTCGCGACGGCCAGCATCCGTACGCAATCGATCCGCAAGAGCGTCGCCCACCGCTCGAGCTCGGCGATCGTGGGGACGTCCTCGGTGCGATCCCGCGTACGCGCCGGCGGCTTCGGGTCGGGGACCGGCTGCAGATGCCTCACGGCCGCGAGGGTACCGGGGTCGGGTTCGGCCGGATGGCTTGCGGCGGAGGCCACCTGGTGAACCTACGAGGCACCAAGGACAGAAACTCGATCGGCCCGCGCCCCCAAATAGCGGCCTCTCCTCACCGAGTTGCACGAAGCGACGACATTGTCGTCAGGAGGTGACAAACGCCGCTCTACCGCAGCGTCCCGCGCCGCACGAACGCAAACGCGCTCGCCACGACCATCGCCCCGAACCCGCAGGCGATGGCGAGTCGCGGGCCGGAGGAGTCGACCAGCTGCCCGGCCAGCGCCGCGCCCACCGCCGATCCGCATCCGTAGAGGGTCGCGAGCCACGAGAACGCCTCGGCGCGGCTTGCCGGCGCGAAGCGCTCGATGCCCATGTTCCCCGCGATCGTGAGCGGGGCGAAGCAGGCGCCGCTCACGACCGAGAGCAACCCGAGCATCGCAAGCGAGTCCGCCGCGACGAGCGGGGCCAGACCGATGGCAGCCAAACCGGCGAGCGCCGGATACAGGCGGACGGTCTGCTCAGGCTCTCGTGGGCGGAGGCCATAGAGGTAGCTGCAACTCCCGATCCCGAGAGCGATCGCGGCAAGCAGATAGCCGGCGCTCGCGGGCGAGCCGTGCTCGGTGGCGAACGCGGGATAGGCGACGTCGAGCAGGCCGAAGTTGAGCCCGAAGAAGACGACGGTCCCGAGGATGGTCCGCATCGCCGGGCCCCCGGGCGGCGCCAGTCCGGCATGCGCGGAGTCGACGGGCCCGTGCGCACGGGTCTGCGGTGCGGTCATGAACGCAACGGTCCCGATCGCAACCAGCCCAGCGGACGTGGCGACCGCCAGGGTCGGCGACCCGACCGCGATCAGAAGACCAGCAAGCAGCGGGCCCGTGAGGAAGCAGAGCTCCCCGATCATCGTCAAGACCGCGAAGCCGGCGTGCTCGTCGCCGCTTGCGGAGATCATCTCCCCGAACACCGTCCGGAACGACGAGCCGACGGGCGGCAGGATCGCGCCGGCGGCGAACGCGAGGGCGATCAGCACCGCTCCCGGAGCTCCGAGCTTGCCCGCCACGATCAGGCCCACGTCAGACAGGAGCGAAGGGACGAGCATGATCGCCAGCACCGGCGCGGGGCCGAGCCGATCTACCAAGCGCCCACGCAGGGGCGCCAGGGCGAGCGACCCCAGGGTGTCCGCGGCCAGGACAAGGCTGGCGGTGCCGAACGATCCGGTCACCTCGCGCGCGAAGAGCACGAAGGCGACCGGCGCCATCGTCATCGCCGCCGTCACGCAGACGTACGCGCCGGTCAGGCGGATGACACCCGGCATCCGCAGGACCCGGGCGTATCCGCCGCGAGATTCGGCCGTCAGCTCGGCTTCGTCCACTCGTCCCGCAGCAGGCCGAACCAGACGACGTCGAGGACGCGCCCGCGCTCGAAGTTCCTGGCGCGCATCACTCCCTCGCGCGTGAAGCCCAGGTCCTCCGCGAGTCTGATCGTGGGCGTGTTCTCGAGCAATGTGGTGAGCTCGACGCGCCGCATTCCGAGGCCGTCGAATGCCCAGTCGATGCTCAGCGAGATCGCGGCACGCGCGATGCCCTGCCCTCGCGCTCCCGGCGCCAGCCAGAACCCGACCTCGCAATGGCGGTGGCGCCAGTCGAAGTGCATGAGGACGATCACCCCCACGAAGACGTCATCGTCGACGGTGGTGATCGCCAGCTCGGCCGCCTCCCCCTCAGCGGCTGCATCGGCCATCCGCGGCAGCCGCGCAAGCGCGGCCGTCTCCTCCGGGTCCTCCTCAACCCCGATCGCCACTCCCAGCTCCGGGTCGTCGCGGAACGCCTGGGCGAAGGCCCGCGCGTCGTCGGCGCGCATCGGCCGCAGGCGCACATGGCCGTCCGTCAGCGAGTCGGGCAGGTCGATGCGCATCGGCCGACTCTTACAGGTCAGACGATGACCAGGGAGCCGAGCACCTGGTTCATTCCCGCGATGGCCGGCGGGCCATGACGGCGTGACCCGATCACCGCATAGAGGCAGAACGGGCGCTCCCCCACAGTGAAGAACCGCTGGAGCCCGGCCTGGTCGCGCCGATGCACCATCATCGTCTCGGGGCTGAACTCACTGGGGTCGAGCGACCGCGGCGCAACCGGATCCGAGAACAGGCCGGTCCCGGGCACGAGGTTCTCGTCGGTCTGGTACTCGACCAGGGCAAGGAACCCGGCCCGCTCCGGCATCCGGATCGTGGCGTCGGCGCCGAAGTCGCCCTCGGCGCCGGTGAGCGGGAAGCTCGCAGCGTGCAGCGTCGCGATCCGGCCCTCGACCGACCCGTCGAAGCCGGGCAGCACGGAGCGCGGCGAGGGACCCTCGGCCAGCCGGGGCCGGCCGTAGATGCGCCCGTCCCAGCCGGACGGAAGCTCCACCTCGATCCCGTGTGCCGCAACGCTCATGACCTCATCCCGCCCCGATCACCGCGACCACCGCCAGCGCTGCCAGCACCAGCTCGCAGCCCAGAGTGAGCAACCGCGCGCGGGGCTCCCACCGAGCCAACCGCGCCCCGAGCGCCCGCAGGGCAGGCGGGTCCGCGACCCCAGCCCCCACGACGACCGTGGCGGCGCGAAGAAGTCCGAACGTCCCGCCGATCGCGATTCCAACGAGGACGTCGCCGCTGAGCAGGCAGGCCGCGAATGCGACATACACCGCGGCGGTGGAGACGATCGTGACGACCCCGGCCCCGAGCTGGAACCCGAAGCCGATCCCATAGACCCAACCCCGATAGGCACCGAGCCAGCGCTCGTCGACCTGGCGCCGGACCGTGGGGAGCCGCAGGCCGAGGACGCCGAGCTCGAAGGCGACGCCGGCCAGTAGCAACCCGCCGACCACCGCGACCCGTTCCCAGTCGGCACCGCTCGCCGCACCGAGCGTGAGTGCGCCGGCCCCCGCCAGCAACCCGCCCAGAAGCGCGCCGCCCGCGGTCGCGCCGAGGAGCATGAAGGCAAACGTCACGCCCCATCTGAACCCTCGGCCCCGCTCGCCGAGCGGAGTGATGCTCGTCAGCATCGACTCGCCTCAGGGCGACCACGTCGATCGCAGGGCCGCGACCGTCGCGGCGGCGAAGCCCAGCCCTATGAGGGCCGTGTCCGCGCTCAAGAGCGCTCCGTCGGTTCATCGTCGGGTGATCCCGTGGGATAGAGGCTCGGGTCTCCAGGCTGGATGCCGGCCGCCGCCAGCTCGTCCTCGACGCGCCGGGCCCGCTCGGCTCCCCCGGCCCTCCGCACCCGCACGCCGCTGACAGCCTCGGCGCCGTCGTCGATCGCGTCGCGCAGGAGCGACGCGACCTGGGCCCAACCCGAGGCCGCCCCCTCGCCGTGGACGGTGCCGCTCGGGCCGTCGACGTAGACGAAATAAGGGGAGGTGGGAACGTCATAGGCCTCCCACGCCGCCGAGGACATCACGACCTCGAGCTCCGGAGACGCCAGCTCGCGCAAGCGGGACGGGCTCTCGTGCGTCGTGTCCTTCGTGACCACGATGAGCCGTCCACCCCCCGGAATCTCGGGCGGCAGCGGGCCGGCGAACTCACGCCAGAACGTCTCGCAGGTCAGGCAGCCGCTCGAGAGGAATGCGAGGAGCGTCGAGGGCGATCCGGGACCGAGCCCGATCTGCACCCCATCCCCCTGGAGCGAGGTGCCGGCGAGGTCGGCCGCGGGCGTCGTTCCCGTGCGCTCGGGCGGGGACGGCAGTCCCGCAGCGAGGCGATCGTGCCGAGCGCCCGCCCCGGAACCTGCCTCCTCAGTGGGCGGGCCGAGCCGCCGCAGGATCTCGGCATGGCTTCGCAGGAGCGCTACGACCATCAGCGCAAGCAGCACCAGGAGGAGGGTCTCGACGGCGACAAGGACGGTCATCGCACCCTCACGCCCCCGGGTTGCGCCCGAGCACCCGCGTGTGGTTGCGGTCGAGGCAGCCGGCATCCTGGCTGCAGACAGCGTTCTCCTGCATGTAGGTGCGGTTGCAGTTGAAGCCGGGGATGTGCGCGGGGTTGGTGCAGACCACGACGCGGCACCCGACCGCGGTGCGGCCGGAGATCTGCGTGTTGCACTGCCCGTAGCGGAAGACGTTGCAGGCGACCCGCCGCTCGCTGCAGGTTCCCTTCGCGCAGTGACACCCGTTGGGCGCGCTCTCGCCGGGCTTGACGTTGCAGTCGATGTAGTAGCGGACCTTCTCGTCCCCGCACAGGTTGTTCCCCTTGTAGTTCGTGCACTTCCACCAGCCGCCGATGTACGACCAGCTGGGGCACGCGTTGTGGCCGTGGTTGATCGAGCAGCAGAACTCGGTCCAGCCATCCTGGCAGCGACTCCCCGACGAGCAGTCCCCAGGCCGAATCACGGCCCACGCGCTCTCGGGCCGCAGCAGATAGCGAAGCGGCGCGACTGACAGCGCCGAGCCGACCAGTGCGATCCGGGCGAGGAAGCCCCGGCGGGAGGTCTCGGTCGTCATCGGGTCCCCCCGGTCTCCTCATAGGCGCTCCACAGGCCGGGAAGGAGGGTGAACGTGCAGTAGGCGAGGTAGACACAGCACGCCACTCCGGAGCCGATCGCGATCGCCTCGAGCGGTGCACGGTCGGCGAGCGTGCCGACGTCCGGCGGCGGAACGACCACCGCAACCACGGCGACGGCGGCTGCACACATGTTGAGCGCGAGATGCACGGCGCTCGGCTCGAACGAGCCCTCGCCGAAGCAGCCGCACTCGGCAACCCCCGCCTGGCGCATCCGGGAGATCGCCCCGGCGAAAGCCAGGTACGCGGCGGCGAGTGCCGCCATCGCCGCGGAGCCGGAGCCGATCAGGCACCAGGCCGCCACCGCGAGCTCGGCCAGCCCGATCAAGCGAACGATCGACCGGCCACCCCTGATGCCGATCGCCCGAAGCGCGCTGTCGGTGGGGGACGGATCGTGAAGCTTCGCGAGGCCGGCCAGCGCCAGAAGCCCCGCGAGCGTCCACACGACCGGTGCGATCGCGGCCGCCATCACTTCGCCCGGCCCTTGAGCTTTGCCCGCTCGATGCCGTGCACGCAGTGATGAGCCCGTACACGGAGCGATCCCGCGATCCGATCCGCGCGGTCCCCATCCGCGGTCTTCGCGTGCACATGGACGCGGGTCGAGCTGTCGAAGCGCCGGCCGTCGTCACACCATCCGCGGAAGTGATCCTTCCCGGAGAAGGCCGCCGGGCCGTACCGCTGCAAAACGCTGCGGAAATGGCCGCGGCGACCCCGGCGGTTCAGCTTCACCGCCTTGCAGCGGCCGGCGCTGCAGTGACGAGGATGGAAGTGGTAGGCGCGGGTGACCCTCGTCCCATGATGCTGGCCGAACGGGCGGCCGCCGCGGACGACGCGCAGCTTCACACGGTAGTCGCCGGTCAGCCGCGGGTCATCCGTGCGAAAGGTGCGATCGCGGCCCGTGGCCTTGCCCAAGGCGTTGTGCGCAACCAGGCGGTAGTGGTAGCGATGGCCGAAGCGAAGGCCGGTGAGGGCAGCCTGGACCGAAACATCGGACGTGCCGCTGCCTGCGCTCGTCGGCACCGTGCCGTGCCCGTAGTGCCGGGTGAGGCCGTAGCGGAAGTGGTAGGTCGTCTCGTCGCCGTTCGGATTCACCCTTCCGCTCAGCGTCGCCGTCTTCAGCGTGACGGCGCTGGACCCACCGGTGTGCGCTTCCGGCTTGTCGAGCCCCTGCCTGGCCGAGCTCGCCTGGACGGTCAGTGCCGCGACGGTGATGCCGCCGCCCAGCAGCGAGCCGAACAGGGCGAGCCGCACGCGCCTGCCGGCGCCATGGCGTCCGTGCCTGCCCCCCCACCTCTTCAGGGTCGCTCCAAGCTTCAGAGCCGCTCACGATACCGTCGCCACGCGCGAATGGCGAGGGTTGCCGAGCTCGCTCAACCGTTGGCCGGCGGGCGCATGTGAACCCCCAGTCCGTCCGGCGTGCGCAGATCGGCCTCCGCTGCCCCATCCGATGTGAGGATGATCTCGTCGATGCCCGGTCCAGCGGGCGGCTCGAGTGGCGCGCCGCGCGAGAGCCACGTGTTGACCCCGATGTGATGGTGGTAGCCGTCAGCCGCGAGGAACGCGGCATCGTCCCCGAAGCGGGTCATCAGCTCCAGCCCGGCCTCGCCCGTCCAGAAGGCGACCGCGCTTTCGACATCGGCGACCTTCAGGTGGACATGGCCGACGTCGACCCGGGCCGCCGCGTCCGGGAGCTCCCCGTCGCCGCTCGCCAGCAGATCGTCGAGATCCAGCGGGAGGGTGTCCATGCGGACGCGCTCGCCGTCGCCCGGTGGCGGCCACTGCTCCCGCGGACGGTCGCGGTAGAGCTCGATGCCGAGACCGTCGGGATCGTCGAGGTAGAGGGCCTCCGACACCAGGTGATCCGAGGCGCCGGAGAGTGGCTGGTGTTCGGCCGCGATCCGCCTCAGCGCCGCAGCGAGCTGCGGCCGGCTCGGATAGCGCAGGGCCGTGTGGAAGAGACCCGCCGCGCGCCGGGGTGCCGGCCCCGGCCGCTCAGCGCGGCGGAGCTCAAGGCGCACGGGACCTCCGTCCGGCGCGCCCAGGAGGGCGTGATCGGCATCGGCCTCGCGTGCGCTGAGCCCCGCGATGCGCGCGTAGAAGTCCGCGCTGCGGCCCACGTCCGAGACCCGCAGGGCAACTCGCTCGACCTCCATGCGTTTTGACGCTAGCAACCCCTCCCCGGCCCAGCTGCGGGGTGTGCCGCTCAGCTCAGGATGGGCACGCTGAAGTCGTTGAAGTACCAGAGCGCGCTGGAGTACCAGAGCACCGCGACCAGCGTGACCAGGACGCCGCCCGCCAGCGGCAGGGTCCACCCGGGAAGTCGAGTCGAACGCACGACCACGAGCTTCGCCGCAAAGGCGCCGTAGAACAGGCAGCCGGCGAGCGAATGCACCGCGACCCGCGTATCGAAAGTCTGCACGCCGTACGCCAGCATGCAGTGGTAGGCGATCGGAACCGTGAGCAGCAGGGCGGTCGCACCAAGGACTCGATGGGTCGTGGGGACCGGCCGGGGCGGCACGCCGGCAGCCGGCAGCCGCCCGAACATCCACAGCCCGCCGAGGAGCTGCAACAGCGCCAGCGTCAGGACCCCCGTCGCGAGCCACGACTTGAGCGAGAGCGTGTCCGGCCCGGTGCGCCCGAAGAGGGCCGTGCCGTAGTCCGGGGTGATCCGTCGCCCGATCGCGTAGATCGCGATCGCGATTGCCAGGGCGCCCAGCAGAGGCGCCGCGGCGCTCAGCCCGCCGGGACTCGCCGAGGCACGGTGCATCCAGCCTGTGTTACTCGGAGGGCGCCGAGGAGGTTCAGGACGGCACTCGGCTCGTCAGCCGATCGCGACCATGCGCTCGATCGGCAGGCGGGCGCGCTCCGCGATCCCCTCAGGCACCTTCACCTCGACCTTCAGGTCGCGCAGCGAGTCGCGCACCTTCGGCAGGGTGATCATCTTCATGTACTTGCAGAAGGCCATCCGGTTCGCCTCGACCAGGCGGGCCTTCGGCGCGGCCTGCTGCAGCGGGTAGAGCATCCCCGTCTCCGTGGCGATGATGAACTCGCCCTCAGGATTCGCCTCGACGTGCTTGAGCATTCCCGAGGTCGAGAGCATGTGGACCCCATCGGCGTCGACGTCGCCGGACGCGACGTACTCCATCGCCTGGGTCGAGCAGCCGCACTCGGGGTGGATCAGGAACTCCGCGTCGGGGTGCTCCCCGCGGGTCCGCTCGATGTCGGCGGGGCGGATTCCGGCGTGCACGTGGCACTCGCCGTCCCAGACGTGGAAGCGGGCGTAGCGCTCCGGGTCCTCGGTGAGGCCGGTTTCGCGAGCGACGAAGGACCCGAGCCACATGTCCGGGCCGAAGAGGATCTCCGTATCGGGGCCATGCTCCTCCCAGATGTGCTCGACGACCTTGACCGCGTTCGAGGACGTGCAGCAATAGTCGGTGAGCGCCTTGACCTCCGCCGAGGTGTTCACGTACATCACGACGAGCGCATCCGGATGTTCCGCCTTCCAGGCGGCGAGCTGCTCGGCGTTGATCGAGTCAGAGAGCGAGCACCCCGCGTCGGGGTCCGGGATCAGGACGGTCTTCTCGGGCGAGAGGATCGACGCCGTCTCGGCCATGAAGTGGACGCCGCAGAAGACGATCACGTCGGCGTCGGTGGACGCGGCCTCCCGCGAGAGGCCCAGCGAGTCGCCCATGTGGTTCGCGACGTCCTGGACCTCGGGCACCTGGTAGTTGTGGGCGAGGATCACGGCGTTGCGCTCGGCGGCTAGCGCGCGCACCTCGTCGGACAGGCGCGCAATCTCCTCCGGAGAGAGCTCGGCCTGTGCGTAGGGTTGAACCGTGGGCAGCTCGACCGCCATGGCATTTCCTTTCGATGTTCCCGCGGCCCGTGGGCACGCGCGAATGACTCCTACAGTCTAGCCGTCATGCCTGAGCTGCCCGAAGTGGAGATCACCGCTCGTCGCCTGAGCTCCGGGCTTCAGGGCGCCGAGGTCGAATCCGCCCTGTCGCCGGGAATGGTCGCTCTGAAGAGCATCGACCCGCCGCTGTCGGCCCTCGTGGGCCACAAGATCGAGGGCGTCTCCCGGGTCGCAAAGATGCCCGTCGTCCACTTCTCGGGCGATCTTTCGCTGCTCGTTCACCTCATGTCCGCCGGGCGCCTGCAGCTCTTCGACAAGCACGCCTCGCTTCGGGACCGCGCCTCGCGGGTGCTCATCCGCGTCGCCGATGGGCGGGAGCTCCGCCTGCGCGAGTTCGGCACGAAGCAGCGCGCGTGGGCGAAGCTCATGCCAACCGACGACGTCGAGAACGACGAGATGGTCGCCACGCTCGGCCCCGAGGCGTGGCCGGCGCCGCCGTTGGACCAGCTCGCCGCGGCGCTCGACCAAGCGCGCCCGCTTCATCCGCTGTTGCGAGACCAGCGCACGATCGCCGGCATCGGCCGCAGCTGGGTCGACGAGATCCTGTGGGAGGCGCGACTCGGCCCCTTCAAGAGGGGCGCCGACCTCACCGAGGAAGAGGTCGACCGCCTCTACGACGCCCTCGCGGTGCTGGGCGGCGCCATCGACCACTACGAGGAGGTCATCGCCGACACCGTCCCGGACAAGATGCCGATGCCTCTGAAGGTCCACCGCAAGCAGGGCGAGCCATGCCCCCGCTGCGGCGCCACGCTCGAGGCGGTCCACTACGCCGAGTACGTGATGACCTACTGCCCGCCCGAGCAGACGGAGGGTCGGGTGCTCAAGGACCGGCGGCTCTCGCGGCTCTTGAAGTAGGCGGGCCCTATCGGCGCAGGACCTGCCGCGCCACCGCCCGCCCGATCGTCACCGGATGGTTGGCAACCGTGGCCAAACGGCCGCGCAGGGTGAGCGGATCGTGGGCGATGCCGAGCTGGCGCAGGACAGTCCCGGCGTCGAAGTAGACGCGCTCGCACACGAGCCGTTCCTCCTCGAAGGCGAACATGGCGCAGAAGCGCATCTCGAACTTCCGCCCCGTCGGGGGCAGCCCCCGGAAGGAGCCATCGTGGGTGCCGTAGAGCATCGCCTCGACGAACACGGCGTCGTCGGAGTGGTGAAGCGCGATCAGCTCGTTGCGCTGATCGGGGAAGGCCGTCCGGGTCTCCTCGAAGTACGCCGCCACCTCCTTCGGCCCGTCGAAGACGTCTCCGGTTGCGATCAGCTCGTAGCGGGGGTGGTCGAAGGTCTCGAGGGTGACGTCGAACTCATGGCGATTCTCCGACTCCATGTGCTCGATGACGATCGCCTCGCGCTTCTCCCGCAGGGCCTCAGTCGGCGGCATCGGCCGACTCTATCGGCGCAGGATGACCGCAAGCTGAGCGCACTTCCCTAGGCTGCCCGGCGTGCCGCTCCGGATCCACCCGCGCGTCGGCGCCCCATTCCTGGCAGCGGTCTGGCTCGCGACCGCCGTCGCAGCATGCGGTGGGGACGATTCGACGAACGCGGGGCATCCGCCCAAGCCGCCGAACATCGTCGTGGTCGAGACCGATGACCAGGCGGTGGACACGATGCGGGCGATGCCATACACACAACGGGCCATCGGCGAGCGTGGCGTCGACTTCACGGACAGCCTGGTGAGCTTTCCCCTCTGCTGCCCGTCGCGCGCCACCTTCCTGACCGGGCAGTACGCCCACAACACAGGGGTGCTCGACAACGGCCCTCCGAACGGCGGGCTCGGGGCGCTTGACCAGAAGCACACCCTGCCCGTGTGGCTCTCCCAGGCCGGATACCGGACAGGGTTCGTCGGCAAGTACCTGAACGGCTATGGAACGCACGATGAAGGCGGGCGCCACTTCGTGCCGCCGGGGTGGAGCTATTGGGTGGCTGCGCCGGCCGGCCACAAGAAGGCCGTCTTCGACTACGACCTGAGCGAGAACGGAAAGACGGTTCACTACGGCAACGCCGAGCGTGACTACAAGACCGACGTATTCGCCGACCGCGCCGCCGACTTCATCGACTCCTCGGCGAAGGGCGATCAGCCCTTCTTCCTCTGGGTCGCGACGAGCGCCCCCCATCTCGACAACCTGCCGTTGACGGCGCCGCGTGACCCGGCGCCCGCTCCCCGCGACGCGCACGCGTTCGAGCACGCGGAGGTCCCGCAGGGGCCGGCGTTCGACGAGCCGGACGTCTCCGATAAGCCCAAGTTCATCCAGGAGCTTCCGCGCCTCACCCCGGAGGACCTGGTGGCCCTCAGGCGCACCTACATCAGCCAGCTCGAGTCTCTGCGGGCGGTCGACGACCTCGTGCACAAGCTCGTTGACCGCCTTCGAGCGACGGGCGAGCTGGGACGGACGCTCATCATCTTCACCTCCGACAACGGGTTCATGCGAGGGCAGCACCGGATCACGTCCGGCAAGTCGGTTCCCTATGGCGAGTCCGTCGGCGTGCCACTGCTCGTGCGCGGGCCGGGCTTCCCGTCCGGGAAGTCGTTCGCGGGGCCGGTGGTCAACGCCGATCTCGCGCCAACGATCCTGAGACTGGCGGGTGGGCGCGCGGACGTCCCGATCGACGGCCTGCCGCTGACGGACGCGGTCCACTCAAAGGAACCGCACCGGCAGGTCCTCCTCGAAGTCCAGAACCGCAAGGCCGACAGCTTCCACGCCGTCGAGACCAAGCGCTGGCTCTACGTGCGGCGGGAGACCGATCGCTCCGAGCTCTATGACCTCCGCAAGGACCCTGGCGAGCTGGAGAACGTCACCGACGACCCGGCCCATGCCGAGACCCGTGCGCGGCTGGATCAGGCGGTCCGGCGTCTCGAGGACTGCTCCGGGCGCGACTGCCGCTGAGGCTCAGGGACAGCCGGCTCCGACGCACCGCGAGAGGCGATGAAGCCTCGCGGCGAGCCGTGTCCGCAGATCCTGGGCCGCATTGCGGTGGGCGAGGTTGTGGAGCTCCGCCGGATCGGAGCGCAGGTCGTACAGCTCTGAACCGCCCTCGCGGTAGCGCTGCAAGGCGTAACGGTCGGTCCGAATCGCACGGAAGGCCTGGTCGGTCGCCAGGTACTCCAGGAGCAGCTCGTGGCGGATGGCATCCCGCCGTCCGCGCAACAGCGGCAGCAGCGAGCGCCCGTCCATCTGCCGGCCCGAAACGGCCCCGGCGATCCGCACGATCGTCGGCGCCATGTCGATGTTGGCCACCATGGCATCGCTCTGGCTGCCGGCGCGGATGCCAGGACCCCTGACGACGAGCGGCACCCGCACGTCCTCGTCGTAGGGCAGGTTCTTCCCGATCATCCCGTGCTCGCCCAGGAGGTAGCCGTTGTCGGAGGTGAAGACGAAGTACGTGTTCTGCAGCTCGCCCCGTTCGCGCAGGATCCGGACGAGTCGGCCGACGAGCCGGTCGACGGCCAGCAGGCTCTCCGAGCGGCCCAGGAACGAGGCGCGAAGGGCGCCGCCATCGAGCCATCGTGCGCTCCGGCGCTCCCGTACGCGGATGGGCTGAGGGGCATCGCCGACGGGGCGCCCGTAGGCGGCTGGGTGCGGCATGGGGAGTGACCGGAGCGCACCCAGGTCCCGCGGAGCCGGGCGCGGATCGCGGTTCGCGCTCGGCCAGTCCTCGAGGACGCCCTCGCCGTGCGGAGCTACCGGCGCCACGCTCAGGAAGAAAGGCTGCCCGCTTGGCCCGGCGCGCAGGAACGCCGCCGCCTTGTCGCCCAGCACGTCCGTCTGGTAGTCGGCCGGCTGGTAGCCGTAGCGATGGAGCTGCCCGTTCTCGTTGAGCAGGTAGCCGTACATCCGGTACTCGCTGTGGTCGGCCGGGACCCCCCAGTAGTCCCACCCGGCTGGCACCTCGGTCGGGTCGCTTCCCAACCGCGCGACGCCATAGCCGTTCAGGTACTTGCCGACCTGACCGGTCCGGTACCCGGCCTCCTGAAGCCAGGCGGGGAGGATGTTGTCCCTGTCGGCAAGTGCCGGGTAGCCGCCCTGGGGCGGATCTGCCGAGAGCACCCCGTGGTTGTGTGCGTACTGACCCGTCAGGAAGGTCGCGCGGGAGGGGCAGCACTCCGGAGTCGTCACGAACGCCCGGCTGAAGGTCTCGCCGTGCGCAACGAGCTCCCTCCGCACCTTCGGCATGAAGCGGAGCGAGCCGACCGCCTGATCGTCCGTCATCACCACGACGACGTTCGGCCGCTGATTCGGCGAAACCAGGCCGGAGCGAGCCGGTTCGGTTGGCGTCAGCGCAGACAGCCCGGCGACGCCGACGGCCAGCGCGGCCGCGACCGAAGCGCCGAGCACTGCACGGTGCCTCGCCATATCTGAACGGTACGTCCAACGGCCCGCCGCCACCCCGCAGACGTCAGGGAAGGCGCGACCTCTACCCTCGCGCCCCCGTGGGAGAGAACATCGATCCGACCTGGCTCGCGTGGGCAAGCGAGCAGCCGCTCGACCCTCAGGCCATCGCCGATGCCCTTGCTCGGGTCGAGGGTCATTAC
>JBKPNZ010000050.1:0-28514 GCA_046732895.1 Actinomycetota bacterium
TGGCTGGACCTTCGAGTGCCGCTTTGGACGAAAAGCGGCTAAGCCGCTTTGCATGGAAAGCGAAACGATCCGAGGCTCCTCCTTCTCGTCCAAAGCGACTATCTCTCGGATGCGGAACGGGGCCGCAGCCGTCGCTAGACCTCGCAGTTCGCGACCAGGTCGATGTCGGTCTCGCAGGTGTCGTTGCCCTGACCGCCGTTGATCTCGTCGGTGGCACCGTCGATCGCGTGGATCACGTCGTTGTCATCGCCGCCGCTGATCCCGTCGGGATCGTTACCGCCGTCGAGCTCGTCCTTCCCCGCCCCACCCCTCAGGATGTCCTCACCCGAGCCACCCGGAATGGTGTCGGGCCCCCGTCCGCCCGTGATGGAATCGTCTCCTCCGGCCGCCTCCATGGAGTCGCTCCCCTTCCCCATCTCGATTCGATCGTCGCCTCCGCCCGGATCGCTCCCATCGTCCCCCGGTCCGAGGATGAACACGTCGCGGCGGTCATCGCCCCCGCCGCTTAGCAGGTCATCACCGGGGCAGGACTTGACCCAGTCGGGGCCATCCCCGGTGGAGACGTTGTCGTTCCCACCGCCGCTGCAGATCCGGTCGCGGCCGCTCTTGGCGTCGATCTGATCCTTGCCAGCGCCGGTCACGATGACGTCGTCCCCGTCGGTTCCGCTGACGTTAACGCCGCCGTCGCCGCGAACGATCGTCGCATGCTCGCCGAAGCAGGTCTGGGCCGATTGCCGGGCCGCGGCCATCACCGCCCAACCGCCGGCAATGACAACCGTCGCCAGGATCATCGCTACTGCCATGCGCCTGCCAGTCACGGGAGTGATCCTATGGAGATCTGCATTCCGTTTCAGACGCCTCACTTCTCGTCCCGAGCGACTACCAGTCAGGCAGCTCGGCAGCCCATTCATCTAGCGAGTCTTTGCCACCTGCGCTCATCAGGAACTGGGCGGTCTGCTTGACGCACGGCCCACAGATGGCCCCGGCCTGGAAGATGGTCCATCGGCGGTGGGGCTGCTGCTCGAGGATCGCCCTGCCTTCCGCTGGTGGATACCCGAATCCCAATTCGGTCCGCGGAAGGAGTGGCACGCTTCGACCCTAAAACCTCGAGGCCGGCATCGCAAGCGGGAGCGGCAGTTCGTGGGCCGCGCGGAGACCAGTCGGGCGAGAGGCGGCTATCCGCTTTGCATGGGAAGTGCCTCCTCGATCAGCACGCCGTCGATTGAAGACGCGCCAGCCCCTCCGTATTCGATCGGGATCTGGGATTCATGAGCCCCACCTCCCAGGCCTTTTCGATGGTCGGCTGCGGCCAGGTGCATCGCGGTCGTCTAAGCCACCGGGCGGGTCTCCTTCTCGCGAAGCGGTGCGCCAACCCCCGCAGGGCTTTCTGCTCGTCGGTGAGTGAGAAGTCGATCACCATGGCTCCGCCGCTGCTGTTTCAGGGCCGACGACGTGCCCTTGGGGATCGATCACGTAGGCGGTCACCGGCAGGCCGAAGCGCTCCCGGACGTGGTCGATGAGCCCCTGCTCCTGCCAGTTGGCATGGTCGGCGCTGAGCAGCCCGATCACAATGTGATCTGGCTGAAAATCTGCGACGGCGTCGTCGAAGGCGACCAGTACCGTGTCATCGCCGGCCCTGCCCCTGACGTGGGCCCCGATCGTGCGCATGTGCCTAAGCACCGTGTCGAGGCGCTCGTCGGCGCGGTGGCGAGGCTGATCGACGTCGTCTGCCAGCCAGGCAAGGCGCCCGGGGAGGCTGGGTGTGACCACGTAGACCTCAGCGGCTTCAGCGAGGAGGGCGCGTATGCGAGTCGGCAGTTCACGGGTGTCAGCGACCGCGGAGTCGGCGACTACGAGCAGTCGCTGAATCGGCGGGTTGGCATCCCGCGTCCGATGTGTGCTCGAGGCCGGAGTCATCGGCCCCCCAGCGCCACTGCATTCGTGCCCATGCCTAGGTAGCGCCGGTCGGAGGCGTGTTCTTACCACGTCGGCCCTCTGACTTGGGTCGGCCACGATCCCTGGATTCCGACACCTGGCCGCGTCATGCGTTCCGTGCGAGGTGGACTTCGATGCTGATCGTCACTGCGGTGCTCAGCGCATGCGAGATCGGACATTGCGCAAGAGCTGTATCGGCGGATGCCGCGAACGCCGCGGCGTCAAGACCAGTTCCGCGTCCAGCGACCCGGAGTCGTAGTCCAACGACCGTACGCCTGGCTCCCTCCTCCTGGATTTGACAAATTGCGTCCACTGCCAGCTCACTGGCGGGCGTGCCGCGACGGACGAGCACATCCGCGAGGGTTACGACGAACGAGGCGGCCTGCGCGGCGGCCAGCAGCTCGCCAGGGGTTGTATCGGACTCATTCGGATCGCGATCGCCGTTCACAAGCGAAAGCGGCAGCGCGGAAAACGCACGGCTCTCGCCGCGCAGGCGACCGCGCCCTCCTTTCCCGTGATCGGTCCAAAGGACGTGAGCGTGGCGCTCGATACTTGTCGCTCGACCATCTGGCCGCTGTCTTGCCCGCACCTCAGGCATCGCGCAGGAGTTCGGCGAGCACGACGGCGTTGTTGTGCTCGCGGTCGCGGGCGGCGTAGAGGATTGTCAGCCGGCTTCGCGCTGAATGACGGCGAAGCTCGTCCAGGCGTTCGGATTGGGCGGCTAGCTCGTCACGGTAGCGAAGCCGAAACTCCGCGAACCGGTCGGGGACATGGTCGAACCACTTGCGCAGCTCCTCGCTCGGAGCCAGGTCGCGCGCCCACTCGTCGAGCCGAGCGCGTTCGTGCGAGACGCCGCGCGGCCACACGTGATCGATGAGAACGCGGTAGCCGTCACCGCGGTCCGGCGGGTCATAGATCCTCTTGGCATGCGCAACGATCGCCATCGCCGCTTACTCCTCTCGGTGGCGTGGGCTCGACTAGGTATGCGCCGCTCCGAGCGCCGGTCTTACCCTGCGGAGCGTCGAGTCGCATCTGGCACGCTGAGAGGTCAGCTGCTGTGGGTTCAGCCTGCCACTGAGATGAAGCCCCCGACGATCGCGCCGTAGGCGATGTGGGCCAGGAGTGTCACGAGCGGCGTTCGCTGACCGTAGTTGAGCATCATGAACCCGGGCGCTTCGAGCAGTGGTTCCTCGGCGGCGGAGCTCATCGAGGTCCCCATCCGCGGGTGGACAACCGGAAGCAGCACGCTGACCAGTGCGCTGCCGGCGAATAGGCCGTGCAGGAGGCCGAACAGAGCTCCGAGGGCCCAGCCGCTCTGGCCGATCGCGACGAAGACACCGTAGTAGACAAAGGCGAAACCCTGACCGATGACGAAGTGAAGGACGTAGCCGAGCGCCTTAGCTCGGGTGCGTTCGACCGACAGGGCTGTGCCCAGCAGGAACGGCAGATCCATCCGTGTCAGGCCGAGCTCGCTAGCGGTTCGCAAGGTCGTGGTCAATACCACGGTGCCGACGAAGCCGCCCGCGACGGCGCCCCACGCGTTCATGTACCGCCTGCTCGGTCCAGCGAGACCGCAGCGTTGATCAAGCTCAGGTGGACCAGGCCCTGTGGCGTGTTCCCGAGAAAGGCGCTGGTCTCGGAATCCACCTGTTCCGCGTAGAGGCCGACGTCATTAGCCAGAGCGATGAGCTCCTCCATCGTCTCGGCCGCTTCGCCGACGCGTCCCGCCCGCGCCAAGGCATCGACCAAGAAGAACGAGCAGCACAGGAAGGTCCCCTCGCCGCCTCGCAGACCGTCCTCGCCGCTGTAGCGATAGAGCAACGAGCCACGGCCCAGCTCGCGCCGCAGGGCATCGATCGTCGCGGTCATGTGCGGGTCATGGACGGCGGGGTAGTTCATCAACGCACCGAGTAGCACGCTTGCGTCCAGCTCGCGGCTCTCGGCCGAGCGCACGTAGGTGCCCAGATCATCTGCCCAGCAGCGGGTCTCGACGAACTCCTCAATACGGCCCGCCTCGGCGCGCCATTTGGCGGCGCGTTGTCGCGGGAGCCAATTCGCGTCGGCCATTCGTATGGCACGGTCCAGGGCCACCCAGCACATCATCTTGGAGTGGGTGAAGTGACGAGGCTCGCTGCGGACCTCCCAAATACCGTTGTCCGGCTCACGCCACACTTCACACACGAGATCTGCGGTCTCGGCCAGGCGATGGCCCGTCTCGCGATCGACTCCCCCGGTGGCTCTGCTGTAGAGCCACGCGGTCTGCATCAGATCGCCGTAGATGTCGAGCTGCCGCTGCTCCACAGCCCCATTGCCCACGCGAACTGGCTTCGAGTCGCGGTAGCCAGAGAGGGCGAGCGAGGTCTCCGGCGCCTTGACACCGCCATCGAGGCGGTAGAGGACCCGCAGGTGCGGATGGGTCAGCTGCGAGGCATGGAGCAGCCACCAGAAGAACGCGTCGCCCTCCCTCGGACAGCCCAGCTGCATCAGCGCGTCCAGCGTGAACGCCGAGTCACGAACCCAGCAGAAGCGGTAGTCCCAGTTGCGCTCGCCGCCAATCTGCTCGGGGAGCGAAGCCGTGGGCGCCGCGGCAATTGCACCCGAGGGCGCATGGATGAGCAGCTTGAGCGCCAACGCGCTCCGAATCACAGCTTGTTGCCACAACCCTGAGTAGGTTCGGTGAGCCGCCCAGTCGCGCCAGAAGGCGATCGTCGAGTCCAGGCGGGATTCGACTCCGGCGCGCGATGGAAGTACCAGTGGCTCTTGGTGGGCGCCACTGAGGACGAGGAGGGCCGCGTCGCCCTGCCTTGAGATGAACTCGCCACCGATCGAGCTGGAGTCGATTGCGGGCTCACCGGCGGCCCACGTAGATACGGCGAGGGCCTGCCGACCGTCGGTTGCGACCGGCGTCGCGCCCCGGCGTCCCAGCCTTGGGGTGCGGCTTCCATAGGCGAAGCGGGGCTCGACCCGCCAATGCATCGGGACGCGCCCAGAAAGCCCCTCCACGCGCCGAGCGAGTTCGCGTTCAGGCGCCAATCCTTTGCTCGGCAAGAGCATCGCGTCGGTCACGCGGACCGCGCCTTCCTGGGCGACGAATGTCGTCTCCAGGACGTTGGTCTCGGGGACGTAGCGGCGCTCCGCCGTGAAACGACCCGAAGGAGCGAGCAGAAAGCTCCCACCGCGCTCGGCGTCGAGCACGGCAGCGAAGACGCTGGGGGAGTCGAGATCCGGCAGGCACAGCCAGTCGATCGAGCCATCACGGGCGACGAGCGCGACGGTCCGCCCATCGCCGATTGCGGCGTAGTCACGAAGAGGTGCGTAGCCGGCGCTGCGCACGACCCCAGCCTAGGTGAGTACCTCAAACGCCCGCGGAGGCGGGCTGGCGGGAGATCGATGGAGAGGGCCATCCGGCCGACCCCGGCGGAGCAAGCAGCGTCGGTTGGAAGCCGAGACGGCGCAAATCCTTAAGCACTGCCTCCAGACGGTCCGAACCAAACAGGCCTTGATCCTCGGGGAGGTCAAACTCGATCAGCCATCCGATCCCGATCTCGGTCGTAGGGAGCCCCTGGGTTAGGCGCGATAGCCGGATCGTGCCCTGTGGTGAGAAGCGGCGAAGTTCCTTGAGTTCCTCCTCGAGCCAGTGCTCGAGTTCCTCACTCGCGACCGGGACCCGGGGAAGGCAGCGGATCGCGAACTGGGCCGTCGCGACCTGACGCGCGCTCGGGCGCGCCAGCTCGCCACCGTTACGCATCGAGGGCCGACAAGCAGGCGCGCACAGCGCGTTCCAGCCTGGCTGGACTGCCATCGGTGGCTAGTGGGCCTCGGCCGTTCTCGAGCATCAGTGAGGTCATCGCCAGGCCCCTCAAGTTCGAATGCCTCTGGCCTCGGAGGCGCTTCGCGAGCTCGAACAAGAGCGTTCGGTTGGCCTGAATCTGCCGCGGCCTGAGCGGCGGGTACAGGGTCGCACCGCGATTGTCTCGGTCGGCAATCTCGACCACATGCGTGATCGCCTGGGCGAGCTCGCGGCCCCTCCCGGGTTCGGTGAGCTGCTTCGCGCGCAGGCCGAGCCCGTCGCTCTGGGCCGGATTGGCGCCGCTGGCGAGGGCGGTGTCGAGCTCGAGACTCTTCAACCAGACCCGCGCTCACAGGGCCAGGCTCCTCTGGCGCGGTCGCGAACGCGCTCGCATCCCATATGGCATGACATACCCGGAGGGCATGATCAGCTCCTTTCAGTTGAACTGGACATGCCCCAACCATGCTTTGTGTCGGGCCGTTGGTCTATGGGCGAAAGCACCCAAGTTCGGACGCCGCCAGACTCATCCGCTCCCTAAGGGGGCCGAGCTGAGGGCACAGATACACAGAGCCACCCATTGCCGGGCAGGCTCCTGCCCGGCAGGATCGAGCCATGAGTCTGGCCCTCCAAAACGACTATGCCCGGCGCCTGCGCTTCGGCGGCCCGCGGCAGGCGATGATCGCGAGTGCTGTCTTCGGCCGGTCATGTCGACTTCTCGAACCCCCCGTACGCAAGCGTCGGAAGCGGGTTCTCGGGCACGATCCCGAGCCTGGCGACAGGATCTGATCCGGCCGAGCGCCCCTGCCGTTGGGCTTCTGCTTTTGGCGGCGCACGAGGCGCTAGCGCACATGACCTCAAACAAGAGCGTGCCTTGCCCTGGGGGCGTCGCCCGCTTCGGCCGCCGGCGCAAGATGGGTGAAAAGCTCCACAGACAGCGGACCCGCCTGCATCCATGCTGTGAGGCATGCAAGCACTGGGAACCGATACCCACTACGTCCCCGATTGGCTGACATCGCACCGCGCCGATTTGTTGACGCCACGCGCGCCGGCAATCCTAACCCGGGAGGGAGAGGGCGCCCTGCGTGCGACCCTGCGGGGCCTGCACCAACAGTTGAACGCTGAGTTCGCGGGTCGTCGCAGGGAGGTGCGGACCTTTGGTGAGACCGCCGGTAACGACGAGTACCTGCAGACCATCGAGGAGGAGGCCGTCCTCAGATCGAGGATCGCGCGCCTTGAGGGCTTGCTGGACTCGGCCATGGTGGTCTGCGAGCCGCGCCTAACAAGCGGGGCAGCGGCAATCGGCACCACCGTCCGCGTTGAGGACCTAACGTCTGGGGAGCTCCAAGAGCTTCGACTGATCGGCGACTACGAGGAGCCCGGCGCCGATGCTGCCTCGGCCAGCTCTCCGGTCGGTCGAGCGCTTTCAACACGCCATCCCGGAGATGAGGTCGAGGTCGCGCTGCCGGATGGCAGAAGCCGATCGCTGAGAATCCTCGCAGTCGAGCCTTCGGCTCGAGGCTGAGCGGCACGGGCCGTCTCCGATGGCTACTCAGCAGACGCTCCCGCGCCGCGAGGCATCAGCCAGCGCCGAGTCGCGGGAGTGGCTCTCGGCGCTTCGCGGCCAAGGCGCCGACCGTGAGCGGGCGGTCGCCGAGCTGCATGGTGTGCTGGTGCGAGCCGCACGCTTTGAACTCAGCCGGCGCAGGGCCGCTCTCTCATACGTACGCGGCGAGGAGCTCGACGACATCGCCATGCAGGCAGCCGATGATGCGCTGATGGCCGTGCTCGCCAAGCTCGACGATTTCCGTGGGGCGAGCCGCTTCACGACCTGGGCCTATAAGTTCGCACTGCTCGAAGCCGGCGTGAGGCTGCGCCGGCGCGCTTGGCAGGGCCGCGAGGTTCTGCTCGAGCCCGAGAGCTGGGAGCGCTTCGCCGACCGCAGCAATTCCGTGCACGAAGAGCTGGAGCAGTCCGAGCTGCTGGGCGAGCTGCGGGACGCGATAGAAGACACGCTCACTCCCCACCAACGCCAAGTGTTCTCCGCACTCGCGCTCAACGAGGTGCCGGCGGACGTCCTCGCCGAGCGGCTCGGCACCACCCGAGGCGCCCTCTATAAGACACTGCACGACGCCCGGCGCAAGCTCCGGCGCGAGCTGGCGATTGGAACAGCGCCCCCGTCGATAGGCTGAGTACGCGATGGCATCGAGGCTATTGATAGCGGTGGGCGAGCCGGCCTCAACTCCAGAGCACCTCCCGTTCGGGGTTCGCACGCTCATCGACGCGGCCGAGGAGATCTTGGTCATCGCGCCCACGTTGCCAAAGCGGTTCGAGTGGCTTGCGTCGGCCACAGACAAGGCGCGCGAGCAAGCGGATGAGCGGCTTGAGGCAGTGCTCGGCCAGCTAGATGCGATCGGTACCGAGACCGCGGGCGCCGTCGGGAGCGACGATCCGTTTGTGGCCTTCGGCGACGCCATCCGCGAGTTTTCACCCGATCACCTTTTGATCGCCGTTCGCGGTCAGGATCGCGTCGACTGGCAGGAGCGTGGACTGCTGGATCAGATATTCGAGCGATTCGCGGTGCCGATGACGGTGTTCAGTCCCAACCCCCGAGCCTGAGGCTGGGCCGGTTCGCGTTAAGCGCGCGCAGGGGCCGACCGGGGACACCGTCCCCGCTATGAGATCGGGCGTGCGTGCACCAGGCTCAGGAATTCCTGTCGAGTCCTCGCGTCTTCCTTGATCGAGCCTCTCAGGGCCGAGGTAACGGTCCGCGAGCCAGCCTTTTGGACTCCGCGCAAGGACATGCAGAGGTGTTCGGCTTCGATGATCACCCCAACGCCTCGGGGCGACAACTCGGCGTCGAGCCAGTCGGCGACCTGCGTTGTGAGTCGCTCTTGCATCTGAAGGTCCCGAGCAAATAGGTCGACGACGCGACCGAGCTTCGAGAGACCGATGATTCGCTCCCCTGGCAGATAGGCGACATGAGCAATCCCGTGGAACGGGAGCACGTGATGCATGCACAGCGACTGAAACGGAATGTCCCGCACCACCACGAGCTCGTCGTAGCCCTCGTAGTTCGGGAAAGTGGTGGGATTGAACGGCGTCGGCGTCAGGAGCTCCGCGTAGGCGTGAGCGATGCGTCGCGGCGTCTCCCGAAGACCTGCCGCTTGGACGTCCGCGCCGAGGGCAACCAGCAGGCTCCGGGCGGCGACTTCAGCCGCGTCGAGGTCCACCGTCTTCCGCCCCGGCAGCGCATGCAGGTGAGGCTCGGATACATCCGACAAGGCAAGCGGGGCTCGGCGGGCGCTCATGATCGCACCCGCTCCCCGCCGAGCCTCTCAGCAACCTCCGGCCTCAAAGAAGTGATCCGCCCCTCGATGGCGCTAAGCAGCTGGCGGTAAGAGTCGCGGAAGTCCTCGACCCCCTGCCGCTCGAGCCCGTCTGTGAGGGCAGCGAAGTCAATACCCGCCACGCTGAGCTCATCGATGAGGTGCTGAGCGACGCTCGCATCCTTTCCGAGAGAGCTGCCCACGTCGCCGTGGCTGGCGAACGCTCGCAGCGTCTTCGGCGGCATCGTGTTGATGACGTCAGGAGCGATCAGCTCCTGGACGTACCGAACGTCCGAGTAGGACTCGTCCTTGGTACCGACGCTTGCCCAAAGCGGCCGCTGCGGCCGGGCGCCTAGCGCCTCGAGACGCTTCCATCGCGATGCCTCGAGCGTGCTCAGGTAGTGGGTGTAAGCTCGCTGTGCGTTGGCGATGGCAATCCGTCCGCGCAGAGGCGAGTCAGGCGCGACATGCTGGTCAACCGCTGCGTCGACGCGCGAGACGAAAAACGACGCGACCGAGGAAATCCCGGCAAGCCGCTCGCCGGCGCGGGCTCGCCGATCCAGGCCGTTCAGATAGGCACCGATTGCCTGCTCGTAACGCGACAGCGAGAACAGGAGCGTCACGTTGACGCTCACGCCACGAGTCGTGAGCTCCTCGATTGCCTCGATCCCCGCGGCGGTCGCGGCGACCTTGATCATCACGTTTGGCACCGTGAGTCGACTCCGGACCTCGATCGCTTGTTCGACGGTGGCGTCGGCGTCATCGGCAAGATCAGGAGTGCACTCGAAGGAGACGAAGCCATCGCGCCCATCGCTGACCTCGTAGACGGGACGCAGAAGGTCAGCGGCTCGGCGAACGTCCTCCAAGGCAAGCTCGAGGAAGATCTCCTGCAGATCGTCCGAGCCATCCGCGGGCAAAGCTCGCAACTGGCGGTCGTAGCGATCGGAGCTCGTGATCGCCTTGGCGAAGATCGTCGGATTCGAGGTCGCTCCGGTGACCGCGGACTCGTGAACCAGGCGCTCGAACTCGCCACTCTCCAGCAGTTCGCGCGAGAGGTCATCGAGCCAAATCGACACACCTGCATCGTGAAGATGCCGAAGCCTGTTCAAAGCGCACCCCCCTCCGACGCCCAGGTGCTTAAGAGCTCTGTCCCTTTCCCTGCGTCCTCGGCTCCAAGCTGCTGCGACAGCGGGATGGCTGGGTCGGCGAGCTTGTGGCGATCGACCGCTCGACGCGAGCGGATGAGCTCGCGGATCGGCTCGTTCACATCCCAGACGTTCATGTTCAGCCCGGCGACCAGTCGTTGATCCTTTAGCCAAAAGGCAACGAACTCGTGCGCGGCGACGTCGCCTCGGAACACGACCTCGTCCCACCGCGTCGCATAGCCGCTGTACTCCATGCTGGCCTCGTACTGGTCGGAGAAGAAGTACGGAATCTCCGCGTAGCTGGCCGACTTACCAAGCATCGCCCTGGCGGCAATCGGTCCCTGCTTGAGCGCATTTGCCCAATGCTCCACGCGAAGGTGGCGACCGTAGAACGGATGACGAGCGTTGGCGACATCGCCGGCGGCGAAGACTCCCGGGACGCTCGCCTCGAGGTGCTCGTCGACGAGGACGCCGTTGTTGACCCGAAGGCCCGCCGTCTCAACGAGGCCGGCACGAGGGGCGACCCCGATGCCGACGACGACGAAGTCGGTCTCGATCGAGGAACCGTCGTGCGTAAGCACACGTTGCACCGAGCCCGGGCCTTCGAAGCGCGCAACTGTCGTCTCCGGCAGGAACTCGACGCCGTGGCCGCGATGTAGATCGACGTAGACGTCCCCGAGCTCGGGGCCGAGCACTCGCTCCAAGGGAAGTGAGGCCATCTCGACCATCGTCACCTGACACCCCTTCTGGCGAGCCGAAGCCGCGACCTCGGCCCCGATCCAGCCCGAGCCGACGACCAGAAGGCGCTGACCCTCGGCGATTCGCTTGCCGACCCGCTCCGAGTCGGCAAGGTTGCGAAGGTAGTAGATGCCATCCAGCTCCGCGCCGGGCACATCAAGACGGCGGGGCACGGCGCCGGTAGCCACCAGGAGGCGGTCGTAGCTCAGGCGCTGGTCCCCTTCCAGCCAGAGCTCTCGCAGATTCGCGTCGATGCCGCTGACTCGGGTCGAGGTCCATAGCTCGATCTCGTTGTCGGCGTAGAAGCTCTCGGCGTGGACATAAGGGCGTTCGGCGCTCTCACCACGCAGGTAGTCCTTCGAGAGTGGAGGACGCTCGTACGGGCGCTCGGGCTCGTCGCCTATTAGGACCAGCCGGCCCTCGAATCCCTCATAACGCAAAGCCTCGGCGGCCTTGGCCCCGGCGAGGCCGGCACCGACTATCACGAACGTCTTGGGGGCGGCCATTCTTCCTCCTCGGATCGAGCTCGTGGGCCTCGGGTGGCCCTCACCTGTCTGCGTCGTCCCGGATCAGCTTCTTACCTGGCCGAAGCGCGGCGACCGCGTAAGAGGACTCGCCGGCGTGACGCGAATGGACCATGAGCACCTCACCCAAGACGGCCTTTGTTCTCTCCGGCGGAGCGAGCCTGGGCGCGATCCAAGTCGGGATGATCCGCGCGCTCTACGAGCGTTCGGTGACTCCGGACGTGATCGTCGCGACCTCGGTGGGGGCGCTCAACGGAGCCTTCATCGCGTCCCGTCCACCGGTCCCGGAAACGGCGGACGAGTTGGCTCAGGTATGGCGCGAGCTCGGGCGCGGACAGGTCTTCCCGCTCAACCCGCTGACTGGCTTCCTCGGCTTCTTCGGAGCCCGCGATCACTTGATCTCCCACCAGGGCGTCCGCGAATTGGCGAAGGACAACATTGAGTTCACTGAGCTCGAGCGGGCGCCGATCCCATTCCACGTGATCGCAACCGATCTGCTGAGCGGACGAGAGCTCCGCCTCTCGCGCGGTGACTCGCTCCGTGCGGTCCTGGCGAGTGCCGCGATTCCCGGCGTCTTTGCGCCGGTCGTATGGAAAGGGCGCAAGCTGATCGACGGCGGGGTGTCCAACAACGCGCCGATCGCCGACGCGATCGAACTTGGCGCTGAGCGGATCTACGTGCTCCCGACCGGGAGCGCCTGCGATTTACCGAATCCCCCGCGCAGCGCGGTGGCGATGCTTCTGCATGCGATGAGCCTGCTGATCATGCGCCGACTGCTGGTAGAGGTGGAAGCCTTGCGCGACCGCGCCGAGCTGATCGTTCTGCCACCGCCGTGCCCGCAGGCGATCACGCCGATCGACTTCTCGCACACCGATGAGCTGATCCGCCGAGGCCATGAGGGCAGTCGCGATTACCTCGATGCGGTCGCCGCTGGGCAGGCCCCAGTACCGCTGTCGATTGTTATGCACGACCATGAATCCCGCCGGCCGTCGAAGCCTGAGGTAAGAGTCGGCCGGTGAGGATCGCTGACCGAGCATGCGGAGAAGAGCTACAGGCGGTCCCGCGGTCCAGGGGACGGGTCAGACACCCATGGGGGCGCTGACCAATTGGAGACTGGAACAGCTCGTGCGCATCGGCTTCGCCCCTGAGCTCGCGGCGTCCGTGGCTGCCGATCGCGCGATCAATCTGCACGCTCCGATCGAGCTAGGCGGCCACGAACGCGAAATCGCGGAGCCGAGCTGATGAGCGAAACCGGAAATCCAGGCGATCGCAGTCTGCTCAGGAGGGTGCTCGGGCCGCAGGGGTTTCAGCTGAGCTGTGAGGAATGCTTCGCAGAGCTCGATCGCTACGTCGAGCTGGAACTTCAGAGAGCCGAGGCTGACGCCCGCATCCCGGGGATGCGCGAGCACCTGGAGGGGTGTTCGGCCTGCGCCGAGGACCATCGCAGCCTCATAGCACTGGTCGAGCCGAGGCCGCTCCGCCCGAGCCCCGCCCGGCGACTGACGCGCCCGCGCTCCCTTCGCGCCTAGGTCCGCCAACCTCGGCGAGGCCAGACATAAATGGGGAGTTCTCGACGCCAATGGGCAGTGACACCCGCCGGGAAGCACAGGGAGCGCTGCCCGGCGGGTGTCAGGCGGCGCGGGTTCGTGTGAGCAGCGTGCCCAGGCCGCCTAGCCTCGGTGAAACGCATGAATGGGTGTTCCTCCCCATTTGCTTCGCGGTGGCGGTAAGGGAACCTGAGTACACGATGTTCCACCGAATCCTCGTTGCCTTCGACGACTCACCGCACGCCACGCGGGCGTTGGCTGCGGCCGTCGACCTGGCTCGGACCAATAACGCTCGGCTCTCCGTGATGACAGTTGCGCCCTCGCCCCCCAATGGCGGCATGGGAGCCGGTTACCTGGCACCGGTGGGCCCGTCGGTGGCGATCACGAAGATCGGACGCCAATGGCGGGAGATGCTCGACGCCGCCGTCCAGCATCTATCCGGCGAGCTGCCGGTTACAACCATCCTCCGGAAGGGGGCGCCCGGGCCGGCGATCGTCAACGAGGCCCGTTCCGGCGACCACGACCTGATCGTCATGGGCTCGCGCGGACACGGCGAGTTGCGATCGTTCCTGGGCGGGAGCGTCAGCCACCACGTACTGCACAACAGCCCCATCCCAGTTCTCGTGATCCCCGCTTCGGCAAACGTCGCGCAGGCTTGGACGCCGCGGGGAGTCCGACCGGCAACCGCCGCTGGGCTGCCTGAATCGGCGAGGGCTGGGAGATCCATGGTGGGGTCACGCAGATGAGCGATCTCACGTTCGGCGTCGAGCTTCGATGGTCGGGAACCGGAAGCGATGGCATCGGAGAAATCCATGCGGACGAACTCACTATCGACCTCTCGGTACCGAAATCGATGGGGGGCCGAGGGGTTGGAACCGGGCCGGAGGAACTGCTGGTTTGCGCAGTGTCGTCCTGCTACACCGCAACCTTGTTTGGGGTGCTGCGACGTGCCGGTCTCCCGGTCGACTCGCTGGCCGTCGGCGCCAGCGGTGCGGTTGCGGGTTTCCCAGGGCGCGCCCGGTTTGATCGTCTCGCGGTCAGTCCGACGATCCTTGGCGGCGACAGGTCGCGACAGGCGGAGTACGAGACGGCGGCCGCCCTCGCCCACGACCACTGCTTGATTGGGCGCGCCCTTGCCCCAGAGGTGATCTACGAGGTCAGGTCCGTCCAGGTCAAGAAGGAAGTGGCCCTAGCACCGGCCGGACGCCGAGCTGCGCCTGCGAACGGAGACAAGTCGAGCACTCACAACGATGCCGACGAGCGTGTGCTCTCCTAGGGCTCCGGCGAGTGAGCCCGTTTCCGCGTTGGGGTCCAGCTACGGCTCGACCAAGCCGCGCTTGATTGCGTAGCGAGTCAGCTCAACCCGGTTCCGCATCCCGAGCTTCTCGAGGATGTTGGCGCGGTGGCGGTCCACCGTCTTCTTGCTGATCACCAACGTTTCGGCAATCTCCTCGCTGGACAGGCCCTCCGCGATCTGTTTGATCACCTCTTGCTCGCGAGGAGTCAATGGGTCCGTGGGCGTCACCTCGCCGCGGCTCGCACGGTCGAGGTAGTCGCGGACGAGAGCTGAGGCTGCCGGCGGATAGATGAAGGGCTCCCCTCGCATCGTGGCCCGGCAGGCTTCGATCAGGTCACGATTGGCGGCCGACTTCAGCACGTACCCCGAAGCGCCAGCCTTGAGCGCCTCAAAGAAGTACTGCTCGTTGTCATGGACCGAAAGCATCAGCATGTGCAGCTCGGGCCGGCGGCGGTGGAGCTCACGGGCAACCTGCAGGCCGGTGAGGCGGGGCATGGAGACGTCGAGGACGGCGAGGTCGATCTCCCCAGTGATGCCAATCTCGAGCGCCTCGGCCCCGTCCCCGGCCTCGGTGACGACACTGAGGTCCGGCTGGGAGTCCAGCACCAGCTTCAGGCCAGTGCGGACAAGCTCATGATCGTCGGCAAGCAGGATTCGAGTCTTAAGCGGTACGGGCATCAGGGAGCCGTTTCAACCGGCACGCGGAGTGTGACTCGGGTTCCCTCGCCTGGGTGGGTCTCGATGTCCAGCGTTCCGTTCGCGAGCAACGCCCTCTCTCGCATGCCCTCGATACCGATCGTTTCCGCGTTTACGCGCTGAGCGAGCATGCCGATCCCGTCATCGCTCACCCGGAGCTCGACCGCTCCGTCAATGGCGTCGAGCTCGACCCGACATTGCGATGCTTGCGCGTGGCGGAGGACGTTTGTCAGAGCTTCCTGCGCCACGCGGTAGATGACTAGCTCGAGCTCAGTCGGCAGCTTGGGCAGCTGAGCCGAGAACCGGCGCTCGATCCGGAGGCCGCCCTGGCGATCGACACGCGAGGTCAGGGCGATCAGGGCATTGATCAGGCCAAGGTCATCGAGGGCTTCCGGGCGAAGGTCTCGGGAGATCCTCCGGATCTCGTCGAGGCTCGCGTGAAGCTGCGCCGCGAGAGCGGCCATCCGCTCGCGTTGGGCCGGAGAGCCCTCGCGGGCTGCCCGTTCGATCTCCAAGGCAATGGCGGTTAGCGTTTGACCTGCCTCGTCATGCAGTGCCCGACCAATGCGGAGCCGTTCTCGCTCCTGAGCCGTGAGGGCGGCGCGGGCACCGGCGCGTCGCTCCTCCGCTAGCCGATCGACCATGGCGTTGAATGTCTCGATGAATGCCGCGAGAGCCGGGCCATACGTTTCGCCAGCGCCCAACCGCCGGGCCGGATTGCGCAGATCGACCCCCTCCATCTGCTTCGCGAGCTCACCGAGCGGTGAGAGAGCGCGCCGGAGAAGCAGCAGGTCGACCACAAGCATCGCGCCCAATCCGATCGCGAGGACGAGCACCTCCGTGAGCCGCGGCGGGGCATGCACGGTAATCGGCGTGACGAGGAAGAGGATGAAGACGATCGCGAACACCGCGGCATTCGCCAAGCCCGCGCGCCAGCCCAGGGAGAGTCGTCTCGGCTCGCGGATGTACTCGAGAGGGCGCATCGCTTGGAAACGAAAGCACGCTCCGCGAATCGGCGGACCGAGTCGGCAGGGGCGAGCGACACGTTCAGAGGAGTGCCAGGGTCGAACAGACCTCGTCAACGAGACTCAGGCCATCGCCGGTGGCGTGCAGAGCGCTGTCGCGCTCCGTCAGCAGCAGACGAGCCCGAGCCACCCCCTGGGCCCGCACGCGAGGATCGTCTCGCAGCCTTTTCGCAAGATGAGCGAGGCGCGGCGCCGCGGTGCGTACGCCGCGGCAGTTCACCGGCACGACGCTGGGCGGAGGCGCGCTTCTGGCCGCGGCGAGATGGCGCTCGTAGGCGGCCGCCAGCGCTTCGCGATTGCTCCCGGCGGTCAGCTCGGACGCCCGCAGATCCCGACACTCACTCGACTCGGGCTCGACCCCGGCGGCTAGCTCTCTGTCGATCGCGTTCCTGCGTAGCCGACACCGGAGCGTGATCAGCAACGAGCTTCTGGGCCGCCCCCGCCTCGTCAGGCCGCTCGGCGTGGACGGGGCCGGAAAGAACGGCACGAACGGCAAGAACGAGAAACGGATGATCCAGGGGTCGTACGAGCACCCGTGCCTGGTGAGTTCGGTCATGGCCCCTCAAATCGGAGTGGTTGGTGTCCAATCAAGGTTCCGGCATGGAGGGCTGCACGGCCATGGGTGTGGATGCCCATCGCTCAAGGTCCGGGATATGGGGCGCGGACCCCATTGGCGCCGCGGGGACGGTCGCGCACCATGCACCAAGTGATCCCGCTCAGGCTACGAAAACGTCGTCCGACGCTTCGCACCAGGTTCCGGGCAGCGCGGAAGGCTGTCGAGCTTGACGAGGCCCTCGCCGACGGAGCGGACCCGTTGGCCAGCGACGTACTCGCCCTGCGGGCTGCCCAGCTCGTCAGGCCGACGAGGCGGGCAGAGCTCGCTCACGCGCTTGAACTGGTGGTGGAGCAAGTTGCGACCGGGGGACCCTCTCCCGTACCGGGTCCAACGATCCTGAGACGCGAGCCGATCGCTCGGAATTGCCCGCGGCTGCTCGCCTTGGCCCACCGGCTGGGGAGTGACAGCCTGGCCTGTCTACCGGGACTCGCGATGGCGGACCGCCTGATCGCCTTCGGCGACAGCCCGCTGTACATGGCCCTCGATCCGCTGCAGCTGATGCATCGCATCGAGGAGACCTTTGCTGCCCTCGAGCCGGATTGGGATGGCCAGCCGGCAGACATGCCTCGCTGGGACGGCCGATGACCTATGTGATCGCGGAGCCCTGCATCGACGTCAAGGACGAGCTCGACTACGACGCCGTCGAGCAGCTCTTCATCGACCCTGACGAGTGCATCGACTGCGATGCCTGCGTCGAGGCCTGCCCGGTCGACGCGACCTTCGCCGAGGACCAGCTTCCCGGCGCGTGGCTCGGCTACGCCGCGATCAACGCTGACTACTACAAGCGCCGCCACATCAACAGAGCATGCGGCACGCAAGGTCCGACCTGACGCCCTCTGCTCTCGCGAGCCTCGCCGCGGCCTCCGTGGCCCTCGCGGCCCGTGTCGCTGATCCGTTCGCCCACGGCACCTGGCTGGTCGCCTACCTCGTCCTCGTCGGGTTCCTCGCTCAACTTCTCCTCGGCCTCGGCCAGGGAGCGTTGCTGTCGGCTGGCGGCCTGTCAGTGCCGCCCCGCCGGGTTCGGCTTGCGCAAACCCTGCTCTGGAACTTCGGTGGTTGCGGTGCCGGTCGGCGTCCTCGCAGAGACGAGGTTCGCGGTCGTCGCCGGGAGCGTCAGCCTTATCGCGGCACTGGCGTCGCTGGCGAGCACGACGCGGCTCCGGCTGGCCGGGGCGCGCGCCCACCGGAGCGGGCTAGGCTGGGCCTACGCCGTTCTCTTGGCGACGATGATGGTCAGCACCCTGATCGGAACGGCCCTGGCGTGGGACATCCCTTGGACGTGACATGGTGAAGCGATCGGAGGCGCTGCGCTCGCTCTCGCCCGAGCACCATCAGGCTCTGACGATCACCAAGGAGCTGCGTCGGACAGACGACCCCGAACGGGCATCGGCTCGGTTCCGAGAGTTCTGGAAACAGGAAGGGGCGCTCCATTTTCCGAATCGAGGAAGAGGTGCTGCTGCCGACGTGGGAGCTCCGCGGGACCGCTGACGCCGACGCTGCCGCACGCATCGCGCGGGAGCACCTCGGGCTCCGCACCGCCGCCCTCGAGCTCGGCGATAAGCCTGCGCTGGCAACCGTCCGAGAGCTCGGCGAAACGCTTGCCGCGCACATTCGCTTCGAGGAGCGGGAGCTTTTCCCGCTGATCCTGGCTGATTTGGGGGCCGGCGAACTGGAGCAATTGGCTTCCGCTGTCGCAGAGGCCGAGCGCGACGATCACTAGTGGTCAGGCTCCCGCCGCGATCCCTCGCCGCGGGCAGGAATGGGTGAGCACACCCATGGTCCCGTCACAGCGCTGGCGAGACGATCCTCTGGTGCCACATCGAGCTGAACGGGCCGCCTGATGCCAGTCCCGGTTCGACGTTCCTCTCCCCCAACGACGACCCGCGTCCATTCCCCCCCGGACGCGGGTCGTCACCCCCTTGGATGGCTGCGTGTCCCAGGGTGGCCGCGGGCACTGCTCGGGGCTCTCCTCGGTGGGGCTGTTGGCCTCGGCCTGGTAGTCGGTCTGCGTGCGATCTCGGGACTTGAGCTCTTCCAGACCGAGCAAACCGGCTATCCGCACCTGATCGTGCCCGCGATCACGGCGCCGCTCGGCTTTCTGGCCGGTATCGGCTGCTTCGACTACTGGGTTCGTTGGGCTATCGGATCGCCGACCGTGACTGACGACCACTCCGACCATGGAGCAGATTCGTGGCGCGATTACTTTCGTTTCAACACCGACCACAAGGTAATCGGGGTCCAATACATCGTCACGACCTTCGCCTTCTTCTTCATCGGTGGAGCGCTTGCGATGGGCATTCGGGCCGAGCTAGCTCAGCCTGGAACCCAACTAGTCGATCCGGGCACGTACAACAGCCTTTTCTCCGCCCATGCCGCGATCATGATCTTTCTATTCGTCATCCCGGTTTTTGCCGGAATCGCGAACTACGTGCTGCCGCTCATGCTCGGGGCGCCGGACATGGCCTTCCCTCGCCTCAACGCCCTCAGCTTCTGGCTGCTGCCAATCGCCGGAACGCTCTTCTTGGCAAGTTTTCTGGTCCCCGGTGGTGCCTTCGACGCGGGGTGGACGGGCTACGCCCCGCTCTCGACCGGGGCTCCGGTCGGGCAGTCGTTTTTCAACCTCGGCGTCCAATTCGCAGGGTTCTCATCCATTTTTGCCGCGGTCAACTTCCTGGTCACGATCATCAGCATGCGTGCACCGGGAATGACGTTCTTTCGCATGCCTCTGCTGGTGTGGGCGAACCTAGCGACTTCGATCTTGATCGTTGGCGCGACCCCCTTCATTGCCGGCGTGCAATTCATGGTGCTGTTCGACCGCGCGTTGCACACGAACTTCTTCCAGGCCGTCACCGGGGGCGACGTCATCAGCTACCAGCACATCTTCTGGTTCTACTCCCACCCGGCCGTCTACATCATGATGTTGCCGGGATTCGGGATCGTGAGCGAGGTGATCTCGACGAACGCGAGAAAGCCCTTGTTCGGCTATCGGCTGATGGCGCTCTCGCTGATCGCCATCGTCCTGCTGTCGTACTCGGTTTGGGCGCATCACATGTTCGTATCCGGCATGTTCAGCTGGCTACGCGTGCCTATGATGCTGACGTCGGTCCTGATTGCGATCCCGACCGGGATCAAGATCTTCTCCTGGCTCGCCACCTTGTTCAAAGGCGTGATTCACACCCAGAGCACGGGGATGCTGTTCGCGCTGGCCTTTTTGTGCAGTTTCATCCTCGGAGGGATCTCCGGCGTCATGACGGCAATGATCCCATTGGACATTCACGTCACCGACACGTACTTCATCGTGGCCCACATCCACTTCGTCCTCTTCGCGGGATCGGTCTTCACGATCTTTGCCGGGATCTACCACTGGTTTCCGAAGATGACGGGACGCATGTATGACCCGCGCTTGGGGCGCCTGCACTTCTGGCTGACCCTCGTCGGTACTTGGGGGACCTTCGTGCCAATGCACTGGATCGGGATGGAGGGCATGCCACGCCGGGTCGCTGACTACGCGGCGCAGTTCGGTCACTGGAACTTGTTCATCTCAGTCTGCGGCTTCATGCTGGGAGCTGCGCAGCTGATCTTCCTCTACAACATGATCGTCTCGTGGCGCTTTGGCCCGCGGGCCCCCGCTAACCCGTGGCGGGCAAAGACGATTGAATGGCTCGTCTCGTCACCGCCGCCGCGTTTCAACTTCGACGAGGTCCCTCGTGTCATCGGCGGACCGTACGGGTTCGGTGTCCCAGGCTCCCGTCACGCGGTGTTCCCGAGCCGTGAGGATCATCCGGTGACGGGTCCGGGCAAGCTCGAGCGGGCCGTCGTGGCGCGTAACTAGCGCTCGAAAAGGGCTGTCTGAGCGGCTCGGGATGCGGCGGCGGAAGCGCCAATCCGGTCAACAACCCGGATGGGTGCGTCGAGACCGCCCCGGGTCTCGACGGCACCTTCTCGGTCGCCGTCAGCCCGAACGGGAAGTCGGTCTACGTCGCCGGTGGCGCCGACAACGCGGTCGTCCGCTTCGATCGCGCCTTGTAGACGAGGCCCAGGGAACGCCGGAAGCCGGAGCCCCGGTCGACCCACAGGGGCTGCCTTCCGCGTACCTGTTTTCAGGTAAATCCCGCGGACAGGGCTGACATCGCGCGACTCCCACCGTTCCAGGACATGCCCGGGAAAGAGTCCCGAAGGCCACGGGTGGCTAGGATCCCACGCAGGAGGTTGTGCGATGCAGCCTTCGACGGCTGCAGGAGCCGAATCAGCGCGCCCCGGGCCGGGCGCAGAGGCGGGAGGGCACGGCCGCGCTCACTGTCCGCCGCTCGTGTTCATCACCAGCCATGCCCGGGTGCTTCTGGCGCTCGCTCGTGATCCTGAGATTCGCGTCAGGCAGCTCGCCGAGGCTGCAGGGGTCACGAGGCGGTCCGCTTATCGGCTGCTCGCCGACCTGGTCGCGGCCGGCTATGTGCGGCGCACGCGCGTGGGCCGGCGAAACCATTATGAACTCGATCCCGACCAGCCACTCGCGGACCCGATAGCCGGTCAGCACACGCTTGGGGACCTGATCGCGTTCTCTGAGGACGAGGAGCCCTGAAGGCGCAGTTACCGCATCCAGCGGCGCGAAGCGTGACAACAATGTCAGCTGTCAATCCCGTCCCTTGACAGTGGCAGCCGCGGCGCAAGGATCGGAGCCGAGTTGCCCCGACTGGGCGACAGCAAGGAGGCATCCGCATGAAGCGGTTTCGGTTTCTGGTAATAGGCGCGCTCGCTGTGGCCGCGGTGCTCGCGTTCCCGGGCTTCGCTAACGCTCAGAGCGGCCACTTCGTCGGCACGCAGACGTGCAGTGACATCGGAACGCAGGTCTCGTGCAGCGGCAAGGTCGCCGGCCTTGGAGGGACGACGTTCACGATCACCGTATCTGCCCAGGGCACGGCGTCGGTCACGTGCACAAACCCGGCCGGCAATGTCGCGCCAGGTCAGGCGTTCAGCTTCACGGCAGCGGGATCGTCCGGCCCATTCGCCACACCGAGGAACGGCCAGGCCCGCTACACGGTGACGACGAATGCGCCCTCGGCCCCAGCGGGTTCGTGTCCAAACCCGAAGTGGACTGCGACCGTGACGGACGTGGCATTCACGACCGCCACGATCAGTCTGTTCGAGGACTCAACCCTCTCCGACCAGGTCACGGTTCCCGTCGGCTGATCACGGCGAGGGACCAAGACCTCAGAAAGGCCCCGCTCTGGCGGGGCCTTTCCTTAAGCCTCAGTTCCCGAGTAGGCTCGAGAACATCCCACCGCGCTCGCTGCGCTTCTGCAGGTAGCACTGGTGGTAGTCCTCGGCCATCCAGAAGCCGGTCGCCGGCTCGATCGTCGTGACGATCGGCTGGCTGAAGCGCTGCTGCGCCTGTGCCTTCGACTTCGTGGCGATCTCGACCTGGTCCGGTGAGTGGGTGAAGATCACCGAGCGGTACTGCTCGCCGATGTCGGGGCCTTGCCGATTCATCTGGGTCGGGTCGTGGACGTCCCAGAACATGTTCACGAGGTCCTCGTAGGAGATCCGGTCGGGGTCGAAGGTGACCTGCGTCACCTCGGCGTGGCCGGTGGTGCCGGAGCAGACCTGCTCGTAGGTGGGGTTGTCGACGTGACCGCCCTCGTAGCCCACGGCGGTCTCGATGACGCCGGGGACGTCCTGGTACGCGGCCTCGACCTGCCAGAAGCAGCCGGCGCCGAACGTTGCCTTCTCGGTCTTGGTGCTGTTCGAATCGCTCATGTCTGTTGGTCCCGGAAGGGACTCCAACGTTACTCGTGCGGGCGAGCCATCTTGCGGTAGTCGAGGGCGCTCTCCAGCGTTTCCTCGTCGACTCCCATCTCGCGTGCGACCTCGCGCAGGGGCCGACCGGAGTCGGCCGCGGCCTTGACGATCTCGGTGCCGCGGTCGTAGCCGATGTGCGGGTTGAGCGCGGTCGCGGCGGCCAGCGTCGACTCGGCGTGGCGCTCGGTCATCTCGGTGTTCGCCTGGACGCCACTCACGCACTTCTCGTCGAGCAATCGCGAGGCCGAGGCGAGCAGCTTGATCGAGTCGAGGAGGTTGCGGGCGATCAGCGGCACCCGCACGTTCAGCTCGAACTGCCCCTGGGAGCCGGCGACGGTGATCGCCGCGTCGTTGCCGATCACCTGGTCGCCGACCTGGATCACGACCTCGGGAATGACCGGATTGACCTTGCCGGGCATGATCGACGAGCCCTTCTGCAGCTCGGGCAGGCGCAGCTCCGCCAGTCCGGCGCGTGGGCCGGAGCCCATCAGCGCGAGGTCGTTCGCGATCTTGATCAGGGACACGGCGACCACCTTGAGCGCTCCCGACAGCTCCACCAGGGCGTCCCGGTTTGCCTGAGCCTCGAAGCGATCGAGGGGTTCGGATATCTCCAGGCCGGTGTCCTCCGCCAGGAGGCGGCACACCTTCTCGGCGAACTCGCGGTGTGTGTTCAGACCCGTGCCGGTCGCGGTGCCGCCGAGCGGGATCTGGCCGACGCGGCGGAGGGTTCCCTCCACGCGCTCGATGCCCAGGCGAATCTGAGCGGCGAAGCCGCCGAACTCCTGGCCGAGCGTCACGGGCACGGCGTCCATCAGGTGCGTGCGGCCGGCCTTGACGTGATCGGCGAACTCGTCGGCCTTGGCCTCGAGCGCCTCGGCGAGCCCCTCCAGCGCGGGCAGCAGATCGTGCGTCACGTTTTCCAGCGCTGCCAGGTGGACGGCCGACGGAAAGACGTCGTTGGAGGACTGGCCCATGTTCACGTGGTCGTTCGGGTGGGCCTCGTCGCCGGCCAGGTTCGCGATCACCTCGTTCGCGTTCGTGTTCGACGAGGTGCCCGAGCCCGTCTGGAACACGTCGATCGGAAACTGGTCGTCGTGCTCGCCGGCCGCCACCGCGTCGCCCGCCGCGGCGATCCGCTCCGCCAGCTCGGAATCCAGGAGGCCCAGCTCGCCGTTCGCCCTGGCGGCGGCGGCCTTCAGGCGGCCGAGCCAGCGCACTACCGTTACCGGCACCCGCTGGCCCGAGACGGGAAAGTTCTCGACCGCCTTGCGGGTCTCGCCGCCCCAGAGCTCGGTCTCGGTGTCAGTCGCCATCGCTCCTCCTGGTTGCCATTCGTCCTCCTGAACGCTACCGCGCGGCCATCAGCCGCCGGCCTGGCCGGCGGCGAAGCCCTGCCCGAAGCCGCGGCTGAACTGCGGCGGCAGCGCTTGACCTCCGGGAGCGAACCGAGCAGCGGTTTCGAGGCGCCGCACGAGATCCTGGTGGATGCCACCGGTGCTGTCGGCCGCCTGCTCGATCACACCGACGAGGTAGCCGAGCTCGACCGGTGCCGGTCCGGCGGGGTCGTGGCGCCCCTGGGCGTTGAGGCGTGTGGCTGCGGCGATCATCGACTTGCCCACGTCGGCGATCTCCCCCGCTCCCTGCTCCTCGACGAGGCAGTCACCGATCGCCACCGACCCGTCGAGGCGAACGTCGGCTGGCGCCGCCTCGAGCGCGTGGAGGTAGGTCCCGGGGCCTGACAGGCACGCCTCGGGAGTGTCCGGCGATCCGCTCGAGCCACACCCGGTCACAGCGCTGAGGGCGGCCGCGGCAAGGAGGGGAATCGACCACCGCTTCGCGGCCCCGGCGCGAGTCAATCGACCGCCGTGGCGGTGCCGACGGCGCGCCACGCCTCAAGCTCCTCGCGGACACGGTCGAGCCGGCTCGAGATGTTCCCGATCGCATCCTCGCCGAGGACCAGGCGCAGCGGCGGATCGTCGGAGTCGAGGGCGGTGAGAATCGCCTGCGCAGCCTTCGCCGGGTCGCCAGCCTGAAGGCCGTGGTTGTCGCGCACGTAGTTGCGCGTCGGTCCGACCGTGTCCGCGTATTCCTCCATCGGTTCCGACATGTAGGCGGCGCCAGGGCGAAAGAGGCCGGTCCGAAAGGCGCCGGGCTCGACGATCAGCGTCCGGATGCCGAACGGCGCGACCTCCTCCTGCAGGGTCTCCGTGAGGCCCTCGAGCGCAAACTTGGTCGCGCAGTAGGCGCCGAACCCGGCGGCCGTGACCTGCCCGCCGACGCTGGACATCTGAACGATGGCTCCGCTCTCCTGCGCGCGCATGTGAGGCAGGACCGCCCGCGTGAGGGCGGCGGGCGCGAAGAAGTGGAGGTCGAAGAGCGAGCGCAGCTCCTCGTCCGTCGTCTCCTCGACGGCGCCGACCTGCGTGCGGCCGGCATTGTTGACGAGGACATCGATGCGCCCGAACCGCTCGATCGCCCCCGCGACGGCGGCCTCGCGCTGCCCTGCATCCGTCACGTCCATGGCCACGCTGTGCACGTGCTCGCCGGCATCAAGGTCGGCGAGCGCGCCGGTGGACCGGGAGGCGGCGACGACGAATTCGCCACGGCCGACGACCGCCTCGGCGATGGCGCGACCAAATCCGCTCGAGGCGCCGGTGATGAGCCAGACGCGATCCGCGTTCATGGCGGGAGTATCGCGGAGGCCGTCGCCCGGCATTCCCGCACTCCGGCAGGCCCGCATGAGAGGCTGCCGCGATGCGCCCCAGCGAGCGGATCATCCTCGGCGTGACCGCGGCGGTCACGGCGCTCGCGGGTGTCCTTCATTTCGCCGACGCGCCTGCGCTCGCGACCTTCGGCGTCGCGACGCTGGCCCTGGCCGGGCTCGCGTGGGTGGTGGCCACGGCGACCGAGGCCGTCGGGGAGCGCTTCGGCCCCGGCGTCACCGGCCTGCTGCAGTCCACCCTGGGCAACCTGCCGGAGTTCTTCATCGTCGTCTTCGCGCTGAGTGCCGGCGAGGTCGTCGTCGCGCAGACGTCGCTCATCGGGTCGATCTTCGCCAACGCCCTCCTCGTCCTCGGCGCGGTCCTCGTCGTGGGCGGCCACCGGTCCGACGACGGGATCATGCGCTTCTCAACCCGCCTGCCGAACGACACGGCGACGCTGCTCCTGCTCGCCGTCTTCATCATCGTGGCGGTCGGTCTCTCGCTCTCGTCGTCGGACAAGGCGAGCACTCACATCACCACGATCTCGGCCGTCGGCGCCGTATGCATCCTCGCCGTCTACGTGGCGTGGGTCATTCCCTACACGCGCTCCGACGCCCTTGCCATCCCACGCGCGGAAGACGCTCCTGCGAGGCCGTTCGGCACCGCGATCGTGATGCTTGGGCTCGCAGGCGTCGCGGCGGCGTTCGTCTCCGATTGGTTCATCGACGCGCTCGGTCCCGCGCTCGAGAAGCTCGGGGTGTCGAGGGCATTTGCCGGGATCGTGATCGTCGCCATCGCGGGCAACGCGGTCGAGAACGTCACCGGCATCGTGCTCGCGGCGAAGGGGCACTCGGACCTCGCGATCTCGGTCGTCAAGAACTCCGTCGCCCAGATCGCCGCATTCCTCTTCCCCGCGCTGATCCTGGTTTCGCTGATGTTCACGAACCACCTCACGTTCGAGCTCGCCCCGATCTACATCGGCGCCCTGCTGCTGACCGCGCTGGTCGTCTGGCAGGTGACCGGCGACGGCGAGGCCTATGCGTATGAGGGCTGGGCCCTGATCGCGCTGTACGTGATCCTGGCGACGTTTGCCCTTTACGAGTAGGGCTGAGCTCCGGCCGATTCGCCGGGCATTGGCAGAATCACCCTGGATGCCCGGATTCACGCCAGTCGACCCGAAGCAGAGCTTTCCCGAGCTCGAGGAGCGCGTGCTCGCGCGCTGGCGGGAGCACGACGTGTTCGCCCGCTCGCTCGCGAACCGCACGGGCGCCGAGACCTGGAGCTTCTACGAGGGGCCGCCGACGGCCAACGGCAAGCCGGGTTCGCATCACGTGCTGGCGCGCGTCTTCAAGGACATCTATCCCCGCTACCGCACGATGCGCGGCTACCGGGTGCCGCGCAAGGGCGGCTGGGACTGCCACGGCCTGCCGGTCGAGCTCGAGGTCGAGCGCGCCCTCGGGATCTCGTCGAAGGCCGAGATCGAGGCCTATGGCATCGCCGAGTTCAACCAGCGTTGCCGCGAGTCGGTCTTCGCCTACGTCGAGGACTGGAATCGCCTGACCGAGCGCATCGGCTTCTGGATCGATCTCGACGACGCCTACCACACGCTCACCAACGACTACATCGAGTCGGTCTGGTGGTCGCTGCGCAAGGTCTGGGACGACGGGCGCCTCTACAAGGGCCACAAGGTCGTGCCCTACTGCCCACGCTGCGGCACCGCCCTCTCCTCGCACGAGGTCGCCCAGGGCTACGAGGACGTCGAGGATCCATCCGTCTACGTGAAGCTTCCGGTGAGGGGGGCGCCCGACTCGTCGCCCATCGAGGCGGGCGACAAGCTGGTCGTCTGGACCACAACGCCCTGGACGCTCATCACCAACGCCGCTGTCGCCGTCGGCCCGGAGATCGAGTACGTCCGGGCGAGGCCGCCGGGTTCCGAGGAGGTCTTCATCGTCGCGCGGGCGAGGGTCGAGGCGGTGCTCGGCGAGGGGGCCGAGATCCTGTCTCACTTCCCGGGCTCGGGCCTCGCGGGCGCGGCATATGAGCCGCCCTTCTCCTACATCAGCGATTACGGCCCGCGCGGTCACACCGTGCTCGAGGCGGACTTCGTCACGACCGAGGACGGCACCGGGCTTGTCCACACGGCGATCGCCTTCGGCGAGGACGACTTCCGGCTGGGCGAGGAGTACGGGATCACCCTGCAGAATCCGGTGAAGCTCGACGGCACCTTCGACGAGCGCATCACCGACTTCGAAGGCATGTCCGTGAAGGACGCCGACCCGAAGATCATCGAGGCCCTGCGAGCCAACGGGAAGCTGCTGCGCGCCGAGACGATCGAGCACGCCTATCCGCACTGCTGGCGCTGCGGGACGCCGCTCCTCTACTACGCGAAGTCGAGCTGGTACGTGCGGACCACCGATGTGCGCGACCGCTTGCTCGCCGAGAACGAAAGGATCGGCTGGCAGCCCGAGCACATCAAGCATGGGCGGTTCGGCAAGTGGCTCGAGGGCAATCAGGACTGGGCGCTCTCGCGTGAGCGCTACTGGGGCACGCCGCTGCCGATCTGGGAATGCGAGGCCGCCGAGTGCGAGGAGCGCTTCTGCGCGGGGTCGGTGGCCGAGCTGCGCGAGCGGGGCGGCGACGTGCCCGAGGACCTGCATCGCCCGTACATCGACGACGTCACCCTGAACTGCGAGGCGTGCGGGGGCAAGATGCGCCGCGTCGTCGAGACCATCGACGCCTGGTGGGACTCGGGATCGATGCCGTTCGCCCAGTTCCACCATCCGTTCGAGAACTCGGAGCTCTTCGAGGAGCGCTTTCCCGCGGACTACATCTGTGAAGGCGTCGATCAGACGCGCGGCTGGTTCTACTCGCTGCTCGCGGTCTCGGTTCTCGCCTTCGATCAGACGAGCTACCTGAACTGCGTCTGCCTCGGGCTCATTGCGGACCCGGAGGGCAAGAAGATGTCGAAGAGCCTCGGGAACATCGTCGACCCCTGGGACGTGATCACAAGCCATGGCGCCGATGCCTTCCGCTGGTACTACCTGACGGCCCAGCAGCCGTGGGCCGGCTACCGCTTTTCGGTCGAGTCGCTGGGGGATGCCGTCGGTGGGTTCTTCACCACACTCTGGAATACGTACTCGTTCTGGGTGCTCTACGCGAATGCCGAGGGGCTCGATCCCGCAACGGGATTTGAGCTCCCGGCGGCTGAAGAGCGAACCGAGCTCGACCGCTGGGCGCTTTCACGGCTCCAGACCGTTACCGACGAGGTGATCCGGGACATGGACGCCTATGACTCCACCGCCGCCGGCCGGGCGATCTCCGACTACGTGGAGGAGCTCTCGAACTGGTACGTGCGCCTCTCGCGCCGTCGCTTCTGG
>JBKPNZ010000051.1:0-57039 GCA_046732895.1 Actinomycetota bacterium
CCGAACGGGTCTCGCACGACTTCCGCACGGGCATCCGCGCGGGCATCACGGGAACGCCCGCGGGATTCGCCGGCGGCGAGCCACTCGTCGGCGACATCGAGGACGCGCTGAGAGCGCTGGCCGAAGGGGAATTCCCGCACCCTCGCTAAGATTGCGCGCGTTAGAGAACGAGAGTTCTTAAGAAAGTGGCCGCCATCCGGGCGGCCGAAAGGAAAAAACGAATAGATGAGCATGTTTGACGTTAGCCGCGTCTCGGTGGGGGTCGGTAACGACGAGATCTCCTTCGAGACCGGCAAGCTCGCCCGCCAGGCGGGTGGAGCGGTCGTCGTCCGAAGCGGCGAGACCCTGGTGCTGTGCACCGCTACGGTCGGCAACCTGAGGGACGTCGACTTCCTTCCACTGACCGTCGACGTCGAGGAGAAGCACTACGCCGCGGGCAAGATCCCCGGTTCCTTCTTCCGCCGCGAGGCCAGGGCAGGCGAGAAGGCCACCCTGACCGCGCGCATGATCGACCGGCCGATCCGTCCCCTCTTCCCGAAGGGCTGGCACTACGAGACCCAGCTGGTCGCCCAGCCCCTCTCCGTAGACCACGTCCACCCCTACGACATCCTCGCGATGAACGGCGCCTCCGCGGCGCTGGCGATCTCGCAGGTGCCCGTCGCCAAGTACGTCGGCGCCGTTCGCATCGGCAAGCTCGACGGTGACTTCGTCGTGAACCCCGAGGAGGAGGCGCTCGAGGACCTGGAGATGGACCTGATCGTCTCCGGCTCCGACGAGGCCATCCTGATGGTCGAATGCGGCGCCACGGGCGTGACCGAGGCAGAGGTCCTCGACGCGCTCGACATCGCCCACTCGGAGATCCGCAAGATCGTCGGCTCGATCGACGAGCTCCGCGAGAAGGCCGGCAAGGACAAGCTGGACGTCGTGGAGCCGCAGGTCGACCCGGGGCTGCTGGAGAAGATCCGCGCCTCGCACGGCGCTGATCTGGACGAGGCTACGCAGATTCCCGAGAAGCTCGCGCGCCAGGAGGCCGCGAAGGGCGTTGAGCAGGCCGTGCTGGAACAGTACGCCCCGGCGGCCGCCGACGGCGAGGCCGACGCCGAGCTGCAGGGCGAGGTGTCACGTGCCTTCGACAAGCTCGAGAAGGAGATCATCCGCCGGCGCATCGCCGTGGACAAGAAGCGTCCCGACGGCCGCGCGCAGGACGAGATCCGGCCGATCGAGTGCGAGACAGACATCTCGCCGCGGGCGCACGGTTCCGCGCTCTTCACGCGGGGCGAGACGCAGATCCTGTCGTCGGTGGCGCTGGGAACGACGCGCATGGACATGAAGGTCGACAACCTCGGCCTGCAGGAGACCAAGCGCTTCTGGCACCACTACAACTTCCCGCCGTTCTCGGTGGGCGAGGCCGGCTTCATGCGCGGCCCGAAGCGCCGCGACATCGGTCACGGCGCGCTGGCCGAGCGGGCGCTGCTCCCGACCATTCCGGGAGAGGAGGAGTTCCCGTACGTCATTCGCGTCGTCTCCGACACGCTGGAGTCGAACGGCTCCTCGTCCATGGGCTCGGTTTGCGCCTCCTCGATGGCGCTGCAGGCGGCAGGCGTCCCGGTGTCCTCACCGGTCGCGGGCGTCGCGATGGGCCTCATCAAGGAGGGCGATGACCACGTCGTCCTCACCGACATCGCCGGCGTCGAGGACCACCTCGGCGACATGGACTTCAAGGTCGCCGGCAACTCGGACGGGATCACCGCCCTGCAGATGGACATCAAGATCTCGGGCGTCACGTTCGACATCCTCCGCGACGCGCTCGAGCAGGCGCGTCAGGGGCGCCTGTTCATCCTCGACAAGATGAAGGGCGCGATCGACGGCCCCCGCTCGGAGCTCTCCGAGTACGCGCCGGCGATCGAGTCGATCCAGATCGACCCGGAGAAGATCGGCGCCGTCATCGGCAAGGGCGGCGAGACGATTCGCGGCCTCCAGGAGGAGTTCGAGGCCGAGATCGACATCGACGACGACGGCACCGTCCGCGTCTATGCCCCATCCGGCAAGCTCGTCAAGGAGTGCATTGCCCGGATCGAGTCGATGACCAAGGAGGCCGAGGTCGGCGATCGCTTCACCGGCAAGGTCGTGAAGACGACCACGTTCGGCGCCTTCGTCGAGCTGACCAAGGGCACCGACGGGCTGCTGCACATCTCGAACGTGAAGCCCGGCGAGCGCGTCGGCGCGGTCGAGGACGTGCTCTCGCAGGGCGACGAGCTCGACGTGACCGTGGTCGAGGTCGACCCCGAGCGAGGGCGCATCGGCCTGCGCCTGTCCGACGACCCCGCAGTCGAGGGCAAGTCGGCCGAGGAGCTGACCACGGTCGGCACCGGCGATCCCGGCCCGCGTCGCGGTGGTCGCGACGGCGGTGGCGGGGGCCGGGGGCGTGAGCGCCTTGATGGCGGCCGTGGCCGTGACCGGGGTGGCCGCGACAGAGGCGGCCGCGGCCGGCGCTAGGCAATTGCCTGACGTCAACGGACTCCCGGAGAACGTAGAGCTCACCGAGCTGGATCCCGGCCTTCGTGTGATCACGGAGGTGATGCCGTCCGTGCGCTCGGTGGCGCTTGGGATGTGGGTGCGCACCGGCTCGCGCGACGAGACCGTCGCGCAGGCCGGTGTCTCCCACTTCCTCGAGCACCTGCTCTTCAAGGGCACCGAGCGTCACACGGCGATCGAGATCTCCGAGCTCTTCGACGGCATGGGCGCCGCCGCCAACGCCGCGACGAGCAAGGAGTCGACGCACCTGCACGCGCGCTTCCTCGACGAGCACACGGACGGCGTCTTCGACCTGATGGCGGAGATGCTCCTCGAGCCCTCATTGCCCGAGGGCGAGATCGACCCCGAGCGCGAGGTGGTCCTGGAGGAGATCGCGATGTACGAGGACGAGCCCCAGGACCGGGTTCACGACGTTCTCGCGCATGCCGTCTACGGCGACCATCCGCTCGGTCGCCGCGTGCTCGGCGAGGCGGGGGTGATCGCCTCGATTCCAAAGGACGCGATCGCCGCCTACCACGACGCCCGCTACACGGCGCCGAACCTGGTCGTTGCGGCGGCGGGCCACCTCGAGCATGACCAGATCGTCGAGCTCGCTCGCACGCATCTCTCACCGCGCGGGGGCGGGGGAGAGGCCGGCAACGGCACCGATCCGGTCGAGGCGCCGCGCTTTCGCTTCCAGCGCAAGGACACCGAGCAGTACCACATCTGCTTCGGTGGGCGGGGCATGGCGAGAGGGGACGAGCGTCGCTTCGCCCTTGGCGTCCTCGACGCGATCTTCGGCGGCTCGAGCTCGTCGCGGCTCTTCCGCGAGGTGCGGGAGAAGCGCGGGCTCGCCTACGCGGTCGGCTCATACACGGAGCAGTACATGGACCGCGGCATGGTCGCGATGTATGTCGGAACCCGCGAGGACAACGTGGCCGAGGCCTGCGAGATCATCGGGCGCGAGCTCAGCCGCCTGCGCGACAACGGCGTTTCCGACGACGAGCTGGCGCGGGCGAAGGAGCACGTGAAGGGCCGCATGGTGCTGGGTCTCGAATCGAGCGGCGCGCGCATGGCTCGGGCCGCACGCTCGGCGCTCTACGACGTTCCGCTCCTCTCGCTGGACGAGATGCTCGAGCGCGTGGAGAGCGTCACTTCCGATGATCTGGCCGAGCTCGGCGCCGACCTCTACGACCCCGCGCAACTCTCCGCGGCCTGCATCGGCCCGAGCGAGGATCGCTTCCGCAGCGCGGTGGAATCCGTCAGCCCCGCGCTGGCCGCGGCGTAGCACTCATGATTCGGGTTGCGGTATCCGGCGCCGCAGGGCGCATGGGCGCCACCGTCTGCGAGGCGGTCGAGAGCGCCGACGACATGGAGCTCTCCGGGCGGGCCGATCCAGCGCTGGACACGCCGCTGGAGTCCGTCCTCGGCGAGGCGGACGTCGTCGTCGACTTCACCACGCCCGACTCCGCCGCGGCAAACGCGGTTGCCTGCGTCGAGGCCGGCGTCCACGCGGTCGTCGGCACGACGGGCTTCGACATCGACGCGCTGCGCACTGACGTCGAGGCGGCGCGGAGCGGCGGCGCCAACGTGTTCGTCGCCCCGAACTTCGCGATCGGCGCGGTCCTGATGATGGAGTTCGCCCGGCGCGCCGCAGAGCACATGCCCGAGTGCGAGATCGTCGAGCTCCACCACGAGCGCAAGCTCGACGCCCCTTCGGGAACCGCCAAGCGCACCGCCGCGCTGATCGCAGACGCGGGGGGCAGCGTTCACGAGCCGATCCACTCCGTGCGCCTGCCGGGACTCGTCGCCCACCACGAGGTCATCTTCGGTGGCGAGGGGCAGACGCTCACGATCCGCCATGACTCGACGGATCGCCATTCGTTCATGCCGGGCGTTCTGCTCGCGGTGCGGAACGTGGGCCCGCTGCCGGACCCCTTGACGGTGGGCCTCGAGCATCTGCTCTGAGCCCGAAGCCGGTGAGCGACACGACACGCCGGCTCGCCCCGACTTGGCCGCGCAGATCCCCACCGACCTCGATGCGCGCCTTCTGAGCATCGGGAAATCGCCGGCGCTCACGAACGTGCTTCAGGCCATCGACAAGGTCAAGGCCCTCGGGACGATCCTGCCGCCGATCGCGATCATCCTGCTCGTCGCCTCGGTGTTTGCGGGGGGCGACCGCCGGGCCGCGACGCTGCGGCTCGGTGTCGGCCTGTTCGCCTGGGGCATCGCCGGCTTCCTCTTCCTGACGCTCGCGCGGGCCGTCGCCGTGGATCAGGTCCCAAACGGAGTGGACCGCGACGCCGCCGGGCCGGTTTGGGACGAGGTGATCGGCCCATTCCGGGTCTGGCTGCTCGTGGCCGCCGCCATCGGCCTGGGTCTCGCGGCGCTCGCCTACTGGCGCGACCGGCTCGTGTCTCGTCCGTACACTCCCGGTTGATGGCGACGATCTCCGGCGTGATCACGGCCATGGTCACCCCCTTCGCGGAGGATGGCTCGGTCGACCACGAGGCAGCCCGCGGCCTGGCAAGGCACCTCGTCGACAACGGCTCCCATGGGCTCGTGGTGGCCGGCACCACGGGCGAATCTCCCACGCTCTCCGATGACGAGAAGCTCGAGCTCTTCCAGGCGATCCTCGACGAGGTCGGCGACCGCGCGACGGTGATCGCCGGGACCGGCACCAACGACACGCGCCACACGGTTGGGCTCACGCGCAGCGCCTGCCGCCTTGGGGTTCACGGCCTGATCGTCGTCACGCCGTACTACAACAAGCCGAACCAGGCAGGGCTGCGAGCGCACTTCGCGGCGGTTTCCGAGGCCGCGGGAGCGACGCCGATCGTGCTCTACAACATCCCGTCGCGCTGTGTGATCAACATGGCGCCGGAGTTCATGGCCGAGCTTGCGCGCGACCTCGAGAACATCGTCGCCGTCAAGCAGGCGAACAACGACGAGCTCGGCCCGATCGAGGGTCTGGATGTCCTCGCCGGCAACGACGAGATCTTCCTGCGCACGCTCGAGGTGGGCGGGACCGGCGGCATCCTGGTCGCGTCGCACGTCGTCGGCGCCGAGATGCGCGCGATGTACGAGGCGTTCCAGGCAGGCGACTCAGCCCGCGCGCACGAGATCGACGGGGAGCTCAAGCCGATCTATGAGGCGCTCACCGTCACCTCGAACCCGATTCCCGTGAAGGCGGCGCTCGAGATGCTCGGCGTCGTCGATGGCCGGGCGCGACTGCCGATCGTGCCGGCCAGCCAGCAGGAGCGCTCGGTGGTCCGAACGGCGCTCGAGCGCCAGGGCCTCCTCGTCGCCGGCGGAACAGCCTGAGGTGAGCGGGCCCAGGACATCACGCGCCTGGACGACGGCCTTGGCACGGCGCGGCTCTGCGTCCTCGGGCTCGCCTTTGCCTCCGGCAAAGGCTTCGCCCTGCGTCCTTGATCCGCTTGGCCAAGCGCGCCCCCAGGCATGCGAGGCCCCGAGCCCGATCACCTAGTTGGCGGGTCCGATTCGCATCCTTCCCCTGGGGGGCCTGGGGGAGATCGGGAAGAACATGACGGTCGTCGAGCGCGACGGGCGCATCGTGATCGTCGACGTCGGCCTGATGTTCCCGACGGCCGAGATGCTGGGCATCGACCTCGTGCTCCCAGACTTCTCCTACCTGCGCGACCGGGCCGGCGACGTCGATGCGATCGTCCTCACCCACGGCCACGAGGACCATGTCGGCGCACTGCCATACGTGCTGCGCGAGATCGGCATGCCAGATGCCATCTATGGCGGGCCGCTGACGATCGGGCTCGTGCGCTCGAAGCTCGAGGAGCACAAGCTGCGCGAGGCCCCGCTCAAGGTCCTCGAGCCCGGCGAGCGCGTGGCTGCCGGGCCATTTGAGATCGAGCTCGTCCACATGTCGCACTCGATCCCGGACTCCGCCGCCGTCGCGCTGCGCAGCAACAAGGGCGTCGTCCTCGTCACCGGCGATTACAAGTTCGACCAGACCCCGGTGGACGGCGTCCCCGCCGACGTCTCTCGCCTGGCCGAGCTCGGGCGCGAGGGCGTGCTGTGCCTGTGCGGGGACTCGACCAATGCCAATCGGCCCGGAGTGGCGCCCTCGGAATCCTCAGTCGGCCCGGCGCTGCTCGAGGCGTTCGGTCGCTGCGAGGGCCGGATCATCGTCACCTGCTTCGCCTCGAACGTCCACCGCGTCCAACAGGCGATCGATGCCGCGGCGCAGCTCGATCGCCGGGTTGCGCTCGTCGGCCGCTCGATGCGCAAGAACTTCAACATCGCGTCGAACCTCGGTATCGCGCGGGCTCCGGAAGGCCTGCTGATCTCGCCGAAGGAGATCGAGGACTTCCCCGACCACAAGGTGATCGCGATCTCGACGGGCAGCCAGGGCGAGCCGCTCTCGGCGCTGCGGCGAATGGCCTTCCACGACCACCGCGACATCGAGCTGCACTCGGGCGACACCGTGATCTTCTCGGCGACGCCCATCCCCGGAAATGAGCGCTCCGTGAACGAGACGATCGACCGGATCTACCAGATCGGCGCCGAGGTGGTGACTGCGGCCGATGCGCCCATCCACGCCTCAGGACACGGGTGGCAGGAGGAACTGAAGCTGATGCTCAACCTGACCAAGCCCCGCAACGTCTTCCCGTTCCACGGCGACCACCGCCGTTTGCGCCTGCACGCCGAGCTCGCCGAGGCCGTGGGAATCGATCCCGACCGCATCTTCCGCGGGCGCAACGGCCTGACCCTCGAGCTCGACGCCGACCGCGCGCGGTTCGGCGAGGACGTCCACGCCGGAATGATCTTCGTCGACGGCGTCGACATCGGCGATCCCGACGACGTGGCCCTGCGCGACCGGCGGATGCTCTCGGGCGACGGCATCTTCATCGTGGTCGCGACCGTCTCGTCCGACGACGGGGCCCAGGTCGCGCCGCCGGAGATCATCTTCCGCGGCGTCCCGTTCCTCGAGGACGAGGAGGCGGAGGGTCTGGTCGACGACCTGCGCGGCGTGGTCGAGTCCTCGCTCGCCGATTCGTCCGACGGCGTGCGTGAGCCGGTGCTCCTGCAGCAGGACCTCCACGACGACATCGCCGCGTTCGTCTACGACCGGCTCCGGCGCCGCCCAATGGTGCTTCCGGTCGTCGTTGAGGTTTGATGAAGCTTGCCTCCGCCGGCGAATCCGCTGCTACGCTGCCGCCGGAGAGACCGGGGGATTTCGCGAGGAGTGGGAATGCGACTGAGGGTTCGTTTGGCAGGGATTCTGTGTGTGGCTGGGGGAAGTCTCGTCTTGACCTCGGGGGCCATGGCGGCGACTCCGTCGACCGCGTTGAAGGCGGCGGATGCCCCGGGCGCGCAGCTCGACCGGATCTCGACCGACGTGCTTCCGGGGACAGGCGGAGTCGTCTACCGCTACCAGCAGGAGGTGGCGGGCGTCCCGGTCCTCGACGCTCAGGCGGTCGTTCACGACCTTCAGGGCTCGGCGCCCGCGCTCGTGGCCGACACCACCGCAGCGGGCGTCGCCTCGCCGCCCAAGGCATCGATCAGCCACGCCTCCGCGATCCGGCGGGCCAACGCCGAAGTCGGGCTGAAGAAGCTCGCGGATCGGCAGGGGGCCCAGCTGGTGATCTCGCCGAGGGACGGAAACGCACTTGCCTGGCGCGTGACGGTGCCCGCCGCTCATCCGCTCGGCGACTACGAGGTGCTCGTCGATGCGACGTCGGGCGAGGTCCTCTCGATGCGCGACCTGATCCAGGATGCCGATCCGCCCGCCAAGATCTTCGACCCGAATCCCGTGGTCGAGGACGGCGGTTACGGGAACCTCGGGTCGCACCCGGGCGCGGACCACAACGACAACGACACGGCGCTCCTCACCTCGCTCCGTGTGAACGTCGCGCTTGAGAACCTGAACGGCGACCAGGAGTGCCTCAAGGGAATGTGGGCGAAGGTCAAGCTCGGCCCGAAGGGCAAGAACGTCTGCAAGTCCTCGCTCGACTGGACCGGCATCACGCGCTCGAGCAACAAGTTCGAGGCGCTGATGGCCTACTTCCACATCAATCGGACCCAGGACTACATCCAGGGCCTCGGGTTCACGAACGTGAACGCCGAACAGCAGGACCTGCTGCCGGACGCGATCAAGGACGACAACTCGTTCTACCGCCCGAGCGTGGACACGATCACCTACGGCAGCGGCGGGGTCGATGACGCCGAGGACGCTGACGTGATCGTCCATGAGTACGGGCACGCGATCCAGGACGACCAGGTTCCCGGGTTTGGCGCGAGCTTCCAGGCCGGCGCTCTGGGCGAGGGGTTCGGCGACTACATGGCCGCCTCCCAGACCCAGCACAACGGCGGCTCGACCGAGGCCGCCCGGTGCATCTTCGACTGGGATGGGGTCGGTGGATGGGGAGATCCCCCACCGGTTCCGTGCGGCCGCCGAGCGGACGACGAGCGCACGTTCGACGACGCCATCCACGGCCAGGGGGTCGCGCCCAACTACTGCGACATCGCGGAGATCCACTGCACCGGCCAGGCCTGGTCCAGCGCCCTGATGGACATCCGCAGCGGCCTTGCGAACGAGAACCTCCGCGAGGACTTCGACGGGGACGTGCTCGCTTCGCAGTTCGACTACGCCACGAACGAGAAGTTCAAGGACGCCGCCGAGGCACTGATTGACGCCGACCAGGCCAACAACGCCGGCGCGTTCGCCGCCGCGATCTGCTCCGAGATGGAAGGCGACCGCGGCCTTTCGCTGACCGGCTGCCCCTAAGCCGCAAAAAAGGACCCGCCGGCTCAGGGAGGGGGAAGCCGGCGGGTCCGATTGGCTCAGATTGGCCAATGAACACCCGTCAAGGCGGTGTCGGGGTTGTCCTCGACGGGCGGGTTGTCTCGTCCGGCTGTGAAAGCTAAGACCGGTACGTAAATGGTCCCTAAAGGTTTCTGACGCCTCGCCTAAGAGTTTTCGGCGCCGCTTTCGAGCGGCAGCGTCACCGTGAATCGCGCCCCGCCGGCCGCGGAGCGGCCGGCCTCGACGTCGCCGCCATGTGAGCTGGCGACGGCCTTCACGATCGCCAGCCCCAGACCGGCGCCCGAGTCCACCGAGACGTCGGCCGGGCCGTCGCCCCGGACGAACCGGGCGAAGAGGTGCTCCTCCATCCCTTCCGGCAGGCCGGGCCCGTCGTCGGAGACCTCCAGGACCGCATGGCCGTTACGACGCTCGACGGCGACGTCGATGGCGCTGCCGGGCGGGGTGTGCCGGATCGAGTTGTCGAGCAGGTTGAGGGCGAGGCGGTGCAGCTCGTCGGCATTGCCGTGGATCTCGATCGGGTTGGCGGCACGGAGCTCGAGGCCGTGTCCATTGGCGACCGGCCGCACCTCGTCGACGGCCGCTGTCGCGATCTGCGTCAGGTCAACCGGGCCACGGGCGCCGGTCCGGCCCGCGTCGGCGCGGGCCAGGAGCAGGAGGTCGGCGACAAGGCGCCGCATGCGGCGCGAGGAGCGCAGGGCCGAGGCGACGATCTCTCCCTCCTCGCCGCTGTCGCCCTCCCGCTCGAGTTGATCCTGCAGGAGCTCCAGGTTGGCGAGAATGCTGGTGAGCGGGGTGCGAAGCTCGTGCGACGCATCGGCGACGAACTCGCGCTGAGTCTGAATCATCGTTTCTGTTTCGGTGCGCGCGGCATCGAGCTCGCGAAGCATCTGATCGAGCGTGCGGGCGAGCTCGGCGATCTCGTCGTCCGTCTCCGACTGAGGCACTCGTTTGGATGGATCGCGGGTGGAGGCGATCTCGCGCGCTGTGCCCGTGAGCGCGACGATCGGCCGCATCGCACGTCCGGCGACGGTCAGACCCGCGAGCGTTGCCAGCAGGGTGCCGCCCAGGACCCCCAGCCCAAGGAACAGCCAGAGGCGGTTGATGGTGTCGTCGAGGCTCTCGGTGCTACGCGCGTACTGCACGAACAACGGGCTCGAGAAGAGCGTGGACGGAATCCCAGCGGATGCGACGCGGAACGACCCGACGGTCTTCAGGGGGCTGCTCGGTGGGCCGAGTGGAACCGATCCCGGCGTTTCGCCTCCCGGGACCGTGCGCCCCTGTGCGTCGACCACACGGACCATGGCCGTCCCCGTGAGCGTCATTTCCTTTGGGTCCGGCGACTGGACGTGCCCTCCCGTCACCGTGAACTCGAAGGCAAGCCGGTTGGCGTTATCTCGCACCTCATCGTTGAAATCGCCGTTGAGGCGGTCGGTGACGAGGCGGCCGACGACCACCGCGAAGACGACCAGGATGATGAGCGTGAGGATGGCCGACACCCCGGCCAGTCGCCAGCGCACCGGCCAGCGCTGCGGTGAGAGCAGGAGGGGGCGCGTCCTGGGCGTCTGGGCGTCAGGCGTCGTCATCGGGCTTCGGCGCCCGCAGCACGTACCCGGCGCCTCGCTTCGTGTGGAGCAGGCGCGCCTCGTCGCCCTGTTCGAGCTTGCGGCGGAGGTTCGAGATGAAGACGTCGATCGTGTTCGTCATGGCCATCGGGTCATAACCCCAGACCTCCTCGAGCAGGCGCTCGCGCGAGATCACAAGGCGCTCGTTGCGCATCAGGTACTCGAGGAGCTCGAACTCGCGGTTGGTGAGATCGATGGCGCGATCGCCCCGGTAGACCTCGCGCGTGTCGGGGTTGAGGCGAAGGTCGCCGACGGCGAGCGATGCGCTCCCGCGCGGGGGGCGGCGGCGCAGAAGGGCGCGCAGGCGGGCGAGGAGTTCCTGGCGCTCGAAGGGCTTGACGAGGTAGTCGTCGGCGCCGGAATCGAGACCTTCGACGCGGTCGCCGGTCTCGGTGCGGGCGGTCAGGATCAGAATCGGAACGTCGCTCTCGGCACGCAGCCGGCGGCAGACCTCGACGCCGTCGAGCTTGGGGAGCCCGAGGTCGAGGACCACAAGATCGGGGATGAACTCAGCAGCCACGCGCAGCGCCTCCGCGCCATCCCCCGCGGAGCGCACCTCGTGACCCTCGCCGCGAAGCGTGCGTCGCAGGACATCGGCGATCTCCTGGTCATCCTCGACGACCAGAACGCGCCCGATCGTGCCGTCGGTTGCGAGCATCGCTACAAAGGGTAGAGCCCGAAACCGCCGGTCTGGCCAAGGTTTAGCGCGAATTTATGCACCCTGGCCGTCGCCTGAGCGTCGCAGGGGTCGGCGCCGCCGTGTCGAAGTCACGGACGTGCTTCTCACACGCAAGCGTCAACGGCGCAAATCCCGCGCCAGGCCGGGTCGCGCCGCTCCTTCGCGTGCGCGCAGCGCCGCCGCCCGCGCCCGCGGCGCGCGAGACGATGTGCGCTCGGCGTTCGAGGGCCTCGAACAGCGCCATCTGGACCTCATCGGCCTCGCGCTTGCCGCGATGGCCCTCTACCTCGGCTTCGTCCTCTACGGCGGCTGGGATGGCGGCCGCGTGGGGAGCTGGGCACAGACCGGTCTGACTTACGCCTGCGGCCAGGTGGCCTACGCCGTCCCGTTCCTGCTTGCCGGATGGGCGGCGGCGCTCGTCCTGCGGCCGTTCGTCGAGGCGCCCGCCGCCATCAACGCCGGCGGCATCCTGCTCGTCTGCTCGCTCCTCCTCATGTTCGCGGCGCAGACGCTCGGCCTCGGCCCGACGCGTCCCATCCGCCACGACTACTTCGACCAGCACTTCTTCACCGAGCACGGCGGTGGGGCGGGGGAGGCGCTGTACTGGGCGTCGACGACCCTCTTCCAACGCCTGGGAGCTCAGATCCTGGCGGTCCTGATGCTGGTCAGCGGCGTCCTGCTGCTCTCCGGCGTGACGATCGCCGGACTGCTCGAGAGAACCGGACGCGCGGCCAAGCGCGCCCACGAGGGCACTCGCGAGATGGCTCGCACGGTGCGCACCCAGCGCCAGGGCGAGACGGCGTGGGACGCCCCCGGCGAGGACATCGCGATCACCCGCGCGCAGACGACCGAGACCTTTGCCACAGAGCAGCTTGCCGGCGAAGAGCCCGATGAGGAGGAGTCCTGGGAGGACACTGACGATCCCGACGAGGCGCCGGACGCCAGCCAGTACTCGTACGAGGAGGCCTTTGGAGGGAGCGACGACGACCCCGCCGCCCCCGGACGCGAAGCGCAGGAGGCGGCGGGCATTGGTGCCGAGGAGGTAGCGGGCGGTGTTGCTGGGACTACGCCTATGGGCGCGAAGCGCACCCTCGGCGGGATCACGGAGTCGGAGGAGATCGACTACGAGCTGCCGCCGCGCAAGGCGCTCGAGAAGGGCAAGGCCGATCCCGGGCCGGATACCCGTGACCGCGAGGCCGTTTCGGCGGCTCTGCTCGAGGCGCTGCGCCACTTCGGGATCGAGGCGCGCCTGCTCGGGGTCGTCAGCGGTCCGCACGTGAGCCGCTACGAGCTGCAGCTTGCGCCCGGAACCAAGGTCTCGAAGATCTCCCAGCTCAAGGACGACCTGGCGTACGCCCTCGCCTCGACCGACATCCGGATCCTCGCCCCGATCCCTGGCAAGAAGGCCGTCGGAGTGGAGGTGCCCAACTCGCGCCGGCGCCTCGTTCGCCTGGGCGACATCTACGACGGGCGCCCGAAGGGGGCATCGCCCCTGGCCGTGTGGCTGGGCAAGGACGTGGCCGGCCACGCCTCCTGGACCGATCTCGCCCTCATGCCACACGCGCTCGTCGCCGGCACCACCGGCTCCGGAAAGTCCGGCTGCATCAACGCGATGCTCTGCTCGATCCTGCTCCACGCCTCCCCGAACGAGGTCCGCATGGTGCTCGTCGATCCCAAGCGGGTTGAGCTCAACCACTACGAGCGCCTGCCGCATCTGCTGACGCCCGTGGTCACGAATCCACGCCTGGCCGCAAACGTCCTCGCCAACCTGATCGGAGAGATGGAGAGCCGCTACGCCGTCATGGGGGAGGCGCGCGCGCGCAACCTCGTCGAGCTGAACAAGGCCCGTCGCCGTGCGGGGCAGTCTCCGCTGCCCCACATCCTCTGCGTGATCGACGAGCTCGCGGACCTGATGATGGTCGCCCCCGCCGAGGTCGAGGACTCGATCATCCGCCTGGCGCAGAAGTCGCGCGCCGTCGGGATCCACCTCGTCCTCGCCACGCAGCGCCCCTCCACGGACGTGATCACAGGAACGATCAAGGTGAACATCCCGGCCCGGATCGCCTTCGCCGTCGCCTCACAGGTCGACTCCCGCGTGATCCTCGACCAGGGTGGGGCGGAGAGCCTGCTGGGGCAGGGCGACATGCTCTTCCGCCCGATCGGCACGTCGAAGCTCTCCCGGATCCAGGGCGCCTTCGTGACCGAGGAGGAGATCGCCCGCCTTGCGAAGCACTGGGCCCGTCAGGGCGAGCCGGACTTCGACGTCGAGCTGCTCGAGTCGCACATCGAGGAGTCCGATGAGCTGAGCGACGGCGAGTTCTCGCCCGACCAGGACGACCTCCTCGACGATGCGGCCCGGATCGTGGTCGAGTCGGGAACGGCGTCCGTTTCGATGATCCAGCGACGCCTTCGAGTCGGCTACACGCGGGCGGGGCGCCTGATCGACATGCTCGAGCGCCGCGGAATCATCTCCGGCTACGAGGGGTCGAAACCGCGCCAGGTACTGGTCTCGATGGCCGACCTCCAGCGCATCCTCGGCGGCGAATCGCCCGCGCCCGGCGGTGAGGGCGACGATGGCGAGCCGACCGAGACCGAGCTCGAGCGCCTCAGCGGCTAGCCGCGCCCGCGCAGGACGGCGCCCGGCGAAACGGCCCGGGCGTTGAGAAGATGCGCTCGTGGCACGTTATGAGGAGGTCGAGGGACTGCCAATCGGGGAAGTCTTAAAGCGGGCGCGCTCGCGCAAGCAGATCGACATCAGCGCGGTCGAGGAGCGGACCAAGATCCGCATCAAGTACCTGCGCGCGATGGAGCAGGACGAGTGGGACGTCCTGCCGAGCCACGCCTACGCCAAGGGGTTCCTGAGGACCTACGCCTCGCTGCTCGGCCTCGATGCCGACGCCCTCGTCGACGAGTACCGGCGCCAGTACGAGGGGCCGGCCGAGCAGGGTCCGTACACGTTCACGGAGCCGGTGCTCGAGGGGCGCCGGCCGCTGGGCGGCGGACCCGGCCGGGGACCGCGCTGGGGTCCGATCCTCGCTCTCGGTGCGCTTGCCGTGATCGGGGTGCTGCTCGTCCTCGGCCTCACCGGCGGAGACGAGGGGAAGGGCGGCAAGCACGGCAAGCACCAACATCGCCATGAGCAGCGCCATCACCGCCACCAAAAGGCCGAGTCCAACCCGTCACCAGGGCAGACGGCTGACAAGGTCTCGCTGCGCCTCGAGATCCACTCGCCGGTACAGGTCTGCCTGCTGGGCAGCGGCTCCTCGCAGCCTCTGATCGACGACCAGGTGCTGAGCGCAGGAGCGAGCGAGGGCACCTACAACGCGTCCTCGTTCGATCTGCGCTTCCCATCGGGATATGACCTCGGCCTGTTCGACCTCATCCTCGACGACAAGAAGGCGAAGCTTCCCGAGACGCAGGGGCCGACGGCGTTCAAGGTCACCCCGCCCGACAAGGTACGGCAGGTGACCTTCCCCGGACCAGACTGCCCGTGAGCGTCCGCGCAGGGATCCTCGTCACCGGCACGGAGGTGCTCACCGGGCGCGTCACCGACCGCAATGGGCCGTGGCTATCGGAACGCCTCGGCGAGCTCGGCGTGGAGGTCGCCCACATCACCTGCGTGGGCGATCGCCCGGGCGACCTGGAGGCCGCGCTGCGCTTCCTCGCTGACGAGGGGGCGGACCTGATCGTGACGAGCGGGGGGCTTGGCCCCACCGCGGACGATCTGACGGCCGAGATCGTCGCCCGCTTCGCCGGGCGGGAGCTCGTCCTGGACGAGCGGATGGAGGAGAAGATCGGCGCGATCATCGCCCGCTTCGCGCAGCGCCTTCGCTTCAGCGCCGAGGCGCTTCAGGCGGCCAACCGCAAGCAGGCGATGGTCCCGGCAGGGGCCGCAGTGATCGATCCGGCAGGGACCGCGCCCGGCCTCGTCGTGCCGACGGACGCCGGGCCGACGGTGATCGTGCTTCCCGGGCCGCCGCGCGAGCTGCAGGCGATGTGGCCCCAGGCGCTGGCCACCAGCGAGGCGCAGGCGGTCCTGGAACAGGCGGAGCCCTACCGAACCGCGACGCTGCGGCTGTTCGGGATCCCCGAGTCGGAGATCGCCAAGACGCTGCGGGAGGTTGAGGGCGAGGTCGACCTCTCAGAGCTCGAGATCACGACCTGCCTGCGCCGGGCCGAGCTGGAGATCGAGATCCGCCAGCACGGAGCGGAGGCGGCGATGGATGCCCTTGTCGAGGGCATCCGAGAACGGCACGGGCGCTTCCTCTTCAGCACGGACGGCTCCACCATCGACCAGCAGGTTGCGAAGCTCCTGGCCGGCCACAAGGTTGGCCTCGCCGAGTCCTGCACGGCGGGGCTGCTTGCGGCGCGGCTGACCGACCCGCCCGGAGCCTCCGAGTACGTGGCGGGCGGGGTGGTCGCCTACTCCAATGACGCCAAGACAGAGCTTCTGGGCGTTCCGCCGGAGCTCATCTCCGCGCACGGCGCGGTTTCGCCCGAGGTTGCGGAGACGATGGCGGATGGAGCCCTGGAGCGGTTCCACGCAGACCTCGGCGTCGGGGTCACCGGGATCGCCGGCCCTGGCCGCGGCAGCGAGGAGAAGCCCGTCGGCTACGTGTGCGTCTGCGTGAAGAGCTCTGGGGGCCAGGTGCTTGCTCGGGACCCGGTGCTGCCCGGCGACCGCGGCGAGATCCGGGATCGCTCCGCGCTGCTTGCGATGCACCTCCTGCGCCGCCTGCTGCGCGGCGAGGACTTCCCGCTCTGACTGCATGGACGATCGCGCGTCCCGACTTCACGGGTAACCGTCTTGCACCTAGCGACGACATGGACGTCAGTAGGTGCAAATCGGTTTGGCCGCGGCCTCGCGAGCGTGACCACCCGGTTCGAGACTTGCGTCCAGCCTCGGGGGGAGTAGGGTCGGCATGACAGATCCGGGGACGGAGTGGAAGGAGTGCGTATGGCCGATGCAGGACTGTTCCTCGGGTGGGGAACCGGCATTCCCGGCCGCGAGGCGAAGGGCCTCAAGATGTTTCAGGAGGAGGTGCTGCCGTTCTTCCAAGGACAGCAGGACAGCGGCAACATCGAGAGCTACGAGGCCGTCTTCCTGGAGCCGCACGGGGGCGATCTGGATGGATTCATCCTCGCCCGCGGGGATGCGGAGAAGATCGCCCAGGTGCGGGCGAGCGACGACTACACGCGCCTCTTGACGCGCGGCCAGTTCGTCGTGAGCTCGCTTGGCGCCGTGGGGGCCACCGTGGGTGACGGTATTCCGGACGGGATCGCCATGTATCAGGAGGCCGTCAACGACCTGGGTTGATCGACGCCTTTGAGCGATCAGTAGCGCGCGCCGGGGGTGCCGGGGCCGAAGGGCCACCAGCGGCGGTGGCCGCACTTGGCGCACCGCCGGAGGAAGCGCGGGGCGCGAGCGCCGCATTTGCGGCAGGTGGCTACCGGCTTGACGACGTGCATCAGCTCTCCGCCAGCTCGCGCACCCGCTTGATCGCGAGCACAGGCTTCTCGTCGACGATGAAGTGGCCTGAGTCGCGCACCTCCTCGACCACCATGTCGTCGGCGTGGGATTCCCAGCCCGGGAGGAACTTCCGCGTGACGAAGCGATCGCGAATCCCGAACACGAGCCGCGTGGGAACGGTGAGGCGGCCCGGCGCGACCTCGCCTCGCCTCAGGCCGCTGGCCACCGCCCGGAGATAGGAGCGGTAGAGCAGCGTGCTCGCACGCGCCCGATCAGACTCTGTGAACCGGTCGATGTAGATGCGGAGCTCGTCCTCGTCGAAGGGATCGGAGACGTTGGCGCTCGTGAGGATGTAGCGGGCGAAGCCCCGCCTCGCGCTCCAGGGGCCGAGGCCGGGGGCGGCGTTGACGACCGCGTACCAGCTCCGCCAAATCTCGAGCAGGATCGAAGGCGAGCGCGGCGGCCATGGATGGGGTGCGTTGAAGACGAGGGCGCGTTCGATTCGATCCGGATGCCCAAGGGCGAGCAGGAAGGTGGCGAACCCGCCCCAATCGTGGCCTGCGACCCGCACGCGCTCGATCCCGAGCGCATCGAGCAGCGCGATCTGGTCGGCCGCAAAGGTCTGTGGATCGTTTCCGCTCACGGGGGCGGCGGTCCAGCCCGAGCCCCGCAGGTCGGGGGCGATCAGCCGGCACTCGCCGCCGAGGACTTCGAGCACCCGCCGCCACATGAACCAGTGCTGCGGCCAGCCGTGGAGCAGGAGGAGGGGCGGCCCATCGGGCGGGCCGGCCTCGGCGACGTGCACTCGCAGGCCCGGCAGATCGACGAACCGATGCTCCACGCCTTCGACGCTGGGGATGTCGCTCGCCACGCTCGCCACGAGCGGAGCGTATGTCACGCCTTCGTGTGCGGGATGTGACGGTTTCGGCGCTGCGGTCCCTTGTTTCGCGCCGCCGCGACGCCTAGCGTGCGGAGGTGTCCGGCCGAGACACACAGTGTCTCGGCAGCAGCAGGCAAGGCGGCGTAGCCGCCGCAGGAGATTTATGGCGAAAGTGCGACTCGGAAGCCCGCGGGCGCGACTGTTCGTGGCGCTCGATCTGCCTGCTGCCGTGCGCGGGGGGCTCGAGGCGTGGGGCGCCCGTGAGCTCACCGATCCCGCGCTTCGTCCGGTGGCCCCCGAAGCGCTCCACATCACCCTCTGCTTCCTCGGCTGGCAGCGCGAGCGCGACGCCGATGCGATCGCCGCCGAGATCGCGGCGGTGGAGCCACGCCCCGCAGCCGTTCGCTTCGAGCCGGACCCGGTGGCGATCCCACGCGAGCGCAAGGCCAAGCGCCTCTATGCGGTTGATGCCCCCAGCGTCGACACCGACCAGCTGCAGGCCGAGCTCGAGGACCGGCTCGAGGCGGCGCACTTCTACAAGCCCGAGAAGCGCCCGTTCTGGTCCCATGTGACGGTCGCGCGGGTGCGCTCCGAGAAGCCGCCCAAGCCGCCGGGAGGCGGGCCCCGGAAGCGCGGCAAGGGACGCCCGCGGACGGTGGAGCGCCCTCCCGGGCCGCTGCCGAACGAGCTTCTGCGGCCCTTCGGAGCCGTCCGAATCGCTCTCTACCGTTCCTATCTGCGGCCGGCAGGCGCCGAGTACGTGCCGCTGGCCGGTTTCGAGTTGCCGCAGGGTGAATCCGCGGCCTGAACGAGGTGATGACTTAGATGGCAGATGAGAAGAAGGCCAACCTGAAGGCCGCGGACGCGAAGGCTGACAAGGACGCGAAGGCGAAGGACGCCGCCCTGCAGGCGGCGGTGACCCAGATCGAGCGCGAGTTCGGCGCCGGCTCGGTGATGAAGCTGGGCGACAAGAGCGCCGTCGCGGTGGAGGCGATCCCGACCGGAGCGCTCCCACTCGACATCGCGCTCGGAGTGGGTGGAGTACCGCGTGGGCGAATCGTCGAGATCTTCGGCCCGGAGTCTTCGGGGAAGACCACGCTCGTCTACCACATCATCGCCCAGGCCCAGGCGCGCGGGGGTGTGTGCGCCTTCGTCGATGCCGAGCACGCGATCGACCCGATCTACGCGAAGCGGATCGGCGTCAACACCGACGAGCTTCTGGTCTCGCAGCCCGACTTCGGCGAGCAGGCGCTCGAGATCGTCGACGTCCTGGTGCGCTCGGGCGCCGTCGACGTGGTCGCAGTCGACTCGGTGGCCGCCCTGACCCCGCGGGTCGAGCTCGAGGGCCAGATGGGTGAGCAGACCGTCGGCCTCCAGGCCCGCCTGATGTCACAGGCGCTGCGCAAGTTGGCCGGCAACCTCAATCGCGCCAAGACCGTCTGCCTCTTCACCAACCAGATCCGGGAGAAGATCGGCGTCATGTTCGGGTCGCCCGAAACCCAGCCCGGCGGTCGCGCGCTCAAGTTCTACTGCTCGCAACGGCTCGACATTCGGCGCATCGAGACCCTCAAGGAGGGGACCGAGGCGGTCGGGAACCGGGTCCGCGTGAAGGTCGTCAAGAACAAGGTGGCGGCGCCCTTCCGCCAGGCGGAGTTCGACATCGAATACGGCGTCGGCATCTCCCACGAGGGTGGCCTGCTCGACCTGGCGCTGGAGCACGACCTGGTGCAGAAGTCGGGCTCGTTCTTCTCCTACGGCGAGCTGCGCCTGGGTCAGGGGCGCAACAACACCAAGCAGTACCTGGCCGAGAATCCCGCGCTCGCGAACGAGATCGAGCAGAAGCTCTTCGACGTGCTCGAGATCGACCGGCCGCCGGCCGGAGCGGCGAGGCCCCCTGCCGACGGCGAGGAGGCCGCCGCCGCCGAGACCAAGGCGGAGGCCAAGGCCAAGGCCCAGCAGGCCGAGCCGGAGCGCAAGGCGGCGTAGGACCGACGACGTGCCGGAACCGGCGTCAAGCGGCTCCGCGGAGCCGGCCGACCCGGCGCGCGAGGCATTCGAGAAGGCAGTCGGCGCTCTCGGGCAACGCGAGCGCACGGTGGCCGAGCTCGAGTCCTGGCTCGCCGCACGCGGGTACGAGTCGCACATCGTCGACAGCGCGATCGGGCGCCTGACCGAGATCGGCGAGCTCGACGACGAGCGCTTCGCGCGCCGCTACGCCGAGGACAAGCGCGAGCTGCGCGGCTGGGGCGCCGAGCGGATCCGGGAAGCGCTCCAGCATCGCGGCGTCGCCCCTGAGCTCATCGACGCAGCGCTGGAGGGTGAGTCGCACGAGGCCGAGGTCGAGCGCGCCACAGGGCTGCTGGCCCAGCGCGGGCGCGGCTTGGGCGACGAAGCCGACAGGGCGAGCGCCTTGGCGTACCTGACGCGGCGGGGCTACGACTACGACATCGCCTACGACGCCGTCCGCCGCGCCGAGCGCGGGCAGCAAGCCGCCTGACGGCTCGCGCCCACGAGCTTGCGAGTGGATCCGATCGGCTCTACGATCCATGAGCGGCCGGTGGCCGCCTGATGACACGAATGACCAGCTGATCACCAGCTTTGAGAACCACAACCACTTACTTCGACGGACTTAGGGGCTTCGCCGAGTGCGGGAGGGAAGCCACGTAGGGCATCGCCTCGCTGAACGGTGAGCTTCGACTCCGCCCGGGCGTTCACGTCCGCGGCGGCAGGGCTAGCGATTGCAGGACAAGCGTGCATCCGGCGGCGCCCGTCGCGGACACCAAGTCGGTGCCCGGATAAGTGAGATAGCGAGGCAACTGGCCGGGTCACTCGCCGGGCCAGGGAGAGGAAGCGATGGGCGAACGCGCGCTGTGGTTGCCGTGGCGACGCCAACCCGCTGCGTCCGGCGAGCGCCGGGCTCCAGAGGCCCAGCCGCCGAAGGTGACGGGGGATGAGCTTCAGGCCCGCCGCGAGGAGATCGCGCGAATGGAGGAGCGGGCGCTTCGCGAGGCCCACTCGCTCGAGGTGCAGCGCGGAGAGCTGGAGCGCCGCGAACAGGCCCTCCTCGACCGCGAGCGCAACCTCGAGCAGCAGATCGAGGAGCTGAAGCGAGCCAAGCGGGTGCAGCGCCTGGAGCTCGAGAAGATCTCGGGCCTCAGCGCCGCGCAGGCCCGTCAGCTGCTTGTCGCCGAGGTCGAGCAGGAGGCGCGCCACCAAGCCGGCGTGCGCCTGCGCCAGATCGAGGAGGAGACCAAGCGGGACGCCGAGCGGCGAGCGCGGAGCATCCTCTCGGTCGCGATGCAGCGCCTGGCGGCGACGCACGCCAGCGAGAGCACGACCAGGCTCGTGGAACTGCCGAACGACGAGATGAAGGGCCGGATCATCGGGCGCGACGGCCGCAACATTCGCGCGCTCGAGAAGCTGACCGGGGTGGACGTGATCATCGACGAAACCCCGTCGGCGGTCGTTCTGTCGAGCTTCGACGGCGTGCGTCGCGAAACGGCGCGCCTGACGCTCGAGCGCCTGATCGCCGACGGGCGCATCCATCCGGCCCTGATCGAGGAGACCTACTCCCAGGTCCAGGACGAGATCGCCGCGCGGGTCATAGAAGAGGGCGAGCGCGCCGCGCTCGACGCCAGGGTACACAGCCTCGATCCTGAGGTCGTGGCCCTCCTCGGGCAGCTTCGGTTCCGCACGAGCTACGGCCAGAACGTCCTCGACCACCTCGTCGAGACGGCGAACCTCGCGGCGATCATGGCGGAGGAGCTGGGCGCTTCCGTCGAGACCGCCAGGCGGGCGGCGCTGCTTCACGACATCGGCAAGGCGGTCACGCACGAGGTCGAAGGCCCGCACGCGCTGATCGGCGGGCGAATCGCCCGCCGCCATGGCGAGTCCGAAGCGGTCGCCCATGCAATGGAGGCGCATCACGCCGAGGTCGAGCCGCGCACCGTCGAGGCGGTCATCGTCCAGGCGGCCGACGCCCTCTCGGGCGCGCGCCCCGGTGCGCGGGGTGACTCTCTCGAGGAGTACGTCGAGCGACTCCGCGACCTCGAGGAGATCGCGCAGCGCTACGACGGCGTCGAGCGCGTGTTCGCCATGCGGGCGGGGCGCGAGATCCGCGTGATCGTCGATCCAGGCGAGATCGACGACGAGCGCGCGGCCGTCATTTCGCACGAGATCGCTGCGGCGATCGAGAAGGAGATGGAATACCCGGGCCGGATCAAGATCACCGTGATCCGCGAAAGCCGCTCCACGTCATACGCCAGCTAGCGTAGGATCGCGCCCGCATGAATGACACCGTCTTCTACGCCGTGGGGCTTTGCCTGGTCGCGGTGGCCCTCATCACGTCGTTCGTGGGCCTGCGCTATGACAAGTTCCCAGGCTCGCGCGGCATCCAGCTCGCGGGAATCCTGCTCTTCGTCCTACTGGTCGGCGCGAGCATGACGTTCGCCTGGCGCAACGCCGAGGACGAGCAGGCCACGCGCGACGCCGAGCAGGCGTCAGGAGAGCTGCCGACGCCGGCCGAGGTGGACGCGGCGGAGGCGTCCGGCGAGTCTGTAGGCGAGGAGGAGCAGCAGGCGGAGACAACGAGCACGAGCACCGGAGCCACGAGCACGACCCAGACCACCACCACCGCCGCCTCGGCGGACGGCGCGAAGCTCTTCGTGGATCAGGGCTGCTCCAGCTGCCACACGCTGAAGGCCGCGAACGCCACCGGCACGACCGGCCCCGACCTGGACGCCGTGCTCAAGGGCAAGCCCCCGAGCTTCATCGAAACCTCGATCGTCGACCCTAACGCCGAGATCGCGAAGGGCTATCCACCCGACGTCATGCCCCAGAACTTCGGCACGACCTTGAGCCAGGACGAGATCAACGCGCTCGTCCAGTATCTGGTCCAGAGCACCTCGGGCAAGTAGCGCCGTCTCGGTCAGCCCGTTCTGAGCCTCACCGCCGACGGTACCCTCTGGGGTTGCATGAGCGGCAAGCGCTTTCACGTGACGACGTTCGGGTGTCAGATGAACGAGCACGACTCCGAGCGCATGAAGGGAATGCTCAGCTCGCTGGGCTACGAGGAGGCGCGGGAGCGGTCCGAGGCCGACCTGATCCTGTTCAACACCTGCTCCATCCGGGAGTCCGCCGACAGCCGGTTCATCGCCCATCTGGGCGAAGCCAAGCGCCTGAAGACCGAGGAGCCCGATCGGGTGGTCGGCGTCGGCGGCTGCTGGGCGCAGTCGGTCAAGGACGAGGTCTTCGATCGGTTCCCGTTCGTCGACGTCGCCTTCGGCCCGGGGCAGATTCACAGGCTTGCCGAGTTCCTGACCCAGGACTCGCTGACCGCTCAGGGCTACTTCGAGTTCGAGGACTTCTCCGGCCACCTCCCCGCCAAGCGCGAGCGGGAGTTCCAGGCCTGGGTGCAGATCTCCCAGGGCTGCAACTGCCGCTGCTCCTATTGCATCGTTCCCTCAACCAGGGGGCGGGAGCAGAGCCGCGACCCAGACGAGCTGGCCGCCGAGGTCGAGCGCCTTGCCGCTGACGGCGTGAGCGAGGTCACCCTCCTCGGCCAGAACGTCAACAGCTATGGGCGTGACCTGCCGAAGGACGTGCGCATCCGCTTCTCGGACCTCCTTGCCCGAATCGACGCGGTGGACGGGATCAAGCGCATCCGCTACACAAGCCCGCACCCCAAGGACATGCGCGAGGACGTGATCCGCGCTCACGCAGAGCTGCCGGCGCTCTGCGAGCACATCCACCTGCCGCTTCAGTCCGGATCCAGTCGGGTCCTGAAGGCAATGCGGCGCACCTACAACCGCCAGCGCTACATGGATCGCGTCGCGCTCGTCCGCGAGCACGTGCCCGATTGCGCGATCACCACGGACATCATCGTCGGCTTTCCCGGCGAGACCGAGGCCGAGTTCGCCGAGACGCTGGAGGTCGTTGATGAGGTCGGCTATGACGGCGCGTTCACGTTCATCTTCTCGCCGCGACGTGGAACGGAGGCGGCAGAGCTCGACGGACAGCTCTCGCACGGCGTGAAGCGGGAGCGCATGGAGCGACTCGTGGAGCTCGTGCAGCGCCGTGCTCGCGAGCGCTCACAGCGCTTCGTCGGGCGAACGCTCGACGTCCTCGTGGAGGGCCCCAGCCGGACCGACCCATCTCGCGTTCGCGGCCGCACCCGCCACAACAAGACCGTGAACTTCGAGGGCACCGCCGGCCCGGGTGAGTTCGTCCAGGTGGAGATCACGAGCGCCACCTCGACCACCCTCGCCGGGCACGAGCGCCTGCTGTCCAGAGTATGAGCGTGAGGGGCTTTAGCCCCGAAAGCAGCGTGTCAGGCCGCCGCAGGCGGCCGCAAGAGATGCCTTGAAGCTGGTCGCGGTCTTCGGGCCGACGGCGGTCGGCAAGACCGGCGTCGCCATCGCACTGGCCGAGCTCCTGCGCGAGCGCGGCGAGGACCCGGTTGCGATCTCGTGCGATGCGATCCAGGTCTATCAGGGCCTCGAGATCCTCAGCGGGGCCGCTACGACCGAGGAGCGGGGCCGCCTGGAGCATCGTCTGCTCCGCTTCGTCCCGATCGACGGCGAGTTCAGCGCCGGCCGTTTCGCCAGCCTTGCCCATGCGGAGATCGATCAGCTGATTGCAGAGGGCCGCCGCCCGCTCGTAGTTGGGGGCACGGGGCTCTACCTGCGGGCCGCCCTCTCGGAGCTCGATCTGCGTCCCCCGGTCCCCGCTGAGTTGAGAGAGGAGGTGGAGCGAGAGCTGGCCGAGCGCGGCCCGGCTTCCATGCATGCGGAGCTCGACCCGGACCTGGCGCGCACCGTCCACCCGAACGACCGCAAGCGGATCGCCCGCCTGACGGAGCTCCAGCGGGCCGGCATCGCGCCTCCACGTGGCTCGGAGGGCCTCTGGACGGCCAGCCTGCGGCACGCAGGGCTCCTCGTCGGCCTGGTGGTCGACCGAGATGAGCTCGCCAGCCGGATCGAGCGGCGCGTCGACGCGATGTTCGACGCCGGGGTCGTGGAGGAGGTGCGCAGGGCGGACAGGGCGGGGGCATCCCGCACCGCGCGCGCCGCCCTTGGGTTTGAGCAGGTCCTGGCCGGCGACCGGGAGGCCATGAAGTCAGCCCACCGAGCCTACGCCCGGCGCCAGCTCACCTGGATGCGAAGGATGGCGGGCGTCGAGCTGATCGATCGCAGCGGCCGCTCCGACGAGGACGTGGCGCGGCAGATCGCCGCAAACCTCGACTGAGATACTCGCGCTGTGTCTGAGGTCGAGCGAGTCATCAGGGAGACCAGTGACGCCTGGAACTCGAACGACTGGTCGCGCTTCGAGGAGCTCTGGGCTGCGGACGCCGAGATCGTTCCGCCGCCGATCTGGCCGGAGGCGGGGAGGTTTCAGGGCCGCGCCGCGGTGCGCGCCGAGTTCGAGCGGCTGAAGGAATCGTGGGCGTCGGACCAGCTCCAGATGCTCTCGTTGGAGTCCGAGGGCAACCACGCGCTCGCTCGCGTCCGCTGGGTCGGCGCGGGCCAGGCAAGCGGCCTGCCGCTCGACCTCATGGTCTGGTTCGTGGCGGAGGTGCGCGAGGGACGAAATCAGCGCGTCGAGTACTTCCTCGGTGAGGACGAAGCACGGCGTGCATTCGAGACAGCTACGGCGCAGCATTAGGGTCTCCGCGTGCGATTCGAGAAGTGGCAGGCGCTCGGCAACGACTACGTGATCGTGGAGCGAGACGAGCTGCCGTGGGACCTCGGGGCCGAGCGCATCCGGCGAATCTGCGACCAGCACTTCGGAATCGGCTCCGATGGCATCCTGCTGCTCTCGCCGTCCACCGACGAGCGCTACGTGGCCGAGTTGCGCATCTTCAACCCGGACGGCTCTGAGGCGGAGCTCTCGGGCAACGGAGCACGCGAGGCGGCGCTCTACCTTCGCGCGCGCGGCTGGACCGATGCCGACACGTTCAGCATGCTCACGAAGGCGGGGGAGGTGAAACCGACCATCGCCGCTCCCGGCACAGTCGCCATGGAAATCGGTCGGGCACGCCTGCGTTCGGACGACTTCCCCTCCGGCGGAGATGACGGCACCGGAGTGGTTGAGTCAGCGGGGCGCGAGTGGTCGTTTCAGCACGTACAGGTCGGCAATCCACAGTGCGCGATCGAGGTCCGCGGGGGTCTCGAGGAGCTCGACCTCGCTGCCATCGGCCCGGCAATCGAAAGCTCGGAGCTCTTCCCGAACCGCACGAACGTGTCCTTCTGGCAGGCCGAGGGCTCCACGGTTCGTGCCCGGATCTTCGAGCGCGGAGTGGGGGAGACGCTGGCCTCGGGCACCGGGGCGAGCGGCGCGGCCGTCGCCGCACTCCTTCGCGGAGCTGCGTCGCCATTGACGGTCCGGCTCGACGGTGGCGAGCTCGAGGTCGCGATCACGGAAGAGCTCGATGTCCGCCTCACCGGGACTGCGGAGCCGATCTGCGCTGGGCAGCTGTCGAGCGGGCTCGTTGAGGCGCTCGGCCGACTCTGCGGCTAGCGAATGCTGTTCACCCATGCTCACCGGGAGGGGATCGCGGCGGGCTCCGTGACGATCGCGTTTCGTCGGTGGTCGCGGCCGCGGGTGCGCCCTGGCACGCGCCTGCGAACGCCTTCGGGGGTCGTCGCGATCGACGCCGTCAGGATCGTGGAGGAGGGCGCCATCACTGAGGAGGATGCCCGGCGGTCCGGCTTCGACTCGCGGGACGCGCTCGTCACCGAATTGCGCAGGCGCGGTGACGAGCCGATTCATCGGATCGAGCTCCACTATGCGGGCCCCGACCCGCGCGTGGCGCTGCGCCGGCGAGCCGACCCGGACGAGAGGGAAGTGGGGGAGATCGCGATGCGGCTGGAACGGATGGACGCCGCCTCGCAAACCGGGGCTTGGACGCACGCTGTGCTCGAGCTGATCCGGTCGCACCCGGAAACGCTGGCGGCGGACCTCGCAGCGTCGCTGGGAGAGGAGACCCAGCGGTTCAAGCGGCGGGTCCGCAAGCTCAAGGAGTTGGGCCTCACTGAAAGCCTGGAGGTCGGCTATCGGCTTTCCCCGCGCGGCGCCGCCTATCTGGAGCGCCGCCGGCGGTAGTCCCGGGTACGCTGCCGCGACCATGGGACGAACCGACCCGTCACAGCGCCTGGAGGCAATCCAGCCATACATGTTCGCCGAGCTCGAGCGGCGCATCGCCGACAAGCGCGCCGCCGGCGTCGACGTGATCAGCCTGGGGATCGGCGACCCCGACCGGCCGACGTACCCGCACATCGTCGAGGCGATGCGCGAGGCGGTCGCCGATCCCTCCACCCACAGGTATCCCTCCAACCGGGGCCGCGAGGAGTTCCGCACGGCACTCGCCCGCTTCTACGACGAGCGCTTCGGCGTCGAGATCGATCCCGAGGGGGAGGTGATACCGGCGATCGGCGCCAAGGAGTGCATCTACAACCTGTGCTTCGCCTTCCTCGATCCAGACGATGTCGCGCTCGCGGCCGACCCGGGATACCCGGTCTACACGGGCGGTCCGCTGCTCGCCGGCGCAGAGGCCGTGCTGCTGCCGCTGGTGCCGGAGCTCGGGTTCGTCCCCGACATCGACGCGATCGACCCGATGGCCGCGAGCAAGGCCCGGCTCCTCTTCATCAACTATCCGAACAACCCCACCGGGGCGATCGTCCCGGATGGCTTCTTCGAGCGGATCGTCGAGTTCGCCGGGGCGCACGAGCTCCTCGTCGTACATGACAACGCTTACTCCGAGACGACCTACGACGGCTACGTCGCCCCGAGCTTCCTGGCCACGCCGGGGGCCAAGGACGTGGGCGTCGAGGTCTTCTCGCTCTCAAAGGGCTTCAACATGACGGGTTGGCGCTGCGCGGCGATCCTCGGCAACCCCGACGCGGTGGCGACCTACTGGCGCCTCAAGACCAACGTCGACTCCGGCCTCTTCGAGGCGGTGCAGCTGGCGGGAGCCGCTGCGCTCGGCGGACCACGGGAGCCGCTCGAGGAGATGAACGCGATCTACGCGCGCCGCCGTGACCTCGTGGTGGAGGCCCTCCAGGAGATCGGCGTTGACGTCACGCCGCCGAAGGGCACGATCTACGTCTGGGCGCCGGTCCCCGAGGGCGACACCTCGACCACGTTTGCCGAGAGAGTGCTCGAGGAGGCGGCCGTCGTCGTCACGCCTGGATCGATGTATGGGCCGAGCGGAGAGGGCTTCTTCAGGATCTCGCTGACCACGCCTGACGAGCGGATCGCGGAGGCAGTGGCGCGCATGCGCGAGCATCTGAGCTAGCCTTCGTCGCCGTCAGCGCGGGCCAAGGATCGGCCAGCGGCGTAAAGGGTGGGACGCCGCGCGCCGATGACACCCTGCGATGACTCAAGTCGGAATCCTCCTCGCGCTTCTCTGCGCCCTGGCCACGAACGTCGGCTTCCTCTGCAAGCACCGCGGAGCGTTCGCCGCTCCCGCAGTCCAGTTGCGTCGCCCTCTTCGCAGCGCCGCAGCCCTGTTCCGCTCCCGGTGGTTCGCGATCGGCTTCGGCATCGCCGCCCTCGGCTGGGCGCTCCATGTCGCCTCGCTGGCCGTGGCGCCGCTGTCGCTCGTGCAGACCGTGATCTCGGGCGGCCTCGTGATGCTCGCCTACCCGGCAGAGCGCTGGTTCGGACTCCACGTCGGCCGCCGCGAGCGCGCCGGGCTGCTGCTCAGCGCCGCAGGCCTTGTGCTCCTGGCGATCACCTCGTCGGGCGTCGCCCAGGGCCCCAGCGCCCACTACTCAGTCGAGGCGATGGTCGCCTTCGAGGCCGCCGTGGTGGGAATCGGCGTCCTCCTGCTCGTCTCCGGCTCGATCGGCTCCGCTCGCGGCTCGACCGGCGTCCCTCTGGGCGCGGCGACGGGGCTGCTCCTCGGCGTCTCGGACGTCTCGATCAAGGCGCTCACCGGCACGGTCCCGGGGAACGTGATGGCCCTGATCAGCCCCTGGACGGCGGTTGCGGTGATCGCGGCCGTGGTTGCCTTCTTCAGCCTCGCTCGCGGCCTTCAGACCGGCGCCGCGATTCCGGTGATAACGCTGACATCGGTGGCCGCGAACTGCTCGGCCGTGCTCGGTGGTGTGCTCGTCTTCGGTGATCCCGTGGGTGGCGATCCCCTGAGCGTGATCGCTCGCGCGACGGCGTTCGCCGCCGTGATCGGCGCCGCAGCGCTCATGCCGGCTCCGCTGCGGGCAGCGGGCGCTCGCGCCTGAACCGCCGGACGGCCTACGGGGCAGCGGGCAGCTTGCCCTCGGCGGCCAGCATGTCCCGCAGGCCGGTTTCGAGGTTGCGGGGCGCGTAGTCGAGCTCGGCCATCGCCTTATCGTGCTTGGCCCAGAACGTGACGCCGTCGGCCGAGCTGATCAGCTCGCGCAGGTTCGGCCGCTGGCCCATCACCTTGCCGACGAGCGGCCCCACCGGCGTCAGGGCCTTCATGAGGCCGGTCGGCATCGCGCGCTTCGGCGCCTTGCGGTCCGTTAGGAGACCCACCGTTTCGATCAGCTCCCGCATCGTCGTGATCTGGCCGCCGAGCACGTAGGACTCGCCGACGCGGCCCTTGTCGAGGGCGAGCAGCACGCCCGCGGCCACGTCGTCCACGTGAACCATGTTCATCCCGAGGTCCGGGAAGGCGATCGCCGGCATCCGCCCAGCGAGGAACTGGTTGATCTGCACGCCGATCGCCGAATGGTCGTCGGGGCCGTAAACGCCGCCGGGCTGCACGATCACGCATGGGAGCCCCTCGTCGGCGATCAGCCTCTTGGCGACCTGGTGGGCTTGGTACTTCGTCTGCTCGTAGTAGGACGTGAACTCCACCCCCGGGTGCTGGTAGCCCTCGTCGACCACCTTGCCGTGGGTGTTCCCGAAGGCCCCGACCGTCGAGATGTAGACGACCTTGCCCAGCTTGGCGTCGAGCGCCGCTCCGAGGACGTTCTCGGTTCCGAGGACGTTCGCCTCGTACATCTGCCGGTGCTCTGACTTGGGAATCCCGACCTCGTAGATGGCTGCTCCGTGGATCGCGGCGTCGCAGCCCTCCATGCCATCCCGGATGGCGGGCGGATCGGTAAGGGTTCCGGCGATGAGCTCGCAGCCCAGTACGGTCAAGGGCCGAGCCTTGTCGGGGCTCCGGACAAGCGCGCGGACGTCATCGCCCCGCTCGCGCAGATGCCGGACGACATGGCCGCCGATGAACCCCGTTCCTCCCGTGACGAAGACCTTCATGAATCCCTTGCGGCGGCTTCGCCGCCTCACACGCTCGTTTCGGCCAAAAAGGCCCTCATTCACGCGCCTGCCACCCTATCCGCTCAAGCCCGCTTCGGCTCCTTACGATCTGCATGGTGATGAGGCGTGGGCTTCACGTTGCCGTGCTCGCCGCGTGCCTCGTGGTTTGCGCAAGCTCGGCGGGCATCGCGTCAGCCGGAACGCCTCCCTTGAGCGGTGTCGATTCATGGGCATTCGCGATCGGCAACCACACGCTTGACGGCAACGCGCAGGCGGTCGGGGATCGGTACTCGCGCTTCGACCTCGTGGTTCTCGACGGCGAGGAGGCGACCGAGGCCGACACCAGCGCCATTCAGGCCCACGGCACGATCGTGTTGCTGTACCTGAGCGTGGGCACCATCGAGAAGTGGCGGGAGTGGTACCCGGCGCTAAAGCCGTATCGCCTCAAGGCGTGGAAGGACTGGAAGGACGAGTGGTTCGCCGACACCTCCAAGGCCGGCTTTCGCAACGCCATCCATGACATCGGCGCCGACCTTCTCGCCAAGGGCCCCGACGGCGTCTTCCTCGACAACGTCGACATGGTCGAGACGAGCGGTCACAAGCATCAGCGCCGGGGGATGGGGCAACTGGTTGCAGATCTGGACTCGCTCGTCAGCGCCGATGGCCTCTACGTCTTTGACCAGAATGGCGCCCCCGGCATGATCGAGGGCTATCCGAACCAGGGGGTCGATCCGCTCTACACGCATTTCGACGGCTGGAATCGCGAGGACGCCAGTTGGACCTGGGACTTCGACCGCCACCGCTACAAGCCGGTACGCGGCCAGAGGGCGCTGCACGAGCTGGACGACATCGGCGACAAGGGCCTCTTCACGACGGCGACGGACTACGTGAACCTCGACGACCACAACCCCGACCCAGAGTGCGAGTCCGTCCTGAGCGCCGCCGACCACGGGGCGCTCGACTACGTCGCCGACATCGGCCTCACCCTGAAGGCGGTCAACGCGAACCCGCCTGACTGCGGCTGATCGCGCGCCTACACTTTGACGTAGTGCGACGAACCCGCAACGGCCGCACCGCAGAATCGCGCAACGGCGCCGGTGAGGCCGGCGTCTCGAATCCGCGTGCGCGCCAACGAGCGCTCGTCCTCGGGATCGTGCCGCAGGCCCCCATGGAAGGCGAGGACCCGCTGGCGGAGCTCAAGGAGCTGCTGCGCACGGCCGGGGTGGCCACGGCCGGCGAAACCGTCCAGGTCAGGGCGGCGCCGGATCCGGATCGCTATCTCGGCCGCGGCAAGCTCGCCGAGGTCAAGCAGGCGCTCGCGCACGATGACGCCAACCTGATCGCCTGCGACGACGAGCTGGCGCCGCGCCAGGAGCGCAACCTCGAGGCGGCGCTCGGAGTACCGGTCATCGACCGCACCGCCGTCATCCTCGACATCTTCGCCGACCACGCCCACAGCGCCGAGGGCAAGCTCCAGGTCGAGCTCGCGCAACTCGAATACAACCTCGCGCGCATGCGGGGCCTGTGGACGCACCTGGAGCGCCTCGGCGGCGGCATCGGCACGAGGGGCCCGGGTGAGTCCCAGATCGAGACCGACCGCCGTCTGGCGCGGGATCGGATCGCGAACCTCCGGCGACGCCTCACCCGGCTTGAGCGCAACCGCTCGGTGATGCGCTCGCGGCGCAACGCCTCGCCGCTGCCGGCGATCGCGCTCGCCGGTTACACGAATGCCGGCAAGTCAACGCTCCTGAACGCCTTGACCGGTGCGGGAGCCGGGGTGGGGGAGAGGCTCTTCCACACGCTCGACCCGACGACCCGCTCCTACCGCTACGAGGGGCGCGACTACCTGATCACCGACACCGTCGGCTTCATCCGCAAGCTGCCCCATCAGCTCGTGGAGGCGTTCAAGGCAACCCTCGAGGAGACGAGGCTCGCCGACCTGATCGTGCATGTCGTGGATGCCTCCGAGCCCGAGGCTGATCGCACTGAGGCGATGCGCGCAGTCGACGAGGTGCTGGAGGAGATCGGCGCCGGCGATCAGCCCCGGCTGCTCGTCTACAACAAGCTCGACCTGCTCGATGATGACGAGCGCCGAGCGCTCCTCATCGGGACCGACGCCGTCGGCATCTCTGCGGCGACCGGCGAGGGACTCGAGGAGCTCGAGCAGCGGATCGCCGCCGCCTTCGAGGAAACCCTTCGCGAGGTCGAGCTGCTCGTGCCCTACGCCGAGGGCGCCCGTCTGTCCGAGCTTCATGGGATCGCCGGCGACCTCGAGCGCGAGGATCGCGCCGAAGGCGTGCTGGTGAAGGCGCGGATCCCGGCCGTGCTGGCCCATCGGTTCGACGAGTTCTCCGTCAACGGAGCTCCCCGCTGAGCGAGCTGCGCTTCCGGCTGCTGGAGGAGGGGGCGCAGCTGCCCTCCCGCGCGCACGAGGGGGACGCGGGTCTCGACCTCCATGCCAACGAGGGGATCGTCCTCGCCCCGGGCGAGCGGGGAAGCGTCCGCACCGGAGTCGCGGTTGAGCTGCCGGCGGGTCACGCCGGCCTCGTGCTTCCACGCTCCGGGCTGGCCGCCCGCCACGGGATCGCGCTGGTCAACGCGCCGGGGCTGATCGACTCCGGGTACCGCGGCGAAATCCGGGTGTTACTGCTCAACACCGACCGTGAGCAGGGCTTTTCGATCGACCCGGGAGACCGGATCGCGCAGCTCCTTGTCGTTCCGCTCGCCGCCCTGGACCCGGTCGAGGCCGACGACGACCTCGCCGCCAGCGTGCGCGGCGAGGGCGGTTTCGGCTCCAGCGGCCGCTAATCTGCGCGGCATGAATCGCTCCATTCGCACCTTGCTCCTTGCGGTCGCGTTCGCCATTGCGCTGCCCGTCGTGGCGTTCGCCAAGTCCGGCGACATCTTCGTGGGGGACGACGGGGGCGGTGATGTGATCCGCCTCAATCCCAAGACCGGGGATCAGAAGCAGATCGCGGATCAGAGCAGCTCCAAGCTGGTAGCACCCGTGGGGGGCGCCTTCAAGGGCAAGAACCTCTACATCGCCGACTACGAACTGCCGGGCGTGGCGCGGATCAACCCGAAGAGCGGGCACGTGAGGGTCGTCAAGAAGAACGGCCCCTTCTCGGAGCCGCTCGACCTCGACATCGGCCCCGATGGTCGGGGATACGTAGCCGAGGAGCAGGGTGCGGTCGGGATCATCAGGGTCAACCTGAAGACGGGGTCGACGAAGCGGATCGCCAAGGGGGGTGACCTCACTGACCCCTACGCCCTCGTCTTCAAGGGGAACAAGATCCTCGTCGCGGACCGCGACACGGGGATCGTCCAGGTGGACCCCGACACAGGTGACCAGAAGATCATCTGCGACGACCCCGACCTCGCTTCGCGGGGCGTTGCGTTCATCGGCAACACCGTCTATGCGAACGACGGCTTCAACACCGTCTTCGAAGTCGAGTCGAAGCATTCCGCGACGTCGGTCGCCGATGGCGGTGACCTCGTGGGCCTGTACGACATGGCGCCCGCGCCGCATCATCGGCTCTACACCGCGAACACGACGAGCGGGAAAGTCGTGCGTGTGGACCCGAGTAACGGGGACCAGAAGGTGGTCGGCGAGGGCGGCGATCTGGACAGCCCCGAGGGCCTGACGATCCAGCCGTAGCTCAGCCGCGCATCGCCGCCCGCTCGGCCGACGCGTGGGCGGCCGCCTCCAGCGCATCGTCGAGTGGTTCGAGGTCGGGCTGGCTCCCCTCGCGACGGCCGAGCGCGAGTGCGAGCAGCCGATCGGCGAGCCAGACGTTCTTGGGGAGCAGCGGTCCGTGGATGTAGGTGCCGAAGAGGTTCGCGCGCCGCACGCCCTCGAGGCCGTCCCTGCCGTTGTTCCCGAAGCCCTTGATCACTCGCCCGAGGGGGGTCGCATCGGGACCGAGGTGCGTGCGCCCGCCATGGTTCTCGAAGCCGGCGATCTCCCGCGGGCCGTCGCCGAGGTCGACCTCGATCGCGACGTTGCCGATCAGCCGAGGTCCCTCCTCCCGAACGGTCTCAAGGTCCGCCACGCCCAGCCCGGGGATGCGCTCCCCGGCGAGTTGATAGCTGTGGCCGAGGAGCTGATAACCGCCGCAGACGGCCAGCACGACGGCTCCATCGTCGATCGCATCGGCCACGGAGCGCTGCTTGGTCTGGACCATGTCGGCGGCGACGAGCTTCTGATCGCGATCCTGGCCGCCTCCGATGTAGAGGAGGTCGTGAGCGGCGGGATCAAAGTCCTCACCGGGACCGGCGGCTGCGTACCTGAACCCGATCCCTCGCCACTCGCAGCGCCGCTGGAGGAAGAGGATGTTCCCCCGGTCGGCGTAGATGTTCATCTGGTCGGGGTAGAGGGCCAGCAGACGCAGATCCATCACGCTTGCCCTCCCTGCTCCAGCAACACGACGGTTGAGCCGAGGTGCGCGTCCGTCGGCTCGATGGCCAGCCGGCCCGCGGGCACGAGGCCGGCGCTGCGTGCCTGCGCCTCGAGCTGAGGGGCTTCGACCACGTCGAGCTGGACGGTGTCGATCGCCTCGGAGAGATCACCACCGGGCGCAACGGTCTGGCGCAGGCGCCGGACGATCAGGTGGCCGTCGGCGGGAAGGACCTCGAGCGGCAGGCTCGAGTAGATCCAACCGTCGCGCTCGCCCACGTCGGGTACGGCTGCCGAGCCCTCGCCGAGCGTTGCCGACGGTTCGCCCTCGACGATCGCGGCCGCCAGGATGCCCTGTGGCAGGAGGTGGCGAGCGATGGCTTCGAGAGCGCGGCGGCGGCCGTCGGCGCCGTCGAGGAGCTGGAAGAGCTGCATCGGGGCCAGGACGAGGTTGAAGCGCCGCTCGAGTCGAAGCTCACGGGCGTCGGCGCAGGCGACCGCCAGCGTGAACCCGCGCCGGGCCGCTCGCGAAGCGGCCTCGGCCGCCAGCGCTTCGTCGCGATCGACACCGGTGACATCGTGATCGCGCGCCGCCAGATGCAGCAGGACGCGGCCCGTGCCGCAGCCGAGCTCGAGGATGGGACCACCGCGCTCGCCGGCGAGGCGCTCCCAGAGGCGCAGGTCGGCGTCGTAAGCGCCGCACTCGACGTCGTGCCAGACGATCTCGGCGGCGCCCGTCGCCTCCTGAGGGCCACGGCTCATGCCCAGTACTCCCTCGCGAGGCCGCGGTCCGCGAGCAGACGGCGCAACTCGAGCAGCGCCGTGTAGGTGGGAAGCGCGAACAGGCGCCCCCCGGCGGCGGCGACGGCCCGGTCGAGCGAGCGGTCGATGCGCTCCTCCACGGTGATCCGATCGGGCTCCACCCCGGCGTACTTCAGGCGGACCGCGAGCTCGGGGGCGCGGGTCCCGCTGCAATGGATCCGGCGCACCGATCCGGCGAGCAGCTCGAAGTCCGCGTCCCAGATCCACGAGACATCGCGACCGTCGGCGATGCGGTCGTTGAGCGCCGCCCACAGATCGAGCCCCGCCTCGCTGCCGTCCTGGGTGGCCCCTTCGAGCCGCAGCGTTCTCAGGACCTCGTTCGTCCCGGCAGGGTTCTTGACGAGGAGAATCGAGACGGGCTTGCCCGAGACCTCGATTGTCTCGACCCGTCCGAAGGCCGACTCCACGGTCTGCAGCGCGCTGACGATGGTTTCGAGGGGTATCTCGAGTTGCAGCCCCGCGGACAGCGCACAGAGGGCGTTGTAGACGTTGTAGAGGCCCGGCAGGGGAAGCTCGAGATCGGCCGTGCCGGCCGGCGTTCGCGCCCGCACCGAGGAGCCGTTCATACCGTGCAGCTCGATCGATTCGGCCGCCACGTCGGGCTGCGGGCGATCGGCGCCGCAGTTCGGGCATGCGTAGTGGCCCAGATGCCCGACGAACGCGTGCGCGTACGCGTAGGGAGCCCCACAACGGCGGCAGTGCTTGGCATCGTGCGCGTGCTGGAGCTCGGGAAGGGCCTGGCTTGCGTCCTCGATACCGAAGTAGGTCACGCCGGGACGGCGCTGGAGATCGTCGTCGCGCCCGAGGTCGGCGACCAGGGGATCGTCGGCGTTCAGGACGAGCGCCGAGCGACCGGTGCGGGCCGCAACCAACTCGGCCCACTCGTCGGCGAGATGCTCGAGCTCGCCGTAGCGGTCGAGCTGGTCGCGAAACAGGTTCCCGAGGACGATCAGCCCCGGGTCCAGGTCGGCCGTGATCTTCGGCAGCCAGGCCTCGTCGACCTCGAAGAGCCCCTCGTCGCCGCGTTCGGACAGAAGCGCGGTGGCGACGCCCCAGGTCATGTTGGAGCCGGCGCGATTGTGGACGGGCGGGCGGCCGGCGGCGCGCATGGCGGCGGCGAGCATGCCAGCGGTCGTCGTCTTCCCGTTGGTGGCGCTGATCACCGTCGAGCCCCGTCGCAGCCCGGAGCCGAGCTGGGCGATGGCATCAGGAGCCATGCGGAGGAGGAGGCGCCCCGGCAGCGTGGTGCCGCCACCACGGCCGCTGCGCCGGCTCAGCGCGCCGGTGGCACGGGCGATGCCCAGCTTCGCTCGAAATAGGCGGGAGGGCGTCACGGCAGCCGGGGAACGATTACGCGCAGCGCCCGCGGCAGGAGGCGAACGGTGGCGGGCAGATCCGCAATGTGGTCGCCGTCGGCATAGACGGCGAAGGGCCGGTCGGCGTCGATCTCAACCTCTGCAGCGCGCCATATCTGTGCCTCGAGGAGCTCTTGGTGTTCGCCGGAGAAGATCTTCGCGAGGCCGCGGACGAAGCGGATCTTTCCGACGTTTCCAGTCGCGCCCACGTCGAGCAGGCCGTCGTCGAGCTCGGCATCGGGGAAGGCGTACATGCCGCCACCGTAGGCCTTGCTGTTCGCGGCCGCCACGCTGTACCCGGTCACCACCTTGCGCTCGCCGTCGACGAGCAGCGTGAACGTGGCGGGCTTCCAGGCGATGAGCGCGCGCAGGGCGGCATACGCATAGACGAGGTTGCCCTTGATCCGCCGCGTTTCGTTTGCGATCCGGTTCGCGTCGGAATCGAACCCGCAGCTCGCAATACCGAGGAAGCGTGTGCCGTTTACCTCCCCGACGTCGATCTCTCGTGTGTGGCCGGCGGCGATGAGAGCTGCCGCCGCGTCCGGCTCGGCGGGAATCCCCAGCACCCTGGCCAAGTCGTTTCCTCGTCCGCCGGGGATGATCCCCATGGACGCGCCGCTGCCGGCGAGCGCGCCGCCGACCTGACCGACGAGGCCATCGCCGCTCATCACGACCACGACCTCGCCCTCTTCGGCCGCTGCCCGTGCCTCATCGCAGCCGTGTTCGAGGCCCGTCGTGAACACGAGTCGATATCCGATGCCCTTCTGCTGCAGGGCGCGCTCCGCGGCCGGTAGGCGCTCACGGGTGCGTCCGCCGGCGGATGAGGGATTGACGAGGAGCAGATGGGGAGGGGCGCCGTTGATGGCGTGAGCGTAGCCGGGGCCCTGGGCCGGTCGGTGGGCGGGCGATTCGCGGTCGCTACGCTGCCCGGCGATGTTCCTCCCGCGGATCAGCGCTGCCGGCGCCCTGCTGGCGGCGGCGCTGACGCTCGCGGCCTGCGGTGGTGATGATGCGACGACGACGTCTGAGAGCGCGACGATCCCGCCGGGCTGCGCGCAGGTCAAGGCGCCGCCCCCGAAGAACGTGAAGCTGAAGGCGCCGAAGCAGAAGCTCCCGCCCCGCGGGCACGTCACGGCGACCGTGCACACGAGCTGCGGCGCGTTCGAGATCGCGCTCGATACGAAGGCCTCGCCCAGGACGACGAGCTCGTTCGTCTACCTGGCCGGTAAGGGCGTCTACGACCACACGACCTTCCACAAGATCATCCCCGGCTTTGTGATCCAGGGAGGCGATCCGCTCGGCACCGGCCAGGGGGGCCCCGGTTACACGGTGGACGAGCCGCCGCCTCCTCGCACGCGGTACACCCGTGGCACGGTGGCGATGGCAAAGACCTCGGTCGAGCCGCCCGGGCGATCGGGAAGCCAGTTCTTCGTCGTGCTCGCCGCTGACGCCAATCTGCCGCCCGACTACGCCCTGCTCGGCCACGTGAGTGGCGGTGAGAACGTCGTCGACCGGATCGCGAAGCTCGGCGACCGGAGCACCGGCGATGCGGGGACGCCGCTCTCACCGGTGGTCATCGACAACGTCTCCGTGAGCGGGCAGTGATCGGAGCTCCGGTGCCGAAGATTGAAATCGGAGATCGCGCCCCCAGCTTTGAGCTCGCGGGCAGTGGTGGGTGCACGCATCGCTTGGAGGACTACCGCGGCGAGTGGGTGATCCTCGCCTTCTATCCCGGCGACTTCACGCCGGTATGCACACGGCAGTTCTGTTCCTACCGCGACGGGGCGGATCGCCTCGACCAGCTCCGTGCGAACGTTCTTGGGATCTCGCCGCAGTCCGCGAACTCCCACGATCGCTTCGTCGCCAAGTACGGCCTGACGATTCCGCTGCTGGCTGATCCGGATCGCCACGTCGTCAAGGCCTACGGGGTGCTGGGGCCGGGCGGGCTGGTGCGGCGCTCGGTGTTCATCGTGGACCCGGAGGGCGTTGTGCGCTACCGGCATGTGGCCCTCCTCGGCCTTCACTACAAGGACGTCGCCGGGCTCGGGACTGCGCTGGAGCGGGCCCGCCGCGACGCGTCGGCGCCATCTTGAGCGCCGTCGCCGAGCCGCTTGAGCCGCGTCCGCTTGCGATTCCGCGCGCGGATGGCCGCTCGCTTGCCGGAGAGGAGGTTGGCCCGGCGGACGGGCCGACCATCGTCATGCTGCACGGCCTGACCGCCACGCGGCGCTACGTGGTCCACGGGTCTCGCACGCTTCCGCGCGAAGGGATCCGCATGCTGAGCTATGACGCGCGCGGGCACGGGGAGTCGGACCCCGCGGGGCCCGGCGCCGGATACGCATACGACGAGCTGGTCCGCGACCTCGGTGAAGTCCTGGGCGGCGCCGTGGGGGAGGGGCGGGCGCTCGTCGCCGGGCACTCCATGGGCGCGCACACGATCGCCGGGCTTGCGCTCCAAGATCGCGATCACCTCGCCGCGCTGGTCCTCATCGGCCCCACCGTGACGGGTGCGCCTCCGAGCGACGAGGTCCTGGCCTATTGGGACCGGCTGGCGGCCGGAATGGAGTCGGAGGGAGTTGAGGGCTTCGTTCGTGCCTACGATCGGGATCTGGACCCGCAGTGGCGCGACACGCTGCTGCGCATCACACGCGATCGGCTCTCGGCCCACCGCCATCCGGACGCCGTGGCCCGGGCGCTGCGCGAGGTGCCGCGATCGCTGCCCTTCCACGACCTGAGCGAGCTCGAGCGTCTGGATCTTCCCGCGCTCGTCGTCGCAAGCCACGATGAGGCGGATCCCGGACACCCCTTCGCCACTGCCCAGGAGTGGGCCGAGCGGCTGCCCAGGGCGCGCCTGGTGAGCGAGGAGCCCGGGCAGTCCCCGCTGGCCTGGCAGGGCGGGCGGCTCTCGCGTGAGATCGCGGCGTTCTGCGGGGAGTCGCAGGTTCGCGAGCGGCTCGGCGCCTGAGCTCGCGTCTGCATCGCGTCAGCGGCGATCCGCCAGGCGGTGGACCAGACGCAGGCCCGACCACGTCTCGTCGATTGCACAGACCTTGTTGTCGACCAGCCCGTGAGCGAGCGCGACCTCTCGGACCACATCCTCGGTGAGATCCGTCGGTACGCCGGAGGTGCCCTTCGGCCACGCGATCCACAGGCCGCCGACGGGGAAGACGACCCGCTTCAGCGATTCGAACCGGCGCTCGAGCTCGGCGCGGCGCTTCAGGAAGCAGACGACGACGTCGAGCTTCCCACGCGCCTGCGTGCGTACGCCGACCCCATCGGGCAGCTCGCCGAGCGTTCGGGCGAAGCCCGGCGGAGCGCCCGGGAACGCGACTTGGTGACCCTCCTTGATCCCCAGCTTGCGGGGCAGCGGTGTTCCCGAGTATCCGGCTGGCGTCATAGCCGATTGCGGCGGCTTCGCCGCCTTAAACGCATCTGCCGGGGCACGCGCCCCTCACCACCACACCCGCAGCCTATGCTTCGCATTCCATGGACGACGGGCATGCGATCCACTACGCGGCGGTCGAGCGCGGGACGCCCGTGTTCGGCTCGGACGGGGTTGAGGTGGGCCGAGTCCACCAGGTGGTCGACAACTACCGGGAGCACATCCTCGACGGCATCGTGTTCGAGTCGGCGTCGGGGGAGCGGCGCTTCGTCGACGGCCCCGAGGTTGGCCGTACGGCGGAGCGCGGAGTCACCCTCACGATCACGTCAGCGGAGGCCGCTGAGCTGCCACCGCCCGATCGCGGCGTCGGCACCTTCAAGGCGAACGTGCGCACCGGCCGCCTGGGCCGCCTCTTCGGCAGCGGCTGGAAGCGCGACTGACCTCAGGCCCCAGCGGTCAGTCCGCGGACCGCTTGATCAGCAGCGGCACGACGTACCAGACCAGTCCGAACAGCGCCAAGGCGATCACGAAGCTCGCGATCGATGCTGCGCTCCCGAAGACGATGTGGGCGATGAGCATCACCGCCGTGGACATCGCCAGAGCCAAAACCCCAAGCCCCAGGATCACGACCCGGTTGGAGTACATGACGATCTGGCGCTTGCGCCCCGCGCGGAAGAGCACCCGGTGGTAGGAGCTCGGGGCGATCAGCAGGGCGGCTGAGATCGCAGTCAGCACCAGAACGACGAAGTAAGCGTCGCGCTCGAAATCCGAAAGCGTCGGAAACCCGTTGGAGAACGGCACCGTCAGGAGGAAGGCGAACAGGACCTGCACACCGGGCAGAGCGACGCGCAGTTCCTGCAGCAGCTGATCGAGGTTGCGGTCGAGGCGCTCCTGCTCCGATTCGTCGCGACGCCCAGCGCCGCCTCCACGTTCCGCACCGGGCTGGGCGTCCTGGTCGTCGCTGGCCTCTCGGTCTTGGTCCATGCCCCTAGCTGCTCTCCCTCGCCCTCCCTGAACGGCCGCTCCGCCCGCATCTGCGCTACCCGCCGCCGGATCACCAGAAACGCTGGACGCAATTCGCGTGCGTAGGCCGGCTGCCCGCGGGTATTCTGCCGTCCGTGGTTTCGCCGACGAGCCGCATTCGGGTCGAGAGAGTCGATGACTCGCTCGCCATCGTGATGATCGAGGGCGAGCATGATCTGAGCACGGCCCCCGAGCTTCGGGGACACCTGAGCACGCTTCTGAGCGACGGCACCTCGGCCGTGGTCGACCTGAGCGCCGCCACATTCGTCGACTCGTCGGTGCTGGCAGCCCTGATCGAGGCAAGCCAGCAGGGCTCTGAGCAGGGGCTCGGCTTCAGCGTCGCGTTGCCGGCCGAGACCGACGAGGCGGTGCGCCGCGTGATCGAGGTGACCGGGCTCGGTGATGCGATCGAGTTATGTGAGACCAGGGAATCGGCAGTGGAGGCCGCCCGCTCCGAGGAAGGCGAATGAGCCCAAAGGGCCTCGAGTTGCGCCTTTCGGCGAGTGCCGAGAACGTCGCGATCGTCCGGCACGCGGTGGCCGGCCTCGCCGAGGCGGTCGCGATGGAGGCCGCAGCGGTGGCGGATCTGAAGACCGTCGTCACCGAGGCGTGCATGAACGTGGTCGTGCACGCCTACGACGAGGATTCGCCGGGACTGCTCGAGGTCGACGCGTATCCGGAGACCGATGTCCTGGTGATCGTCGTGCGCGATCGAGGCGCCGGGATTCGCCCCCGCGCAGACGCCACCCACCAGAGCCTGCGGCTCGGCCTCCCCTTGATCGCCGCGCTTGCCTCCAGCTTCGAGATCAGCGGCGGTCCGGGGAGGGGTACCGAGGTGACGATGCGGATGGCGCTCTCCCCGAACGGCGATGGCTCCGGAGCGGAGCCCGCCGGCGCGGAGGCGGCCGGTGTCGGCAGGGCCACCGAGATGACGATGCCGGCCGGCGAGCTGCTCGGTCCTGTCGTCTCCAGGGTCATCTCGATCCTCGCCGCCAGAGCCAACCTCTCGGTGGACCGCCTGTCGGACGCGGTCCTCCTTGGCGACGCGATCTCGGCTCGCGCGCCGGGCGAGTTCGCCGACGGGGTGGCTCGCATCGAAGCCGAGGAGGAGAGTGGCGAGGTGCGTGTTCGGGTGGGGCCGCTGGTCGACGGCGCCGGCGAGCGTCTGCTCGGCGCCATGCGGATCCCGGAGATCGGGGGGACGCTGGAGCGCCTGGCGAACGAGATTCGCGTCGACCGCGATGGTGAGGCCGAGAGCGTCGTGCTGCGGATCGGCCAGGCGCCGTAAGGCGCTACGCGGGGGGCGGCGGCGTGGCCTCGTCGTGCCGCGCCGTTTCGCGCATGCGGTCGAGCGCCCGGCGCAGGATGCGCGACACGTGCATCTGCGAGTAGCCGACCCTGTCGGCGATCTTTGACTGCGTGAGGTCCTCCACGAAGCGAAGCCGCAGCACCTCCCGCTCGAGGTCGCTGAGGACGCGGAATCCGGAGCGCAGCGCGGCGCGCTCCTCGACAAGCTCAAATGCCGGGTCGGCGTCGCCGATGCGATCCGCCACGGAGGATTCCCCCGGGTCGTCGCCGCTGGTCGGTTGGTCGAGTGACACGGTCCGGCGCGCGCCGGACGCCTCGAGCGCCTCGAGGACGTCGCCGTCGGAGATCTCGAGGCTCTCGGCGATCTCGGCAACGGTGGGCGAGCGCTCGAGATCGTTTGAGAGCTTGGTGATCGTGTCCTCCACGCCGCGGATGCGCTCCTGGAGCCCGCGCGGGACGCGCAGCGTCCAGACCCGGTCGCGGAAGTGGCGCCGCAGCTCGCCGAGGATCGTCGGTGCCGCGAAGGCGGCGAACGGGACGCCGCGGTCGGGCTCGAACCGGTCGATCGCGGCGATCAGGCCGACGCTCGCCACCTGCACCAGGTCGTCGCTGGGCTCGCCGCCGCCCGAGTAGCGGAGCGCGAGGCTGCGCGCGAAGGGGAGAAAGCGGCGGACGAGCTCCTCGCGCACGGTGGGGTCGCGGTGCGCGCTGTAGCGGCGGAAGAGCGCGGCCTCGTCGGCCAGACCTTCCTCGGGCCCGGGGGCGGGAAGCTCTATCGGTGCGGTGGAGTTCGCTTCGTCGGCAGTCATACGTTGCGGAGAGACAGCCGTTCAGCCTAGGGAAGAGCGGTGGTGGGGAGGGGGTCGCCCCGGCCCCACACATACAGAGGCCCGAGCTTAACCCGGGCCCCTGTGCTGCCTCGCCGCATTGCGACGTATATATGTCAACCGCCTATGACGGACTCCGTCCGTCTGCGTGGCTCGGGCGTACCCAGGTACGGGCTGTCACAAACCTCCAAAAGTTGAACGTCTCTGCCGACGCTCAGCTGCCGTGTAGGAGGAGCGACCAGGCCGCGAGGAGGATCACGGTGAAGATCAGGTCGCGGCGCAGCGCGGAGACGTGGTCGTGCCCCTGCATAAGCCGGTACGCGCGCCACGCGCCGACGGCGGCGATGCCCGCTCCGATCGCGCCCAGGAGCGCCTCGCCGTACGCGCGCACGTGCTCGTTGAAGCTGTGGCCGCGGCAGTAAAGGAGATTGCAATCGGCCGAGAGGAAGTCGACGAGTCGCGCGACGACCGCGATCGCCCACGCCGCTGCGGCCGCCAGAAGGAGCAGTGCGAGCCCGGCCAGGACGATCCGAGCAAACCCGCCGGGCAGACGCTGCGAGCGCGGCACGAGGCCCTCGGGTGGCACCGACCAGGCGCTGTTCGGATCGATCGGCGGTGGGGAGGACGGAACGGTCATTCCGCCGGGAATCATCGGCAGGAGTCGGCGCGAGCGTTAGCGGTGCACGAGCGCTCGTAGACCACGATTCGGCGATTGGCTCCGCCGGCTCGTGTAGGGTGCCCCCGCCCGCAGGCCTGAGCCAACGGCCCGTGGTTGGGGATTCTTGAGCTTCGGACGCATCATCTGGTGGATCGTCATCGCGCTGGTGGTGACGGCGCTCGTCTGGACGGGCGTGTGGCAGTACCTGCCCCTGTTCCTCTCGGAGTTCCCGATGCTCACGTGGCTGCCGCTGCTCGCTCTCGTGGCAGTCGGCTTCCTGGCGGGCGCGGTGAGACGCCTCGTGAAGTCGACCGCCACGCCGGCGACCCCGACGCCGGCCACCGGCGACCTCAGCGCGGGCGTGGTCAAGCCGACCGCCCAGCTGGCCACCCTCCTCGCCGGCGCTCGCCGTGCGCCGGGCAATTTCTGGTGGGGACCCGGGCTCCTGGCAGGGCTCGTCGTGCTCCTGCTCGGCGTCTATCTGATCTTCATCAACCCGCCCGCTGTGGGTCTCGACGCCGTCGACTACACGATCGTCAACAAGCTCCCGGCTCAGACCCAGCCGCGACTGCTGCCGCGGACCGGGATCACCGACGACCCGGCGTTCCGCGATTCGGACGAGATCCACCTCGTTCGCGATCCGGATACCGGCGAGCTCGTGTGGAGCGGTGAGTGGCAGGGATCACTCCTCGGCGGGGAGTCGGAAGGGGTGGCCGTCAAGCCGCTCGACGACGTCGTCTCCCACTCGAGGGTCATCCCGGCGGGTTTCGACCACTCGGTCCACGGGATCACGCCGAGCACGCTGAAGGGGAAGGCGAAGCTCAAGCACCCCTTCAGCAAGATCCAGTACCCGGTCGTCGTGCCGAGCGGCAAGGACGGGGTGTTTGCGATGGCGCCCTACGTCGGGTATTCGGGCTTCCCGCTCCGCTACCCCTACCTCAAGGGCGTGCTCGTCTACCACCAGGACGGCGAGATCGAGGACCTCACGCCGGAGGAGGCCGCGTCGCGGCCGGAGCTCGTGGCGACCGGGCGGATCTTCCCCGAGAGCGTTGCGCGCTCACAGGCCGAGGCGATCGCACGCTCCGATCAGATCGACGGCGAGATCAACGACGCCGAAGACAACAAGCAGCCCTACCTCACCTCGATCGACGGGAACACCACTGACTGGATCACGATCATCGACTCGAAGGGGTCGGGCGGCGGGGTGAAGGCGCTCGTTCTAGCTGACTCCTCGACAGGTGAGACGCAGGTCTGGCTGGCGCCGCCGGATCATCCGCTGGTGTCAACGCAGTACGTGATCAACCAGGCACGGGTGATGCCGCTCAGGTGGGAAGAGGAGCGCTGCTGCGACAGCGACGGCAACAGCTACACGGTGAAGCTGCGCCAGGTCGTCGAGCCACGGCTTGCCTTCAAGGACGGCCACCCTTACTACCTTGTGACGATTGTTCCAACCGACGACCTGACGCTCGGTCGTGACGTCGAGTACACGCTGATCATCGACGCCGAGACCGGCAAGCGGGTCGACCTGATCGACCACGTCCAGGGCGGCGTCCTCGCCGACGCGCGTCTGCAGGGCTTCTTCATTTCCGGGAAGCCGCAGGAGAAGAGCTCGAAAAAGAACTAGGTGGTCGTCCGCACGGCCTGAGCTGGGCGCCGGCGGGGTTGGGCACTAAGGAGGTGGGTTCGGGCGGTTTGCCAGCCCGCGGGCGTTTGTGTCGAGTTTCTGCCTGTGGGAGGCAATAAGTCGAGACCGGGGCCCGTTTGCCCGTCCGCATGGCGCCTTATCGTCGATATACGACGAAAAAGCGCCAATCGCGGCGTTTTGCCACGGCGCAGAGGGTCGTTTCCCCACGTGCCGTTGTTCGTGAGACGCCAACGGTCGGGAGTGAGTCGACATAACGTCCGCTATCGCGCATTGAATCTGCGCCGGCGACCCTCGGCCCCCTAATTGACCGACGGATCCGGCGGCATGCGTGCGATCAGCGCGTACTGGCCGCCCTTGCGGGCCAGCACGTCGCTCCACATCGTCCCGGGATCGTCCGGGAAGAGCTCGGTGGGCAGAGGTGGCTCGATGATCCAGGACTCCACCTCCATCTCACCCTCCAGCTGGCCGGCGCCCCACCCGGAATAACCCGCGTAAACCCGAGCCCGGCGCACGGCGCTCGCCAGCTCACCCAACTCGACGTCGGCGGAGGCGAAGCCGACGTCCGCCACCACGATCCATGCGGCCGCGTCGAGGTCCGAGAACTCCGCCAGCACGACGAGCGCGCTCGGCTGCACGGGTCCGCCGACGTAGACGGGCGCGCCCTCGCCGGTCACCGCAGCCAGTTGCGGCACGACGTCCTCTACGAGGGTCTCCGACGGGCGGTTCAGCACGATTCCCATCGCGCCCTCGTCGTTGTGCTCGGTGATGAGCACGACCGCGCGCGCGAAGTTCGGGTCAACGAGGGCCGGTGAGGCGACCAGCAACTTGCCGCGCAGCGATCCCTCGACGGGTTCGTCGCCTGCCATTGGGAGCATTGTCGCGCCTGAGCCCGCCGGAGGCGGCTCGCGGGTTCCTCTAACCTCGACGGCGATGATCCACGATGTATCCGAAGCCGATTTCTCCCGTCGCGTCGTCGAGCGCTCGCGCGAGGTTCCCGTGGTGGTCGACTTCTGGGCCGCCTGGTGCGGGCCGTGCCGAACCCTGGGCCCGGCCCTGGAGAAGGCCGTCAGCGCCCGCGGTGGCAAGGTCGAGCTCGCCAAGGTCGACGTGGACTCGAATCAGTCGCTCGCCGCCGGCTTCGGCGTGCGTGGCATTCCGGCGGTGAAGGCGTTCCGCGACCGACAGGTGGTCGCCGAGTTCACCGGCGCCGTTCCTCCCGCCGCGATCGAAAAGTTCCTCGACGAGCTCGTCCCCAGCGAGGCCGACGAGCTCGCCACCGCGGGCGACGAGGAATCGCTTCGCCGCGCACTCGAGCTCGACCCGCGCCACACCCAGGCCGCCACAGCGCTTGCCCGCATCCTTCTGGAGCGCGGGGAGTTCGACGAGGCACGTGCCCTGCTCGACGACCACGACGGCGACTTCCTCGCCGATGGCCTGCGGGCGCGTGCCGAGCTGCAGCTTGAGGGAGCCACCGACGGAGTCGCCCCAGAGACGCTCGAGACGGCCTTCGCGGCCTGGGACGACGCCGATCACGCCGCCGCGCTCGAGACCCTGCAGCAGGCTCTGGCAGACGCTCACGACGAGCGCCTGCGGGACCTCGTCCGCCGGGTGATGGTCGGGATCTTCACGGAGCTCGGCCCCGAGGATCCGCTCGCGCGGGAGCACCGTCGTCGCCTCGCGGCGACCCTTAACTGACGCTCGATGCTCGCGGCCGCCAGCGATCCGGCGACAGGGGTCGGCTTCTTCACCGCCCTCGGTGCGGGCATCGCCTCCTTCCTCTCACCCTGCGTGCTGCCACTCGTACCGGGCTACCTCTCGACCGTCACCGGTGTCAACGTCACGGAGCTCGACGACGCCGGCTGGCGTCGCGTCCTGGTTCCGAGCCTCCTCTTCATCGCCTCGTTCTCGGCGATCTTCATCGCCCTCGGTCTCACCGCCACCGGGCTCGGACAGACCCTGCGCGACCACCAGGACTTCCTGACGGATCTCGCCGGGGTGTTCATGATCGTCATGGGCGTGCTGTTCGTGGCGAGTCCCTTCGTCGTCCGCCTGAACCGCGAGTGGCACGTGGAGTCCCTCCTGCGCCGGGCCGGCAGCGGTGGCCCCGTTGTCGCCGGAGCGGCATTCGCGATCGCCTGGACACCATGCCTCGGCCCGACGCTCGGCGCGATCCTGGGCCTCGCCGCGGCCACGGACTCGGCCGGGCACGGCGCCTTCCTCCTCGCCGTGTACTCAGCGGGCCTCGGCATCCCGTTCCTCGCCGCGGCGATCGCCTTCGACCGCATGACCACGCTCTTCGACGCCGTCAAGCGCCACTACGCGGCGGTCGTCGCCGTCGGCGGAGCCATCCTGATCGTCACCGGCGTCCTGATCCTCACCGGTGACTTCTTCCAGCTCAACGTCGAGGCGCAGAAGCTCAGCAACGACCTGGGCCTCAACCCCTAGCGGGGCCCGACCCTCAGACCGGCGGAGCCTCGGTCCCGACCTCGAGCGGCGAGCCTACGGCCTCGACCTCCTCGATCTCGGACCCCTCGCCATCCTGCGAGCAGACGATGCGGAAGCGCCCGGTGCCGATGGAGGCGTCGCCGATGACCGGGAGGCCGCGGACGTGATCCCACCCGAGCCGCTCTACCTCGAAGGGGTTCATTCGCACCTCCGATGCCGGGAATGGGCACTCGGCGTTGTGCTTGTCGATCGCCTTCGAAATCGCCTCGAGGTTCTTCGCCTCGGCGCTCATGAATCGAGTGTACGTGGCGCGGCCAGAAGCGGACGGGCAGCGCCGAAATCTCGCTTCCTTATGGGAAGATCCGGGAACCCATGAGCAGCGATCGGCTGACTGGCCTCGACTCCTCCTTCCTGCACCTCGAACGGGGGCCCGCACACATGCACGTCGCCTCGACCACGCTGTTCGAGGGCCCCGCACCGGCCTACGACGAGCTCTGCGGCCACATCTCCTCGCGCCTCCACCTCGTCCCCCGCTTTCGCCAGAAGCTCCGCTTCGTCCCCCTCGGCCAGGGCCGCCCGATCTGGGTGGACGACCCTCAGTTCAACCTCGGCTACCACATCCGCCACACGGCGCTTCCCTCGCCCGGCGACGAGGAGCAGCTGCGGACCCTCGCGGCGCGCATCTTCTCCCAGCGCCTCGATCGCTCCAAGCCCGTCTGGGAGATGTGGCTGGTCGAGGGGGTCGAGGGGGGCCGCTTCGCACTGGTCACAAAGAGCCACCACGCCCTCGTGGACGGCGTCTCCGGGGTTGACATAACCAATGTCCTCTTCGACGCCGAACGCGAGCCGTCCTCCACCCCCTCCCCCGAGCCGTGGCTCCCTCGGCCGGAGCCGAGCAGCGCTCAGATGCTCGCCGACGCCCTGCTCGAGCGGGCGACCACCCCGGCCGAGATGGTGCGCGGAGTCAGGGCCATGCTCCGGGCTCCGCGTCAGGCGCTCGCCGCCGCCCGCGATGCCGTGACTGCCGCCGGCAGCGTCGCGAAGGTGGGGACCGGAGCACCGCAATCCGCCTTCAACGTGCCGATCGGTCCCTACCGCCGCTTCGCGTGGGTCCGCACCGACCTCGGCGAGCTGAAGCAGATCAAGAACGAGGTCGGAGGCACCGTCAACGACGTCGTGCTCGCCGCCGTCGCCGGCGCGCTCGGCCGCTTCCTGAAAGGGCGCGGGGAGTCCACCCACGAGCTCGAGCTGCGTGCGATGGTCCCGATCAGCGTCCGCGCCGCCGACGAGCACGGCGCGCTCGGCAACCGCGTCTCCTCGTTCATGGCGCCGCTCCCGGTCTGGCGCGAGGATCCCCTCGATCGCCTCCGGCGCGTCAGCGAGACGATGGGCGATCTGAAGCAATCGAAGCAGGCGGTCGGCGCGGCGATGCTCGCCCAGCTCGGTGACTTTGCCCCACCGACGATCATGGGTCAGGCGGCGCGCCTCACCTCGCGGCAGCGCTTCTTCAACCTCGTGGTCACAAACGTCCCCGGCCCGCAGTTCCCGCTCTATCTGCTCGGCCGGGAGCTTCAGGCGATCTTCCCCATGGTCCCCCTGGCGGAGAACCAGGCGATCTGCTTCGGGATCATGAGCTACAACGGCCAGGTCAATTTCGGCCTCACCGCCGACTACGACGCGATGCCTGACGTCGACGCCCTCGCCGAGGACCTCAGGTACTCGATCGACGAGCTCGCGACCGCGGCCAAGCCGAAGCGCCCGAAGAAGAGAGCGAAGAAGACGCCGAAGGCGAAGCCGGCGAAGGGCCAGGCGAAGAAGGGCACCAACGGCAAGCGAGCCGCGACCAAGGCCTGAATCGTTCGAGTTCCTGCGATCGAGCACGCATAGCGTGTAGAAACGCAGCAACTCGGCCTAGGTCATGGCCGCTGCGTGGGTCAGGCGCACGGCTCGGAGCCCGTGATGGGCGGCCAGCGCCAGCAGGCGGCGCAGGTCCTCCTCGCGGCCCGCGTCGTAGGAGGAGCCGAGGCCTGGGTCCCGATAGCCCGGATGGACCATCCACTCTGTCACGCCCTCCGGGAGTCCGCCGCCCTCCAACAGCGCCTCGATCTCGTGGGGCAGGAACCGCTCTTGCTCCTGAAGCCTTCCCACCAGCCGATCGGGCGTCCGCACCCCAAGCCCGTGCAGCAGCGCGCGATGGCGCTCACCCACCGAGCGCACGGGTAGCCCGCGAGCCGCCGCCGCCTTCCCCACAAGCGCAGCCGCTCCCGGGCTCGCATGGCAATGGCGATGGCCGTCCAGATATCCGGGCCCGGCCCGGTACTTGCTCTCGAACGCCTGAAGCTGCGCCTCCAGCGAGGCCTGAACCCCCTCCCCGCCGAGGCCCAGCTGCAGATGCAGGCCCACCTCCACCCCACTCTCAACCAGCGGGCGCGGATCGTGCCCCTCGCGCATCACCATCGCGCTCACCGCATCGACCGCCCCCGCTCGCGCCGCCTCCAGGATGCCCTGGTCGTAGCGGGGCGAGTACCCGTAGTCGTCGGCGACGATGATGAGTGCACGCATCAGTTGGCAAGCTAGCGGCGTGACGCCGCGCGATCTCACCCGTGACGAGGAGCTCCTCAGCGGCTTCGGGCCGAGCGCCGAGGCCATCACGACGTCGGATTCGCAGTGGCTGCGGGAGATCGAGGGCGAGTTCGCCATGGGCTTCACGGCACTGGGCAAGATCGGTGACGCCGTCTCGGTCTTCGGGTCGGCGCGCACGCCGGCGGACCACCCCGAGTACGAGCTGGGGCGGGAGCTGGGGCGCTGTCTGGCCGAGTCCGGCCTTGGCGTCATCACCGGCGGCGGGCCCGGGACGATGGAGGCTGCGAACCGAGGGGCACAGGAGCGGGACGGTGTGTCGGTCGGGCTGAACATCCAGCTTCCTCATGAGCAGTACGCCAACCCCTACCTCGACATCGGGCTCACGTTCGAGCACTTCTTCGTGCGCAAGGTGATGTTCGTCCGGTACGCGTCGGCGTTCGTGATCCTGCCGGGAGGTTTCGGAACCTTCGACGAGATGTTCGAGGCGCTGACGTTGATCCAGACCCGCAAGATCAGGCAATTCCCGGTGCTCCTCATGGGCAGCGAGTACTGGGCCGGCCTGCTCGCATGGATCGATCAGAAGATGCGCGGCGGCGGCAAGATCGAGGATGCCGAGGCGCGCCTGCTCCACGTCGTCGATCGCCCGCAGGAGGTCTGCCGCATCGTGCTCGAAGCGAATTCCCGCCAGCGCGCGCTGTACGAGGAGAGCGACCGACCCCACGCCTAGACTCGTTCGCGGGATGGAGTCAGGCGGAGGTACGCCGCGCACACCGCAGCCACCCGAGCGCCGCCCACCGTTCGGCGTGCGCCTGCTGGGCAGCGGCGCGCGCAGTGCCCGGGCCGTCGCCGGCGCGACCGGTGTCGACCGGGCGGTAGAGGCGGTCACGGAGGAGGCGATCGTCCGCGCGCTCGAAAGCGAGGCGGTCGAGCGAGCCCTCGTCCGCGTGCTCCAGGGCCCGGCGGTCGAGGAGGCGATGCGCGGCGCCATCGCGAGCCCTGCGGTGGAGCGGGCGCTGATCGATGCCCTCGACTCGGAGCTGGTCGACCACGTCTGGGAACGCCTGCTCTCGAGCGACGAGGCGCAGAAGCTCGTGGAGAGAATCGCGGACGCCCCCGAGGTGCGTTCGGCGATTGCGGCGCAGGGCGTCGGCCTGCTCGAGGACATCGGCCGCCAGCTGCAGCGAGCGACCCGGCGCCTCGACGATGGATTGGAGCGGGTCGTCCGCGCCGTCCTGCGCCGACCCCAGCGCACCGAGCGGACCGATCGCGCCGGCCTCGTGACGCGGGGCGTGGCGATCGCCGCCGACTTCGGCATCGTCAACGCGGTCTTCATCGGGCTCTCCGCGCTGGCGGCGCTCGTTTTCGGCAACGGCAATGGCGCCAGCTCCGGCGCGGTGGTCATCGGGCTCGGAGCCTGGATCCTGCTCGGCATCGCGTACTCGACCTTCTTCTGGTCCCTTGCGGGCCAAAGTCCGGGGATGCGGATCCTGGGGATCCGGATCGAGTCACATGGGTCGCGCCGGCTCGGTCTGCGCCGCGCCTTCCGGCGAGCGATCGGGTTGTTGCTGGCGATGCTGCCCCTTGGCCTCGGCCTGCTCGGGATCCTCACGTCCGAGCGGCGGCGCGGACTCCAGGACCGCATCGCGGACACGGAGGTCCTCTACGGAGCACCCTCGGTCCGGCTGATCGGCGGTTACTCGGAGCCGTAACGATCTCGTACCGCCCGACGTACTACCTTTCCGCCTGAGCGTGCTGCCGCTCGCCGCTTTGACCGGCCGTGGAGAGGCCGCAGGAAGTCTGCGGGCAATTACGGATCGACCGGAGCGTACGAGCGCGGAGAATCACGCGTACATCGAACCGTGCGTCGCCGGGGAAGGCGCAGAAAGGAATTGGAGTTGAGACGACATCTCCGCGGAACCACCGCGAAGGTATTGGTCCTGGGACTCGTGTCCTGTGTCGGCGTCGTCGCCGCCACCGGCGTGGCGACTGCAGGCGGCGGCACAGAGAAGCACGGGAGCCTGGGGCAGACCGTGGTCATCACGGCCAAGGGTCACGGCGGCAACGTGCACTGGGCTCCGAGCCAGAACAGCGTGCTCCCCGGTGACACCGTCGAGCTGCGCAACAAGAGCGGCGAGCCGCATACGTTCTCGCTGGTCGCCCAGCCTGACCTCCCGCAGTCGAACAGCGAGATCCGCCACTGCTTCGACAGTGGGATCTGCGCCCAGATCGCTGCGGCTCACGGCATTGTTCCGCCCGACTTCCAGATCCAGCAGCGTCGAGTCGACAACGGCCTGCACGGCCTGGACACGGAGTTCTCGAGCGGCAACGCCAAGGGCGGGCCGCAGGACGGTGATTCCGTCATCTACAACAGGAACGTCAAGCACTGGACCGTGAGCGCCGCGGGTGACGAGACGCTGTACTTCATGTGCGCGATCCACCCCTGGATGCAGGGCCAGCTCGACGTCGGGCTGACCAAGAAGTAAGCACCAAGCACGGTGAAGCCCCGGCGTGCAGTGCGCCGGGGCTTCGCTTCGCACCAGCATCGGAAGGAAGCCAGGGTTGAGCGAACATCGAACATCGCGATTGATCGCCAGGGTCGCGGTCCTTGCGGCCGCGGTGACGGTTGCGTGGCTACCCGCGCCAAGCGTCACCTCCGCGGCGGCGCCGGCGGCGGTCGCCATCGATATCAACGGCACGCGCAAGCCGCATTTCGACGCCACGAGCGACACCATCCCCGCCGCCGGGGCACTCACGATCGACGATCACACGGGGGCGTTCGGCGCGCACACCTTCTCGCTGGTCAAGAAGTCGGCGCTCCCGACTACCAAGGCCGCGCAGAAGTCCTGCACGAGCAGGGGGCACATCTGCAGGGCGATCAAGAAGACGTGGACGAACGACGACGACACCCTCTCCGCGGCGGGCGCCCCCGGCTGGGACAAGCTGGGCGACACCAAGCACAAGGGGGACTCCCACCTCTTCACGGGCAACCAGCTCACGAGCGTCGTGAGCGCCCAGCCGGGGAAGACTCTCCACTTCATGTGCGCCCTCCACCCATTCATGCAGGGCAAGCTCAAGGTTGAGTAGCTCGCCGGCAGAGCCGCGTTTTCGCCGCAGGGCCCTCCTCGGCGCCGGCCTGGCCGGCGCTGCCGCCGTCGCGCTCCCGGGTCGCCTGCGGACGCACGGCCTCATCCCAGCCCCTTCGGGGGCCCTGGCCGCGGACTCGTTCGCCGCGGAGCTGCCGATCCCCCGAGTCATCACTGACGCGGAGATCAAGCTCGACATCATCGAAGCGGAGGTGCGAATCCTCCCGGGCCGCAAGACGAAGATGTGGACTTACGGCGGCCACTTCCCAGGCCCGACGATTCGCCGCCCCGCAGGCGAGCAGACGAAGGTCACGTTCAAGCACCGCCTGCCCTCGTCGGTCGGGGAGCTCAGCGTGCATCTGCACGGCGGCCACACGAGCTCGGCCGATGACGGCCAGCCGGGCGGCCTCACCGCGAAGCACCCGGTGTCCTACTACTGCCAGATCCCCAGCGATCTGTCGGCGAAGCAGTCCGGCAACGACCTGCTGATCGACCCGGGCGAGAAGCGAACCTATACGTACGAGCTGATGGAGGACGGTGAGCCCGAGCGGGCGGCGTTCCAGTGGTACCACGACCATCGCCTCGACTGGACCGCGCGAAACGTCTGGCACGGGCTCGCTGGGATGTTCATCATCGACGACGTCGTCGAGGCGGCGCTGCCACTGCCCACCGGCGAGCACGACCTCCCGCTGATGATCGTGGACCGGTCATTCGACGCCGACAATCAGCTCACGAACCCGTTCAGGCGCCACCTCGACCCTCCGTTCGATGGTCTCAAGGGCAGCGAGATCCTCGTCAACGGCGCCCCCCTCCCCCACCACCACGTCGCCCCCCGCCGCTACCGCCTGCGCTTCCTGAACGCATCGCAGTTCCGCGCCTACAACCTCCACCTCTCAAGCGGCGCATCGATGACGCAGATCGGAACTGACGCGGGCCTCATGCCGGCGCCCATCGACCGCGAGAAGATCCTGATCGGGCCGGCCGAGCGGGCCGAGGTCGTCGTCGACTTCGCCGAATCGCGCGGCGACCGCGTTGAGCTCCGCAGCGTCCCTCGTGACGACGACCCAGCCGGCCCGGGAACCAAGCCGTTCGAGGGGCCGCTCATGCAGTTCAGAGTCGGGCATCGCCACAAGGACGACCAGACGAGCGTCCCAGTCTCCCTGCGACCACTCCCCACCTGGACCTCGACTGCCCCCGCAGCACCGGATCGAACCTGGGTCTTCGAGATCGGTGGCGGCCTCGACCCGACCTGGCTCGTGAACGGCAATACGTTCGATCCGTCGCGCTCCGACGGCTTCCCGGTCCTCGACACCGTCGAGAGCTGGCAGCTCACGAACGCGACGGGCGTCGCGCACATGTTCCACATGCATTCGACCGACTGGTACATGCTCTCCCGCAACGGCGATCCGCCGGCGCCCTGGGAGGACTGTCTGAAGGAGACGTTCTTCCTCGATCCGGGAGAGAGCGTGATTGTGGCCGCCCACTTCACGGATCACCTCGGCAAGTTCGTGATCCATTGCCACATGCTCGACCACGAGGACCACGGGCTCATGTCGCAGTTCGAGGTGGTCTCGGCCGCGACCAAGCAGCCGGCGCGCGACGAGACGGCAAAGCGCCGCGCGACCGGCATCCCTCGGCAATCGGCCGCCCCGACCCTGGGCCTGCCGCAGCGCCGGCGCGTCACGGGGGAGGTGCTCGCCTTCACGCCCGAGGCGCCTGCGGGCGAGCGGCTTCAGACCTACGAGCTCCTGATCGACGGCCGCCACGCCCGAACGCTGCGCGGCGACGAGATCGCCGAGCGGGTGCGGCTCGCGGTCCCGCGTGGGCGGCCCTTCCGCCTGACCGCCGTGGCTCGCACTCGCGACGGGCGCTACCTGAGCGCCGCCCGCAACTACCAGGGCTAGCGCGCCCATCACGTCAGGGGCGGGTGGCATGCTCGCGGGCGATGCCCCCCGAGCGCGGCCCGAGCTCAGAGCGCTTCGCGCACCGCACCCGGCGCGTTCGGCAGTACGGCTACGGCCTCGTTCTCCTGATGATCCTGGCCTCGCTCGCGTTCCAACTCGCGTCCAGCGATTCGGATGCGGCCCAGGCGATCACGATCGTGCTCCAGGCCTTCACGCTCCTGCTCGCCGTGTGGGCGTCGGAATCGCGCCACATCGTGATTCGGATCGTCGAGCTCATCGTCACCGTGGTGGTCGTCGCCGCGACGCTCACGTTCGTGGTCTCGGGCACCGTCGACGACGGCGCCGCAAAGATCGTGAACCTGCTGCTGATCGCGTTCGCGCCGCTCACGATTGCCGGCGGGATCGTTCGCCACTTTCGCACGGAGGGCGCCGTCACGATCCGGACGATGTTCGGCGTCCTGTGCATCTACCTGCTCATCGGCTCGTTCTTCGGGTTCTGCTACGGAGCCGTCGGTGCCCTGTCGGACTCGTCGTTCTTCGCCCAGACAACGCAGGAGACGAGCTCCGACTTCCTGTACTTCAGCTTCACCACGATCACGACCACCGGCTACGGCGACCTGACGGCGGCGACGGACCTCGGTCGTTCGCTGGCGATCACGGAGGCGCTGATCGGGCAGATCTACCTCGTGACGGTGGTTGCGGTGATCGTCGGCAACCTGCGCCGCCCCACCCCGCGCCGCGATGCCTGACGCCATCACGACCCGCGCGGCGGTCGAGGCGGACGCCGCCGCGATCACCCACATCTTCAACCAGGGGGTCGAGGACCGCGTCGCCACGTTCGAGACGCAGGCGACCACGGCGGACGCCGTCGCAGAGATGCTGTCGACGGCGATTCTCGTCCTCGCCGCCGAGCGCGAAGGTGACGTGATCGCCTTCGGCCGCGTTACCCCCTACTCCGATCCTCATCCCTACTACGCCGGCGTCGGCGAGGCCACCCTCTACGTCGAGCGGGGGGCGCGGAGAAGCGGTGCGGGGCGCACCCTGATGAACGCGCTCGCCGCTGAGGCGCAGGACCGCGGGCTCTACAAGCTCGTGGGCAAGATCTTCACCTCGAACGAGCCGAGCATCGCCCTCGTACATGCCTGCGGCTGGCGGGACGTCGGCGTTCACCTCCGCCATGGGAAGCTTGACGGCGAGTGGAAGGACGTCCTGGTGGTGGAGCTCCTGCTGGGGGACGCCGCGACCTGAACCGGCGCCGCTCCAGGCCCGTGCCGGCGGCGATCCGGCGCCGGAGGCTGGCTGCGCTCGGTGCGGTCGGCATCCTCGCCGCCGTCCTGGGGGCCCTCGCAGGCGCCGGCGGCGACAGCGGCGGGCCCACACCCGCGTCTGCGC
>JBKPNZ010000052.1:0-10604 GCA_046732895.1 Actinomycetota bacterium
CTCCGGGGTCGTTGCCGGCGGCGCCGGCGGCGGTGCTGCGGCCCTCGGCGGCGGCGGCGCGGCCCTCGGTGGCTCGGCGGCGCTGAAGGCGGTGTCGATCGTCTCAGCGCTTGCGATCGGAACGGGCGCGGCCGGCGCTACTGGCGTTGTCCACCTGCCGCCAGTCATCGGCGGGCCCAACGCCCCCCCAGCGGCGTCATCGGTTTCAGGGGCTGGAGCCGCGACGGCCGCCGGCGCGACGGCCGCCCATCAGTTCAATGCGGGTGCGTCCGCGGGGGCCACCCACGCGAGCCCCCCAGTGGCAGATGCCCACCGGGGCCACACCAGCGGCTCGAATACCTCGGCGACGGACCGCGGCCGCGACACTTCGCAGCCCGACGGCGATGCCGCGACGCCGGCCACCGACAGCGCCGAGACCGACGCCACGACCGACGGGAGCGAAACCAGCACCGACAGCGTTGATGGCCAGCCGAGCCCTGACTCGTCTGGCGAGTCGGCCGAGACGCCGCCGTCGACAAACTCGCAGTCCACCCTTCATTCCCAGTCCTCGACCCATTCGCACGGCCAGTACGCCGGCGGATCGAGCGCCTCGACCTCCGAGCAGGAGGAGCTGCAGTCCGCCGAGGCCCAGCCGGACAGCAGTTTGGTTGAAGGCGACGCAGACGCAGACGCCTGATCTCAGGCGCCCGCGGTCTCACCGGAAATAGCCCCTGACGAACACGCCCGCCGCACGTTCTCTCCGCGAGGGCCCTAACCCGGGGGCAACGAGGAATAGACCTGAGCGGCGAACGCCGCAAAAGACTCGGGATAAGAAGGCACCCCGTCTTCGCCCGAACGGAACGCCCGCGGCCTCGGCTGCGGGCGTTTCTCTTCAGGCGGCGTTCGGCAGGCCGTAGCGCTCGACGATGCGGTCGTAGTTCATCCGCATCATCACGATCACGTCGCGCACGTCCTCTTCACTCTCGATCCGCCGCGCCGCCATGCCGGGCTTGCCGGGGAAGACGGGATGGTCGACGACCCGCTTTGAGGCACGCAGCTCGAGCCCAACCTCCTTCGGGAAGGAGAAGTGGGCGGAATGGTCGCCGTGCAGGTGACCGACCTCGCGCGGACCGAGCTTGAAGGAGAACTCGCCGCGGCGGCCTGGGCCCGCGGTGATGCCGGGCCACGAGGTGACCTCTTGAGTTATCTGCTCGCTCGCTGTCTGGGTTGCTGGCATCCGGACTCCTCTGGTTGGCGGGGGGACGGTCAGTCCACGGTACAAGTTCAAGTGAACTTGAAGTCAAGGCGCAATCGTGATTTCCTTGACGCGTGGTCGAGGAGCTCACGATCGGCGAGGTCTCGCGCCGCAGCGGCGTCGCCGCCTCAGCCCTTCGCTTCTACGAGGAGCGCGGCCTGATCAGCTCAGAGCGGGCCGGCTCCGGCCATCGCCGCTACCCACGCGCGGTGCTGCGCCGGATCGCCTTCATCGTCTTCGCGCAGCGCATCGGCCTCACCCTCGACGAAATCGGCGACGAGCTCGCCAAGCTCCCGCCGGACCGCGCGCCTACGCGCCGCGACTGGTCGCGACTCTCGAGCGGCTGGAGCGCGCGGATCGACGAACGCATCGCCGAACTCGAGCGCCTGAAGGTGGGGCTGACCGAGTGCATCGGGTGCGGCTGCCTCTCGCTCGACCGCTGCAAGCTGGCCAATCCCGGCGATCGGATCGGCCGCCACGGCCCGGGGCCCAGGTATTGGGTGGGCGATCCGCGGCCCGCACCGAGTCGCGGCTAGGACGCCGGGCCCGGAAAGCGCGGCAGGCCGTCGTCGGGGATCGGCTCCCAGACGGCGGCGAAGGCCGTGAACTGGCGGTGCTTGAACTCGACCCTCGGGTTGCCGTCGATCGTTCCCATGCGAACGCCGATCGTGTTGTCGGGGTCGTTGGGATCTTGGCTGTAGAGAGCCGAGCCGCAGTTCGAGCAGAACGCCTTGGCGAATCCCTCCTCGGGCTGCCAGGTGCGGATCAGCTCCTGGCCCTTGACGACGCGAAAGGAGCCGGGCGCGGTGCGGGCTGAAGGGGCCGCCGCTGTGCCGGTCCTGCGCTGGCAGCGCGTGCAATGGCAGTAGATCGCCGATACGAGTGGCTCGTCGATCTCGTATCTGACACCGCCGCAAAGGCAGCCTCCGGTGAGCACTGGCATGGCCAGCGATTCTAGGTCGGCGCGCGCCCTAGCCGGCGACGAGCTCGCCGGTGAGCTCGGCGAACGCCTCGGTGTGGCGGTCGACGTGCTGCGCGCTCGTCGCCGGGCACATCAGGGCCATCATGTGGAACGGGGTCATGAGGATGCCCTGGTTCAGCATGTACAGGTGCATGAGCGAGTCGAGGTCCTGGTCGAAGGCCGCGGCCGCCTCGGCGCCCGTGCGGGGCCGCTCTGCGCCGAACATGTATTCGACCCGGCAACCGAGCCTGGTGACGGTCCACGGGAGCTCGCGCTCGGCGATCGTCTCGGCGACTCCCTGCTCGAAACGCTCGCCGAGGGCGATCATGTGCTCGAAGGCGTCCGGTGTGAGCACCTCGCGGAGGGTCGCGGCGATCACGGCGAGCGAGAGGGCGTTGCCGGCCAGCGTCCCGCCGACGCCGCCGACGTCGGCGGCCTCCCAGACCGTGTGGTCGAGGACGCGGGTGGCGACCTCGTCGCTCATCCCGTAGGCGCCGGCCGGAATCCCGCCGGCGATCGGCTTGCCGATCGTGACGAGGTCGGGCTCCAACCCGTGAACGGCGGTGTAGCCGCCCGGCCCGCAGCAGAAGGTGTGGGTCTCGTCGATAATGAGCAGCGTCCCGTGCTCGCGCGTTAGGCGGCGAAGCTCCGCGTGGTAGCCAGGGTCGGGGAGCACGATGCCGATGTTGGTCAGGGCCGGTTCGACGAGCGCGACAGCGACGTCGCCCTCAGCGAGCTCGCGCTCGAGCGCCTCGAGGTCATTGATCTCAACGACGCGGGTCGTCAGCTCCGGCGGCACCGGCGGGCCCGTGTTACCGGGCCGCGGCACGACCTGTCCGTCGCGAAGCTGCGCAACGGTCTCGTCGGCAGAGCCGTGGTAGCAGTGGTTGTGGACGAGGATCTTGGAGCGCCCGGTGATCTCGCGGCAGAGCCGCAGGGCGAAGCGATTGGCGTCGGTGGCGGACAGGCTGAACTGCCAGTGCGGCAGACCGAAGCGCTCCCGGAGCTCATCCCCGGCGGCGACGCCGGCCTCGCTCGGCAGCATCGTCGTAATCCCTCGCGCTGCCTGCTCGCGCAGGGCCCGCTGCGTCGGTTCGGGCGAGTGCCCCGTCATCGCGCCGGTGTCGCCGAGGCAGAGATCGGCGTAGCGGTTGCCGTCGACGTCGACGACCTCGGCGCCGCGCGCCTCGGCGACGAAGACCGGGAACGCCCCGGGCCAGCGCGTCATCCAGTTCATCGGCACCCCGGAGAGCAATGAGCGCTTCGCCTGCTCGTGGAGCTCGCGGGAGCGGGGGTGGGCATCGACGAACGCAGCTCGCTCCCGCTCGAGGAGCTCCACCACACGCGCCGGCTCGATCGATGTCGTCGTTTTCGTCACTCGCTCAACTCCTCCGCTGGGGGTTCGGTCCGCTCAGTTTGTCAAATTGTGGAACAATGCGCCAATGATGGGGAAGGGAAGGTAGGAAGTGGAACGCTCACAGGTTCTCTTGAAGACGGTCTCGACGCCCGAGGCGACGGCTGACGCCCTGCGCGAGATGATCCTGAACGGCGAGCTCGAGCCGGGGACGCGCCTGCGCGAGACGCAGTTCGCCGAGCGACTCGGCGTCGCCCGCCACTCGTTCCGGGCGGCAACGCAGATTCTGATCGGCGAGGGACTTCTGCGCCGCGTGCCCAACCGCGGCGTCGCGGTGCCGGTGCTCGACGCCGATGACATCGTCGACATCTTCCGCGTTCGCGCGGCACTGGAGCTCGAGGCGGTACGCATCGTCATCGCCGAGCAGGGCGACCTGACACGCGCGAGCGCCGCCGCGGCGGAGCTCTCCGCCCTTCCCGACAGCGCGTCCTGGCGAAAGGTCGTCGAGCCCGACATGCGCTTTCACCAGGCGATCATCGACGCCACCGAAAGCGAGCGGATGCGCCGCGCCTACGCGGCCGTCCAGTCCGAGATCGAGATGTGCCTGGTCCAGCTGCGACCCCACTACGACCGCCCGGAGCAGGTCGCCAAGGAGCACCGGGAGCTGCTCGCGCCCCTTGTGAAGGGCGATTTCCCCGAGGCCGAGCGCCTTTTCCGGGTTCACCTGGACGACGCCGCCCGCAACCTCACCTCCGCCCTCGAGACCCGCGGGCCGGTGGAGTCGTGAGCTCGCCCGTCCTGATCGACGCGGTCACGGCACGCGAGGTGCTCGATTGCCGCGGCCTGCCGACCGTGCAGGTCGACGTGCGGCTCGAGAGTGGGCACACCGGCCGGGCCGACGTGCCCTCCGGGCGCTCGACCGGATCGCACGAGGCGACCGAGCTTCGCGACGGCGGTGAGCGCTTCGGCGGATTCGGCGTCCTCGAGGCCGTCGAGAACGTTCGCGGCGAGATCGCCTCGGCGTTGATCGGGCGCCCGCTCGTCTCCCAGCGCGATCTGGACTCGGCGCTGATCGAGCTCGACGGCACGCCGCAGAAGTCACGCCTTGGCGCCAACGCGATCCTCGGCGTCTCCCTGGCCGCCGCGCGCGCCAGCGCCGTCGCCGCCGGCCTTCCGCTCTACCGCCACCTGCACGCCAACTCACACCTGCTGCCGGTGCCGCTCGTGAACCTGATCAACGGGGGACGCCACGCCTCCAACGACCTCGACTTCCAGGAGTTCATCGTCATCCCCACGGGCGCCGGGTCCATCCTGGAGGCGCTTCAGATCTCAACCGAGACCAATCTCGCGCTCGCGGAGATCCTGCTGGAGCGTTACGGGAAGGTCGCGCTCAACACCGGCGACGAGGGCGGGTTCGCGCCGCCGATCTCGCGCCCGGAGGAGGCGCTGGAGCTGTTGCACGAAGCGGTCGACGCCGCCGGGCACACCGGTCGCTTCCAGTTCGGGCTGGACTGCGCGGCCACCCACTACCACGAGGACGGCGCCTACACACTGGCGGGCGAGCGCCTCGACCGCGACGCCATGATCGAGCTCTACCTCCGCCTCGTCCGCGACTATGGGATCGCGACGATCGAGGACCCGCTCGAGGAGGACGACTTCGAGGGCTTCGCCGAGCTAACGGCGGCCGCGGGAATCCAGATCGTGGGCGACGATCTGTTCGTCACCAACACCGAGCGCCTGCGCCGCGGCGTCGAGGCCGGCGCCGCCAACGCGCTGCTGTGGAAGGTCAACCAGATCGGCACCTTGACCGAGGCGCTCGACGCGGCCGAGCTGGCCCTGCGAAGCGGATACGCCGTGGTCGTCTCGGAGCGCTCGGGCGAGACCGAGGATCCGATCATCGCCGACCTGGCCGTCGCCCTGAACGCGGGCCAGATCAAGACGGGGGCGCCGGTTCGCGGCGAGCGCACAGCCAAGTACAACCGGCTGATCCAGATCGAAGAGGAGCTCGGCGCCGCGGCGGCCTACCCGGCCGAAGCGTTCGCGGGCGTGGGACGCTGATCCATGGGCGACGGCGCCGAGACCGCGACCGGCAGTGATGCCGCAACGGACGTCGCCGAGCGCCTGATCCTGAACATCGATGACCTCGCCGCGCGCGGGAGCAGCGAGCTGCGCCGCCCCGCGCTTCGCATCGCCGCTGCGGGCCTGGCCGCCGCCCATCCGGGCCGCGCCGTCTCTGAGCGGGTGCGTCTGGACGGCGACCGGCTGCTGATGGACAGCACCGCCTACCCGCTCGCGAAGGAGAGCCGCATCGTCGTGATCGGGGCCGGCAAGGCATCGCTGGCGATCGCCGCGGCGCTCGAGCGGGTTCTGGGCAAGCGCCTTTCCGGGGGCGCCGTCGCCGTCCTGGGCCCGGCCACCGAGTTGGAGCGCGTCGAGGTTCTGCCGGCCGATCATCCGCTGCCGACTGAGCGCAGCGTCGCGGCGGGCAACCGGCTGATCGAGCTGGCGCGGGAGCTGGGGCCGGACGATGTCGCCCTGTGCTGCTTCACGGGCGGCAGCTCGGCGCTCTCCGCCGTGCCTCCACCCGGCGTGAGCACCGAGGAGAAGCGCGAGCTGCACGCGCTGCTGCTCGCCTCCGGGATGCCGATCACGGAGGTGAACGCGGTTCGCAAGCACGTCTCGCTCTCGAAGGGCGGACGCATCGCCGAGCTTGCGGCCCCCGCAGCGGTCATCAACCTGACCGTCTCGGACGTCGCGGGTGATCCGCTCGACGCCATCACCGACCCGTCCGTTCCTGACTCGACGACTCCGGCCGACGCGATCGAGGTCCTCCGCGACTACGGCCTTTGGGATCGCGTCGCGCCCAGTATCCGCGCGCACCTGGAATCACCCGCCGCCGCCTCGCCGCCGCTTGACGGCGTGCACCTGCAGTCGCTCATGCTGACCGACGGCACGACCGTCTGCGATGCGATGACCCTGGAGGCGACGGCGCTGGGGCTGCGGTCGGTCGTGGTTTCGACCACGCTGGAGGGGGAGGCCCGCTGGATCGGCTCCACCCTTGCCAACCTCGCGAGCGAGAGCGCCGAGCGCGGCTCGCCCTTCGCCCCGCCCTGCGTGCTCCTGGGTTGTGGGGGCGAGGGGACCGTGGAGCTCGGCCCGGATGGCGCCCTGGGAGATGGCGGCCCGAATCAGGAGTCCGCGCTCGCGGCGGCGTTCGCGCTGGAGGGCGTGACCGCGGCGGCGCTCTTCCTCGACACTGACGGATCCGATGGCGGCGGTCCGATCGCCGGGGCCCTGGTCGACGGCACGACCGCCGAGCGAGCCAGGGCCGCAGGCGCGGACCTGCGCGGAGCTCTGCTCCAGCACCGTGCGACCGCCGTGCTCGAGGCGATCGGCGAAGCGGTGCGCACCGGGCCGACCGAAACCAACGTGAACGACCTGTTCGTTTTGAACGTGGGAGGCGAGGCAGCATGAGCGCAGACCCCGGAGCCTCGAGCAACGGCCGCGCGGCCGAACCGATGATCGTCCTGGACCGGGTCAGCAAATCCTTCGCGGACGTGCGCGCCGTCGACGACGTCTCGCTCAAGATCGCGGCGGGGGAGTTCTTCTCCCTGCTCGGACCCTCGGGGTGCGGGAAGACGACGACGCTGCGGATGATCGCCGGCTTCGAGGAACCGGATCTTGGCCGGATCCTGCTGGAGGGAGCCGACGTCACGCTCACGCCGCCGCCCAAGCGGAACGTGAACATGGTCTTCCAGGACTACGCCCTGTTCCCGCACATGACCGTGGCGGAGAACGTGGCCTTCGGCCTGAAGCTGAAGCGCGTGGCGAGTGCCGAGGCACGCCGCCGCGCCGGGCGGATGCTGGCGACCATGCAACTCGGCGGCCTGGAGGACCGGCGCCCGGCCGAGCTCTCGGGCGGCCAGCGCCAGCGCGTGGCGCTTGCGAGGGCGCTCGTGAACGAGCCCGCCGCCCTGCTCCTGGACGAGCCGCTCGGGGCACTCGATTTGAAGCTCCGCAAGGAGATGCAGCTCGAGCTGAAGTCCGTCCAGCGGGTGACGGGCACGACCTTCGTCTACGTCACGCACGACCAGGAAGAGGCGCTGACGATGTCGGATCGCATCGCGGTGATGTCGGGCGGCGTCGTCGAGCAGGTCGCGGCCCCACGAGACCTGTACGAGTTCCCCGGGACGCGGTTCGTCGCCGACTTCATCGGCGTCTCGAACCTGCTCGAGCTGCGGGTCGATCGCCGCGAGGCGGGGCTCGTCACGATGGAGCTCGGCGAGGAAATGCGCGTGACGGCCCCCGACCCGGGCCAGGGCGAGAGCCACACGATCACCGTCCGCCCGGAGAAGATCCGGATCGTCGACCCTCCGGAGGGCGGGACCGGCTCGCTCGTGCGCGGCAGGGTGACCAAGCAGGTCTACCTGGGGTCGATCACGCAGATCGTCGTCGAGCTCCAGACCGGCGACGAGCTGGCGGTGCATCTGCTGAACGACGATCGCGCCCCCGAGGCGATCGCGCCCGGCGATGAGGTCGTGCTGAGCTGGCCCGCCCACCACAGCTTCGTGATCGGCAGCGGCGTCGCGCCCCCGGCGACCGTTCCGGAGCCGGAATCGCCGAAGGCGGAGCTCGCGTGACCGCGCGCGGGCGACTGTGCTCGGTCGCGGCGGCAGCCGCGGTTCTGGCCCTGCTGGTCGGCTGCGGCACCGGCGGCGGGACTCAGGACGTCGCTCCCCCGCCGAAGAACCCCGCCGAGCCCGCGAGCGGCACCCTGCGCGTGTTCACATACGAGGACACGATCGCGCCCGCGCTGATGAAGCCGTTCGAGCGCCAGAACCCGGACCTCGAGGTGAAGACGGCGACCTTCTCCAGCGACCAGGAGGCGGCCACGAAGCTCGCGGGCGGGTTCGACGCCGACGTGGTCGAGTCGTGCATCGACGAGATCGGCGCCCTGCAGAAGCGTGATCTCCTGCGCCCCATCGATACTGCCGGCGTCACAGACTGGAGCGACCTGGCCTTCACCGATGCGCCTGGCGTGACCGACCATGGCGACACGGTCTGGGTGGTGCCGCTCTCGGCGGGCCCCGAGGGCCTCATCTACAACACCGACGAGGTCAGCTCGGCGCCCGACTCCTGGCAGGACCTCTTCGATCCCGCCTACGCGGGCCGCGCTGCCCTCGAGGCCGACTACGCCCTGCCGCCGATCGCGGAGACGGCGCTGGCCCTCGGGATCGACGATCCGATGTCGATCGGCGGCACCGAGCTCGAGCGCGTCTCGAGCTACCTCGACGATCACCGCGATCAGTTCCGGGCGCTGTGGGGGTCCGACTCGGAGCTCGTGCAGCTGTTCAAGTCCGGCGAGGTCGTGATCGCCGACGGCGGCCAGGGCGTCGCCCAGCGGATGGTCGACGACAGCGTCCCCGTCAAGTGGATTCCACCAAAGGAAGGACCGATCTCATGGGTATGCGGACTGTCGATCACCTCCAAGGCGCAGAACCTGGACGCCGCCTACCGGCTGATCAACTGGCAGGCCTCGGCCCAGGCCCAGGCGATCAGGGCCGAGAGCGGCTACGTCGTGACGAACCCGAAGGCGATGTCGCAGGTCCCCAAGGCGGATCGCGCGACTGCGGACCCCGCGGTCGTCGAGCACGCGATCCCCGAGACCGAGCCGCCGCACTACGACGAGTGGACCCACGCCTTCCAGGAGTTCCAGGCCGGATGAGTGTCCTGCGTCGCAGACTTGCCGCATTCGGCCTCGCGGCGATGGCGCTCTGCCTCGCCGCCTGCGGCAGCTCGGGCACGAGCTCGATGGCGCCCGCCCCGAAGGACATCAATGCACCGGCGACGGGCACCCTTCGGGTGTTCGCGTACGACGACACGGTCACCGACGACATCATCGGCCCGTTCAGCACCCAGAACCCCGACGTCGACATGAAGATCGCGACGTTCAACTCCGACGAGGAGGCGGCGGCGAAGCTCGCGGGAGGCTTCTCGGCCGACGTGGTCGAGGTGTGCGCCGACGAGATGCGCCCGCTCGAGGCGCGCGGTCTGCTGCGGCCCCTGGACGTGGACGCGTTCAAGAGCTGGGACAAGCTCGCCTTCACCGACGCCCAGGGCGTCGAGCAGAACGGCGACGTCCTCTTCGTGCCGCTCTCGGCTGGACCGCAGGGCCTGATCGTCAATACAGACGAGGTCTCGCCCGTGCCGAGTTCGTGGAACGACCTCTTCGACCCGGCCTTCCAAGATCGCGTGGCTCTCGACGGCAGCTCGTACCTGACTCCGCTGGCCGAGACGGCGCTGACCATGGGCATCGACGACCCGATGAACATGAACTCAGACGAGCTCGACCAGGTGCAGGAGAAGCTGATCGACGAGCGCGACCAGTTCCGGAGCTTCGCCGACTCCGACTCAGACATGGTCAACTTGTTCAAGTCGGGAGAGGTCGTCGTCTCCGACGGCGGCCGCGGCACGACGCAGGACATGCTCGACGACGGGCTTCCGGTCCAGTGGGTGGCGCCGAAGGAGGGCGCGCTCTCATGGATCTGCGGGCTCGGGATCACGTCGAAGGCCGAGAACGTGGACGCCGCGTACAAGTTCATCAACTTCTACACGGGGCCTGAGCCGCAGGCGGCCTCGGCGCAGAACGGGTTCGTCGTCACCAACCCGGCGGCCATCCCTGTCACCGACAAGCAGTACCGGGACACCGCCGATCCAGCCTCGATCAAGGGCGCGATCCCCGAGTCCCAGCCGTCCAACTTCCAGGAGTACGCGCAGGCATGGCGCGAGGTGAAGGCGCAGTAGCCGTCCAGCCTGGTGTGCGGCGGGAGCCGCTCGCGGCGCCGCGGCCGGCCGGCGCCGACTCGCTGAAACGCCGCGTCCGCCGGCGCCTGCCGGGGATCGCGAGCGTTGTCCTGGTCCTCGCGGTGATGGTGATCCTGTTCGGGCCGGTGCTGCTGCTGGCCCTCTTCTCCTTCAACGACTCGTCGATCATCTCGCTGCCCTGGGAGGGGTTCACGACCCACTGGTACCACCAGGCCTGGGGGAATCCCGAG
>JBKPNZ010000053.1:0-12795 GCA_046732895.1 Actinomycetota bacterium
ACGACCTTCGCCACGCGCGTCTGGTGCTCCCCAGGCATTACAGCCTCCTGTCTTTGCTCGACGTTCCGCTCGCCGGTCGTACCCGAAACGGGACGACGCATACCGCCCGACATCATCTGCGCTGAACGCGGCCGAAAGAGCGACTACCGCAACCGGCGTCCGAGTCCTACGCTGAGCCGAGGCCTGAACAAGCGTGCGCGGGGAAAACGGATTATGAGACCTGACCAATACCGGTCTCTTGAGTATCCAGGGCGCTCTTAGCTGCTCTCAGATGCGCTCAAGCACAGTGGATTGGCGCAGTTCGGGACACGGTTCGGGACACGTTTGCCAGGCCCGGCGCGCGGGTCGAACTCTCGCCGGCCGGCCGAGCGCTTCCGCCACGTCACCGCCGGGCCGGTCACGACGCTAGCTGGCCGCCTGTGGCTTGTCTATTCGCGCTTTCGGCCATGGCCGGGAGTTGCGTAGCGTGCGCCTCGCGCCGGGAAGAGGTCAGTGCGTTCCGTACCGCCTCTTCCAGTTCGCCGACCATCTCCGGAGCCTCGCGATCTGAGAGTTCGAGCAGTCCCTGAATCCGTCCCGCGAATTGGTACAGGGCCTCTTCACCTTCGTGGCCTTGGAACGCAGAGGACGTCTCCCGCACGCGCGCACCTTCAGCACGGGCTGTCGAAATCAAGTCAGCGAGCGCGTTGCGAAATGCGGGGGAGTATCCGAGCAGGCGCACCTGGCTGGGCAGCCACGTGGCCATTTCTCTCAGCCAATCCGCCTGCCGCGCATCCATCACTTGGGATAGTTGCCAGCGGACAAACGGCAAAACGCTCGGCCAGAAGAAACGAAGTGCCGCCAAGGCCATTCCGCAACGCGCTCGATGGCTTCGCCGGTTCCTATGCGGCGTACAGCAGAACAAGCTGAAGCGCCTCTTCCAGGCTGAGCCCGATCTCGCGCGCCGTGCTCGATCGCTGCGGAAAACCCAGGCAGATTCCACTCCAACTCGAGGTGCCCGCCCAAGAAACCCGGCACCCAAACGAGGTCGAAGGGGTCTTCGCCCGTGGCCTGATACGCAATATGGACGTCCCGGCTATTTACGTAGTTGGTGTCGGGCCGCTTCACGTGCAGACAGTGTCTGCTGCGATCACTCGTTCTGCAATGTTCCACCAACGGTGGCCTACGGCTCCTGCGGCTTCCTGACCGAGCTTCGATATCACCGGAAGCAGTCGTGCTCGCTACCTCAATAAATGGGACACCAGCAGGCAGGGTCGGACGTGATCGTGTGGTGCTCCCGTGCTCCCCCAAGGGTCGGAACATGCCGTTTGGCAGGGGTGTCTGAGTCCAGCCGCGCCCATTAAGACCCGCGTAGGCATGTCCGGTCCGACGAGCCGCTGACCGGCGCCGGAGGTCTCTTCCGGCGCCGGTCGCGTTCTGCCGGGTTACCAAGGGCTGTCGAAGGTGTGGCAGATGTAGTAATCCCAGCCGAACCGCGGGCCGAGGTAGCTCCACTCGTAGAGCGGCGGACTGCTCGTCTCGCCGGGCGGGCCGCCGGGCGGGTCGGTCGGACAGGGCTGGTTGTGGAAGTGGTCGGCTCGAAGCATGTGCTCGGTGCCGAGGAACGGAGCCACCTCCGCGTTCACGTCCGGAGTCGCGAACGCGACTAGCAGCGCGCTCACGGCCGTCCCCGCGACCACTGCCTCCAGTTGGCCGGGCGGGAAACAGTGGACGTTCGGGTTTTCCGGGAAGGCAGTTGCGGGGTTGAGGCAATCCCAGCCGGCGCGCTGGAGCTGGGCCGGACCGCGTCCTTCGCCCGATGCGGTTGCCGTAAGCGCGAGGGTTGCGGCCGCGACGACCGCGAGAGCAACCAGCACGTAGCGCATGAATTCCTCCTTTCGCACGTTGACATGTTGGAAAGTACGAGCGCTCGCCTCCCCTGCGCATCGGTGCGACTGCCCATAATTGCGGAGGCACTACCCATCTTGTGCGGCAAGCCCGAGGCTCGAACCTCAAGCCATCGCGCCGCAGATGGGGAGGTACCCCCGGACTCTCCGCTCCCTACCCCCGGCCCCGCGGCACGCCATGGCTGGGCTGGGAATGGACTAGGGCAGGGTGACCTCCTACGAGAGCAGTAGGCGCGAACGCTGCCTGAATCTCTTTACCGGAGCCAAGCGCAGGTGATGATGGGGGAGGCAGTCAGGCGCTGAGTCAGAAGACAGCGCCACTACTTGCCAGGACGCCGGTGCGCACGGCTTACGCCATGAGGCTCTGTGCGTCGGGCGTACAGTCGCGCTGGCTCAGACAGAGCGCACGACCCGCGTCGCCTCTGAGGGCAGTAGGGCCGTGCTGTGGGAGAGCAATACGCCGGAAATGCCCATGGACGCCCCGGACTCCGCGCGGAGAGGCTCATCGCGCGGTCCACTCACTCACCACGTGGTTAGTCGACCCGCATCGGATCAGGGACAGAGATGCGACCGCACGCTCCGCTTTTGGGAGGTCGTTCGCGGAATTGACAGAGTTGGTTTCGACCAGCTTGCGGCTGTATTTCGGACGTGTGTGTCTCGCTCGTGCCTCGCTCGCTGTGAAGCGGCAGCAAAGCGGCGATCGAGGGGTAGCCGGCGCGCCCGCACGGATGGCGGCCAGGAGGTGGAAGCCCGCTCCGAGCCGCGGAGCTGCCCGCGCCATGCCTGGATGCAGGGACTTCGGGGGCTCGGTCTTGCCGGGATTACGGCCGGGTTGGTTTCAGCATGGTGTTGATGAGGTTCCGCGCTTCGGAGGAGACGGTGATGTGGATCGATGTCGGTTCTCGTATCCAGGCGATTAGTGCGCGGGCTTGGAGTCGTTCGAGTTCGTACTGGAACGCGGCCGCTTGCGCCCCGGAGCCGTAGCGGCGAAGGATGTCGAAGGCGTAGCCGGTCGTGTGCAGTGAGTCGTTCGTGGCCGCCTCAGGCCTGGCGGCGCCGAGCAGGTGCTGGTAGGTGTCGTCGAAGACTGAGTCCCTTATGACGAGTGGTGCGGGCTCGCCGCTGAGGGTATGGACGCGGGCTGCGAGGTAGAGCAGCAGTGCGAGCGCTTCGGGACGCAGGCCGCGGTACAGCGATGGTTCCTTGCCTAGGCGGCGGGCGCGCTTTCCCATCTGCGGGTCGATCCGAATGTGGAGGGGCGCAGTGTTGGTGGGCAGAGGCTGCAGACGTCTCTCCCGCCAGGCGCGCTCGAGAGCGCCAGGGTCATGGAAGCTCGGCGTGGCGTCCGGGGGATGGAGTACTTCCTCCGCGCTCGCCGTGGTGCTCTGGAGGAGGACGAGCCGCTCGAGCTCGTTCCGGTCGTGCCGGTAGAGGCGCATGATTTCCTTCGCGGCGAGTACCCGCCAGTAGTAAGTCTGCGAGTCGTCCCCGAACCCGGCGAGGCGACGCCAGGCAGCGGCATGGCGTGCCGGGGAGGAATCGAAGTAGAGCCGCGCCCAGGAGAGGTCGCCCTTGGCGACGATGTCTGCGATCGGCTTGAGACCGTGCGTGTTGGCGTAGTCGCGAAGGACGCTCTCGAGGTTGCCGATCCCCATGTGGTAGGAAACGCCGGCGAGATCGTCCCGGCCGAACCGCGCGCGGGCGGCCGACAGATAGCGGACGGTGCCGCCCAGGGCCCGCGCGGGGTCGAAGCGGGCATCGGCGCGACGCCTCCGCGCCCGTAGTGGTGCGACGGCAGCGGAGTCACCGCGGCGAATTGCGGCGTCGATCTGGCGCGTCAGCGTTCGGCTGGCCGTAAGTGCGACATGCATGTGGAGGAAGTCGCGGCCTGTCTCGGCGAGGATCTGGGTCAATCCAGCTGCATTGGCGGGGTCGCTGCCGGCGATCACGTCCTGGCGGCCGCCGCTCTCGAGGAAGACGATCGCCTCGAGCAGGTTGGGGTCGATGCCGGTGCCCGAGACCACGCGGTCGATCAGTGGCCGGAAGCTCGCGGTCCGCTCCGCTGCCGCGAGCACGCCGCCAGGGCTCTTCATGTAGAGGACATGGGAGAAACCAAAGGCGGCAGAATGCTCGAGCATCCCTTCTTGTCCTGCCTCGAACACGAGCGGATCACGAGTGCCGATCTCCGCGCGGGGAACGAGCAGCGGCGTCTTGCCACCGGTGCTGAGCGCTAGGAGCACGGCGCTGACGCCGCCGGCAATCAACGCTGCCAGAACCGCGGCCGCGACAAACCTCCGCCGGCGACGCTGGCGCCTGCGCATGGGCTCGATGGTCGAGGATCGAGCGATGCCGGAATTGTGCGTGCATAAGCGGCCGATGCTGCAGGGGGTTCGACAATCCGGCGATCGCACACCTCAGGTTTATGCGGCCTCAGCCCACCGACGGCCAATGAAGAGCCTCAGCTGAGCACAGGATTGAGCAAGCCGCTCCGGAGGTAGAGATCAATCGGCCTCAATTGCCCGATCATGGAAGGAGCCCGACTTGGCCGGGAAGAAACGTCCGAAGTCCATCGCCCACACCGAGAAGGCGCCAGCCAAGCCCAAACGGCCAAAGAAGACCTCACGCGGCAAATAGGCGACGACTCACCTCGCACCCAGTCGGGGTGCGAAGGCTGGTGGGCTGTGACGGGCGTTTAGCCGCTCGTCAAGCGGCCGCGCCAGAGTCGCCGGCGCTGATGCGCGGCAGCGACAACGATGTCGACGAGGTCTGGGTCGAGCCGGACCTTGCGGACGAAATCGACTGCGCCTGCGTCTTGCACCTCTAGCGCACGCTCCTCGTACTCGGAGCCGGTGATCGCGACGACGGGGATGGTCGGTTGCCTCCGCCGGATCTCGCGCGTGGCCTCGACGCGTCCATCACCGGGAGCACGATGTCCATCAGCACGACGTCGGGCCGAAGCACCACCGCGAGCTCGATCGCCTCGCGGCCATCGCGGGCCCTGCCCGCGACTTCTAGGCGACCGTCCGCCTCCAGCTGCTGCGTCAGCGTCTCGGCGAAGGAATCGTCGTCTTCGACCACAAGCACCCGCCGACGGCGAAGACTGACGTGCAGTCGTCTCCTTGAGCGGCTACCAGATAGTCGAGTACCGAACAACGGTCAACATCACGTTCGGCGTGGAACGCTGAAAGCAGTCTCACCTCCTGCCACTGCAGGCCTGGCTCGGTCGCGTCCAGACCAGAGCGCAAGTTTCCCCACTCCGCGGCATCAATACACACACTGCGGCAAAGCGGTGGGCGGGTACGCACGGCGACCTTCGCGGGGGAGAGGCATCCGCAAAGGGCATTGCACCCGCCCACGGTCTTCCTTCCCTATCGCGGCTACCTCACGCCTAGTCACAGCAGTCCACGGCCTTGCGATGTCAACGGCCCTCCCGGCGGGCCGGACGGCACGGTCAGCCTAATAGATGACCACGTCGCCCCATGTCGGCCGGCTCACGGTACACCGAATGCGTCGAAGTGGACGCCGGTCATCAGATGTGGCGAGCGCTCCCCGCTGTACTTGCCGCGCGTGTTGAGGACGTATCGGACGCGCACGGGCAGGGGATAGCCGAGGCCCTTGGGCCAATGCACTCCTACACACGAAAACCTCTGATACGCGGACTCGACACGTTTCCCGAGCCCGGTGCACATCGTGGTCTTGAGCGGGGTTCCGCGAATTACCTTGATCGATTCGGCCTGATCCGCGGTCCAGAACCGAGGAGAGACAGCGTGTGAATCTCCGCAGGCACAAGCGGCAAGAAGCGTCCCCGCAACCAGGGCAACCCAGCGACGCGTGTGCCGCTTCCTCGAGCGACGTTCGTTCGACCATGGCCGAGAGGGCCGCCTGCTGCCTCGGCATCTCCTCGACCTAGGGTCGTGTGCGTCGTGGGAAGAGAAAGACACCGGCGAGGCTCGCTGGGCGGTGGCGCAGCTCGTTCAGAACAGCCGAGCCGATCAGTCGCCAGAGCCCATCCCGCGGGACCTCGCGGAACAGTTCACGTAGCCAGCGACGATCAAGGCCGAAGTTGACGAGCCCCGCGCTGACGTCAACGAGGTCAGATTGCCGCACGAGCTCGACCTCGAGCCCCATTGCCTGGCGCGAGCGCGGCGCGTGATGCTGCTCGCAGGCATCCATGCAGCGCTGCAACCGCTCGGGCGGCCAGCCGAAAGGCTCCAGCACCCGCGCAGCGAGGCGCGCACCCTCGGTCACGTATGGGTCGCGGCTGACCGTGAACAGACCGAGGTCGTGCAACCAGCAGGCACACAGCAGTAGTTCGCGATCGAACGGTCGGTCGCCGGCAAGACGCTCAGCGATCGCAAACTGGCGCAGGCAGTGGCGCTCAAGCGGACTGTCTGAACCCGCCGCCGCCCGCAGCGCGTCCAGCGCCCCCCGGGCCGCCGCGCTGCAGGACAGCGCGTCAGCGTCCATGACGGAAAGCGTAGCGACCCCACCGCCGAGCAGCCCTGAAGCCCTCTGGCCGCGCGCCAGGAATGCCCGCTGCGAAACTTCCGGCGATCAGCTCGGAGAGCTCAAGCGCTTCGGCGAGCGTTACGGCCCAGCTCGCGCGCATCCCCCGGCCACGATCAAGGTGCCGACTCGATCGCCCGCTTGAAGATCGCCCGTCGGATGCCCTGCGCTGCCACGGCCCCCCGCTGGCGCCGGCTAGCCCGTCCGGGCCTAACCCTTGCTCCATGCTTCCGAAGAACGCGGTACTCCGGGCTGCCCGAGCGGGCGACCCAAAGATGCCCTTTCTTCATCGCCTAGCAGGGCCACCCGCGAGCTGAGCTGCGGGTGACCTTAGTCCGAGCCCCCTAGGCCGGTCGACGAGCGGTGCCATCGGCCGGTAGCTATTAACTAGGCTTTTCTCAGGCGACGGCGGCGGCGCTAGCGTTGCTGATGCGAGTCGCGATCTTCTCGACGAGGCGCAGGGCCTCTTTCTCCTCCTTGAGGTTCTTGTCGAGTAGGTCGACCGCTTTCTCTTCACCCATCGCCTTTGCCATTCGACGAAGGCCTTCGTACGCGGCGATCTCGTAGTTCTCGGTGCGTGCAGCGGCACCGAGGTCGACGGAATCAATGAGGCTCGACGATGTCTCCTCGACGAGCTTCCTATGCTCGGCCTTGAGGCCCTCGAAGCCAATGCATTCTTCCGCTGAGGGCTCCTCGCCGAGGAATTCGAACACCTGCTCGACGTTGTCTACGTGGCCCCGTGTCTCCTTCAGGTGTTGCTCGAGAGCGCCCCGAAATTCGCCATCTTCGACTTCCGAGATCAGCTTTGGCAACGCTTCGTCAGCCAGTTGCTGCTCGACATAGAGAATGTCTCCTAGCTCGTGCAGGAACCAGCTCGCGGGGTGTGGTGATCTTGGACACCTAGACTCCTTCGGTTGGGGATGAGCCGAGCTTTCTACCCAGGTCGGATAACTCGTAACTAGGCGCTCAGGCGTTACGTGGGAGCTCTGGGCTGAGGGCGCGGTCGTCTGTAGACAGACTGGTCTGTCGAACGTGTATGGTCGTTGCGTGACGGACGCGTTCACGCGCGAGCAGAGGCCCTCTTCTGCCGCGCGACAGCGGATCCTCGACAACGCGTACGAATTGTTCTCGCGTCGCGGCATCCGTAGCGTGGGCGTGGAAGAAGTGATCAGTCGCGCCGATGTCGCCAAGGCGACGCTTTATCGCCACTTCGCCTCCAAGGATGATCTGGTGCTCGCCTTTCTCGAGGAGCGCGAGTTGCGCTGGACGCGGCAGTTTGTGGAAGCGGGCGCGAGGGAGCGTGGCGACAGCGCCGAGGAGCGCTTGCTGGCGATCTTCGACGTCTTCCACGACTGGTTCCAGGAGGAGGACTACGAGGGCTGCTCCTTCATCAACGTCCTCCTCGAGACCGGCGACCGCGAACACCCGGTCGGCAAAGCCAGCGCCCGACACCTCGAGAACATCCGGACGTTCGTGCGCACCCTGGCCGAAGAGGCCGGCCTCCGCGATCCCGAGGCGTTCGCCCTCTCCTGGCATCTGCTCATGAAGGGAGCGATCGTGCAAGCAGCTGAAGGCGACCGGCAAGCAGCGCAACGGGCGAAGTCGATCGCACGGCTCCTCCTCGAACAACACCGCTAGCCGCAGAGCCGCACCGGTCGGCCGGTTGTTCGTGCCAGCGCCAGAGCCCGGATGCGCCGATCGTGGCCTGCGTTGTCAAAGGACGTAGTCCAGATTGCGGGGGATTTGCGAGCCGACTCGTTCCAAGAGCGCCGGATGTTTCGAGGTTGAGGAGAAGGGACAGAACGGTCTTACTACACAGGCCAAGTTTGGAGCGGCGCTTTCGGGTTTCCGCCCTCATTGGGTCACGGTAGGTCGCGAGAGGATTTGGTTTGAGTCCTCCGCCCCATACGACCGAAAGGGAGGAACCACGATGGCAACAACCGCTCAGCGGTCGCGTGCGAGTGCCCCAACCAGGGTGACGCGTCGGTACTTCGACGAGACGAAGGACGCGTTCAAGACAACCGAGTTCTGGGCGATGGCCTTCCTCATCGGGGCGATTCTGATTGCCTCGGCCATCTCTGATTCGCTCGGCGACGTTCGCGCCTGGACGCTGGTCGCCGCAGTCGCGATCGGCTACATGATCAGCCGCGGGCTGGCCAAGTCGGGCACCAAGTACGTCGGCGGCAACGAGCCGCTCGACCAGAACAACCGCTAGGCACCGCGCCGGCGGCGGCAGGCAAGCGGCAGCGGACACACATGACCAACCCAGGAGGTGAAGGATGAGTACCACGCAGCAAGAGGCATCCGCGTCTAGCGGTGCGATCGAACAGCCACAGGAGAAGGTTGGCGAGGGCGTGGAACTGGCGAAGAGCAGTGCGGCCGGATTCTTCAGGTCGCAGATCGACGAACGCTCGACCCAGATTGGTGAGCAGCTCGAGGGGGCAGGGCAGGCGTTGCGGCAGGCCGGTCAGACGATGAAGGAGGAGGGCACGTCGGGCACGCAGCTGATTGACCGTGCTGCGCTTCAGGTGGACCGGTCGGCCAAGTACTTGTCACAGTCGGACGGGAAAAAGCTGCTGAACGACTTTGAGCGAATCGGGCGCGAAAATCCGTGGGGCGTGATCGCGGGCGGGATTGCGCTGGGCTTCTTGGGAGCACGATTCCTGAAAGCGTCAAGCTCGAAGCGCTTCGAGGAGTACCGGGCGTCGTATTACCCCAAGGCTTCGCCTTCGCTGCAGCCACCACCTCACTCCGGGCAAGCGGCACGATGAGTATGCAGCGGAACGGCTCCCTCCGCAGCCGCCACGTCGGAGAGCTCGTTAAGGGACTGTCGCAAGACGTCTCCCGGCTGGTCAAACTTGAAGTCGAACTAGCGAAGGCCGAGCTGCGCGAACTCGCGGCAGACCTACAGGTTCGAGCGCAGGAAACGGTCTCTGAAGCGCAGACCGAGCTACAGACCGGTAGCCAGCGCGTGACCGGCGAATTGTCCAAAAACGGAAAGCAGGCGGGAGTCGCAGGCGGCTTTTTCGCCGGGGCGGCGCTCTTCGGATTGGGCGGCTTCGCAGCGTTAACGACGTTCCTAATCCTCGCTCTGGCGGAGGCAATCCCCGCCTGGGCCGCGGCGCTAGTCGTTCTCGCGCTCTACGGGGTCGTCGCGGCCGTGCTCGCAATGATCGGCCGCAGCCGCTGGCAGCGGGCAATGCCTCTGGTGCGGTCGAAGGTGATTCGACAGACGGCGGACAACGTCCGTGAAGCGGTGATGCACGGCAAGGATCGGCTCAGTGAAGCGATGCCCCCCATCCCTGAACAAACAGTCGAGACAGTGAAGGAGGACATCGAATGGGCAAAGCACCCGACCAGATCCGGGACGAAATAGAGGAAACCCGCGAGCGAATGACCGAAACTGCGGAGGCGATCCGCTACCGAGCCGACGTTCCGGGCCGCGCAAAGGAGGCGGTCGCCGACAAGAAAGACAGCCTGATGGACAAGGCGAGCAGCGCCGTGGCCCGCGTAACGGGCAAGATGCCCACCCCAACCGACGTCGCTTCAAGCGCCAGCGAGGTCGCCTCAAGCGTCGGCGACGCGGCAACATCGGCAGCAGCATCAGTGGGCGGCGCGTTGCCGGACGCCGATCAAGTCAAGCGCCAGGCGCAGCAGGCTGCGAGCGTGGCACAAGAGAATCCGATCGGACTCCTCCTCGGTTCGGCCGCCGTGGGGTTCCTGGCTGGGATGCTCCTTCCGCGCACCCGCGTGGAGGACGAAAAGATCGGCGAGCTCTCAGACCAGGTGAAGCAGACCGCCTCCGAAGCGGGGCAAGAAGCGCTTCAGCACGGCAAGGAAGTCGCGCAGGCGGCGTCGCAGGCTGCCATTGAGACGGTAAAGGACGAGGGCGCCAGCCATGGGGAAGACCTCTCCTCCAGCGTGCAGCAGAGGGCAAAGGAAACGGTTGTCGAATCGGGTCAAAAGGCCTGAGCGAGAAAGTCTGTGGAGAGGTCGGCCTGGCGGCCTCTCCACAGAGTCCTCGAGCGGATTCGACGATCCTGGCTCTTCCCGTTCCGGTTCGAGTTGTAGAGAGCGTCGTTTCCTTCGGGCCGGGTAGCGAAGACTGATATGCCGGTGCGTAGGCCAAGCCGCGGAAGAGGCGCTGGCGAGGGTCGCGAGCGGGGGCCTGCGTCGAACCCGCGTCAACCAATAGGTGGCAAGCTCGTTGGCCCTGGCCGCCGCGTGCGTTTGCGCTACATCGACCAGGGCGGGCCGGGGTTGACCCGGCGCCGTCGCGGGCGGGGCTTCGAATATCTCGACGCCGGCGGAGTGCGGGTCGACGACCACACGGTGCAGCGGATCCGCCAACTGGCCATTCCGCCGGCCTGGACGGACGTTTGGATTTGTCCGTGGCCGAACGGGCACCTCCAGGCGACCGGCCGGGACGCCGCTGGCCGACTGCAGTACCTCTACCACTCCCACTGGCGGGCAGAGCGGGACCGCAAGAAGTTCGAGAAAATGCTTGAGTTCGCAGCCAATCTCCCCGCCTTGCGCGAACAGGTGGCAAAGGACCTGGCCGGAAGGGGATTGGGCCGCGAGCGGGTGCTCGCCTGCGCCATTCGGCTGCTTGACCGCGGCTTCTTTCGCATCGGAAGCGAGTCATACGCCGAGGAGAACGGGACGTTCGGACTGGCGACGATGCAGCGGCGCCATGTCCGGTTCGCAGCCGACGGGTCCGTGCTCTTCTCCTATGTTGCAAAGGGCGGCCATCAACGCAGACTGCGCCTCGTCGACGACGACGTCCGCACCGTCCTCCGCGCCATCAAGCAGCGTCGCGGTCCCGCCGAGCTGCTGGCCTACCGCGACGGCCATTGGGTCGACGTCCGGTCCGGCGACATCAACGAGTACATCCGCGAGTGCAGCGGTGGGCCGTTTTCGGCCAAGGACTTCCGCACCTGGCACGCGACCGTGCTCGCCGCGGTCGCCGTAGCCCTGCTCGGTTCCCGGGTGCGTTCCAATGCGGGCCGGAGGCGCGTCGTTCTGCAGGCGAGCCGGGAGGTCGCTCGGTACCTCGGGAACACGCCGACTGTCTGCCGCGATTCCTACATCGACCCGCGCGTCTTCGAGCGCTTCTACGCGGGGCAGACGATCGCGGTCGACCTCGAAGGGCTCGCGGAACGGGATGGGTGGGCCGAGGATGGACTTCGAGACGCCGAATCGGCGGCCATCGAGCTGCTTTCCGAAGATCGAACGTTCAGAAAGAGGTCAGGCCGCCGGGTCCCCGCTTCTCGCCGACCTCGACGACCAGAGTCGGGCCGTGTCTGACCGGAACCTGGCTACCGGCCTTGCAGCTCGAGGGGATCTTCGACTACCGGGCCGGAGACGTGCCCGCGCTGTTTAAGCGAGCGCCCGCCGTTCGGCTTCGTCGAATGGTGTGAGGTCGAGTGGCAGCAGCTTCCGGATCCGCTCCTCGCGCGCGATCGTCGGATCGCGCAGTCCACGCGCCTCGAGGTTGCGTGCGCATTCGCGGTCGAGCCTCGCGCGCGCGTAAGAGAGGGTCGTCCGAGAGGACATCCGTGCACATGCCGGCGCCTCCGGTACGGGGATCGTCAGGAGGCGGGTAGAGGCGTAGGGGGACCCCCCGAACGCGGCGAGGCTTGAGCTTCTATGGCCGCCCCATACCTATTCCGGCGTTTGGGAAGCGACCTCGGCATAGAGGCCTCAGACGATTCGTACGCATCGGCAGCCTCGTTCGGCTCAGCGACCAGAGGTTGTGAGGCTCTCTCGCTCCCTAGGAGTCACCAGAGCTCAGCACCACGGGACCGCGGTGACCGATCTGCGAGCGAAGAGGTCAAAGCGCCATGGCCTGCCTGACCGCCTCGTCGGTGCGGACGCGATCCCAGAGGTCGGCATAGGTGTTGAGCGTCTCGCGGATGTATTCGTGGCCAATCGCTTGGCAAGCGTGACCGGCTCAATCCCGCGAGCGATCATCCGACTGGCGAAGGCATGGCGCATGTCATGGAAGGTCACACCCTCGATCCCAGCGCGTGCCGTTGCCGGTTCGAACCCCCGGGTGTGTGATGTTCCGATGACCCAGTGGCGTGCCTTCCTTCGAGGCGAACACCGGGATCCTCATCGCCTCGCACCTCATAAGGGCCGGCGCCGACGTGTACTCGGTCGCGAGGCAGCTCGGGCACTCTCGAGCGTCAGTCACGCTCGACGTCTACGCGCACGAGTTCGAGAAGGTCAGCAACGGCCAGGCGCTCCGACAGCAGCTCGCCACCGCCTTCGGGCACCAGATCTGACCCAAATCTGACCTGAGACGAAACGAGGCCCCGGGAGGGGCCTCTTCGTTTGCTCAAGCCGCTTGTTCAAGCCATGGAGCTAGCCGGACTCGAACCGGCGACCTCCTGGGTGCGAT